>NZ_BIMD01000059.1 GCF_004000905.1 Paenibacillus humicus NBRC 102415
AGAGCTTCGACGGCTCTCTGGCCGAGCACTTCCTTGCCGAGATCGACCGTCGTCAGCGGCGGCTGGCTGCGCGTCGAGCCTTCGATGTTGTCGATGCCGGCGACGCGGCAGCGATCCGGCACCGCCACGCCGCGGGCGCGCAGCATGCTCAGCAGGGCAATCGCGATGTCGTCGTTGGCGCACAGGAAAGCGTCGGGAAGGTCCTCTTCCTTGAGCCTCCCGAGCCGCGCGTCCAGATCGCCTTCCCACTCCCTGGAGTAAGGCACATTCCATCGCCGCAGCTCGCCTGCCTTGCGCAGGGAGAACATCTGCTCCAGCGCCGAGCGGCACCCGAGCCAGCGCTCGCGGAAGCTGACCGAGAACTTCTCGCTTCCGACAAAGATGAAGCGCCTGCAGCCATGGTCGAGCAGGGCGCCGGCGATCATGCGCGCGGCGGCGATGTTGTCGTTGGCGACGCTGTCGAGCCCGGAGAACGGCTCCTGATGGTCGACGAGCACGACCGGAATCCCGGTTCTTTTCATGGCGGTGAGATGCCGCAGGGGAAACGCTCCGACAGCGAGACCGCCGACGCACAGCGAACGGTTGAGATAGGGAGGCAAAATATCTTCCTGCCGGCCTTCACCCATCGGAGAGAGGACGACGGTTCCCCAGCCGCGCGAGCGGCAGCCTTCCTGGATGCCGGACAGGACGCGCTGCCAGTACATAGGTTCTTCCAAATGTCCCCGCGACATCCATATGACGACGAACCGCTCATGGCCGGGGGCATCTGTCGCCCGTTGTTCCCCGCCATCGACGATGGCCTGAATGCCGGCCGCCGTGCCCGGCGACTCCGCCGCGCGCGGCGCGGAGCGGGAAAGGCGCGCCTCTGGAGGGCTGTAGCCCATCGCTTTGGCCGTGTCCAGCACTTTCTGGCGCGTCGCTTCGCTGACGCCCGACTTGCCGGACAATGATTGGGAAACGGTATATTTGGACACTTGCAGCCGATCGGCGATCTGCTGCATCGTGATTTTTTTTCCTCTTGACATGAAAGCCTTCACCCTCTAAAGTTTGGTTGCTTTCTGATGGTTATTAGCCTAACAAACCTAACAAACCTATTATAAATCAAAACCGCGGGGTGCTCAATCATGAAAAAATGGCTGACCTTCTATGACAATGAATTTCCTTTTGCCGGTCCTCGACCTGGAAGCGCCGACCTCGGCGCTTTGCAGGACACGCTGACCGGAGCGGCCGAGCTGGCCGACAAATTAAGGGAAGAACGGCCGCAAGCGCTCGTCATGCTGCATGGACCGTACTTTCCCAAGCAGGCATGGCCGGCTCTGCTGGAGCATGTGAAGCGCGGCGGAGGTCTCGTGACGATCGGCGGCATACCGCTGCGCATTCCCGTTCTCCATACAGCCGAGGGCTGGCTGCCCGAGGCGGAGCAGACGTCGTATCACCAAACAATCGGCATCCATGAAGCGCTTGAAGTCCAGACCGGCCTGGTGACGGAGCTCAAATCCTCCCGCGCCATTCCGCTGCTGTCCGGCGACGAGGGGCTTTTCTCGCCTGCTCCGACCTACGGGCTGGCTCTTCATGTGACTCGCTCGCATGACCATCCGGCCGAGAACGGCTCGGGCGGTCCGATGGACGCCCATATTTATCCGCTGCTGACCGGCCTCGACAAGGACGGCCGCGAGCGCTGCGCTCCCGTCGTGCTGATCGAGAATACGAAGGGCGACTTCGCCGGCGGACGCTGGATCCTTGCGAACCGCGAAGCCGGAGCGGCATTCTGGGAGGGCGGGAAAGGCGCCGAGGCGCTTGCCCGCTGGGCGGCATTCGCCGTCAGCGGCGTGACGGAATGGTGGCTCAAGCCGAACTACGCCTGCTTCGAGATCGGCGAGAAGCCGGTGCTGACGTTCCAGCGCCAGCGGCTGAACGTGCAAGGGGACAGCGAGTGGAGCGTGCGGTATGAGGTCCGTCTTGAGGGAGGGCAAGGGGATCGCGTCGTAGCCGAAGGCGGCTTCGAGCTGTCTTCCGGAGCGCTGGCCGACTATGAGCGCGTGCCGCTGCCGTTCCAGGCGGAACCGGGCTACTACAGCGTCGAAGCGGAGCTGACCGGCAAGCAGAGCGGCGAGATCCGCCGCCTTTCCCAGGGCTTTTGGGGACGCGACGAGGAGCTGCTGCGCCGGGGCGAGATGATTACGGTGAACCGCGATTATTTCGTCAAGGAAGGCAAGCCGCTGCCCATCGTCGGCATGACCTACATGACGAGCGACGTCGCGCGCAAATACCTCCATCTGCCAAACGCGTCCGTGTGGAACCGCGACATGGCGCAGATGGCGAAGGCCGGCATCAACACGATCCGCACCGGCCTCTGGACGGCTCTCCGCAAGATGGCCTTCGTGGACGGCCATGTCAGCGAAGAGATGCTGCGCGCCGTCGATGCGCTGTTCCTGACGGCCAAGCGCCACGGCCTCGAGGTCGTCTTCAACTTCTTCGCCTTCACGCCGGAGCTGTGGGAAGGGGAGAATCCTTATCTCGATCCGCGCAGCGTGGAAGCCCAGAAGCGGTTCATCACGTCCATCGTTACGCGTCACAAGCATTCCGCCCACGTGCACTGGGATCTCATCAACGAGCCGACGATGTTCGATCCGAACAAGCTGTGGAACGCCGCGAGCACGCTCGGAGACCGCTTTGAGCTGGCCGCTTACCGCGAATGGCTGCAAAAGCGCCACGGCTCCATCGTCAAGCTGCAGGAGCGATGGAACATGACCGAAGCCGAGCTGCCTTCGTTCGACGGCATCATGCCGCCGACGCCTGGCGATATCGGCTTCTCCACGACAGAGCTGTACGAGAAGCGCAGCGGCCAGTGGCTCGATTACCTGCTCTTCTCGCAGGACATGCACAACCGCTGGGCTTCCGAGCTGCGCGCGGCGATCCAGGCCGTCCAGCCGAAGCAGCTGGTGACGGTCGGCCAAGACGAGGGGCTGCAGGCGCAGCGTCCGTCCCCGCTCTTCTATGAAGAAGCGGTCGACTACACGACCGTGCACTCGTGGTGGAAGAACGACCAGCTCGTGCTTGACGGCATTTTCGCGAAGACGCCTTATAAGCCGAACGTCATCCAAGAGACCGGCATCATGTATATCGAGACTCCGGACGGCTTCGCCAAGCGCACCGAGGAAGAGCTGCACAGCATCCTCGAGCGCAAGTACGCCTATGCGTTCTCGACCGGCGGCGCCGGAGCGGTCCAATGGATCTGGAACATCAACTTCTACATGCACAATATCAACGAGTCGCATATCGGCGCCCTGCGCGCCGACGGCACCGAGAAGCCGGAGGCCGATGTGTCCTACGACTTCGGACGCTTCATCCGCGAAGCGGGCCATCTGTTCGAGGACCGCAAGCTGGAGGAGGTCGCGGTCGTCTATCCGTACAGCAACGACTTCTCCAACCGCTCGCTGGCCGAGGACATCACTTCGCGCCTGACGCGCTCGCTCGCCCACCGGATGAATGTGCCGTTCCGCTCCTTAGGGGAGTATGACCTGCATGTGCTGAAGGATGCGGCCTACGAGCAGCCGAAGCTGATTCTGATGCCGTCGGCACATGCGCTCAGCGACGAGGCTTTCCGCGATCTTACCCGCTGGGCGGAGACGACGGGAGGCACGCTGCTCGTGACCGGCCCGCTGAACCTGGATGCCTACTGGCATCGCAGCAGCCGCGCCGAAGCGCTCACCGGCCCGGCCGTTCTGGCCAACATCCGCCGCGAGGAAGCGCTGGAGCTGGACGGCGAGCTGCTGCAGATCGGCTTCGCCGGCGACGCCATCGCCAAGCTGAACAAGCAGACGCTGCTGGATGAAAACGGACGTCCCGTACAGGCGGCCTCCCAGCTTCATGAGATCGCGATCGGCAATGGACGCCTCCTCTGGTGTCCGCTTCCGCTGGAGCTGGCCGAGAGCTATATCGCTCTCGAGGCCGTGTACGACCGCGCTCTCGAAGCTGCGGGAGTATCGGCCGAGCTGGAATGGGAGCAGGGAGGAGAGCTCGCGGGCGTATACGGACGCAAGCTCGATTTCGCCCATGGCGCCGTCTATATTTTCGTATCGGAATATGCTCTGGACGCCAAGATCGCCATCAAGGACCCCGTTACGGGCAGCCGCTATTCCTTCACGCTGGAAGCCGAGCGCTCGGTGCTGTTCGCGGCGGACCGGGAAGGCCGCATCGTCAGCGTCTACCGTCCGGATCAGGTCGAAATCCAGGCGCAAAACGGCTGAGACGGACCCGCTAGAGTTGCCGGCTGCCGGCTGCAACCGGACCGCTGCCGAACGCCTGGCGGCCGGCTGGCTGCAAGCCTGCGGATAAGCGGCAACGTAACGGACAGCAAGGTATTGTCCGTCCCATGAACAACATCGCTATACGGAAAGAGCCTCCGCCGGTTCAGCTGGCAGAGGCTCTTTTGCGTACAAAGGCATTCTTAAACGGCTGAACCGGCCGGGAAACGCTGTGGAGGAAGGCTCATCCGCGCCTGTCAGGCATCGGCTCCTCCGTTACTGCGAAGATGCGGCTTGGCTCCGAAAGTCCGCGGCGGCCAGCTTCAACGCGTCCTCAAGCGTCCCCTCCGCTATGGCGGCGGGGACGCCCAGCATCAGATTTACCGGCAGTCCGAACGCTTCGATGGACATGCCGTCGCGGTACAAGCCGGTGTCGGAATCCGTATCCTCCCGGAGCTTGTCCTCCATCGTCCGTGCGTCCAGCAGATGGGCGTACAGAGGCTTGCCCAGGGCGTATGCAAGCCCGCATTCAAAGACCGTGCCGGCGTCGGGCTCCTGACCCCGGAACGGATTCAGGTTGGCGATGACGAGATCCGCCTGCCGCACAAGCCGGACGTTGCCCTCGAAGATGGCTTGCGCCGTTGCCGAGCGCGAAGGAAGCGGCTTGATGTCCTTGTCGAGCGGGAAGATGCCCTGGAAGCCGTATTCGGAGCAGAGCGCCTTCAGCCGCCTGCCTTCCTCGGCCGCATCGGGCCGGAACACCTCGAAGCCTGCCAGGTATGCTTTTGGAATTGCCGCCTCTGAGTTTGCCATCGGAATTATCTCTCCTCTATTTTTCTGGTTCAATTATAAGGGATATTCCTCTCTCAAGAGAAGACAGTTGGCTGGAAAGGCGGGGCAGGCAAGAGATGGGGCGGATTTCCATGCCTATGAATGCCTGCTCGTTGAAGAGATGGATTGTGATTTTATTTTCCCCGTGGTTATAATGAGCTGACTGATGAAGTCTCCTGATGCCGTAGGATAAATTAGGACAGGCAGGTGGCAGCCGTGTTCAAGGTTCTGGTTGTGGATGATGAGCCGATGATGCTGGATGGGTGGCGGTCGATCGTGGATTGGACCGGGCACGGCTACGAGCTGTGCGGAATGGCCGAAGATGGATTGGAAGCGCTCTCTTTTGTGGAGAACGGGAAGATCGATCTGTTGGTGACCGATATTCGGATGCCCTTGATGGACGGTCTGGAGCTGATCCGCACGCTCCAGGAGGACAAGGGGATCCGCGTCAAAACCGTCATCGTCAGCGGGTATTCTGAATTCAGCTATGCGCAGCAGGCCATGCGTTATCAAGTGGAACACTATCTGCTGAAGCCGCTGCTTCCGGACGAGATCCACCGTCTGCTGGCCGAGCTCGCACCGCCTCTGGAGGAAGAGAGAAGAAGGGAAGCGGCCAGGGACAAGGACACGGCCGCGGCTGCCGCCTCCATCATCGTCCGGCTGCTCGGAGGCGGAGCGGCCGATGCGCTGGAGGAAGCAAGCCGTCTTCTGGGAGCGGAAAAGCACAGCCGGTGCCGCCTGATTGTCGCCGAAGATGCGGCCGGTCCTCGCGACAATACGGGAATTGGGACCGCGCTGGAGAACCGGCTGAAACCGATCGCCGAAGCGTTCCGGAAGAACAAGCTCGGAGCCTGGAGCTTCAGAGTCGGGCCTGGACGGATCGGTCTGCTCATCATCGGACCCGAGACGGAGGAGGAGGGTTTCGAAAGCCTTTTGGCGGATGCTTCCACCGGTCTGGAGGACTTGCTCCGGCAGACGGCGCTGTTTTGCAGCGGAGCCGCGGAGCTGTCCTTGCTGCCCGAGCTTTACAGGCAGATCGAGAACATGCGCGGAAGAAGGCTCCCCGAACAACGTCAAGGGGTGTTCCGTCACGCGGGCTGCTTCCAGCCCGGGCCGTGCACGCTGGAGGAGGTCACGATTCGAACCGACTCGCTGGTCCGGTCCATCCAAGCCGCCGATTTCAAAGCTATCGACAGCTCCGTTGACAGGCTGAGCGATTTGCTGGCGCAAGCGGGCTTGCGGGGAGGCTGGAGGAGAATGGTTCTGGATCATGTGCGGGGAGAGCTGCTCCGCGCATTTGGAGAAGCAGCCGTGAAACCGATCGCAGGCCGCGCAGCAGCTGAGCAGAGCCTGCTTTTGCGCGAACGTCCTGAGCTGATCCCGGCAGAGGAGGCGGATGCTGCGCTCAAGCGGATTTGCGCCATAATCGCCCATGATCTCGCAGCGGCCAAGCCGACAACAAGCGATGCGCGCAAGGCGGTCGAGGAAGCCGTAGCCATGCTGAAGCGGGAGTTCCGATCCCGGATCAAGCTGCAGGAAGTAGCCGGGGCTTTGGGATTTCATCCGGTCTATTTCGGCCAGCAATTCAAGAGAGAGGCCGGATTGTACTTCCATGACTACGTTCACCGGCTGCGGATCGAGGAAGCCCAGCGGCTGCTTCGGCGAACGGATCTGAAAATGGCCAGCATAGCCAAATCCCTCGGCTATCGCGACACGGACACTTTTACCGCCAAATTTAAGGCGATTGCGGGAGAGCTTCCTTCCGCTTACAAGAGCAGGTGGTCGAGATGAAGGGCAGAATCGACAGGCTCAGAATTTTCTACAGAATCAACGATATTCCCTTGAAGCTCAAATTCCTGCTGATTTATCTGCTGTGCGTGCTGGTTCCAATCATGTCGATCAACGTGTTCTTCTATTACCGCAATTCGGAAGACATCCAGCTCCGCGAGAAGGAAAACCTGAGAAAATCGATGGAGCGGGCATCCGGCGAGCTGCTGGGCATGATCGAGGAAAGCGTCGCGCTCGACCGGTCGATTGCAAGCGACGATTCGATCTACGAGGCGCTCGACCGAGAGTACGAATCCCCGATTGAATACTATAAAGTGTACAACAGCTTTCTCCGCGACCGGATGACGCGCTACAAGTCCGACAACATCCTGCAGGTCCGCGTCTATACGAACAACTTGTCCATCCAGAGCGGAACCAATTATCAAGTCATTGAAAGCATTTCGAAGGATCTCCCGTGGCTGGAGCAGCTGAATCGGTCCAGAGTCAACATCCTCACAGTCGCTTATGACGAGAAAAGCGGTTTTAATCCGGGTCAGAGAATCAGTGTGGTCAGCCGAATGAACACCTTCTCCTCCTACAGCAAATATATGAAGTTCGTGCGCATCGACCTCAATATAGAGAAGATCGAAAGCATTCTGAACCGGGAAATCGACAGCCTGAAGCTGCGCCTGCTGGATGAAAAAGGGCGTACAGTCGCCTCCAGTCCGGGGTTGGAGGCCGAAGGAGCAGATTCGGCCCGGCCGGCCGCCGGCTACACCATGAACCACGCGATTGGAGACTTCAGTTATGTAAAGAACTGGAGGCTTGTCGGCGTGGCGGATACGCATCGGATCGACAGCCTTCTTCATGATGCTTTTATTTCTATTGTCTGGCTGGCCGTGCTGAGCACCCTTATCCCGTCGCTGCTCATTTTCATCCTTTTCCGCTCTTATCATTACCGTGTGAAGAAACTGTCCAGGCATATGGAGAAGGTGCGCAATGAGCGATTCGATCTTATTGACATCCAGGAAGGGCGCGACGAGATCGGGGGCTTGATCCGGACGTTCAATGTCATGATTGAGAAAATAACCTCTCTGATCAACGACGTCTATAAGCTGGAAATCCGGCAGAAAAACATGGAGCTGGAAACGGTCCGAACAGAGCTTTCCATGCTGCAAAGCCAGATGAATCCCCATTTTTTGTTCAACACGCTGAACGCTCTGTTGATTGTATGCGTCAAGAACGGCTATACGGGGGTAACCGGAATCATCAAGAACCTGTCCGTGCTTATGCGTCAGCTGCTCAGCGGAGCTGACGGGCTCGTGCCTCTCCGGGAAGAGCTCGAGTTCACCTCGATGTATTTGCAGATCGAGAAGTTCCGTTTCGGCGACCTGTTCAACTACTCGTTCCATATCGATCCGGAAGCGATGGATCTTCTCATTCCGCGGATGAGCATTCAGCCGCTGGTCGAGAATGCTTGCAAGCATGGGCTGCAGGCGAGGAAAGAAGCGCGGACCATCTCGATCGCCGCCAAGCTGACCGAGCTCGCTCTGGAAGTGCACGTGAGAGACAACGGCATCGGCATGGAAGAAGACAAGCTTAAGCGGCTGATGGAGAATGTCCGCGTCGACAATGCGATGGACGGCCGCATTGGAATCAGGAATGTCTACCGCCGTCTGGAGCTATTCTATCATGCGAATGTTCGCTTTATTCTGGAGAGCTCTCCCGGCCTCGGGACGGACGCCGGCTTCCATATTCCGCTTTCCAGGCTGCTTTCGAATGAAGAGGAGGGCATAAGCCGTGTACACCGTCCTTTTGGTTGATGACGAGCCGATCGCTGCCGAGGGGCTCATGCTTATGATCGATTGGGAAGGCTTCGGTTTCCGGGTAGCGGGCATCTATCATACAGGGCAGGATGCATTTGAACATATAAGCCGCGATCCGCCGGACCTCGTTGTGACGGATATCCGGATGCCGCTGATGGATGGATTGGAGATGATCGAACAGACCCGGCAGCGGGGGAATACGGACACTCAATTCGTTCTGACAAGCGGCTACAACGATTTTCACTACGCCAGGAGAGCGCTGCATCTCGGCGTTACGTCCTATCTGGTCAAGCCGATCCTCGACCGCGAAGCCCGCGAGGTGCTCGACGGCGTGCTGAGCATGATCCGGGACAAGGAGCGGCAAGTCCGGATTCAGGAGAGCGCGGGCCGCTATGCCGTCGACCATTCTCTGTCCGTGCTGGTCTTCGGAGGCGACGAAGAAGCAGTGGACGAGGCGAAATCAGTGGCATCCTCCTGGGCGGGAGAGGCGGAGGGATGGACGTACATCCACGTCGATGCCGACGAAGCGGATAGAGGCTGCGCTCGCGAGACGGCTCGGAACCTTGCCGAGAGCACCCCATTCTGCCGGTTGATCGATCGAGACCCGGATGCGTTCGGCCTCGTGCTCGGCTGGCGCCATCCGGCTGAGCCTGCCGTCCGGTCTTTTGCAGATCGGCTGCTGGCCTTATTGCGGGAACGATCGGAAGGGCGGCCGAGAATTGCGGTTGGCTGCGGCGTGAAGCGGCTGGAGGAGCTTGTGGAATCTGCGGCAGGAGCAGCGGAAGCCGAGCGCTTTTTGTTCTTCGGAAAAACGGATATCGTGTATTATGACGAGATCCGCGATCGGACCCTTACCTTCGATCCCGAGATTCTGAAACTGGCCGATGGCATCGTCGACATCGTGGAGAGCGGCCGCGGAGAAGCGCTGTCCGATTCAATACTGGGCGCGTTGCGGACCTTTGAATCCGATCGGATCGCTCCGGAGCTGATTTCGATCTTCCTGATTCAGGTCGTGCTTCGCTGCGCCTCGCTCTACAAGGAAATGGGAGGAGATTCAGATGAGCTTCTATTGAATTGGGGCATGGATCAAAAGCTCAGGAAAGGGCTGAACCTATCGGATGCGGGGGTTTTGCTGGTGGAGTTCTGCCTGCAATGCCAGAGCGCCTGTGCTTCCCTTCTGGATCGCCGGAGCGGGGGCGCCATCCGGAAAGCGGCGGATTATCTGCGCCTTCATTATGCCGAGCCCAGCACGATCAAGGAAATCGCCGAGCGCTTGTTTGTCAATCCTGTCTACTTGGGACAATCCTTCTCCCGCAAGTTCGGCATCGGAATCCTTGATTTCATCCATGATTTGCGCATCAATGAGGCTGTAAATAGGCTTCAGGGAACGGATGAGCCGCTGTCGTCGATCGCGGAATCGGTCGGATACAGGGGGTATCAGCAATTCCTCAAGCAATTCGAGAAGCGGCTAGGGATGAAGCCGGCTGAGTTCAGGAGCCGGGAGCGGAATAACGGACTTGCCGGAGATGGACGCCTTTAATTCTGGGGGGGCAATGCTTAATTTTACTTATTATGTAACCGCATACATTTCTCCATACTGAAGAAGCAAGGATTCAAGATTTCCGAAGGAGGAGAAATAGATGGGGGTAATCCCAACCAATGCTCTGCGAGGAACGGCTGCGATCGTCCTTGCCATGAGCCTGGCGCTCGCCGGCTGCAGCGAATCAAACGGGGGCGGAACGAACCAGGCCTCGACTTCCGCTAATGGCGGAACGGATTCCGCTTCGCCGCCTGCGGCCACGGACAATGCGAAGCCGCTGGACATCTCCATGTTCATCGTGACACCCAACCAGGCGCCTGCTCCGGACAACCGGATTTACAAGAAGATTCAGGAGGAGCTCAACGTCAAGATCAACATGGAATTTCTGGTAGGAGACGCGCAGCAGAAGATCGGCGTCATGATTGCTGGCGGCGAATACCCGGATCTGATTACGGCCGATACGAAGCTGGTTGCGGCCAAAGCGGTCATTCCGCTGGAGGATCTTATCGAGCAGTATGCTCCGAACCTGAAGAAGCACTACGCCAGCGCCTGGAACAAGATGAAGGATTCCAGCGACGGCCATATCTATTGGCTGCCTAACTACGGCATTGTTTCAGGACAGGATCTTGGCACCTACTACTCGGGTCCGGCCTTCTGGATTCAGAAGGATGTGCTCAAGGAAGCGGGATACCCCACTCCGAAAACGCCGGATGAATATTTCAAGCTTATCCGCGATTATGCGGCCAAACATCCCAAGATCGACGGCAATCCGACGATCGGCTATACGACGCTGGCATACGACTGGCGGACGTTCCCGCTCCTCAATCCGCCGGAGCATTTGACAGGACATCCGAACGACGGCGGCGTTGTCGTGGATGACGGAGTCGCGATGGTATTCGCCGACAAAGACATTTCCAAGCGCTATTACAAGGATTTGAACAGTCTGTTCAACGAGGGCCTGATGGATAAAGAGGCTTTCGTGCAAAATTATGACCAATATTTGGCCAAAATCGCCTCGGGCCGCGTGCTCGGCATGTTCGACCAGCATTGGAACTTCCAGACCGCCGAGGATACGCTGGTCTCGCAGGGCAAGATCGGCAGCACTTATGTGGGATTCCCGCTCACGTATGATTCCAGTATCAAAGAGTACTATCGGGACAGCGCGCTTCCCAATCTCAACAACGGATTCGGAATCAGCAAGGACGCCAAGGATCCGGTGCGGATCATCAAGTTCCTGGACGCTCTCATGAGTGAGGATTGGCAGAAAACGCTGTCATGGGGCGAGAAAGACGTGGATTACAAAGTCGGAGACGACGGCAAGTTCTATCGTACGCCTGAACAGCGCAAGCAGCAGGAAGACCCGACCTGGAAGCTGGCCAATCGTGCCGACGGGCTGTTCGGCGCTCTGCCCAAGATTGAAGGCACCTTCTCCGATGGCAACGCCACCAGCGCGGGCAACCAGCCTGGCGAATACTACGATTCGCTGAAGGCCGAGGACAAAGAGCTGCTCGATGCTTACGGCTTCAAGACTTGGATGGATTTCTTCTCTCCTCCTCCCCCGAATCCGGTCTACTATCCGGCATGGCAGATCGATCTGATCGACGGATCGCCGGCTGCGGTCGCAAACAAGCAGATGACGGATGCTTCCCTCAAGTACCTGCCGATCGCCATCATGTCCAAGACGGATAAATTCGACCGTGCTTGGGACGATTATGTGGACGCTTACAAAAAAATCAATGTGAAGGCTTACGAGGACAGAATCAACGAACAGATACAATGGCGCATGAAAAACTGGGCCAGCAACTAGCCCAGCCAAGGCAGGAAAGGCTGTGGCAACCGGCGGCGCGTAAGCCGCCGGCTGCCATCGCTAATCCTCGTCAGGCCGAGGCAGCATCGGAGGTGCGGAGAAATGGAAGAAATTCCGGAAGGACACATGCAATTGAACCATGCCGAAACGGCGCCCATGCTCCGGGCTTCCCGCTTCAGGCGGCTGCGCGATCAAAAGCAGCTCATGTGGATGTCGCTGCCCATACTGGCCTACGTTTTTTTATTTTCGTATTACCCTATCTGGGGCTGGACGATGGCGTTTCAGAACTATAGTCCGGCCAAGAGCTTCGGGGAGCAGGCGTGGGTAGGCTTCGACCAGTTCAAGTTTTTGTTCGGAGACGATACCTTTCTGCTCGTGCTGCGCAATACGATCGCCATGAGCGTCATCAACATGGTGCTTGGTTTCGTGACCGCAATCGCCTTTGCAGTCCTGCTCAACGAGGTCAAGACCCGCTGGTTCAAGCGGACGATCCAGACCATTTCCTATCTGCCTCATTTTCTTTCCTGGATCATCGTCACCGGCATCGTCGCGACGACGCTTTCGGTCGACGGAGGCATTGTCAACGTCCTCCTGATGAAGCTTGGATTCATTCAGGAGCCGATCATGTGGCTGAGCAAGCCGCACTACTTCTGGGGAATTGTCGGTGCTTCCCATGTGTGGAAGGAGATAGGCTGGAACGCGATCATCTATTTGGCCGCTATTACGTCCATTGATCCATCCCTATACGAAGCGGCCGAAATAGATGGGGCCAACCGCTATAGAAAAATGCTGCATGTCACGCTTCCGGGCATCAGGCCGATCATCATCATCCTGCTTATCATGAACCTGGGCTGGATTCTGGACGCCGGCTTCGAGGTGCAGTACCTGCTGGGCAACGGAGTCGTCGTCGACTGGTCCCAGACGATCGACATCTTCGTGCTCAAATACGGGCTGCAAATCGGCAATTACTCGCTTGCGACGGCAGCAGGCATATTCAAGACGGTCGTCAGCATCGTTTTACTTTTCTCCGCCAACATGCTCGCCAAGCGGTTCGGCGAAAACCGATTGATCTGAGGAGGACAGCCCGATGAGAACAAGATCGCCGCGGCTGGAGCCGGCCGCCTTCCATTCGTTCAATGCCATCGTCATGATCTTGCTGGCGATCGTAACCCTTTACCCGTTCTTGAATACGCTGGCCATATCGTTCAATGCCGGCAACGATACGATTCGGGGGGGCATCTATCTGTGGCCGAGGGTATGGACGAGCCAGAACTACAAGGCCGTATTCGCAGGCGGAGCCATCTATCATGCATTTTGGATCTCGGTCGCGCGGACCGTCATCGCCGTCGTCCTCAACCTGTTTCTGACTTCCATTTTGGCTTACGCGGTCAGCCGCAAGGAATACGTCTTCGCCAAGCCGATCACGATCATCGTCGTGCTGACGATGTATTTCAACGCAGGCCTCATTCCATCGTATTTCTTGATCAAGGACCTTCATCTGCTCAACCATTTCCTGGTCTACATCATCCCCGGCCTGATCAGCGCCTTCAACATGATCGTCATCCGGACCTATATCCAGACGCTTCCCGAGGGGCTGATCGAATCGGCGAAAATGGACGGGGCGGGCGATTTCCGGACGTTCATCTCGATCGTCCTGCCGCTCTGCCAGCCGGTTCTGGCTACTGTCGCGCTATTCGTGGCGGTCGGCCAGTGGAACGCCTGGTTCGATACCTTCCTGTATGCTTCATCCAAGCAAAATCTCAGTACGCTGCAGTACGAGCTGATGAAGCTGCTTTCCTCTTCGATGTTCTCGAACAGCAGTGCTTCCGTCGCCAACGGAGCGGATAAGGGGGCCGTGCACAATATGGTGACGCCCATGTCGATTCGGGCTTCGATAACCATCGTCGCGTCCCTTCCGATCCTGGTGGTCTATCCGTTCCTGCAGAAGTATTTCGTGCAAGGACTTCAAATCGGCGGCGTGAAGGAGTAGCGAAGAGAGCGGATGTCCGAGAAGGGCTCCGCAGGTAGACGGCGGGTTCGGCGGCATGAGGAACAAGATAAAGAGCCTTCTACGGCTCTTTTTTTGCTCTCTTTCTATTGACAATGATAATCGTTATCAATATTATAGGGTAGTAATTGATATTGATTCTCATTATTAATCAGGAGGGGTTTACATGGTTGATAAAAAATGGGTGCTGGCAACAGCGGCTTCGGCGCTGCTTCTATCCGCCGGAGCCGGAGTTGCGGCTCCAGCTCAAGTATCTGCGGCGCCCGCCGCCATCAAGGTGGCTCTGGACGGCAAGCAGCTCAGCCTCGATGCAAGTCCGATCGTCACCAGCGGCAGGACGCTGGTGCCGTACAGCTCGATCGTAAAATCCCTCGGAGGAAGCGCGCAGTGGGACGCCTCGTCGAAAACCGTTACGGCTTCCGGCAGCGGCGTGAACGTCAAGCTGACCGCTGGCTCCTCCACCGCATACATACATAAACGGCTCGAAAGTGGCTCTCGACGCCGCCCCTGTCATCCAGAACGGACGCACCTTCGTGCCGCTCCGCCTGCTGTCCGAGGCATTCGGCAAGTGGGTGAGCTGGAATCAAGGCAGCCGCACGGCCGCCATCAGCAGCACCTTGACGCTCAAAACGAGCACAGGCAGCTTCACGCTGAAGGCGAAGCCGAAGCGGATCGTCACCCTCTCGTCGGCGGATACGGAAATGATCTACGCGCTGGGCGGAGCCGTAGTCGGCCGTCCGACCGCGCTCGGCGCCGTCAATCCTCCGGCAGCGGCCTCGGCCGTAGAAGTCGGCAGCACGCACGGCATTCTCTTCGAGAAGCTGGCATCGGTGAAGCCGGATCTCGTCATCGCCAGCCCTGCGCTGAAAAGCCAGCAGGCGACGATCGAGAAGCTGGGCGCCCAGGTGCTGTTCAATTCGCAGAACACGTTCGAGGACATCAAAGCTTCCGTCCGCCTCTACGGCAAGCTGCTCGGCAAAGAGAGCAAGGCGGAGGAAATTACGGCCGGCATGGACAGATCCGTCGGCAGCCTGAAAAAGCCGGCGTCCAAGCCGAAAACGCTCATAGTGTACGGCGCTCCCGGCAGCTTTGTCGTCGCCCTGCCGACGAGCTATCCCGGCAGCTTCCTGGAGCTTGCGGGTGGAGAGAACGTCGCTTCCAAGTTCCCTAAGATGGACACGATGCCCCAATACGCAGAGCTGAGCATGGAGCGCATCGTCGCCTCCAATCCGGAGCTGATCCTGCTGATCACGCATGGCGACGCCGCTGAAGTGAAAGCCGGCTTCAAGAAGCAATTCGAAGGCAATGCGGCCTGGAAGTCGCTGCCGGCTGTGAAAAACGACCGCTTCGAGGTGCTGCCGCAGGATCTGTTCGCAGCCAATCCGGGCATCCGCGCGCCTAAAGCGATCGAGACGATCAACAACCTGCTTCTGCAGGTGGACTGATGGCGGCGGTAATGACTCCGGGAGAGCTCAGGCGCTCCCGAAACCCCGCTTGGGCGCGGAATGCCGCCGTGCTCAGCGCCGTATCCGCATTGCTGGCGCTGGCCGCGCTGTCAGGCCTGGTTATCGGCGCCATCCATATTCCGATCCGGGAAGTGTGGAGCGTGCTGCTCCATCCGGCGGATACGGAAGCCTATCAGATCGTATGGAATCTGAGGCTGCCGAGGGTGCTGACCGGGATGATGGTCGGCTGCTGCCTTGGAACTGCTGGAGCCTTGCTGCAGGGGGTATTCCGGAATCCGCTTGCCGACCCCGGCATAATCGGCGTCTCTTCCGGCGGCGGTCTGGCTGCGATCGCCATCATGATTCTGTTTCCGGCGCAGATCGCGCTGCTGCCTGCCGCCGCTTTTGTCGGAGCTCTGGCCGCATCCGCCGTCGTTTATTTGCTGGCATGGAAGGGAGGGGCTTCTCCGGTGAGGCTGATTCTGGCCGGCGTTGCCGTCAATTCCCTGCTCGGAGCGGCAATGTCCGCCCTGATGATCCTCAACAGTGAAAAGGTGCAGTCCGTGCTGCCCTGGATGTCGGGCAGCTTGAACGGGAGAAGCTGGCCGCATGTCGACACGCTGTTTCCTTATGCGCTGCTCGGCATCGCAGCGGCGATGATGCTGATCAAGCCCGCCAACCTGCTGGCGCTCGGAGACGATGCCGCCAAGCTGCTCGGCGTCCGCGTCGAGGTGTACCGGCTGCTGATCGTGGCTTGCGCCGCTTTCCTGGCCGGCGCCGCCATCAGCACGGCCGGCATGGTCGGCTTTGTCGGCCTTGTCGTGCCGCATATCGCACGTCTGCTCATCGGCGGCGACTACCGGATTTTGCTGCCTGTATCCGCCGTCGGCGGCGCCGCTCTCGTCACTTTGGCGGATACGGCTGCGCGCAGCTGGTTCGATCCGATCGAGTTTCCGGTCGGCATCCTGCTGGCACTGCTCGGAGCTCCGTTCTTCCTCTACCTTCTGCGCAAGGGGGCGAAACGATGAATGTGATTCTAAGCCGCGGACTGAGCTACGGATACCGCAGCCAGCCTGCCGTCGACGCCGTCGACTTCGAGATCCGGACCGGGGAATGGCTCGGCATCGTCGGTCCGAACGGTTCCGGCAAGTCGACCGTGCTGCGCATGCTCGCCAGACTGGTCAAGCCCCATGGAGGGAGCGTGCTGCTGGACGGCGCGGAATTGGATTCCCTGAACCCGAAGGAAACCGCCCGAAAGCTGTCGATGCTGGCACAGAACCAGGATGCTTCGCTTGACATCACGGTCCGGGAGCTGGTCAGGAAAGGCCGGCATCCGCATCTGAAATGGTTTCAGGACGGAAGCTCTTCCGCTCACGAGGATGTCGTCGACTGGGCGATCGCAGCCGCTTCGCTGCAGGAGCTTCAGCATCGTCCGCTCCCGGCGTTGTCGGGCGGAGAACGCCAGCGCGCCTGGCTGGCGATGGCGCTCTGCCAGACGCCGGACATCTTGCTGCTCGATGAGCCCGGCACCTATCTGGACATCGCCCATCAGCTCGATCTGATGGAGCTGGTGCGCAAGCTGAACAAGGAGAGAGGCACGACCGTCGTCATGGTGCTGCATGATCTCAATCAGGCAGCGCGTTATTGCGACCGCCTGCTGGCGGTGAAGAAGGGCAAGATCGCCGCGGAAGGGACTCCTGGCGAGCTGTTCCGGGAAGAGTTTTTCCGCGATATTTTCGGAGTGTCCGGGCGGATCCGCACCGAAGACGGGATTCCCAGCTTTCAGCCGGTGCGGACGGTCAGGCAAAAGGCATAACGGCTTGCGGCTCTATCGCCGCTATATAATTATCTAACAGGAGGAGTCGTAAATGAAGGAACCGGCATTGGATCCATCTCTCGTAAGAGCGTTTGTAGCATCGGCGCATGGAGAGTTTGACCAGGTGAAGGCTTTGCTTGAGCAGGAGCCGAACCTGCTGCATGCGGCGATGAATTGGGGCGGAGGAGATTGGGAGACGGCGGTCGGAGCCGCTGCCCATACCGGTAGGAGAGACATTCTGGAGTGGCTGCTGGAAAAGGGAGCCCGGATCGATCTGTTCGCAGCGGCCATGCTGGGCGAGCTCGCGCTCGTCAAGGCGGCATTGGAGAAATATCCGGCCCAGCTGCATGCGGCAGGCCCGCATGGCATCACGCTTCTGCAGCATGCGCTGATGGGCGGCGAGCAGGCGGCGGCGACGGCAGACTTCCTGAAGTCGATGCTGAATGCTGCTTCCGAAGAGCCTGAAGCCGAAGCAGGAGCCATCCTTGTCGAAAATGTGATCAAGGTGAAGGCTGGGTTCGGAGAGGCTGTTCTTGAACGTTTCGCCAAGCCGAAGCAGGTGCATACGTTCAAAGGGTTCATCCGCATGGATGTGCTGCACGGGAAAGCTGCGGATGGAGACGAGGAAATCCGGGTATGCACGACATGGGAGAGCAAGGCGGACTTCGAAGCCTGGGCGTCCAGCGACTCCTTCCGCGGCGCGCACTCGCGCCGGGACGGAGAATCCGGTGGCGGAGAGCAGGCTCCGGCCAACGGCCCTTCCCACGGCCAAGCTCAAGGTCATGCTCACGGCCAGTCCCACGGCCAAGCTCAAGGTCATGCTCACGGCCAGTCCCACGGACAGGGAGGAGCACTTGGATCGGCAGCTCAAGGTCCGGTAATCGGCAATAAAGTGACGATTTATCGTGTGGCCGCTTCCCATCTGCCTGCGTCAGCCGCTGCAGATGCTTCTGTCTGAGCCTGAACGAGGCCGAAACAAAAAAACAGACGCGGATTCCGATCCGGGTCTGTTTTTTTGCTGTTACTTATCTTCTTTATACTGGATGATCGGCCGGATGACCTGCGAGATCAACCTGATTTTCTCGGGGGAGCAGCCTTCGAGCATATCCATGATCTCGTGGCGGAGAAAATCTTGCGAGCTGCTGTTGGCTCCGCTCAGCAGATACTCCGGAGTTTCCTCCAGGACGACGCAAAGCTCGGATAGTCGGTCGAGATTGAGCGGGGTTTTGCCGCGTTCGATTTTGCTTATGTAAGCATTCGATACATCCAGATGCTCGGCAAGAGCCTCTTGGGTCATCCCCTTCTGCTCACGGGCTTTCTTGATGCGCTTGCCAATAATCGAGTAGTCATATGCCACTATTCCATCACCCTACCAAACTATAACAACCTTTGAAACGGTCTTACATGTATCCCGATTCCAACTGAACCTATCGTTCAATCCTATTCGGAATGGGGGGATGCCCGGGATAGGCATGCCTTCCTGAATGCGCGATTTTCGGCACAGCCAAATGAAAATCCCCTGTGCAAGCTCTGCCCGGGCTGTGCTGAATGCCGGCGGGCGGAGCTATGCATAGGGGATTGTACGGTATGGATAAGCCGCTATTCGTCGCCGGCGCGTGAGCCGATCTCGCCTGCCGCCAGCCGGCTGAGCACGCGCGCGACTTCGGAAGCGAACACCGGCTTGCTGATGAAGTCGTCCATCCCCGCATCCGCGCAGATCTTCTTGTCGGATTCCTGGGCGAAGGCGGTCACGGCGGCGATGGCCGGCTGCCTGCCGAGGGGCAGCCGGCGGCGGATGGCGGACGCCGCTTCAAGGCCGTCCATGACCGGCATCTGCAAATCCATGAACACGATATCGTATCTTTGGCGCTCCAGGATGGACAACGCTTCGGCGCCGTTGCCCGCCGTATCGGCGAGACAGCCCATCTTGGATAGAATCGTCCTCAGCAGCGAGCGGTTGACGGAGTTGTCGTCGACGACCAGCGCCTTGATGCCGGGATAAGAGTTCGCGGCCAGCGGCGTCTCCGGATGAGGCGCTCCGGAATGTTCCGTCTGCAAGAGCTCGGAGTCCTCAGTCTGAGGAAGAGCGAAGCGGAGAACGAAGCTGAATACCGAGCCTTCGTCTTGAACGCTCTCGACTCCGATCGACCCGCTCATCAGCTCCACGAGCTTGCGGCAGATTGCAAGTCCAAGCCCCGTTCCCCCGTACTTGCGGTTGATCGCC
Source organism: Paenibacillus humicus NBRC 102415 (assembly GCF_004000905.1). Lineage (GTDB taxonomy): Bacteria > Bacillota > Bacilli > Paenibacillales > Paenibacillaceae > Paenibacillus_O > Paenibacillus_O humicus. Next base: position 19,512 of record NZ_BIMD01000059.1, read on the forward strand.
GGATGCAGCTGGGAGAACGATTGGAACAGCAGGCTCTGCTTGTCCAGCGGGATGCCGATTCCGGTATCCCTGACGCTGAATTCCACCATGCAGGACGCCTGATCCGAAGCTTGCAGCGAAACCGACACGGTGACGGAGCCCTCGTCGGTGAATTTGACGGCGTTGCCGATGAGATTGGCGAGCACCTGGCGGATTCGTCCCGAATCTCCGATGACGAGGGACGGCAATTCGGCAGGGAAGCCGAGCTCAAGCGAAATGCCCTTGGCTCGCGCGCTGGCTCGGAACAGATCCGCAACGTCCGCGACGGTCTCCCGAATCTGGAACGGCTCCAGATCCAGCTCCATTTTGCCGGCTTCGATCTTGCTGAAGTCCAGCACTTCGTTGAGAATGCGCAGGAGCGCATCGCCGCTCTCGATGATGGTTTGCGCATATCCGTTCTGCTCCTCGTCCAGCTCCGTGCTGGCAAGGAGATCGGCCATGCCCATGATTCCATTCATCGGCGTCCGCAGCTCATGGCTCATGATGGCAAGGAATTCCGATTTGGCCCGGTCGGCTTCTTCCGCCGATTCCTTGGCGCGGATGATTTCCTTTTCCCCGGTAATATCGCGGAAGACGATGACAGAGCCTTTATGCTCGCCGCGGTCGAGGATCGGAGTCACGCTGCATTCGGCAAGGAAGCTGGAGCCGTCCCGGCGCCACAGCACCGTCTCCTGGCTGCGGTAAGGCTGCCCGCCCCGGATCGCCTGGTGGATCGGTGAATGCTCGCTGCGATACGGAGTTCCGTCGGCCCTCGTCTGCTCGATCATGTCGAGGTAGGACCTGCCGGCGATATCGGGGTGGCTCAGCCCGAGCATGGCGGCGGCAGCCGGATTCATGAATACCGAGGCTCCATCCACATCCACGCCCAGAATTCCCTCGGAGACGGCATTGAGAATCAGCGTATATTGATAGCCGAGCTTCTCGATCTGCTCCAGATGGCGCTTCCGCTCGGTGATGTCCTGGGACAGCCCGTAGACGCCGACGACCTCGCCGTCCACGATGATCGGAATGTTGATGGTGTTGATCTCGAGCTCATGGCCTTCCTTGTGCCGTATTTTCAGATCGTATGATTGAGGCTCTCCCTGGCAGGCCAAGCCGAAGTGATGCAGAGTCTTGTCGAGATACTCTTCCGGCACAAGCGGCCCCCAATAGTTGCCGATCAGCTCTTCCATCGAGTAACCGGTCAGCTTTTCGAGGTTGGCGTTGGCTGTCAGATAATCTCCCTGCAAATTCATGGAGTATACGGCCTGCGGACTGTTTTCGAACAGGGATTTGTATTGCTGCTCGCTTTCCTGCAGACGCTTCTCCAACAGCTTCTGCTCGGTGACATCCTGCACGAAGCCGGTATAATGGTACGGCCGTCCGGATTCGTCCACCCGCGGGACGCATTGGGAGTAGACGTAGCGGATCGAACCGTCCGGCAGCGATACCGGATATTCCCATTCCCGGGGCGTGCCGGGATTGCTGGCGCCGAGGCGGAGAAACTGCTTGATATCCTCGGAGGCGTCGGATTCGATGTTGAGCGCATCGATGATGGCGTCGCTTGCGGGCGCCGACAACGGCAGCCTGCCCTCGTACATCGCCCGGGTTTCCTCGGAGAACGACATCTGGTTGGAGATGACATCCCATTGCCAGGCTCCGATCCGCGCCATATCGAATACGGTCTGAAGCATTTCCTCATAGCGCTTCATGGCCGACACATCCCGCGCATAAGTCAGGATGCGCTGCCTCCCATCCGGCAGGTCGAGAACCTTGAAGTAGGACTCCATCCAGATGAAGCGCCCGTCCTTGTGCCGGGTCCGGCGCACGAAGCTGCGGTTCACGTCAAACATATCTCCGTTGGCCATCTCCCGGGCTTCCCGCTCGTGGTAGAACTCCCTGCGGTTGCGTCCGATCATCTCATGGACCTCATACCCGAGAATCTCCTTGCAGGAAGGAGCGATATAAAGGATCGTTCCGTCCGGCGTGCTGCAGCTCACGAGATCCCGAGTATTCTCGACGATCAGCTCGTACAGGTCCTCGTCGAGGGCGATGGGGAATTCCTGCAGGGAATCGGGAAAGGCCTGGACCATGATGGTAGCATGGCCATCCTCCTCCAGCAGGGTGAGCAGGCAGTCGATCCGGACGGCTGCGCCGTCGGCCTTCAGCAGAGTCAGCCCGTGCCGCAAAGGGGATTCGGCCTTGAGCAGCCGCTGGAGGCTTTCCGGATCATCGCCGCCTCCGAGGAAGGGGCCTTGACCGCCGGTTTCCGGGCCGCCCGATTCGGCAATCCATCCGCATAAGCGGCGGAAAGCGGGATTCATCGCGCTCCAGGCGCCGTCCTGGACGGACAGAAACGCGATTCCATCCTTCGAATGGCGGAAAGCCATTTCTGCGAATTGAAGATCATTGTCAGGCAGTTTCATCTAGTATGATTTCTCCTTGTCCTTGGCACGCTGGCGGCAGCCCGCTTTGCTGATAGTATAATCCTTTTCCAATCAAGAAGGAATGCCTATCGTTTGTCATAGGATTGTCATCTCCCCCCGCCGGGTAAAGGTTGTTAGCGTTTTTAAAAACGGGCATAATGGAAAGCGAAGGGAAATTCATAGAAAGAAAAGGGGAGCGGATATGATACAGAACGACTCCTTCCTCCGGGCGGCCCGCGGGGAAAGCACGGATCATGTGCCGGTATGGTACATGAGACAGGCAGGGCGGTACGATCCGGATTACCGCAAGATCAAGGAGAAGCATACGCTCCTGGAGATTTGCAGGCAGCCCGAGCTGGCAGCGGAAGTCACGATGATGCCGGTACATAAGCTTGGCGTCGACGCCGCCATTTTATATTCCGATATTATGAATCCCGTTGCATCCATGGGGATCGATTTTGATATAGTCGCAGGCATCGGCCCCGTCATCCACAATCCGATCCGCAGCGCGGAGGACGTGCGCAGGCTGAAGCCGATCGACGTGGAAGGGGATTTGTCCCACGTCCTGGAGACGATCCGGATTCTTGACCGCGAGCTGAAGGTTCCGCTCATCACGTTCGCCGGCGCGCCGTTCACGATCGCCAGCTACCTGATCGAGGGCAAGCCCTCCCGCAACTATCTGCGCACCAAGGCGCTCATGTACAGCGAGCCGGCCGTCTGGTTCGAGCTGATGGACAAGCTGGGCGACATGGTGATCGCCTATCTGCGGGCGCATGCGGACAACGGAGGCAAGGCGTTCCAGCTGTTCGACAGCTGGGTCGGCTCGCTCGCCCCGCATGATTTCCGCGTCTTCGTCCTGCCGACGATCACCCGGATTTTCAGCGAGCTGTCCGATCTGAAGCAGCCGGGCATCTACTTCCCGGGAGTCAGCTCGGGCGAGCTGCTGCCGGAGCTGAAGGGCCTTCAGGCCGACGTGATCGGCCTCGACTGGAGGGTCGGCATTGCAGAAGGACGCCGCCGTCTCGGAGGCGGATATGCGGTTCAAGGCAACCTCGATCCGGTCGTGCTTACCGCTCCGATGGATGTCATCAAGGATCATGCGCGCAGCATTATCGACGAGGGCATCAAGGAGCCGGGCTACATTTTCAATCTCGGACACGGCCTGTTCCCCGAAGCGTCCCTCGACAAGCTGAAGCTGCTGACGGACTACATTCACGAATATTCGGCCGATGCCATCGCCACCCGGAGAACGGCCGCAAAGGAGATGCCTCATGTCTGACAAAACGATCGGCGTCCTGGTCATGTCTTACGGCACGCCGGAGAGCCTGGACCATGTGGAAGAATACTACACGCATATCCGCCGCGGCAGCGCCCCTTCGCCGGAGCAGCTCAAGGAGCTCAGCGACCGGTACGATGCGATTGTCGGCGGCGTCTTTCCGCTGCGCGAGAACACGGACCGCCAGGTAGCCAGCCTGCAGGACAAGCTTGAGCAGGCCGCACCCGGACGCTACCGGTGTTATCAGGGGCTCAAGCATGCCCGTCCGTATATCGAGGACGGAGTGGAGCAGATGGCGGCAGACGGAATCACGATGGCCGTCGGCATCGTCCTCGCTCCCCATTTCTCCACCATGAGCGTGGCCAGCTACAACAAGCGGGCGATGCAGAAGGCGGAGGAGCGCGGCATCACGATGGTGTGCGTGGAATCCTATCATCTTCATCCGAAGCTGATCGAAGCGCTGGCGGAGCGCGTGAGCGAAGGAATGAAGGCTGTCTCCGAGAAAGCGGGAGGCGCTTCGGTCAAGGTGCTGTTCAGCGCGCACAGCCTTCCCGTCCGCATCCGCGAATCCGGCGATCCTTACGAGGAGCAGCTGCTCGAAACTTCCCGCGCCGTGGCCGACGCTTCCGGCGCGCACAACTGGGAGTTCACCTGGCAGAGCGCCGGCCGCACGAAGGAGCCATGGCTCGGACCGGATATTCTGGAGACGATGACCCGGCTGGCCGGCGACGGAGAGCAGGCGCTGCTGGCGGCTCCGATCGGTTTCGTGTCCGACCATCTGGAAGTGCTTTACGATCTCGATATCGAGGCGATGGCCGAAGCGGACAAGCTGGGCATTGCCTTCGGCCGGATCCGGATGCTGAATTCCGACCCTCTCTATATGGAGGTTCTCGCCGACTCCGTCGCGAAAGCGGCTCAAGGACTCGGGGAATGAACGGCGATCGGAGAGCTCTGCGGATCGCTGTGGTCGGCGGAGGCTTGACGGGTCTCAGCGCGGCCCATTATATCCGCAAGGGGCTCGAGGAGCGGAATCTGGAGGGCGAGCTTGTGCTCGTCGAGGCTGGAAAACGGCTTGGAGGACGCATCGAGACGCTGCGCAAGGATGGATTCACCATTGAAAAGGGACCGGATTCGTTCCTCGCCCGCAAGCTGCCGATTCTGGAGCTGACGAGAGAGCTCGGTCTCCTTGACGAGCTTGTCCGCACCAATCCGCAGGCGGCCAAAACGTACATCTATCAAGGCGGGCAGCTGCATCCGATGCCGCCCAAGCTCGTGCTTGGAGTGCCGGCGGACATGGCTTCATTCCTGAAGACGGAGCTGCTCGGCACGGATTCAAAATTCCGGGCGTCCTGCGATCTGCTGCTTGCGCCGCGCCCGGACGACGGGGAGGACGAATCCGTCGGCGCTTTCCTGGAGCGCCGCATGGGTCCCGATATCGTGGACCGGATCAGCGAGCCGCTGCTTGCCGGCATCTACGCAGGCGACCTTTACAATCTCAGCCTTGCAGCGACGTTTCCCCAGTTCCGCCGGGCGGAGCTCCAGCATGGCAGCCTGATTCGAGGCTCGCGGGCGGGCAGCCGGGGCGCGGCTCCTGCGGCTCCTCCCGATTATTTGCCCGAATCGGTCAAAGGCAGCGTCTTCATGACGTACAGGCACGGCCTTCGGACACTGGTCGAAGGATTGGAGCGATCGCTGGAAGGCGTGCGCATCCTGATGGGCACGGCGGTTGCTTCCATCTGTGAATCCGTCGGGGAAGGCTGCCGCTACGAGCTTGAGCTCGGCAGCGGAGAGAGGCTTGAGGCGGATGCGGTCATCGTGACCGCTCCGAGCCAGGCAGCGGCTTCGATGCTGGAGCCGCTCGCGGACATGTCCGAGCTGCGGGAAGTGAAGTATGTATCTGTCGCCAACGTGGTCATGGCCTTCACGCGCCGGGATGTGGAGTGTATGGAATTCGACGGCTCCGGCTTTCTGGTGCCGCGCTCGGAGGGCCGTACGATTACGGCCTGCACGTGGACCTCATCCAAATGGCTGCACAGCAGCCCTTCGGATCATGTTCTCCTCCGCTGTTATGTGGGAAGGGCGGGCGCCGAGGAAGCGGTGGAGCTGTCCGACGAGGAGCTGACGGCCGCGGTTCTCCGCGACGTGAAGGATACGATGGGCATCGAGGCGCGCCCTCTGTTCACCGAGATCACGAGGCTGCGCCATTCCATGCCGCAGTATCCGGTCGGCCACGTCGCCGCCATGGGCCGGCTGCGGGCAAGAATGGCGCAGCAGACTCCCGGCGTTTACGCGACGGGGGCGGCGTTCGACGGCGTCGGACTGCCGGATTGCATCCGGCAAGGACGCGAGGCGGCGCAGCATGTTTTGGGACTGTTCCAATAAGTGGACGGCTCCTTTTCGCTATGAAGCGAAGAACTTGGTATAATGGCATGGTATTTGCATCGCGACCGTCCTCATCCAAGCTACTTCATCATATCGAGAGGAGCTGTCTTTTTTTGTTCGTATCCCGTTCCAACTCCAGACAGGATCACCGTCGTCAACGCAAGCGCCGGCTCCGCCGGCTCGTCATCGTCAACTTCATTCTTCTGGCCGCCGCGGCTTTGCTTGTCGGCGGATTTCTATGGAACCGGACGGATCCTTCCGCCAGCGGAGGCGGCAGCTCGGCTTCTTCCGGAGGCTCCGGCAGCGGCGGGACGAGCCCGGTTCCGGCTGTTTCATCCGATCCATCTCCCGCGCCAAGTCCGAGTCCGCCGCCTTCTGCCAGCCCGGAGCAGCCTTCGCCGACGCCGGAGCCTGGCGAGCAGCCGAGCCCGTCGCTGAGTCCGACGCCGGAGCCGACCGTCTCGGCGACTCCAAAAGCGACGCTGCCGCCGGCTGTCTCCACGAACCCGGGCAGCGGCTGGAGCGGCGATATGCCGAAGGATGCGGGAGCTGTCCGCCTGGCTTTTACGGGCGACATCCTGCTGGCATCCAAAGTGGCGGATCAGATGGAGGCGAACGGCCTTGACTATCCGTTCAAGGGCGCTGCTCTCTATCTGTCCAAGCCGGACCTGACGGCCGGCAATCTGGAGACGCCGATCACGCTGCGGGGCACGCCGGCAGAGGACAAGCAGTATGTGTTCAAAGGCAAGCCCGGCTATCTGAAGCCGCTCAAGGACGCCGGCTTCGACGTCGTCACCGTCGCCAACAACCATACGCTCGACCAGGGCACGGAAGGGCTTCTGGACACGATGAAGTACCTCGACGACGTCAAGCTTCCCCATGTGGGAGGCGGCCGCAACGACAAGGAGGCCTTCGCTCCCGTCATTCTTTCGAGCAAAGGCGTCAAGATCGCCTACATAGGCGTCAGCCGCGTGCTTCCTGTAACGGACTGGATGGCAGGGCCGAAGCGGATCGGAGTCGCGGAAGCCTACAATTCGGCGAGGGCGGTCGAAGCGATCAAGTCCGCCAAGGAAAAGGCGGATCTGGTCGTCGTCATGGTCCATTGGGGAACCGAGCGTTCCGATCAGCCGAACGCGCAGCAGAAAAGCCTTGCGAGGGATCTCGTTGACGCCGGAGCCGATCTCGTCATCGGCGCGCATCCCCATGTGCTGCAGGGCTTCGAGCTGTACAAGGGCAAGTGGATCGCCTACAGCCTGGGCAATTTCATTTTCACCTCGAATTCGAACTCCAAGACGAGCGAGACGGGCGTGCTGGACGCCGTCTGCTCCAAGGAAGGCAACTGCGGCCTGCAGTTCCATCCGATGAAAATAACGCTCTCCCGGCCTGCCCCTTTGGAAGGAGAGGAAGCCGCAGCGCTGCTGAAGCGTCTGAACGGCATCAGCTCCGCAGCATCTGTCGGGACGGACGGAATGGTGAAGGCGCGTTGAGAAATCCATGCGTCGCTCATCGAGGCTGGTCCGGCGCCGCGCCCGAGAATACGCTGGCTGCGGTTCGGCTGGCTGCGGAAGCGGACGATGTCGAGTGGGCCGAGATCGACGTGCAGCTGTCCAGCGACGGCATTCCCGTTCTGATGCATGACAAGCGTCTTAACCGCACGACCAACGGCGGGAGGGCGGAGGCTGCCCGCGTTGCTGCCGCCAAGCTTCAGTCCCTGGATGCCGGAAGCTGGTTTTCCCCGGCCTTCAGTCAGGAAGGCGTGCCGCTGCTGGAGGAAGTTCTGCGGGAAACAGGGGACAGGCTGAAGTTCAACATCGAGCTGAAGCGCCACGACCGGGTGGACGGCTTGCTGGAGGAGCGGGTGGCCGAGGCGGTGGAGCGGAGCGGAATGCGGGAGCGCAGCGTGCTGACCTCGTTCAGCAGGGAGTCGCTCAGGCATTTGAGGTCGCTTGATACGGGCATCAAGACCGGCCTGATCAGCGACAGCTGGAGCGCATCCTTGCCGGCCGAGCTGTCGGGACTAGGCTGCAGCCTGCTGTCGGCCGATCATTCCGCGATGAACCGCGAGCGGATCCGCCTCCTCAAGGCGGCCGGCATCCGGACGATGGTCTGGACGCTGAACGACTTTCGCCTTATCCGGCGTTATGCGCTCATGGACCCTTCGGTTTTGATCTGTACGAATTACCCCGACCGCTGGCGGGAAGCGCTGCGCAGCCTTCCGCAGCCGCTGGAGCTGCCGGGGCGGGATGCTTGGCCGGGATGAGCAGACGAGGAAGCGGGGCGGGACGATGACGGAGAACGAGCTATGGACGCTGCTTGAATCGGAGCCGCTGCTGCGGCTGGCCATCGGAGCGGCTGGCAGCCTCGCCATTGCCGGAACGGCTTATCGGCTGCGGGCATTGTCGGGTTCCGGGGCGGCCGCGGCCGCTTTCATGGGAACCGGCTACGTCTTCTATGGAGGGCCGGTCTGGTTCGGCTTGCTGATTGCATTTTTCGTCTCTTCGACCTTCTGGTCGAAGTGGAAGAAGAAGCATGCGTCCAAGTCCGGAGCGGAAAAAAACTACGCCAAGGGCAGCAGGCGGGATGCCGGCCAGGTAACCGCAAATGGAGGCGTCGGCCTTTTCCTTTGCGCGGTTTACGGCTTCTGGCCGGAGCAATGGCTGCTGTATGCCTTTGTCGGCGTGATGGCCAGCGTCAACGCCGACACCTGGGCGACGGAGATCGGCGCGCTCAGCCGCCGGGCTCCGGTATCGGTGCGCACGCTGCGCCGGGTGGCGCCGGGCACGAGCGGCGGCGTCACGCCGCTCGGCAGCCT
>NZ_BIMD01000060.1 GCF_004000905.1 Paenibacillus humicus NBRC 102415
ACGCTCGGCGCCGGCAGCTCCGCCGAGCTCGCCGCCCCGGGCGACGACCCCCAGGCGATGCTGCTGGAGGTCAGCCGCTGCGACATGCTGCTCGGCATGCGCCTGCACGCGCTCATCTATGCGGCCGGCCGCCGCGTGCCGATGCTCGGCCTCAGCTATGATCCGAAGATCGACCAGTTTCTGGCCCGCCTCGGCGAGCGCCCGATTGCAACGACGGAAGCCATGGACGCCGCCGCCTTCGCCGATGCCGCCGAGCGGCTTCTGGACGGCGGAGACGGCTGGAGAGCGGACAAATCCGCCGCGATCGACAAGCTTCAGCAGGAGGCCCGCAAGCCGGCGCAACATATTGTCCAGTACCTGCGTCAGGAAACGAAGAGGTGACCGTTCGACCCATGTCGACTACAAAAGACTTTATAGACCCGTCCCATCAAGCAGCCAACGCACATGCACCGGATGATGCCGTAGAAGCGCTGGCGGACGCGATTGGGGACGCCTCCGAGGCTTCCGCCTGGCTGGAGTCGCGGACCGTTCCGAAGGTTTCGATCTATGGCGTTCCATTTTCCCGCATGGGTATGGACGAAACCGTGGAGTATCTTACGAACGTTATTGAAAGAGGGCAGCCTTGCCAGGTTGTCACGGCGAATCCCATCATGGTCATGATGGGACTCGAGGATCCCGCCTTCCATCGGATGCTGCGGGAAGCCGAGCTTGTCGTTCCGGACGGCGCGGGCGTCGTCTGGGCCGCCGGGTATGTCGGGCAGCCGGTCCGGGAAAGGGTGCCCGGCTTCGATTTGATGCACCGCCTGTTCCTGGAAGGCGAGGAGCGCGGCTGGTCCGCCTATCTGCTCGGCACGACGCAGGAAGTCATCGACGAGGCCGCGGCGCGTCTGAAGGCGAAATATCCGGGCGTAACCATCGCGGGAACGCATCACGGCTATTTCGGGGAGCAGGAGGACGCCGAGGTCATCGCCCGGATCAGGGCGGTTTCTCCGGATATGCTGTACGTGGCCCGTTCCGCCACTACCCAGGAGCCCTGGATCGCCCGCTACAAGCAGGAGCTTGGAGTGCCTCTCATCATGGGAGTCGGAGGCAGCTTCGATATTATCGCCGGCCGTTTGAAGAGAGCTCCGGTATTCATGCAGAAGCTGCGCCTGGAATGGTTTTACCGCCTTCTGCAGCAGCCTTCGCGGTTCCGGAGAATGCTCGTTCTGCCGCAATTCGCTCTGAGAGTGATTCGGGAGAAGGAAAAGGTGACAAAACCTTACTAGAAGCGTCAATTCGCCGTAATTTGCGCGAAATGCCCTGATATTGGGGTTGGAGTTTCTTTTTCGAACGAGTTATAATTCATTCCGGTGTAATGAAGGGGAGTTGAATTTCCAGTGAATGCCACAATGACTTATATCGTCGGTTTCGCAGTCGCTCTGATCCTGGCCGTCTCGCTGACGCCGCTCGTCAAGCGCTTCGCGTTCAAGATCGGCGCCATCGACAAGCCGAATGCCCGCAAGGTCCATACGCGCATCATGCCGCGGCTGGGAGGCCTGGCGATCTATCTCGCCTTTATCGGTTCGTTCTTCCTGCTGCTTCCGTTCATTCCGGAAGGGCTGCTGAGCGCCTACGATACGAATCTGATTCGCGCGATGCTGGCGGGCGGCACGATCATCGTGCTGACCGGCGCTCTCGACGACCGGTTCGAGCTGTCGGCCAAGGTGAAGCTGATGTTCCAGCTCGTGGCGGCATGCGTCGTCGTCTTCGGCTTCGACGTGAAGATCGACCTGCTGAACATTCCGTTCGGCCAGGACATGCAGGAGATCTCCTCCTGGCTCAGCATCCCGCTGACGATCTTCTGGATCGTCGGCGTGACCAATGCGATCAACCTGATCGACGGCCTCGACGGCCTTGCGGCGGGAGTGTCGGGCATCGCGATCGGCACGATTCTCATTATGGCCTGCTTCCTCGGCTTCGAGCCGATCATCCTGATGAGCAGCCTGCTGCTCGGAGGCATCCTGGGCTTCCTGGTGTTCAACTTCCATCCGGCTAAAATATTCATGGGCGACTCCGGCTCGCTGTTCCTCGGCTTCAGCCTGGCGACGCTGTCCATGATCGGCTTCAAGCAAGTCACGATCGTATCCTTCGTGACGCCGCTCCTGATCATCGGGGTGCCGATGGCGGACACGTTCTTCGCCATCATCCGCCGCTGGGTGAACAAGCGGCCGATCTTCGCTCCCGACAAGGGGCATCTGCATCACTGCCTGCGGGAGCTCGGCTTCAGCCACCGCAAGACGGTGCTGATCATTTACGGCGTAGCGGCTTTCTTCGGCGCCTGCGCGATCGTGCAGTCCATCGTGGTGCAGTCCCACGCGGCCAACTGGGTCACCTTCGTCGTCATCAGCCTGCTGGTGTTCGCGATGCAGATCGGCGCCGAGCTGATCGGCATCGTCGACAAGACGAAGCGCCCGCTGCTGAACCTGCTGGCGCGCATGCGCATGAAGCCGCATCACGAGCGCGGCAAATAAAGACTTCGCCATCAAAGGGCTTGTCCTTCTCCGGAAGGACGAGCTCTTTTTTGTTTGCCAAAAATTTATCTACATTATAATAATACTTTTCTGCGAGGGCTCAATATCCTAACAATTTACCAGCTTTCTTCCGATAAACAACCTACACCAACTAACACCGAAAGAGTATGGAGGAGGCTTCCCGTGTTAAAACGATTCAGCGCAATGTTCCTGCTGCTGGCCCTGGTCCTGCAGCTGATGCCGGCTCTTCCCTCGCAGACGGCCAGCGCCGCCGCGACGGGGTACTTCACGTTTGCAAAGGAAAGCAGCAGTCCCAAAAGCCCCCGCATCACGACGAACGGCAAAATCAATCTCGAAGGCTCGATCAGCAACATCGATCCTTCCAGCATTACCTACAGCGTCATTCAAGTCGTCAACTTCAAAGGCACCGACGACCCGACGGACGATGATACGGGCGCCAAGACCGAAGGAGTAAAGGGCGGCATCTATCTGTCCGGCTACAACCTTACGGTGAACAATGTTCAGCTCTACTCCGGGCTGAATCGGATTACATTCAAAGGCCTCCAGGGCGGCGCCGAGGTATCGACGTCCATCTATGTCATGTACCATGACGGTCCGGTCTTCTATAACCTTGCCGCCCGCTTGGATGGCAGCACGTTCCCGATGAAAGAGAATGGAACGACCGTCGTCCAATCAGGCGCTTCGCGCGGCAGGGCTTCCGCTGACATCGCGATTACGGGCAACGCGCCGAATGCATCCAAAGTGACGATTGAGGTCAACGGCTCCAGCCGGACTTATAATGTGTCAGCTTCCAACAACTACGAATTTACAATCTCTCCTTTGACGGTCAAAAAAGGCAAAAACCTGGCTACCATCAAGGTGACGAACAACAATCAGACGATCGAGACGACACGCGAAATCGCGTTCTACAACGGAGATGTGACGTTCTACGACGTCAACCTGAACGACGGCCAAAGCAGCGCGGCGCTGGAGTATTCCCCGAACTTCTCCACCACCAATACAGGCGTGCAAAACGCTACCATTACAGGTACGCTCATCGTTCCGAACAACAAAAAGATCGTGGACGGCAAAACCGTTCCCAATCCGAATCCATCGGAAGCCATTAAGATTTTCCCGAGTCTGGACGGGGCTAAGCTTCCAGCAGGGGGCTTTGATGCCACTCCTACGGTAGGACAAGACGCTTACTCTCCGGAAGATGCCTTCTACGTTTATACCTTCACCATTGGTCTCGACAAGCTGAAGGCAGGTGAATATGCGTTCGACCGCGCCTACAATCTCAATCTGGAAGCCATGAACACGGTGGCAGGAGAGACGCAAGGCGTCTACAACCTGAAATTCACGCTTCGGGATGCCGGAGCTCCGTTCATCAGCGAATTCAACTATATTCCGGGCTACAAAACGATAGCGGACCTCAACCTTGCAAGCAAGCCGCTCTCGGGATCGAGTCTGTACGACACTCCTGTCGCCATGGAATTGCTGATCGGCAACTACTCGAACCAGCCCTTGACGATCAGCAATGTGAAAGATATCAATGGAAAAGACGGCAAGATCGAGTCTAAAGACATGAGTATAGTCGACACTTCTACGGTGACCCGCACAATCGGGGGAGTGAACAAAACCTTTACCCGCATCGTACTTGAGGTCAAAAAGCTGCCTTTCGAAGGCACCCAGACGCTGCTTTTCAAGCTGGGCGGCAACGACGCCGGCTCGGTCACCTTCAATATGCTTTTTGGACCGTTCCTGCAATACTCGAGCATTTACGATACGATGGATATTCCCTATGACACGACCAAGTCCACCCAATTGGACGATATCATCCAGAATAAGCTGAAAAAATTCGATGCGACGTTGAGCAATCTGAACGACATGTCGGAGATACGCTATAGCCCGGTTGACGGCAAAGCTCAAACGATGTTCCTGTATATCAACAATACGCCAATCGAAATTGCTAAAAATACGAGCGAAAACAATTTCGTTGCGACCAACAACGGCATCGCGACAGCTGCATCCGTTATGAAAGCGGGAGGGGCGTTTACGCTTCGCTTCGTATACAAGGGCGGCAAAAACAACTATGAAAATTCCATCACCATTTTATTGAGACAAATCAATCTGCCGAAGATTCCTTACTCTCCGGACAGCATCTATCCATACAGCAGCGAATTGATCTCGCCGCTTGCGAATGACCCGAATTTCCCCAAACAAGGCAGCGTCTACACGACCAAGGAACCGTACATGAACATTTACGGCACCTTTGACTTTATCGACTTGGGGACAACAATCTACGAAGCTCAAAGCAATCTAGAAAACATTGTCAAAGACAACACCAGCTCCAACTATATTCTGAAGATTGACGGCAGTACGCTTTCCAAGCCGATTGTCTGGACTCTCAGCAACGAGCTGCGTGTCGTCAACGATGCGACATTGCCGAAGGACCAGCAGACGGTGAGCGTCCTGAACGAAAACAAGACGATTGGAGCCATCGACAAGCAAGGGGACAAGCAGCCGAAGCTTACCGTCACCTATGACTTGAAGACGCAAAGCCTTTCCTGGGTGCTGACCGATCAGTATCTCAGCAAGGACGGCACATCGAGCGTCTACAACTTCTATGTCTACAACAACGGGGAAGCGGGCGCCCGCGCCAGCTACCGCCTGGAGGTGGATCCTACGGCTCTGCCGTACAAGATTCTGCGTCCGCTCACTTCCAAGCGCATCGTCAACCAGAACTACGTGGAGATCGTCATCGACGCTCCTAATGCCAAGACCGTAACGGTAGGCAAGCAGGTAGCCGAAAAAATCGCCTTCGACGCCGACAATGACGGTACCATCGACTATACGACCGCATATAGAGTCATGGTGTCCGGACTCAAGGCCGGAGAGAACAAGCTCAAGTTCACGATCGCCAACGACAACGATACGACCAGCGATACGATCGTGGTGACGTATGCTCCAACCAATATACCGGGCGCCGGTTATATGGAAGAAATGAAGAGCTCCCACAAAGTGTTCGAGGGCGAACTGACGCTTGCCTTCCCTAAGTCGACGACGCTCATCCGCCGCGACTACAACGTGCCGGAGAAGCTTAAAAACCAAGTCTTCACCGGGCACCGCCTGCTGTTCGGAATTGCGAATCCATCCGACGGAGTCATCGATCGGCATGAATTCGAACAGGCTCCAGCCAATTTCGACCTGATTCTGGAGAGCCTGGGCAACATGTTCGACAATACCTTCTCCCCTAACTTCAACAAAGCGGGCAAGGTATTCTGGATCGATGCGGGGCTTGCGGACAATCCGCAGACCGACAACGTTTATGATCCACTCAAGTATGGCATCGATCCGTATCAGTATCCGACCGCCGATGTGCCTTCCTACACGGACCGTCCTGCGAACCGCGAGCTGGTCACATCCAAGGAAGCGACGCTGACTCTGAGCTATGACTCCAACATTGTAGACGCCAACGGAACGTTCATTACGGTGTTCCATTTTGATCCGAAGAAGCCGGAATGGGTGAACCTCGGCGGCGTCGTCGACACCAAGAAGCACACGGTCACCGTGCCGTTCTCGGAGTTCGGCTACTACGTGGTCGGACAGATGAAATATTCCTATCTGGACGTTACGTCCCATCCGTATGCGCGCAACTATATGGAAGCGATGTATGCCAAAGGCTTCATCAATGCCGCCGGCAACGATGAGTTCGGCGCCAGCCTCTACACCTCCCGCGGCGAATTCGCCACGATGATGGTGAAGGCGATGTCCATACGTCTCAACTACAATACGGATCCGAACAAGCGGCTCTTCAATGACGTTGGAGTCGAGAGCACCGCACTGTGGGATTACCGCTACATCGAAACGGCCTTCAACGAAGGCTATATTCGCGGCAAGGCGCCGAAGGTATTCGAGCCTACAGGCAATCTGACGCGAGAGGACGCCTCGGTTATCCTTGCCCGTGCGCTCAAGCTCAAGCTGGAGACGGATCCGGCGAAAATCGAGAAAGCACTCCAAAAGGCTTTCAAGGATTACAGCAAGATCGATTACTACGCCCGAGCTTCGGTTCTGGCTATTTACCAGAAAGGCTATATCCAGGGCTCGCCGGTCGATTCCAGCGATCCGAAGAAAGGCAGCGTATTCGAACCGCAAGCGAATCTGCTTCGTTCCGATTCCTCCATTATTCTGGGTAAAGTGCTGGTCAGCCTGAAACGTCTTCCAAAGATCAATTAATCTTCAATGAAATTGGATGGATTGTGCCTGGAAATGTGGAATTTCCAGGCACTTCTTTCAAAAATGGCAGACTTATCCGGATTCGACAAAATTCGAGAGATGGAAAAAGTTTCGAGTCGACGAAGAGCGGTTATCCAAGTTATATTAGGCTTGCAGCCAAAACCTACGAACAAAGGCAATACATAACAGCAAGACAAGGATATTTTCAAAAAAAATTTCGGAAGTCGCAACTTTTGCGAAAGCCCTGCGTTTAAGTATCTGGAGTCGCAAAGAGCACCGGCTTGAAACCTGGACCGATGCGGGGATGCCGGATATGTCCAATGCCGAATGGTTTCTATTGATATGGAAACATATTCACATGTTTCTCTTTACTGGTTCTATCAGGCCATTGTATAATGATTTAGTGGTTTGACAGCTTTCCATTTTTTTCTACTTGTTTTTACGAGTTTCTGCGGCATGTTCCTACACGTGTCTATACATGAAGCAGACCTTTTTCTATATTATATGGCTCCCACACTCTGGGAAGGGGGTGACACAACAGATGAGTAAGAAGAGCACTCATAGTTCCACAGAACACTCTCATTTACTTAAGCAAGTTAGAGGAGGAGAACAAAAGGTTATGAAGAAAAGTTTATCTCTGGTCGTTACAGGCGCACTCGTAACTTCCGTATTCGCAAGCTCCGCATTCGCGGCTGAACTGACGACGCAACAGAAGTTCGACGCACTCAAAGCAGCAGGTATCGTTGAAGGCTACCCAGGCGGTTCCGCTGGCCTCGACAAAAACATCACGCGTGCCGAGATTTCCAAAGTCGTAGCGCTGCTTCAAGGCCTTGGCGAAGACGCTGCTTCCTCGAAATACAAAGACGTAGCTGCCAACTACTGGGCTAAAGGCTACATCGGCGCAGTAACGAAAGCCGGCATCGTCAACGGTCTCGGCAACAACCTGTTCGGCCCTACGCAAAACGTAACGGTTGAGCAAGTTGCTAAAATCATCGTTGAATCCGCTGGCCTGACTCCTAAAGCCGACGCTGCCGTATCCGGCGCCGTAAGCGCATGGGCAAAAGGCTACGTGGCAGCAGCTATCGAAGCTGGTCTGATCGACCAACAAGCTTCTTACAAAGTAGCAGCTACCCGCGGCCAAGTATTCGAAGCAGCTTATGATCTTTCCAGCGCATCCGCTGTTTCCGTTAAATCCGCTGTTGCTGTCGACGAGAAGAACATCGAGGTTACTTTCTCCGACGGTCAAGTGGTAAAACAAGCTCTGACGACTGCACTCGTAGCTGGTCAAGCAACGAAAGTAGACGTTACGTACAACGGCAAAACTTACTCCGTAGAAGTTACGCTTCAAGCTGTTAAAGCTACTGAAGCCGCTCAATCGGGCGCTAAAGCGATCACGGTTAAATTCAACCGCGCTCTGTCCGCTACGGAAAAAACATACCTGGACGGCGGATTCGCAGTTAAATCCAGCCTGACTTCGTTCCCTGTAACGGCTAAATTCGCAGACGACAACAAATCCGTTGTTCTGTCCGCTGTATATCTGCCAGCTGGCGATTACACCGTAACGGTCAAAGGAACGGACGCTCCATTCACCGTTAAAATCGCTGCAAGCGTAGCATCCAAAATCGACATCACGACTCCAGCTCTTCAACTGGCTGACAACGTCGATCTTGGCGTAAAAGTCTTCAACCAATTCAACGAAGACATTACGGCTACTTCCGGCACGTACAACTACATCACGGCTGTCAACGGCACCCGCGGTACGGTTTACAACGTTGCCAACGGCAAAATCAACCTCGTGAACGACGGCCAGGCTGTAGGCAGCCTGACGAAAACGCAAGAGGGCGACACGATCAACGTATCGGCTGTCTACCCAGCTGGCGGCCTGACAACGACGAAAGCTCTGAAAGTCGTAACGGGCAGCTCCGCTACGAGCATCGAGCTCGGCGAAGTTCAGCCGCTTAAAGACAAAACCCGCATCTCCGCTGGAGACAAAGGTCTTGTGCTTCCTCTGACGCTGAAAGACGCAAGCGGCCAAACGATCAAGCTGACGGCTGGCACGGTCAACCTGAAGCCTGCTGAAGCAACTGCTGGCGTTTACAGCAACTATGTTGTAAAAGACGGTCTGTTCATCTCCATCAGCGACTACCGCATCATCGACTCGCTGATCGTTGACAAAGACGGCGTCATCAAGTTCAACGCTGGCGTTGCTGGCACGGCTACGATCGTTATCAGCAACCCTAAAGCTGGCGTATCCAAGTCCATCAACGTTGTCGTTAATGGTGCAGGCTCCATCAAGAGCTTCCAACTGGGAGCTTCCGCTAGCATCGTTCAAGCTGGCAAAGCTGCAGCCTTCCCGTTCGTAGCCGCTGATCAATTCGGCAACGAAATCAAAGGAACGGACCTTCAAAAATACCTGGATAACGGATCCCTGAACATCTCTTCCAACATCCCGGTTACGAAAAACGTCAACGCTAAAGGCGAGCTGGAGCTTACCTTCGCATCGGAAGGCTATGCTTACGTTGTAAGCAGCATTCCTAACGTAGCAGTCGCTCCTACGACCCTGAACGTTCAAGTTGTGAAAGCAGCTTCGACGGTCGGCGTAAACGGCATCAAAGATGTAGCTACGACGCTTGAAAACGGCGCTTCCGTTGGTTTCAACGGCGACAACATCGTGCTGGTTGACAGCTACGGCGGTACGGATACGGCTGCTGCCAACACGTACAACGTAGAAGTTACGGATGGCAAAGACGTTGTGAAATACGAAGGCGGCAAGCTGGTAGCTCTGGCTCCAGGATCCGCTTCTGTAAAAGTAACGTCCACGACGGCTGGCGCAGAAGCCTACAGCTTCACGGTTAATGTCGTAGAATCCTCCGACATCAGCTCGTACAGCATCAAATCCGTAGGTACGGTATATGCAGCTAAAACGGTCGGCGCATACACGAAAGGCGTTAAACTGGTCGGCAAAACTTCCGGCGGCGTAGAAGTAGCCCTGAAATCCGACGCAGCTCCATTCGTATCGAGCAACGATCCGTCGATTCTCTCCGTATCCAGCGACAACCAAGTAACGGGCCAAAAAGCTGGTAAAACTACGATTACGGCTTACAACGCCAACAACAAAGTTATCGCTACTCAAGAAGTAACGGTTTCCGAGGACGCTCCAGTTGCAAAAACGGCTGAGTTCAAGAAATCCGAGTACTCCGTAGCTATCGGTGGCGACGTACAGGTTGCCCTGACGGTTAAAGACCAATATGGCGTTGAAGTTACTCCTTCCGCTAAAATCGGTTCCAGCAACGAAAAAATTGCTACGGTATCCGGAACTACGGTTCATGGCGTAGCAAAAGGTTCTGTAACGATCACTTACGTTAACTCCGCAGGTGTTATCGCAACTGCAACAGTTCTCGTAGGATAATTGAAGCTTAACCAAAAAGAGCAAGCAGGAATTCCTGCTTGCTCTTTTTTTTATTTCCTTTAGCCTTTCGCGATTTAGACGAAACAATCGATGCATGGTTTGCGTCTAAAACCATATATGGCAATAGGAGGAATGAAAGTGCGTTCGATATGGATCAAGTCAGGGGTCGCCAGCATTATGGCAGCCGGGCTGATGCTGCAAGGCGGGGAAAGTATTTTCATCGTTCATCAAGCTCAAGCGGCTGCGGCCAAATCCGTCACACTGTCTGGGCAAGCTGTATCCTTATCTGCTACCAGTCGGTTAAGCATACGGGATGCTCATTTTCTCATGCAGGACAAAGGAAAAGTACTTGCTTACACGGTTATGATTACGAATACAGCCTCCAAGTCTCTGGACCTTTCCGACTACTGGCTGAGAGTAAAGAGCAAATCCGGAAAATCATTCAAATCCACAGTTATTGAAGGGGATAAGGAAAAAACCTCCGTCCCGGCCAATACGAGCCAGTACATAACTTATTACGCAGTCATCGATTCAGCAACGAAGCTGAATGACTTGGTGTTTGAGGTCGTAAAGTGGGATTTCTCTGCAGCTAATTATGAACGGAATTTGGGCAAGATTGCCTACCCGGCTCAAGCTTCGGATCAAATTGCCGCTTACCAGCCAGGAACGATGCTTTATGGCAGCGGCAAATTGAAAGGGGCCGTCAAGCAAGCTTTTATTACCAAGGATAAAGATAATGGATATGTGACGATAAACTATCTTCTGGAAAACGTTGGTCAGCAGGTCATTGATTTATCAAAGACGGTTTTCAACCTCCAAACTCAGAGCCTTTCCGTGTACAATGTCTCGGCGGTAGGATTGGAAGGGCTGGCTATCCAGCCGAGAGAGCGGAAGGTAATCACGCTTCGGTCCACGATTCCGGCTTCGGTTGTTTCCAAACCGCTATCGATGGTCGTGTCCATAAATGACGAGGCCAGCAAAGTCAGTCTGCCCACAGGAGTATTTTCACTGCCGTCGCTGAAGACGCAAGCTCCGTCCGAAGCAGGACAGCCTCGAGTCGTCTACATGGATGGACAACCGGTGACAACAACAGCTGGTCAGGCGTTTCTAAATCAAAGCTCGGGAGGTCAGGCTTTATCCATCGATTTCAGCTTAACCAATACCGGGACCTCTTCGGCTGCCACGGGAGCCTTCGATTTCTTTCTTGTGACGAAGGCAGGAGCCAGTTATGCTCTGACCTATACAAAAGAAGAAAATGCATCGTTGCTGCCAGGGATAGCCAAAACAATTAGTCTAAGCGGAAACGTTCCGTCCAGTGTAACAATAGCCGACTCCCAGCTTCTAATGAAATCGACCGCAACGGAAAAAGTAAAGTCCTATGTTATCGGTGCTTATTCGCTGCAGGCAGCATCGCAAGAGGGCGGATTGGGTTCGGCCTTCAGCTACAACGACTATAGTGTCCAGCTTAAGAGCATTAACCGGATGCCGAACCAGGACAACGATATGCTCGTAGCAAACATGAGCATTACCAACACCAGCAGCGTGGCGAAGCAGATTCCGGTGCTCGGGGGTTACTTTATGGTCAACGGTGTCCGCATCGGAACGGAACAAAAGGCGGTTTCGCTTGATCAGAGCGTTACGTTGGCTCCAGGAGCTACGCTTGAAGCAATCGTCTCTGCCGAAATTCCGTACAGCACGAGCATTCAGCAGATCTCCTTCGTGAGCACGGAGCCTGCGGCAGACAAACCGGGCAAAATGCTTTATCAGTTCACTGGCCAGCAGCTGTCGGAGATCAAAACGAGCACAATTGGAACACCGTATGTTATCGACGGTACAGGGCAGAAGTCATCGATTTCGATTAAAAGGACAGCAATCTACAAATCGGATGCCGCTCAGACCTTCTACACGGAGCTGGAGGCCGTCAATAAGGAAGCGAGAACGGCGCAAATCGCATCTATAGGCGGGTACTTGGTGGATAAAAATGGACTGTCCGTGCCTATTCAGTTCGCAGAGCTGAAGGATCGGATCAGTCCAGAAGGAAAAGCGCTTCTCTCAGCGTGGGCGCAGCTCCCTCGGGCGTTCAGCGGCGATTCCTATCAACTCGTTCTCGGACAAACGGTAGGCTCTACCGGATCTGTGGCCCCGCCATCGACTGAGCAGCCATCAAGCGGGGGCAGTTCAGGTTCGACCGGCACAGCAAATCCTTCAACACCGATAACTGCTAGCGTCTTGGCAAAACCGACTGCCTATACTTTTATAGGCTCTGCGGCGGATGAAACGGCAAATTCGTTGAAGGACCTTAAAATAGGCGGGTATTCTCTGTCATTGACAAAGACTGCTCTCTTCCTCAATGCGAAGGATTTGTACACGGTAGACGGACTTAGGTTACAAACTACGTACAGTCTTCAGCGTGATTCTCAATATGAAGCGATTGCGGGGACCCATAAGCTAGTGGTTGAGGTTGTCAATCAAGACAACAACAAAACTACGGTCAGCAAAACCTTCCAGATTGGTGCCGGAGTGCAGGGTTCAACGGACGATATTCTGAAGGAGGGGCAAGATATCGACTTCAAGATTTTCTTCAGCGATCCGGATATTCAGTCGAAGCTTCAATCGAACAGCAAATACAGACTTAATCTATACGATGTATTCCAGGGCTCTCAGATTCGAATTGCTTCAAAAGAATATCCTTGGTTCATTATTAGCGAGTAATAGTAGTATGAGGCCGTACCGGAAAAAGCGGTGCGGCTGTTCTTTTTTTGAATGTGATTGACAATAGACATATCCCAACTGAGCGGAGCAATTCTGGACATGAAAGTTGAATTATAGTAGAGTGGTAGATTATTGAAGGGGTCTTGCATGAAGACGAACGACTACATATAAAGAGAAGAGATGGAAGGAGACAAGACAGGCATGGGCAACAAAGGGACAAAGGGCTTGAAATGGACAACGCTGACCTTGACGCTTGCGGCCGGCGTATGGACGGGGACGCACTGGACCACCTTGGCCAACTCACTCGGAGGAGACGCATCCGCGGCTGCATCGACCGGCGCCGCCGGTTCGTCTGCAGCTGCAGTTCCCGGTACGGCTGAAGATCCGGTCGTGACAAAGAGTTACGTCGACCAAAGGCTGGCCGAGCTGGGTCTCGGCTCCGGCGGCTCAGGTGGAGGCACGCCTACGGCAACGCCTGCCCCGACAGCAACGCCTGCCGCAACTGCGACTCCGAAGCCGACGGCGACACCGGGCGGAGGCAGCACGGATGGCGGCTCGGAGGACGATGGCGCGATCAAGGTCATCAACGTGCCGGCAGGCAAAACGCTGATCGCCGCCGATGGAGCGGAAGTTGTCGTGCGGGCTGGCAAAGCGGTCGCGTACAGCCCGGACAGCAACGGCATCGCGGACGTAACGGACGGCATCGACATCAAGTCGGGGGCTGCTGTGCCGCAAAACCATTTAATTCTGTTTCCGCGCGGAGGAAGAGGCGTTTCGAGCGCTCCCGGCATGAAGACAGGGCTGACGGTCATGGTCAAAGGCAGTTATGAAATCAAGATGCAGCCGTAGATTCTATTAAAATGGTGTAATGGCGTGATGGCGTAAATGCCGTAACGGCTTAACAGGTGTTTAAGAGGATTAGCCCCAAGGTGGACTGCCGACTTATTGAGTTCAATTAAACAAATGGCTGCTTTTTGGAAAATCAAAAGAATTGAAATCCAGTTGGAACTCCTATTAATTTCCGAATTCCCTTAACTATTTGCGGCTTTGGCAAATAGTTATTTTTTTCCCTCAGTGACAATATGTTCGACGCTTAGAGCCTCCAGCCCCGAGGCATTCTATATGCACATCCTTATCCAATCTTACCGGAGGTGTTGTATATCATGGCCAGATCCAACCGCGTTGTCGTTCCTGCAAGCAAGGAAATCCTCAATCAGATGAAGTACGAAATTGCCGGAGAGCTTGGCTTGTACTCCGCCCCTGCTCCCGGAGCAGGAGATACCGAATTCGCCGGAGAACTCGGCGAGGCCGGGTACAGCTCGCAGCCGACGGTGCATTGGTCTTCCCTGGCAACACGCCAGGCGGGATCGGTGGGAGGCGAGATTACGAAGCGTCTCGTTGCCAAGGCCGAGCAATCCCTCTACGGACTCTAAAAATCGCCTGAAGACGCGGTCCAAAGGAGATTCTCCAAAAACTACCAAGGATTGCCGTCCATTGACACTATGCGACAGTTCCGCTATTATAGTGTCCTAGAAGAGTTGTCTAACGACCTTTTCCAATGGGAAAAGGTTGATTTTTTGTTCAGGACTTTTCTCATTATATGGTTCTAGGAGGTCGATCAGCTTGTCCCTTAAAGGAAGACACCTGTTTACTTCGGAATCCGTAACGGAAGGCCATCCCGATAAAATATGCGACCAGATTTCTGACGCAGTTCTCGACGCTTTCCTTGAAGTGGATCCCTATGCCCGCGTTGCCTGTGAAGTATCCGTAGCGACGGGCCTTGTGCTCGTTATCGGCGAAATCAGCAGCCGTGCCGACTACGTGGATATCTCCGCAATCGCGCGCCGCACCATCAAGGAAATTGGATATACGCGCGCCAAGTTCGGCTTTGACTCCAGCACCTGCGCGGTTCTGACTTCTCTCAACGAGCAGTCGGCCGACATCGCCCAAGGCGTCAACGCCGCGATCGAAACCCGCGAAGGCAAAGACATCCAGCAAGAAAACGAAGACATCGGAGCAGGCGACCAAGGCCTCATGTTCGGTTTTGCAACGAACGAAACGCCTGAGCTGATGCCGCTTCCGATCGCGCTGTCCCACCGCATTGCCCGCCGCCTGGCGGAAGTGCGCAAGAACGGCACGCTGGAATACCTTCGTCCGGACGGCAAAACGCAAGTAACGATCGAATACCAGGACGGCAAGCCGGTCCGCGTAGATACGATCGTTGTCTCGACGCAGCATGACGAAGCGATCTCCCTGGAGCAGATCCAAAAGGATATCCGCGAGCATGTCATCGCTCCGGTCGTTCCTCAGGAACTGATCGATGGAGACACGAAATATTTCATCAATCCGACGGGCCGCTTCGTTATCGGCGGACCTCAAGGCGATGCCGGCCTCACCGGCCGCAAAATCATCGTCGACACCTACGGCGGCTACGCTCGCCATGGCGGCGGCGCGTTCTCCGGCAAGGATCCGACGAAAGTCGACCGTTCCGCGGCATACGCGGCCCGTTACGTGGCGAAGAACATCGTCGCTGCCGGCCTGGCCGACAAATGCGAAATCCAGCTTGCTTACGCGATCGGCGTAGCCAATCCGGTCTCCATCAACGTGGACACGTACGGCACCGGCAAAGTGGAAGAGGAAAAGCTCGTCGAGCTGATCCGCTCCAACTTCGACCTGCGCCCTGCCGGCATCATCAAGATGCTCGACCTGCGCCGTCCGATCTACGGAAAGACGGCTGCATACGGCCACTTCGGCCGTACGGACATCGATCTGCCTTGGGAGCGCGTGGACAAAGCCGCTCTGCTTCAGCAGGAAGCCGCACTCGTGTAATCGTGTTTCCGATAACCTCCGCTCAGCCTGAGCGGGGGTTTTTTGCGTTCAAATACTCGCTCCGTTCATGAATGCTCAACCTGCTTGAGCCGCTTAGGACCCCGAACACGGACATAGAAGATGGTTGCCCATAGGATGCCAACTTCCAGCGAATTCTAAACATTCCTTATTTGGATACCGACAAAGTAACTACAATGGGTTACAAATCGGGGAGTGAATTCAGTTGGCTGGAAGAAAAAGCAGAACGATCATGATTGGCGCAGCGGCTTTGCTCATGCTTGCAAACGCCTGTCTGCCTGCAGGAGGATGGGTAAGGCAAGCCGCTGCCGCAGCGGGAGGGCCGCTGCTGTCGGCCAAGCTGCCGGCGGACGACGCGGTACGGGTGCCTGCCAACTCGAGGTTGCTGATGACCTTCGACGAGGCGGTCGTGAAAGGAAGCGGAAGCGCAGGCATTAGCATTCGCAAAGTGTCCGACAACACGGAATGGGCGAGGTTCACTGCCGACGACAGAAGAGTCCAGGTGGAAGGCACCCGGGTTTCGATCCAGCCGGATAAGCCGTTTGCTTCAGGCGAATCCTATTATGTGCTGCTGGATGCAGGAGTGTTCGCCAATGCATCGAACGGGGCTCCGTTCGTCGGAATATCGAGCGCGTCGGAGTGGAATTTCAGTGCGGCGGAGCCGGATACAACCGCTCCCGACGTTGTGTCCGCCTCTCCGCAAGGCGGAAGCGTGCCGGTATTCTCTACGCTGCAGCTGAACTACGGTGAAGTCGTCTACCCTTCGGAAGGCTCGCTGCAGCTGGTCAACCGGACGACAGGCGATGCCTTGGCCGTCAGCGCAGTGTCCCCGGCCGTCACGGGCGGCGGAAGCCAGTCGCTGACGATCGTTCCCGCATCCGTTCTCGTTCCGGGACAAGAATACCGGATCGAGGTTCCGGCAGGCTGGGTGCAGGATGCCGCAGGCAACAAGAGTCCAGCCTACTCATGGAGCTTCACGACGGGAAGCTCTCCGGTCGGCATCGTGGATAAGCAGCCTTCGTCCGGATCCGCAGGCGTTGCGCTGGATACGGGCTTGAGATTGAAGTTCGACAAGACGGTAACGTCCGGAAGCACGCCGAATTCGCCGAAGTACATGACGGTGAAACGAGTCGCGGACAACGTCACCGTCACTAGCCTCAATACATCGGGAATGACATACAAGCCGGACGGGACGGTCGAAACAGGTTTGGACAGGCAGCTGGCTGGAAGCACGGCATACTATGTGCTTGTCGATCCGGGAGCCTTCCGCAGCGGAGACATGCTGTTCGCAGGCATCGGCAGCGCGGCGGAATGGACGTTCACGACCCGTCCATCCGCAGGGCAGCCGCCTGCCATGGCCAAGCTGGAGCCGGCCGCTGGAGGCATTCTGGGGGCGCTGGACGGCAAGCTCCGGATTACATTCGACAAGAACGTATTCCCGGGAACCGGTTATGTGACGATAAGGAATGCGGGAAGCGGTGCGGCAGCGGCGACGATTCCGGTTACTTCGGAGCTGCTGAACGGGTTCGGAAGCAACGTCATCACGATCAATCCGGGCATCCTCTTTTCCGAAGGGACCAAGTATTATGTCGAGATCGGCAATCAGGCCTTCCTGGACGAGAGCGGCAACCGATATGCGGGAATGAGCGGAAGCGGCGCATGGCCCTTCACGGTCAATAGGGATTCAACGCCGCCTTCTATTGTATCCATGCTTCCGGTGAGCGGAGCGACGTCCGTGTCGACGGTCTCGCCGCTTAGACTCGTATTCAACGAAGCCATCCGGCTGGCGCCGGGCGCCAAAGCTTTGCTTCACCGGAGCGGCAGCTCCACCCAGACTTACCCGGCTTCCCTTTCCATCGCGCCGGATAATGCCAATGCGCTTCTACTTAAACCGGATGCCGCGCTGCCAGGATCGACGCAGCTGTATGTGGAGCTCGGGGTGAACAGCGTGACTGACTTGGCCGGCAACGGTTTTAGCGGCATTCTGAACGAATACCAGTGGAAATTCACGACGATGGCGAGCGGCAGCGGCACGCCTTCGTTGAGCAGCTTGGCAGCCGCCAGCTCGACCAGGATTCAGCTGGTCTTCGGCATGGAGCTTGACAGCGGTTCGATTCCTTATCCGGCCAGCTTCTATGTCACCGTCAATGATTCGCCTGCGGCCCGCGAGCTCGCAGGAGTCGAAGTAAGCGGCAGCACGGCAACGCTTATTTTGCGGTCCCCGGTGCTCAGCGGCCAGAAAATAACGGTCTCTTATTCCGTTCCGGGAGAAGGCATGCCCGCGCTCCGCAGCCTGTCGGGTGTACGCGCGTCGGGCTTTACCGGCAAGGAGATCCAATATGACGAGACTTCCTCGCTGCCCAAGGTGACGAGCGGCGTTCTGAACGGAAGCTACGTCACCCTCCAGCTCAGCAAGCCGGTCCAGGCCTTGCAGTCGGGAGCCCTGTCCCAATTCGGCCTTTACGTCAACGGCTCCTATGTTCAGCTGACGGAAGCGACCGCATCGGGGTCGACCCTTCTGCTTCGCTTGAGCAGCCCGTCCACGAGCGGAGGGAGCGCATACGTCAACTACTCCCCGGGCACGGCTCCCGTTGTCGACCAAGCGGGCAATCCGCTTGGGGCATTCAGCACCTATTATGTCCAGAACATGCTCGATACGACGAAGCCGGTGCTCGGCAGCATCATCGCAGGAGGAAATACCGTTACGCTCAATTACAACGAAGGCCTCCATACCGCAAAGGTGCCTTCCTCCAGCCGCTTCACCGTCATGAACGGGACGTCTTCCATCGGGGTCTCAGGAGTAAGCATTGAAGGCAGCAAGGTGACACTCAAGCTGAGCGGCAGCCTGAATGCATCCGTCGGCCTTACCGTCAGCTACTCCAAGGGCAGTCCAGCCTTGGCGGATCTGGCTGGAAACGAAGCGGACTCCTTCAGCGGCGTGCCGGCATCGATGTTCACGGCAAGCACGACTCCGACCTATCTTTCCGGCATGGCGAACGGAGACACGCTGACGCTTGTTTACTCCGGAGCTTTGGACCCGGCATCCGCGCCGGCTCCTAGCCAGTATTCCATCCGTGCGGACGGCGTGCTCGTTCCTGTGAACAGCGTAAGCATCGCCGGTTCGTCGGTTATTCTGAAGCTCAGCCGCGCGGTGACTTCGGGACAGGCTGTAACCGTGACCTACACGCCGCCGACTTACAACCCGCTGAGACAGATAGGAGGGGACAGCGCCGCATCGCTTTTGCTGGCATCCGCAACCAATGCTACAGGCCAGCAAGGTGGAGCCTCATCCGGCTCGGGCTCGCAGCCGGCAGTTGCAGGCCAGCTGACCTTGACGGATGTTACGGTCACTCAGGACGTATCCCCGGCCGGAAGGGCGGCCAGCCGTTATTCGGTACTGAGCGACAGCCTGATTCTCGCTTATCAGAAAGCTCGCAGTGCGGGTTCGGGTACGGATAAAGTCATCTTCAAGGTGCCGGACGGCCAGAAGGCGGGCATAGTCGCCTTGCCGATCCTCGCTCTGCAGCAGGTGCTCGCCGCTTCGGCGACAGCCTCCTTCGAGCTGCAGTACAATGGCATCTCCACGGTGATTCCTCTCCAAGGAATCGACTTCGCCAGAACGGCCTCCCTGCTCAATGCAGGAGGTCCTACCGGCTATCTCATGCTGTCGATCGACGAGAATCCAGCGACTTTGGCGGGGGGGTTGCAGAACGCCGTCACCAAGGGAGGCCTGCAGGCAGCCTCCAGCGTCATCGGCCTCGACATATCGGTCATCGGGACGTCGGCGACTTCGGCCGACCGGAAGAAGCTGAACGGTCTAAGCCGTTATGCCTCCACGACCTTGCAGACGGCCTCAAGCCTGGTGCCGGCATCTGCGTCCACGGTGTTCCTCGACGATGAAACGGCCATGCTGAGCTATGTGCCGACCCGGATCAGCGGGCTGTCCGTGACGTTCAAGCACAAGTCCGGCGGCGTCTTCGTCGTCGTGAGAGGCACCCCCGTGCTCAGCGACGTGAACGGACATTGGGCGAAGAACGATATCGCCGCTCTGGCTTCCAAATCAATCGTGAGGGGCAGAAGCGCCAATTCCTTCATGCCCAAAGCCAACATTACCAGGGCGGAATTCGCGGAATACATCGCCAGGGCCCTCGGCCTCAAAGGCGACCGCGCCTCGGCTTCGGCCTATAGCGACGTCTCGTCCGGATCGGCGACTGCTTCTTATGTCGGAGCGGCTTCGGCTGCCGGCATCGTACAAGGGAGCGGAGGGCAATTCCGTCCCAACGCGGCCATCTCCCGTCAGGAGATGGCGGCGATGATGGTTCGCGCCATCGAAGCCTCCGAGATGAAGATCATCCCGGCCAAGGACAATGCCTCTTACCTGGCGAAATTCAAGGATAAGGGCAAGATCAGCGCCTGGGCGCAGCCGTATGCGGCCAAAGCCGTCTTTGCGGGCATCGCGAACGGGCAGACCGCCACCGCGTTCGCTCCGCTGGGGCAGGCGACCCGCGCAGAGGCGGCCGTCATGATCAAGAGAATGCTGCTGTACCTCGGAATGATCGACGTGTAGAAAGAACGGGAGCTGTCCTGCCGGCATCGCGGATGCGGCCGGGCGGCTTCTTTTTTTTTGCCCGGAAACGATTGAAAGCAGGAAAGGAGCATGCCGCGGACATGGTCTTTATTCAAGCAGCCCTACTAGATCGCAGGGAGGAAACGATAGGTCCTTCCTTCCATTCTAAGAGATTATTAACATAGAAAAAGTCAATCATTGTCGAAAGGCTGAAAGGACTATTCTATCAGACCCTCTTTGGTCGTAACTTTTTCCCATTCTGGAAGTCTATTCATTCGTACTGACAGAGTTTCAGAAACGCAGAATGAGTGCCATCCAGATAGGAGAGTTGCAATCTTTATGTCCAAAGAAAAGAATCAAACGGCTGTCCATGCCCCTTCGGCCCCTACATATAAGCATCCTCGCCCGCTCGGCGGCGGCCGCAGGATGCTCGTTACCGTGCTCGGCGCTGCCCTCATCGTGCAGCCGCTGCTGGCGCTTGCGCCTGCGCTGCCGGGCGCTCCGTCCATTTTGTCTCCATCCGTCGCCCATGCGGCCGAAAGCGCTGCGAAGCTGACGGTCACGAACCAGGAGATGGTCACCTCCGGCGCCCAGCGCATCGACTATCTGTGGAAGGGCACGCGCAGCGGCAAAGCGGTGCAGGCCAATATCCACGTCATCAAGGTCGATCTTAGTAATCCATACGTCAAGCTGAACGCCATCAACAATACTCAGGGCGTCGTCACCGACCGCGGCAGCGTCATGAGCATGGCCAAAAATTCCGGAGCCGTTGCCGGCGTCAATGCCGACTACTTCCAGACCTCTTCCACGGACGGGGCCCCGATGGGCGCGGAGATTCTCAGCGGCAGCCTGCTGACGAGCCCGATGCAGCTGACGGGCATGTACATGTTCGGCGTCACCAAGGACAAGAAGCCGGTCATCGACCGCTACCAGTTCCAGGGAAGCGTCACAGCCGCCGACGGCTCCACGTTCACGCTGGCGGGACTCAACCAGTCCTCCTATACGACGGAGTATCCGGCCAAGACGAATTCCCATTCCGATTCGCTGTTCATGTATACGAGCGCCTGGATGGATGCAGACCGTCCGGCCGGAGCGAGCTATGCGACGCCTACGGAGGTGCTCGTCCAGAACGGAGTCGTGCAGCAGATATCGGAAGGCGCCGCCTTCTCCTCCAAGCCGCCGGCTGACGGGTACATTTTGCGTGCGCATGGCAAGGCGGCCGCATTCGTGCGCGATCACTTGCAGCCGGGCACGGCGGTGAACGCGAACTACTCCCTTCAGTCCCTGACGACCCAGCAGCAAGCCGACCCGGCCAGCTTCGAGATGATGGTCGGCGGGCATACGATTCTCGTGGACGGGGGCAAGGCGGCGACGTTCTCGCGAAGCGTCTCGTCGATCAGCGGCACCTCCGCTCGCTCCCGCACGGCACTCGGTTATTCCGCCGACGGCAAATCCGTCTTCATCATCACGTCGGAGACGAACGGCAGCAGCTCGGGCCTGACGCTTGCGGAGCTCCAGCAGGCGATGGTCAGCATCGGCGTTTACAAAGGAGTCAATCTGGACGGCGGCGGCTCGACGACGATGGTCGCGCGTCCGCTCGGCGACTTCGGCCTGCAGCTTGCCCATCCGACGGAGTACGGCACGACGATGCGTCAGGTTTCCAACGGGCTGGGCGTCTTCAGCATCGCTCCTCAAGGCGCGATCAAGGGCATCAAGGCAAGCGGCTCCGGAGTGCTCTTTCTGGGCCAGTCCAGCACCTATTCGCTGAAAGCCTACGATCAATACTACAACCCGATGGAGCCGGGCGGCCTCAGCGCCAAGTGGAGCTCGTCCAAAATCGGCGGCAGCTGGAACGGCAACGCCTTCACCCCGACGAAGGCGGGACAAGGCAGCATTACCGTGAAGTCGGGCTCGGCTGAGGATACGCTTCCTGTGACGGTGGTGGGAGCGGACGACATCGCCGCTATGAGCATCGGCAGCGCCCAGGCTTCGCTGGAGGCCGGCGCGACGGTATCCGTGCCTGTGACGGTTACGCTGCGCAGCGGGCAGAAATATACCGTTCCGCCGGAATCCGTAAAATGGGAATTCCAAGGGCTTGCGGCAGCCCGCGACGGCGAGAAGCTGACCGTTCAGTCCGTCGCGGGCGGAGCGGCCATCGGATACGCCATCGCCCGCTACGACGGCTTCTCCGCCGTGCTTCCGTTCGCGAAAAGCGGCGGCAGCAGCGTAGTCGCCGACTTCGATGCGGCATCTCCGGCGGCATCGTTCTCCTCTACGGCAGGCGTCACCGGCAGCACGTCCCTCCTGAGCGGACTCGATGCCTCCAATGCGACCAACGCGCTGTCCTTGTCCTATGATTTCTCCGCAGGCACGACGGATACGAGAGCCGCGTACGCGATGATGGGCAGCGGCGGCGTTCCGATCGCGGGCACGCCTTCGGGCATCAGCGTCGACGTCTATGGCGATGCGAGCCTCAACTGGGCGAGGGCGGAGCTGACGGATGCCGCAGGGGCGACTCATCTGCTCACGCTGGCCAAGACGGTCGATTGGAGCGGCTGGAGAACATTGAAGGTGAATCTCGCCGAATCCGGAAAAGCCGTCAAGTATCCGGTCAAGCTGACTCGCTTGTATATTGCAAGCTTAAAGGAAGGCGCCGACGAGCGCGCCGCGAGCGGACAGATGGCCTTTGACAATGTGAAGGCGGATGCCCCGGCAGCGCTGCCGGCTCCGGCCTCCGTGAAGATCGAGATGAAGGCCGGCAGCAAGACCGCCATGGTGGACGGCAAAACGACGGCTCTGGACTCCGCTCCTTACATCAAGGACGGTACCACGTATCTCCCGCTCCGCTTTGTCGCCAGCTCGCTCGGCAGCACGGTGAACTACGAAGCGGCCGCAAAACGCGTATCCGTGCTGCGGGGAGGCCAGCTGCTGGAAATGGTAATCGGCAGCAAGGAGCTCGTATCGAACGGCAAGCGAGTGGCCGTTGATACCGCGCCGATCGAACAGAACGGCAGGACTTTAGTCCCCATCCGCCTCGTATCTGAGCAGATGGGCCTAACGGTAAAATGGGACGGAACAACCAAAAGGATTACCGTCGAATGATACAAATCCCAGCACGCCTGCTGTGGTATGATAGAGGGGACCTGTCCCTTTCATAATGAAGAGAAGGAAGGTATCTTTCATAGATACCTTCTTCTCGTTTCCTCGCATTTGCCCGCTGTCGCTGGTTGGCGGCGGACGGTGCGGCTTGAAACGAATGGAGCGGCAGGAATCTCCAGCATCAGAAAGGCAGCCGTGATGACTGTGGATCACCGGATTGTGGACATCGACCGCGTTATTAAAAACGCGATTCAAGTCATGGAAGAAAGCAAATACCAAATCTATGAAATTTGCGAATCCGCGCGCAAGGAACTGGTCACGCTCGAACAGGAGCTGAATCAGGTGCTCCAGGAAACGATCCAGACGATCGACAAGGTCGACAAGCTGGAAATGGAGTACCGCCTTGCGCGTATTCGGCTTACGGAGGTAAGCCGGGATTTCGTTCGCTATAAGGAAGAAGACATCAAGAACGCCTATGAGAAGGCTACCAGCCTGCAGCTGGAGCTGATGGTCTTCCGCGAGAAGGAAACCTATCTCAAGGCGCGCAGGGACGATCTGCAGAAGCGGGTCAAAAACGTCGAGAATTCGGTGGAGAGAGCGGAGACGATCCATTCCCAGATCAATGTCGTGCTCGAATACCTTGCCGGAGATCTGACGCAAGTGACACGTATTCTGGAATCGGCCAAAAACCGCCAGCTGATCGGGCTCAAAATCATTTTGGCCCAGGAGGAGGAGCGCAAGCGGATCGCGCGCGAGATCCACGACGGTCCGGCGCAGTCGCTCGCGAATCTAGTGCTTAGGACGGAAATTGCAGAAAGAATGCTCGCCAAGCAGGAATTCCAAATGGTCCAGCACGAATTAGTAGACTTAAAGGCACAGGTTCGCTCCGGATTGGAAGAAATTCGGAAGATAATATTCAATTTGCGACCTATGGCATTAGATGATTTAGGACTTGTTCCCACTTTGCGTAAGTATGTGCAGGATTTTGAGGAAAAAACGCGAATTCATACGGTGTTCGAGACAATCGGCCGCGAAATCCGGCTTCCCTCCGCGATGGAGGCAGGCATCTACCGTTTGGTCCAGGAGGCGTTCACGAATGCGCTGAAGCATGCGAGCGCGAGCTTTGTCTCGCTGGAGCTGACCTATCAGTCGCAAATGGTGAAGATTTCGGTACAGGACAACGGGAGCGGATTCGACACGGAGCTGATTCAATCGAGGGCCAAGATCAACCAGCATTTCGGATTGATGGGAATGCGGGAGCGAGTGGAGCTACTTGAGGGAAGAATGGAGCTTGAGTCCGCCAGCGGCCAAGGCACCAGGATAACGATTCATATCCCTACAGGCGTGGATCAAAGAAAGGAGTAACATAGCGTATGGACCTGAAGGCAGCAGGAGGCAAGCGCAAGATCAAATTGCTGATTGCCGACGATCACCAGCTTTTCCGGGAAGGCTTGAAGCGCATCCTGAACATGGAAGAGGACCTGGAAGTGATCGGGGAATGCAGCGACGGAATTCAGGTTCTGGAGTTCTGCAATCAACACCAGCCGGAAGTCGTGCTTATGGACATCAATATGCCGATCGAGAACGGGGTTGTGGCAACGGAGCGGCTCCGGGACATGTTTCCGCATATCAAGGTCATCATCCTCTCGCTTCATGACGACGAGAGCTACGTGTTCGAAACTCTGCGCAAGGGCGCGTCGGGGTATCTTCTGAAGGACATGGAGGCGGAGTCGCTGATCAATGCGATCCGTTCGGTGGTGCAGGGACATGCTTACATTCATCCCAAGGTGACTGGCAAGCTGATCAACCAGCTGCGCCGCATGACTTACCTCGATGAGATGGGCGCGAACTCCGGAGCGGCTGCAAGCCGCGAGACGGGCGTGAAGTTCGTCGCCGGCGAGAACAATCCGCTTACGCGGCGCGAAGCGGAAGTGCTTCGCCTCATGGCGGAGGGCAAGAGCAACAAGATGATCGGCGAATTCCTGTTCATCAGCGAAAAGACGGTCAAAAACCATGTATCCAGCATTCTGCAGAAGATGGAAGTGGACGATCGCACCCAGGCTGTCATCAACTCCATCAAATACGGATGGGTGACTCTCTAAAGCCTGCGAAGCCTGGACGGTACATAACAAGCCAAAACCCCCGGAGATGTCTCTCCGGGGGTTTTGGCTTGTTCGCTTTGCAGGCGGAGGGAGAGACGAAAGGCAAAAGACAAAAGACAAAAGGCAAAAGGCAAAAGACAAAAGACAAAAGACAAAAGACAAAAGACAAAAGACAAAAGACAAAAGACAAACTCATTAGGCCGGAAAGAGTTTCTTGTATGGCATCCTCAAGCTTGAACGAATTGCACCCGCACCTCGTCATGCAGGAACATTTTCCATAAACCCGTCATGTAGAACATACCCCCGTCATTAGGAACGAATATACCTGTACCTCCGCTAAGTGGAATGAACTCGATCCGCATATTCTCCTGAACTTCTTTTTTATCGCCGATGCATGCCGGCCGCCGTAACGCCCAGAGCGAAAAAGGCATATGGTACAGTATCCGTCACGGCATTCCCCCTTCGAGCCGTTCCGCGGGCGCGGCCATGACGCTAGGCCGGCCGGGTTCGAGGGCTTCGATGCCGCGTGAGAGGAGAAGCGGCCCATGATAGACATTTTGCTCGGCGTCATTGGTTGTTACGGCGTTGCGGCGGCAGCGGTTCATATGGCTTCTTACGTCATGGCCAAGGTTCCCCGTGCCGATAAGCATTACATTCTGATGACCCGGAACGATGAATTGCGGCTGGAAGGATGCATCCGTTCGCTTCACCGGTTTTCCAAGCTGACGGGAACTTCTGTCCGGATTACCGTGTGGGATCGAGGATCGACAGATGATACCGCCTATATCGCTACGCGTTTCGGAGACGGGATTCGGCTGGTGACCGTTTCCGACATGGACAGCGGGAACATTCGTGAGAGAGCGGGAGAACAATCGGAATCCGAATCGGAGAGAGGTCGGATGGGAACGGTCGGAAGCGAAGCGAGTGAGCATGGATCGGCATGGATAAGCGAAGCGGATGAGCTTGGAGCGGGTTGGGTGGAAAACGAAGCTGGCGGGCTTGAATCGGCATGGACGGGTAGCGAAGCGGATGAGCTTGAATCGGCATGGACGGGAAGCAAAGCTGGCGAGCCTGGGGCGGCATGGCAGGGAAGCGGCGGTGCCTCGGCCTCCTCGAAGCGCCGATCCCTCGAGGACTCCGAAAAAGGTGGACGCGACAGGCTGTTGTGGAGCCTGCGCAGCCATGGAATCGTAAGGGAGCAGGATCAGCCTGTGCTGGTGGATCTGGATCTTCCCGAGGATTGGTTCAAGCTGCCGTTCTGAGAAGGAATGGAGCCTGCGCTGTCGAGACGCAGAAAGATTGAATAGCCAATCGGCGCAAGCTCGGTTATACTAGGGCTGTATTTATTTAAGAGCGGAACAGGTGAAGCACACCCGTCGGCGGCGAGCCGCAGGGGTGTGCTTTTTTTGCGTCCTCCTGCCCGGGCATGCGGTTCCGTGAGGGAGGATGAGCATATGGAGGCAGCGGTATACATCAGCCGATCGTTGTCGGGGAATTGGCAGGCGGGTTTGACCATCGTTCCGGAGATCGATCGGCTGTGGTTGCTGAACGCGAAGTGGAGGAAGGAGGCTTGCAGCGCCGCTGGAGAGGATGCTCGTCCTGGTGCCGAGGAAGTGCTGGCATGCGGCAAACTTCCGCTGGATACGGCCGTCCGGGCTGCGGAGCTGTGGGAAGAAACCGGTTTGAGGAGCATCGGTCGCCGGCAGGCTGCGGAGATGCTGGCAGGATGCGCAGCCGAAGCGGAACGCCAACGCGGAGAAACGGAGCCGGCTCCACAGCGGCAGGTAGTCCGCTGGGAGGCGGACTGGCCTGCAGCTCCGGCTGCAGCGCCGGGCGGAGCGGCCGAGCTGGCGCGCGCGGCCTG
>NZ_BIMD01000061.1 GCF_004000905.1 Paenibacillus humicus NBRC 102415
ATTTTACCGCATGCGGAAGTGGCTCAGCGGTAGAGCATCGCCTTGCCAAGGCGAGGGTCGCGGGTTCGATTCCCGTCTTCCGCTCCATTTGTACGTTCAACCGCCCTTGGCGGTTTTTTTGTTTTCTGCATACTCGGCTGCTTGCTGGCGCATAGTAAGGATCGATCCACTCTTCAAGAGCGGCAAAGGAGGAGCTTGATATGGCAGACAGCAAACACCGCAATCAAAACGGCAATAAAGATCTTCCGTTGGGTAAAAGCGAGGACGTGGAATTCAGCCGGGATTTGGCCGACCGCGATGATCTGGAAGCTATGCAAAGGGCCGAGGAAGCCGACCGAAGGGCTGAAAGGTAAGAATACGACCCAGTGACCCCGTTAATAAGCTTTCAAGCCTTGTTCCTTAACAGGAACAGGGCTTTTTGCGTTTCCTCTTGTTAAGGACATTAATTTTTTCCCCCTAAAAAGAATGAGAGAAATTTCATCTTTGAAAGAAATGGATTCAAATAAGCGGGAAACGCTCATATTTTTGAAGAAAATTACCCCCGTTCTTTCTGAATTTTCTCCCTAGCCAAAATTCCCCGCTTGGATGAAAATAGGAACTACCTTCACCGATTCCAATGTCAGTCAAGCTTACAGACAACTCGGTTCCTATTAGCGTTTTTGATTCCTACCCTGCGAAAATGGATGAGTCATGCGATTAGGCAAGTGAAGACCATCAAAATTCGAGCTTTAGAAAACGCTATCATTTCAAGGGTTTCTCACTGTCTGCTGAAATAATTTACATTGTTTGTCATTTATCTGGAAGAGATGCATGGTGAGGGTGAATTCCAAACCGGGGGTGAAAGGCGGCCATCGATTGATAGGCCAAGGTTTTCATAACGGATGCAAGCAATCATGGAGGAGGTTGGATTTGAATGATGTTCAGCAAAAATAAAACCCGCAAGAAATATGCGCTTGGGATGTTGGGCGCGCTTGCCTTGTCGCTGTTCCCTACTTTTGGGGCGGGGCAGCAAGCCAATGCAGCTACAGATTACAAGATTGTCGGTTATTATGCTTCATGGGCCGCATACGGCCGCGCCTACAATGTCACGGACGTCGACGCGACGAAAATGAATGTCATCAACTATGCGTTCGCGGATATTTGCTGGGATGGGAAGCATGGCAATCCGGATCCGACGGGACCGAATCCGACGACCTGGTCCTGTCAGAACGAGCAAGGCCAGACGATCAGCGTTCCGAACGGAACGGTCGTGCTCGGCGATCCTTGGATCGATGCCCAGAAGAGCTTCGGCGATGACAAGTGGGATGACCCGATCAAAGGCAACTTGAAGCAGCTGTGGAAGCTGAAGGACAAAAACCCGAATCTGAAGACGGTCATCTCCGTAGGCGGCTGGACATGGTCGAACCGCTTCTCCGATGTCGCCGCTACGGCCGCTACTCGTGAAGTGTTTGCGAACTCCTCGGTCGATTTCATCCGGAAATACAAAATGGACGGGGTCGACCTCGATTGGGAGTATCCGGTCAGCGGCGGCCTCGCCGGCAACAGCTACCGTGCGGAAGACAAGCAGAACTACGTTCTGCTGCTGCAGAAGATCCGCGAGAAGCTGGACGCGGCAGGCAAGACAGACGGCAAGCAGTACTTGCTGACTATCGCATCCGGAGCGGGTCCTTCCTACATCCAGAACAATGATCTCAAAGGAATTGCCAGCACCGTCGACTGGATCAATATCATGACCTATGATTTCAACGGCAGCTGGAATACGACGAGCGGCCACAACGCTCCATTGTATTATGATCCGGCGACAGCTGGAACGGGGCTGACCGATCCGCAGAACTTCAACATCGACAAAGCCGTTACGACGTATCTGGCGAGTGGAGTTCCAGCCAGCAAGCTTGTTCTCGGCACGCCGTTCTACGGCCGCGGATGGGGAGGATGCCCGTCTACCGGCAACGGCCAGTATCAGAAGTGCGCCGGCATCTCTTCGACAGGCACATGGGAAAAAGGCAGCTACGACTTCTATGATCTTGAAGCCAATTACATCAACAAAAACGGTTATACCCGCTATTGGAACGATCAAGCCAAAGTGCCTTATCTCTACAATCCTTCCAACCAAACGTTCATCAGCTACGACGATGTCCAGTCCATGGGCTACAAGACGGACTACCTGAAGTCGAAGGGCCTTGCAGGCGCCATGTTCTGGGAAACGAGCGGCGACCGCAACAAAACGCTGCTGAACAAGCTGAACACGGATCTTGGCTCCGGCTACACGCCGACTCCGACGCCAAGCGCAACGCCGACTCCATCGGCAACGCCGACTCCGTCTGCTACACCGACGCCAAGCGCAACACCGACACCAACTCCTACACCGACCCCGGGCCAATGCTCGGCTGCGGCATGGGTATCCACGACGGCTTACACGGGCGGCCAGCGCGTTTCCTACAATGGCGTTCTCTATGAAGCCAAATGGTGGACCCAAGGCGACCGCCCCGATCTGAGCGGCACGGACGGCCCTTGGAAATCGGTCGGAGCCTGCGGCACCGCTTCTCCGACTCCGACGGCAACCCCGACGCCGGCTCCTACGGCAACGCCAACGCCGACAGCGACTCCGAAGCCATCGGCAACCCCGACGCCAAGCGCGACTCCGACACCTGCTCCTTCGGCAACTCCGGGAGCCAATGCCTGGAAAGCGGGTGTGGCCTACAAAGCCGGCGATATCGTCACCTACGGCGGCAAGTCCTATACCTGCCTTCAGTCTCATACGTCTCTGACCGGCTGGGAGCCGTCAACGACTCCTGCCCTCTGGAAGCTGAACTAAGGCCGGCTCCAACCTGCGATATTGATTCCGGCGCTCCTGTCCTGCGATAAAATCCATGCCTGAGTCAGGCTGGCGTGGCGGCGGGGGCGCTTTTTTCCATGCCTGAGCAACGATCATGAACTGTCTGGAGGAACGTGCATGAAAGCAAAAGCAAATCGGAAAGCCATAGGCCAAGCCCGGATTCTGGCCGCGTTGATGAGTCTCGTCGTCCTGCTCCCGCTCTACTCCGGCGCAGCGGGCGTTTACTCGCCGATAACCAAGGCAGCCGGAGGAGCTCCTGCCGATCCATCCCCCGCAGCCGACCATCCCCGCAAAATCGTCGCTTATTTCCCTGAATGGGGCGATCAGGAGAACAAGGGCTTCTACACGGTCGATAAAATTCCGTGGGATAAAATCACCCATATCAACTATGCATTCGCCAAGGTCAACGCGCAGACGAACAAAATCGACTTCATGGATCGCAAAGCGGCTATCGAAAAGGATTATCCCGGCCAGCTTGCCAGCCTGTCCTTCAAAGGGCATTTCAACCAGCTGGTCAAATACAAGCAGCTGTACCCCGACGTCCGCACGCTGATCTCGGTCGGAGGCTGGTCAGGCTCGGGCGGCTTCTACACGATGGCCAATTCCGAAGCCGGGCGAGAGACATTCGCGAGCAGCGTCGTCGACTTCCTGCGCACGTACCAATTCAACGGCGTCGACATCGACTGGGAGTATCCGTCGGGCACCGGACAATCCGGCAATCCGATCGATTCCTCCGTTGCGGAGCCGCTGCGCAAGGTGAACTACGACAACTACGTCCTTCTTATGAAAAAGCTTCGCGAGAAGCTGGATGCTGCTGGGGCTCAGGATAACCAGAAGTACGATCTAACCATCGCGGCTACTGCTTCGTCCTGGATTCTTGGCGGGATGAAGCTGGGCGAAGCGAATCCATACCTGGACTGGGCGAACCTGATGACGTATGACTTCCACGGAGCTTGGAACGGCTATGTCGGCCCCCACTCGGCCTTGTATCCCGATTCGCGCGATACGGAGACGGCCGCGCTTGGAACGCCGGTATTGAATACGGACTGGGCCGTGCGATATTATCTCGGAACGTTGCCGCCCGAGAAGATTGTCATCGGCGTTCCTTATTACTCCCGCGGCTGGAAAAACGTGAACGGCGGCATCAACAATACCGGGTTGTGGGGCAGCGCCGCGACAACCGGAGGCGGCGCCGACGGGAAGTACGGCATCTGGAACGATCCGGCCCCGGAACAGCCGGCAGGAGCAAATCCGATCTGGCATATCCTCAACCTGCTCAAGGATCCTGCGAACAAGCGCTATTTTGATTCCGTGACAAAAACGCCGTACCTGTACAATGCGGACAAGAAGATTTTCCTTTCTTACGAGGATACGGAATCGCTCGGCTACAAGCTCGACTACATCAAGGAAAAAGGGCTGGGCGGAATGATGTTCTGGGAGCTGACCGGCGATTATTCCCAGCAGGCCGACGGCACGTACACGTACGGCAGCTCTTTGACCAGCTTCGCCTACGATAAGCTGAAAACGGCTTCGCTTCCGGGAGGCACGGTCAAGCCGCAATTGCCGGCCCCGAAAAATTTCAGCATCGGCTTCAGCGGCAACTACGACCATCCGAACTATACCTACTCGTTGAAAATAACGAATAACACCGGCGCGGATATCGCTGGCGGCTGGAAGCTGGAGTTCGATCTGCCGACGACGACGACCCTGACTTCCGCCTGGGGAGCCGGATCGGTGGAACAACTATCTGCAGGCTGGGATTTCAACCGGTACCGGATAACAGGTACGGCGACGCAGACGATTGCAAATGGCGCGACGCTGGATGTACCCGGCATGATGAAGCTGGCGTTCTCCGGAGGACCGCAGCGGGTGACGCTGAACGGAAGCTCCTCGCAGCAGGAGTACGACAAGCTTTATGGAGGCGCGCCGACGCCGACTCCGAGCGCAACGCCAACGCCTAGCCTCACGCCGACGCCTAGCGCAACGCCGAAACCATCGGCTACGCCGGCTCCGACTCCATCGGCGACGGCTTCACCTACCGCGACGCCGTCGGCCACGCCAAGTCCAACGCCGTCCCCATCCCCGGGAGCATGCTCCGCTGCAGCATGGATATCCACGACCGCCTATACCGGGGGGCAAAGGGCTTCTTATAATGGCGTTCTGTATGAAGCTAAATGGTGGACCCAGGGCGATCGCCCTGACCTGAGCGGAGCCGACGGTCCTTGGAAATCGGCCGGAGCCTGCGGAACGGCTTCGCCGTCGCCGACGGGAACGCCGACCCCGGCACCGACGGGAACGCCGACACCGTCGCCGACGGGAACGCCGACACCGTCGCCGACGGGAACGCCGACACCGTCGCCGACGGCAACGCCTGGCG
The DNA here is from genome assembly GCF_004000905.1 of Paenibacillus humicus NBRC 102415. GTDB lineage: Bacteria > Bacillota > Bacilli > Paenibacillales > Paenibacillaceae > Paenibacillus_O > Paenibacillus_O humicus. Next base: position 5,214 of record NZ_BIMD01000061.1, read on the forward strand.
TCAATGCATGGAAGGCAGGGGTTGCTTATAAAGCGGGCGATGTCGTGGCCTACGGCGGCAAGAGCTACACTTGCCTCCAGCCGCACACCTCCCTGACCGGCTGGGAACCGTCCACGACTCCTGCCTTGTGGAAGCTGAACTGATCCCGGACAAAGCTTAACGATTCCAGCGCTTTTACCGTGCAGCCTAACCCTCCGCAGAGGGAGGCGCGGAAAAGGCGCTTTTTCTATCTTGCAAGAGGGAGGCGCCGAACGGCAAGGCTTAGGATGGAACCGAGCTTCCTCGTGATGGACATACGGGCAAGGGGGCAGGTTTTCAGGCTGAGGCGGCGAAGTCTAGAGAATAGAACATCCAAGGAGGATCGAGTCATGAACATACTTGTGCTGGGCGGAACGCGGTTTGTGGGCAAGAGGCTGGTCAATCTTTTGCTGGAGGAAGGCCATGAGGTGACGATCGGCACGAGGGGGAAAACGGAAACGTCCTTTGTTCGTCCGGTGGAGCATCTGGTGCTGGACCGCGAGGACAAGGCTTCGCTTGCAGCTACGGTGGATGGCCGTGCGTGGGATGTCGTCTATGATCAGATCTGCTATTCGCCGGAGGATGCCGCCATTGCGGTAGAGGTATTGGCAGGCAAAACGAAGCGATACATCGAGGTATCCACTTTGTCCGTGTACGAAGAATCGCCGGAAAGGCTCGCAGAAACCGCATGGATGCCGGGCGGCTATCCAGTCACGGGAGGCAGCAGGCATACGCTGAGCTACGGAGAGGGCAAACGGCAGGCCGAGGCGGTCCTGTGGGAACAAGACCGATTCGAAGCGGTCATGGTCCGGTTTCCGATTATTCTGGGGCCGGATGATTATACGAAGCGGCTGCACTTCCACGTCGACAAGGTCCTCGGCGGGGAACCGATCGGAGTGCCGTCCCCGGATGCGAGAATCTCCTTCGTGCATTCCGCCGAAGCGGCGGCGTTTTTGTGCTGGCTCAAGGACAGCTCCTTGACCGGACCGGTCAACTGCTGCTCGAACGGGGATGTATCCATCCGGGAAGTCATCGGCCTTGTGGAGAAGGCGACCGGCAAAACGGCCGTCATCCGGGAGCAGTCGGCGGACGAGCAGAGATCTCCTTTCGGCATCGGCAAGTCCTGGCATATGGACAACTCCCTCGCTGCGGAGGCCGGCTTTGAGTTCTACAGCCTTGAGCATTGGCTGCCCGAGCTTGCGGAAGAGCTCGCTGCAGCGGCGAAGGCTGCTCATGCCGGGAACTGATCTGCTGTACGGCTAGGCCGCTGTAGCATTCATGGCGGCCTGGATCGATCCAAGCTGCATTCTAGAAGCCGCTCCTTGCCGGAGCGGCTTTTCTGTTTTTGAGATGGCGGAGCAGGAGTGCGGCCGCCAAGGCGCAGAGCAGCGCGCACAAGCCGATGAACAGGAAGCCGGCCTGCATGCCGCGCATCTCGCCGCTGCCGGAGCTGCCGAACAGACGACCGAAGCCGTCGGTAATGGCTCCGATCAGGAGGTTGCCCGCTACGCTTGCAAACCCGAGCATCGTCACCGTAAACGTGATGGCCGCATCGCTCCGGCCTGCGTAGCGGACAGCCAGAAAGGCCATGACCGTCGGATAGATCGGAGCGATGCCGGCTCCGGCGAGAGCGAACAGCCAGGCTCCAGGTTCCCCGGCGAAAACGGCCGCCACGGTGCAAAGACCGGAAAACAGGGAGAAAATGAGAATGGAGCGGATAAGGCCGATTCGGTCGGTAAGAGGGCCAAGCACGAGCCGCGCAGCGGTGAAGCAGACGAAGAACCCGGAGAGCATGGCGGAAGCGGCCGTCCCGTCCCAGCGGTAGGCTTTTTCCAGAAAGGCGGGAAGCCAGCCTCCGAAAGCCATCTCGGCTACGACTCCCGCAGAGAGGATGGCAACGACAAACCAGGCGACGGGATCTCTCGCGTACTGGCGCACCGAGAGGCCGCCCGCTGCGGCCGGACCGTCAGGCTCCGCCTCTTGCTTCCCCGCGGAAGCTGGATCTTCGGGGGTTTCCTTGCCGGGGAAACGTGCGAGCAGAGCCGGAATGGCAGGCAAAATGGAAAGGGCCATGACGAGGGCATACATCCCTCCCCAGCCGAGGGGACCGCCGTCTCCCGGACGGAAAGCCATCAAATACGCGGCGGCCAGAGGCGCGGCCATGGAGCTGAGACCGTAAAAGAAATGCGCGAGATTCATCATCGTCCCCGCGTTGCGCGTAAAGATCCGCGCTCCCAGCAAGGAAAGGACGATCTCAAGGGCGCCGTTGCCGATGTAGAGGAAAAAGTAGGCGGCCGACAGCGAAAAAAAGCCTGAGGAGGCCCAGATGAACAGTCCCGACACGGCCATCGCCCCGAAGCTGGCGACCGTCGTCGCGCGCATGCCGAGCTTGCGCACAAGCAAGCCGGTGAAGGAGCAGGCGATCAAGTAACCGAGGGAGTTGAACGCCAGCAGCAGGCCAACCTGGAATTCGCTGATCCGCAGGTCGGCCTGCATGCGCGGAATGGCGGGGCCTTTAATGTTTTCCGATAGGCCGAAGACAAGATAGCCGGCAAAAACGACGGCAAGCAGCAAAAAAGAATTCCAAGTAAAAGAGCCTGCTCGCCCGCGCAAAGAATTCATAACAGGTGCCGCACCTCCGGGGACTGGCATCCGGTAAGGCCGGACACTTTTTCGTACCAATGTACCACACTGCCCGAGGGTGGACAATAACAGGCTTGCTCCGGCATTTTCGGGGAAGAATGAGAGGATGAGAAGATTCAGGAGAGGAAATCGCGTCATGAAATCCTGGGGAAGGCATGCGATAAACATAGCCGCCATTCTGGCCGGCTCCGCCCTCATGGGGTTCGGAATCAATGAAATCAATCTGGCCAACGGCTTGGCGGAAGGCGGAATTACGGGCGTCGCCCTGCTTCTCAATTACGTGCTTGGCTGGAGTCCAGGCTGGTCAAGCCTGATCATTAATGTCCCTATCTTTTTGCTGGGCTGGAGATACATGGGGCGAACGAGTTTTATTTATGCTGTGATCGGTTCGGTCAGCCTCTCGCTGTTCCTCATCTTTTTCGAACCGTTCCGGCTGCCGCTTAAAGACTTGCTGCTGGCTTCCCTATATGCGGGGGCTATCGTCGGAGCGGGGCTGGGAATCGTATTCCGGTACGGCGGCATGACCGACGGGGTTGATGTCCTGGCGATGCTGTGCAGGAAATCGTTCGGCTGGAGCCTCGGGAGGACGATCTTCGTCACCGATGCGGCCGTTGTGCTGCTTTCGTTGATTTATTTGGACCTGACAAGGGCCATGTATACGCTGATTGCGATGCTGGTCGGTGCGAGATTGATCGATCTCGTCCAGGAAGGCTCCTATTCGGCCAAAGCAGCGATTATCGTATCTCGGAAGCCGGAGCTGATCTCAAGCGAGATTTTGAGCGAGCTCAAGCGGGGAGCGACGTTTCTCGACGGGAGAGGCGCATTCGATAACAGACGCGCCGAAGTGATCTACTGTGTCGTCAGCCGCAAGGAGACAGGCCGTCTGAAACGGCTCGTGCATGAAGCCGATCCCGGCGCTTTTGTCACATTCAGCGACGTGCACGAAGTCGTCGGCAAAGGCTGGAGGCAGGAGCGGGATGAATCGGGTTTCTAGCATTGCCAGATGCTCATTCCTATGATATAGTATATCTATATGGGAACAAACGTTCTTGTCGGGAGGTAAGCTCATGAGCGCGAAGCGGTTGGAGACGGTCGTCGTCAAGCAAGCGATGACCCGGGTCAAGGAAGAGAAGATGCCGTTCGGCTGGTCGATCAATCCGTACCGCGGCTGCGCCCATGGCTGCAGCTTCTGTTATGCGAGAGCGTTTCAATCGTTCATCGGCCTTGGAAGCGACGAGTTCCAGGATCATATCCTCGTCAAGGACAATGCCGCGGAAGCGCTTCGCAAGCAGCTGCACAATATGGCGGCTTCCCGGCGCTTCGACCTTCAGGAGCTGGCGAGGGACGTCGGCCATATCGCGATCGGCACGGCTACGGATCCTTATCAGCCTGCCGAGAGCAGCCGGCAGGTGACGCGGGAGTGCCTCAAGGTGCTGGCCCGCTACCGAGTGCCGGTATCGATCACGACCCGTTCGCCGCTGGTCCTGCGGGATATGGACATCCTGGCCGATCTGAATCTGCTCTCGGTCAACATCAGCCTGAATACCCTCGACGATGAGCTCATCCGGTTCCTGGAGCCCGGCGCGCCGCTGCCGCGGCAGCGGCTTCAGGCTCTGGCCGAGCTCCGGAATGCCGGCTTGCCGGCCGGCGTGTTCGCTGCGCCGATCCTTCCGCTGCTGACCGACTCCCGTTCCCGGCTCGACGAGCTGATGGGAGCGGTCAAGGAGGCCGGCGCGGGTTATATGATGACTTCCTTGCTGCGCCTGACGCCTGACGTGAAGAGCTGGTACTATGGAATGCTTCAGCGGTACGATGCCTCTCTGCTTCCGGCTTACGACCGGATCTTTGCCGGAGCCTATGCGAGCCGGGATTATGCGGAGCGGATTCATGACATCGTCTCGGAGCTCAGGGTATTGCACGGAATTCCGGAGGACCGTTTTTATAGGGAAAGCGCGGGAAGCGTGCGGGAGAGTGGATTGGGACAGGCAGCTGCCATGCTTGCCGTTCCTATGCGTGAGGGAAGAACCGTACCCGTCGGTTCAGAATCAGCCAAGTCCTTGAGTGAAGGGATATCGAAGCCGAATGCCGGGGCCGATCTCTCCCCGGCGGCAGCGGATGGAGATGATGCGCAACGGCTTCTCTCCGAAGAGCCCGGCTTGGCGGGCAAGCTGGCCCGCCTCAGGGAAATCCCCGGCGCGGGATGCACGCCGGGGACGGAGATCGAAGTATTGGAGCAGATGTCTCTCCCATTCTGAGGCTTAGAAGCCGGTGTGATATTTACGCGCGCTGGAGGAATCGTTTTTGGTCTTGGTCTTGTCCTTCTCGTCCTGCTGCTCGATCGTCAGGTCTTCCACCGGAATGGAATCCACGTTCATCTGGGATGGATCTGCATCCATCAGGCTTTCCTTCTCCGTCGGCAGCTGCTCCGGATTGTCCCGGTCCTGGATGCTGGAGCCCTCAGGCTGATGGTCCAGCTTTTTCTTTGATGGTTCCGTCATTATGATCACCTCGTTGGATAGGTTGTACTTCTTTACCCGGCCGGGCCTGGAAGTGAACCTGGACGGTGCCATGACGAAGGATGGCAGCCTGCAGACGGCGGCCTGCCATGGATTGAATGCAAGGAGGGAACCCGATTGAAGCTGGAAAGACTGCTCGGCATCACGATGCTGCTGCTCGGCCGCAGGCGTGTCGGGGCTCAGGAGCTAGCCGAGCGCTTCGAAGTGTCGCTGCGCACCATATACCGCGACCTGGAAACGCTGAATATGGCCGGTATCCCCGTCATTTCCTATCCGGGCCTCTCGGGAGGCTACGAGATTATGGAGAGGTATCGTCTGGAGCGGCAATATTTGAGCTGCGATGAGCTGCAATCCATCGTGACAGCGCTGCGCGGAGTCGGGTCTGCCTTGAGCGGAGAGGAGCTCTCTTCGCTGATCGACAAGGTGATCGCCTTGGTGGAACGATCCGGCAACGGGAGCGGGAGCTCCTCCGGCGAGCGGGTGCTGATCGATCTGCATCCATGGAAGGAGAAGGAGCGGCATCAAGCGATGCTGAGAACCATCCATGAAGCGTTGGATGGATGCAGGCTGCTGAGCATCGTCTATCTCGACTGGCAGGGAACGAGCAGCGAGCGGATGGTGGAGCCGGTCGGACTTGCGCTGAAGGGTTACATTTGGTATTTGCACGCCTACTGCCTGAAGCGGGGCGATTACCGAACTTTCCGCCTCAACCGGATGGAACAGCTGGATCTCCTGCCGGAAACGTTCACCCGCCGTGATGTCGACCTGCGAGAGCTCGACAAGCGCATGGCGTGTCAAGACAGCCTCAAAATCGACTTGAAGCTGCTGTTTCACCCCTCGGTCAAGACAAGAGTGCTGGATGATTACGACCGGAGCTTCATTGTCATCCGGGATGACGGCTGGCTGGAGGTCGCGGATCGCGAAGAACAGGGCTATTGGCTCTATTCGCGGCTTCTCAGCTATGGGCCTCATGTCAAGGTCGTCGATCCTCCCTATGTAGCCCGCAAGCTCATGGATCAGGTAGCGGAAATCCAAGCGTTGTATGAAGCCTGATGGGCTGCCCGAACGCGGCTGGAACAGCCCGGCACGGCCGTATGGCGGAAGGCTGCATCTAGCAGAGCTCAGCTGCTCGTATGAGTGCTGCAAGCCGCTGTGCATGAATGAAGTAAGCCGCATGTATGATGAAGCGAGCCAATCTGCATGAATGAAACGAGCCGCAATGAATGAATGAATGAATGAAACGAGCCGCAATGAATGAATGAATGAATGAATGAATGAAACGAGCCGCCTTGTCTGTTGACAGGGCGGTTTTTGCCATGATAAAGTTCGATTATCAAACTATTTCAACATCGAACTTGTACAAGAAAGGAGGACTGGCGATGAGGGAAGAGCTGCTGCCGGACATCATCAAGCGGTACGAGGCCGCGAGCTTTGTCGTGACGAGGCGCTTCAACGCCTTGATCCAGGAGAAGCTTCCGGAGGATATGACCAGGGAGCAATTCGGCATTGTCCGTTATTTGAACTCGCGAGGCGAGTCGGGCGGAGGCTGCACTTCAACGGAGCTGGCGGACGCTTTTTGCGTGGGCAAAAGCACGATTACTTCCTTGATTACGCGGCTGGTCGACAAGGACTTGATCCAGCGCCATCCAGACGGCAAGGACCGCAGAGTCACGTATTTGTCGCTCACAGACAAAGGAATTCGGACAGCGAAGGAAACCGACCGGATCATCAAAGACACTCTCGGTCGTTATATCCAGGCATTCGAGGACGAAGAAGCTTTGCAGTTCATTGAAACGTTCGAGTTTCTAGCCGACAAACTAAAGAATTGATAACCGGAGGGGAATCATACGGTGAGAACGATATTGAAATGGCGCTGGGCCATATTGATTGTGTGGATAGCGGCGGCAGCCGGATTGATGCTGTCCGCTCCGGACATGCAGCAGCTCGTCAGGGACAAAGGCCAGATTACCGTCCCGGACGGCTATTCCTCGTCGATGGCTTCCAAGCTGATCAAGGAGAAGAACGCCCAGTCCTCCGACTCGTCCAAGAAGGATGAGTTGTCGGCCGTCCTGGTGTTCCACCGTGCCGAAGGGCTGAGCGCCGACGATAAAACCGCCATCCGTACGGGGCTGGACGCCATGAAGCAATCGGGCGGCAAGGAGGGGATCGTATCGGTTACAGGTCCCTTCGACCAGAAGGAGCTTGAGGACCAGCTCATCTCCAAGGACGGCAAAACGATGCTCGCCCTCGTGGGCATCCAGAAAAACGGCCGTGAAGCCGTCGACCTGCAGGATGCGCTGTACAATGCGGCTTCCGGCATCAAGACGGAGCATTACTACACTTCCGAATGGATGATCAACGAGGATCAGGTCAAAAGCTCGATGGAGGGCTTGGCGAAGACCGAGTCCATCACCGTCATTTTCATCCTTGTCATTTTGTTCATCGTTTTCCGCTCGGTCGTAGCGCCGTTCGTGCCTTTGCTCGCCGTAGGCTTGAGCTATCTGCTGTCGCAGTCGGTCGTGTCGTTCCTCGTCAAATACGCGGACTTCCCGCTCTCCAACTTCACCCAGATTTTCATGGTGGCGATTATGTTCGGCATCGGAACGGATTACTGCATCCTGCTGATCAGCCGGTACAAGGAAGAGCTGTCTCATGGACTGGACCGCACGGAAGCGATATTGGCCACTTACCGCACAGCCGGGCGCACGGTGCTGATCTCGGGGGCGGCGGTTCTGGTCGGCTTCGCTTCGATCGGCTTCTCCACCTTCGTGCTGTACCGCTCGGCGGTTGCTGTCGCCGTCGGGGTCGCCGTGCTTTTGATCGCGCTTGTCACGCTGGTTCCGTTTTTCATGGCCGTGCTCGGCAACGCGCTGTTCTGGCCGGCAAGAGGTTCTCTCGAGCATAAAGAAAGCCGCATGTGGGACCGCATGGGCCGCTTCTCCCTGCGCAAGCCGATATGGGCTCTCGTTATCCTCGCCATCTTCATCGTGCCGTTCATGGCCGCATACAAAAATACGATTTCCTTCAACTCGCTGCAGGAAATCGGGGATGAATACCGTTCCGTCAAGGCGTTCAATCTGATCTCCGACAGCTTCGGTCCCGGAGATTCAATGCCTTCGACCGTTATCCTGAAGGCGGATAAAAGCTTCGACAGCAAGGAAGGCCTGGCTGTCGTCGAGCAGATCAGCCGCGAGCTGTCGAAAGTGGACGGCGTCAAGCTCGTACGCAGCGCCACCCGGCCAGCCGGATCTCCGCTGGAAGACCTCGAGGTATCCAAGCAAGCCGATACGCTGGGCGGCGGCATCGGCCAGAGCACGGATGGACTCGACAAAATCGGCAAGGGGCTGAGGGAAGCCAGCACCAGCCTCGCGGACAATGCGCCGAAGCTGAAGCAGGCTGCCGACGGAGCCGGGGAGCTCGTCACCGGCACCGCCAGGCTGCAGGACGGAGTCGAGCAGCTCGGGCAAGGCCTCGAGCGGATCCGCAAAGGGCTTGTGGACGGAACGGCCGGCGCCAAGGAACTTGGCGCCGGACTTGCGCAAGCGCAGCAGAGCGCCGAGCAGCTGGCGGCGGCAAGCGACAAGCTGCTTGCGGGCTACAAGAAGGTCGGAGGCGGATTGGGGCAGCTGTCTTCCGCATATGGAGACGCCGCCGCCAGCCAGAAGGAGCTGGCCCAAGGACTTGCCGGATTGGAGCAGGCCTTCCAGGCGCTCGGCGACAAATATCCGGAGCTGGCGGCCGACGCTCAGTTCCAGGGAGCGATGCAATCGCTCGGCCAGCTGTCCGGCGGAGCTTCCCGGCTTGCCGGTGGACTGGAGAAGCTCAATGCCCAGCTGAGCTCGGCTGCCAAAGGCATTGCGGATGCCAATGCCGGCTTGTCGCAGGCAGCAGCCGGTCAAGCGGCGCTTGGCGACGGCCTGAAGAAGCTGGCCGCGGGACTCGAATCGCTGCAGCAGGGGATTTCCCAAGCGGCAGCCGGCCAAGGTCAGGTCATCGGCCGCCTGCCGCAGGTGACGAGCGGCTTCAGCTCCCTGCAGGAAGGACAGAAGCAGCTGCAGACCGGCTTTGCCGATCTCAACAAGCAGCTGGGGCAGCTTACCGGCGGGCTTGACCAGAGTGTCGACGGAATCAGCCAAGTATCGAACGGACTCGGCGAAGCCCGGACTTATCTGGATGAGCTGTCGGCACAGCCGGATTCGGGACTCAGCGGCTGGAACCTGCCGGAGCAGGCTCTTGCCGATGCGGACTTCAAGAAGGCTCTTGAAACCTACTTGTCTCCTGAAGGCGACATAACGACTCTCGATGTCGTATTCTCTACGAATCCGTATGAAGAAACCACGCTCAATAAAATTCCGGATGTGAATGCGGCCGTGGAGCGCGGTCTGAAAGGAACCGGCTACGAAGGCTCCCAGTATGCGGTCGGAGGCAGCACGAGCACGCAGCATGATCTCAATACGATTTCGGACGAGGATTATTCCCGTACCGTCATCCTGATGCTGATCGGCATATCCGTCATTCTGATCCTCCTGTTCCGTTCGATCGTCATTCCGGCCTACATCATGGCCTCGCTGCTCATTACGTACTATACGTCGATGGCTATCGCCGAGGTCGTCTTCACCCGGATTCTCGGTTATGACGGAATCAGCTGGGCCGTGCCGTTCTTCAGCTTCGTCCTGCTCATCGCGCTCGGCGTCGACTACAGCATCTTCCTGCTCGACCGCTTCCGCGAATACAAGCATCTGGCTCCCAAGGAAGGCATTCTGCGCGCCATGCGCAATATGGGATCGGTCATTCTGTCCGCCGCCGTCATTCTCGGCGGAACGTTCGCGGCGATGCTGCCTTCCGGCGTGATGTCGCTCATGCAGATCGCCACGATCGTCTTGTGCGGATTGGTCCTGTACGCATTCCTCATGCTTCCGCTGTTCGTTCCGGTCATGGTCAGGACGTTCGGAGCGGCGAACTGGTGGCCGTTCATGCAGCGCGAGAAAAGCGCGGATCATGGCTCCGAGATGCAAGGGGAGCCGTTCATGGCGGACCGGTAACGATCTGCAAGTCCGAAAGAGCAGCCCGTGAAGCCTCGCTTCGCGGGCTGCTTTCTTTTTCTCTGCATGCAGCCTTCTCCCTGCCGGATGCCGGATGCCGGAACCGGCGGCGTCAAGCGCCGGAATAGACGGCGCCAAGCTTGTGCTTGCAGGGCAATAAGCTTGTCAATTCGTATAGAACAGGTCGAAAAAAATATGGTACTCTAGTAGAAGCGGAATTTAGAGAGGAGCGGATATCCATATGAGCAGCGCGAGCAGTGCATTTGAGGGCATCTATCAGGGACAAAAGGCGATTTATCTGCGAGCGGGAGCCTACGAAGCGGTCATGCTTCCCGAAATCGGAGGCAATCTGGTTGCCTTCCGCGATCTGGTCAACGGATACCGGTTCCTGCGCGAGCCGGCACACGAGGACATGCAGAAGTTTCGGGAAAATTCCATCGTCTGGGGAATCCCGGTGCTTTTCCCGCCCAACCGGTACGAAGACGGCAAGTTCCCTTGGAACGGCAGAATTTATCAGCTTCCCATCAACGAGCCGGCAACGGACAACCATCTGCACGGTTTTCTCTATCAAACCCCCTGGGAAGTAGAAAGCTTCGGCCATAAGGGCGACGAGAGCTTCGTGACGGTATCGGTAAAGGTCGACGAGGACCATCCCGCCTACCGCCGGCTGCCTTTCAACTATACGGTGCGCCTGCACTACTCCCTCGGACCGGACGGCCTGTCCCAGCGGGTCACGCTCCGCAACGACGGAAGCGAATCGATGCCTTGCCTGCTGGCGTTCCATACGACGCTCAACGCGCCGTTCTCTCCGGGGAGCAAAGCGCAGGACTGCAAGCTCAAGCTGACGATCGGCGAGCGCTGGGAAATGAGCCCGAGGATGCTGCCTACCGGTTCCTTCATGCCTCTGAGCGCCGAAGAGGAGAACATGAAGGAAGACGGAGTCGATCCGTTCTGGACGGCGTTGGACCACCACTACACAGCCGTTCCCCAAAATGGCCGCAACCGGATGGAACTGACCGATACGAAGCGCGGCGTCACGCTCGTCTACGATGTCGGGACCTCCTACAAGCAGTGGATGCTGTACAACAATCAGGGCCGGGGAGAGTTTTTCTGTCCGGAGCCGCAAGTGAACCTCGTCAATGCTCCCAACATGAGCCTTCCAGCCGAGGAGATGGGGCTGTTCGGACTGGAGCCGGGCGAGATTTGGGAAGAGCGCGCCCGTTTCTACGTCAAGGTAGGCCGCTAATCTCCACAACCGAACCGGACGACAGGACGCGACATTGACGTCGATTTCCCGGGAAATGCAAGAGCCGATAGAGATCGATTCGATATCATCGAAGGAGGTTGACCATGGATCTCAACCTGAGCGGCAAACATGCGGTCATTACGGGAGGCAGCAAAGGCATCGGATACGCCACGGCGCTCACGCTGGCGCGGGAAGGCGCTCATGTCGCCCTGATCGCCCGCACGATAGAGGATCTCGAAGCGGCGGCGGAACGGATTGAGGAGGAGACCGGGGCCGGCGTCCTGACGGCGGCCTGCGATGTTGCCGATGCCGATGGAGTCAAACAAGCCGTCCTGGCCATCGCGGAGAAGTGGGACGGGAAAATCGACATTCTTGTCAATAATGCGGGAACGTCTGCGGCAGCCCCGTTCGAGGAGGTCGGCTTCGAGAGCTGGGAGGCCGATATCGGCTTGAAGCTGATGGGAGCCGTCCATATGACCCGCGAAGCGCTGCCGTTCATGAAGCGGGCCGGAAGCGGCGCCATCGTCAACGTGACGGCGATCGGAGGAAAGTCGCCTGGGGCGGCCGCGCTTCCTTCCTCGGTGACCAGAGCGGCAGGAATCGCGCTCACCAAAGCGATGAGCCGGGATCTCGCAGCCGACGGCATCCGCGTGAACGCGGTCTGCATCGGTTTGATCCGCAGCGATCAGATCGAGCGGAAGTGGAGATGCGACGCTCCCGAGCTCAGCTGGGAGGAGTATGCCCGGGATCCGCGCCATGCCGTCCCGCTCGGACGGATCGGAGAGACCCGGGAGGCAGCGGATGCCATCGTCTTCCTCGTTTCCGGCGCGGCTTCTTATATAACGGGGACGGCGCTGAATATTGACGGAGGCAAATCGCCTGTGACCTGATACCGGAGGCCGATTCGGCATCCGTCTCGAGCATTTGAGGGATAAATCCGGCGCAGAGCCAGCTTGTGCGCCTTCGCCGGCCAGAACAGGGGATAGAAAGTTGTCGAGCCAATCGAAGCGGAGAATTACGATCAGAACCAAGATTATCGCCGGTTATGCCGTCATTTTGATATGCCTGGCGATTTCGATTTTTGTCGTCTTCAACCAGCTGGACAAGGTCCAGCAAGAAACGAACTACATTACAAGCCATGATATCGAAGTGCATAATCTTACGAACAAAATCGAAAAAAACGTGCTGGACATGGAGACGGGCCAGCGGGGATTCATTGTCACCGGCGAGGATAATTATCTGGAGCCTTACCGGAACGGATTTTCGCAATGGCAGACCAACTATGACAGCTTGATGGCGCTAATATCAGACAACCCCCTTCAGATGAAAACATTGGAGTCGATCCGCTCGGTCATTGAAGAATGGCTGGCCATTACGATGCCTGTCATCGACTCCAAGCAAGACGGGGATGAAGAGGCGGTCAGGAAATTCTATGTCATCGACCGCGGCAAGCAGGACATGGACAAGCTGCGGGGAATGTTCGAGGGATTCCGCAGCACGGAGAAAACCCTTACCTCCAAGAGACTTGCCAATCTGGAGGAAGGAAACAGCATGCTCCGCACGACGCTGCTGTCTCTGTTCGGACTGTCGATCTTCCTGTCGGCTCTGATCGGCTGGCTGCTGTCGCGCTCCATCGTCCGCACGATCCGAAATGTGACGGATTGCCTGGAGGGCATGTCCGGAGAAAGCGAGCAGAGCGCAGCCGATCTCTCGATTCGGGTCCCGATCTCGACCTCGGATGAGGTGGCCGATCTAGCCGCAGAGACGAACAAGCTGCTGGAGAAGCTCGAAGGCGAGAGCTGGATTCAGCGCTACAGCGTAGAACTGGGCTCCCGCCTGCAGGGCGCGGAGCATCTGAACGAGACGGCCGACATGGTGGTCCGCTACATCGCGGAGGCTCTGAAGGCGCCATATGGAGCGCTTTATATTTCCAATCCGCAGCATTCCCGAGCCAAGCTGACGCTTGCCGCGTCCGTCTCGGGCAGCGGATCGGGTCTGGAGGAGGCATCCGCTTCGTTCGGCTTCGGAGAAGGGCTTGTCGGCCGAACGGCTGCCGAAAAGCTCAAGCGAAGCTACACAGTGCCGGAGACGTATATTCGGATTTCCTCCGGACTGGGCAGCGCTCCGCCATCTCATTTGCTGCTGGTTCCGGTCCTGTTCGAAGGCAAGACGCTAGGCGTGCTGGAGCTCGCCTCCTTCAAGCCTTTCGAGCATCATCTGGAGACATTCGCCGAGAAAGCAGCCGACATGCTGGGCAGCGCCCTCAACAGGCTGTTCACGCAAATGCAAATCCAGAGCCTTCTTCGCGAGTCGCAAGCGATGACGGAGGAGCTGCAGGTCCAGACGGAAGAGCTTCAGACCCAGCAGGAGGAGCTGTCCGCCTCCAACGAGCAGCTTGGAAGGCAGTTCGTGCTGTCGGAGGAGAAGAACGACGAGCTGAGCCAGATCCAGGAGGAGCTGAAGCAGTATTCCGAACGGCTGGAGCAGACTTCCCGCTACAAAAGCGAATTTCTGGGCAACATGTCCCATGAGCTGCGGACGCCGCTCAACAGCATGCTGATTCTGTCGGAAATGCTGGCCGAGAATCCGGCCGGGAATCTGTCCGAGAAAGAAGAAGAATTCGCCCGCGTCATCCATTCCGCCGGGGAGGATCTGCTGGATCTGATCAACGACATCCTTGATCTGACGAAGATCGAGGCCGGACGCATGGATCTGCATGTGGATGCCATCAACATGTCGGAGCTGCCGGAGAGCGTGTTCTCCGGATTTTCCGGCATTGCGCACAAGCATCAGCTGGACTTCAAGATGAACTGCGGCGAGGATGTTCCGGCCACTCTGTACACGGATGAAAGAAAGCTGCGGCAAATTCTCAAAAACCTTCTTTCCAACGCCTTCAAGTTCACCCCTCAGGGAGGAGTGTCTCTGGAAATTGCGCTCGTCCCCGCTGAAGAAGCCGCTAAGCTGCTTCCGCAAGCCGGCGGGGAGAAGATCGTCTCCTTCAAAATCAGCGATACCGGAATCGGGATCGATCCTTCCAAGCAGGAAGTCATCTTCGATGCCTTCCAGCAGGCCGACGGCACGACGAGCCGCCAATTCGGAGGCACCGGCCTCGGCCTCTCGATTTCCCGCGAGCTTGCCGGATTGCTGCGCGGGCTCATCACGCTCGACAGCAGCCCGGGAGCGGGCAGCGCGTTCACCTTGTATGTTCCGTCGTTGTCCTCCTTGGCGAATGCCGAGGGAGGAACGAAGCAATCGGCTGAAGCTGAATCGCCTTCCTTCCAGGCGACGCCGGAGCGGAGAGACCGGGAGCGGTCTTCGGCAACGGCCGAAGCCGCCAAGCAGCAGGCAGCCGCGTCATCAGACCGGATCCCCAGCCATCCGGCTCTGGCAGGCCGGCTTATCCTGCTCGTCGATGACGATATCCGCAATGTCTACAGCCTGTCGAATGCCCTGGAGATCGAAGGGGCGGAGGTGCTGACGGCGAACAACGGCGAGGAGGCGCTTCAGCTTCTGGACGAGCGGGAGGATATCGACGTCGTCCTGATGGATATGATGATGCCGGTCATGGACGGTTATGAAGCGACGAGGCGGATCCGCGAGCATCCCCTGTACCGCGATATTCCCGTCATCGCTCTGACCGCGAAGGCGATGATGCAGGACCGGGATCTATGTCTGGCCGCAGGGGCTTCGGATTACATCAGCAAGCCGATTGCGATCGAGCAGCTGTATTCCCTGATCGAAGTGTGGATGCCGAAGAAAAAAAGGGTTTGAACGGGCATGGCGTCCGGGTAAAAGGGAACAATATCCAATGAAGAGAAGGCTTGAGGTGATTTCCGATGAAAACGCAAGGTCTGTTAATATCCGGCTTGGTTTTTGCCTTGCTTATTGCCATATTCGCTGTCATCAACGTCGATCCGGTGCTGGTCAACTTCATGTTCGCGACGACGAGCGCGCCGCTTATTCTGGTCATCCTGATCTCGGCTTTGCTGGGCGGCCTGAGCACAGGGCTGTTCGGAATCATCCGCCAGTACCGGCTCCAAAGGGAGATCAAAGGATTGAAGAGAGAGCTGGATGAATCCCGGGCGCTGCACAGCTCCGACCGGCCCGTCATCCAGGATCGGGACCTGCTTGCGGAGCATGACAACCGATTGTTGAAACCGGCTGAATAAATTCCGATGCCCAAAGGCTGCGCCGTTCAAGCGGCGCAGCCTTTGCCATTGGCGAAGCTTGTCCATTTAGGAGGTCAACGATGAACTGCGAGGATCTGACGCTTCATACCGACAAATACCAGGTCAATATGATGTATGCCCACTGGAAAATGGGCACGCATAACCGTAAAGCCGTCTTTGAGATGTATTTCCGCAAGCTGCCCTTCGGCAACGGGTTTGCTGTTTTTGCCGGCTTGCAGCGCATTGTCGATTACATCTCCAAGCTGGCCTTCAGCGAAGAGGATCTGGACTATCTCCGCGCCCAGGAGGAGCGTTACGAGGAGGCTTTCCTCGACGAGCTGCGCTCCTTCCGTTTTACGGGTACGCTTGAAGCGGTGCCGGAAGGAACGCTCGTATTTCCGGGAGAGCCGCTGATCCGGGTCGAAGCGAGAATTATGGAAGCCCAGCTCGTGGAGACGGCCCTTCTGAACGCGGCCAATTTTCAGACGCTGATCGCGACCAAGGCATCGCGGGTCAAGCAGGCGGCCGGAGACGATACGCTGCTCGAATTTGGGACCCGGCGCGCCCAGGAAATGGATGCGGCCGTATGGGGAGCAAGAGCGGCTTATATCGCCGGCTTCCATGCCACCAGCAACATGAGAGCCGGCATGATGTTCGGCATGCCGGCAAAAGGAACCCATGCCCATGCCTGGGTCCAGGCGTTTGACAGCGAGCTGGAAGCGTTCATGAATTACGCCAAGGCGCTCCCGGATGGAGTCACGCTGCTTGTCGATACGTACGATACGCTCAAAAGCGGCGTCCCCAATGCCATCCGGACGGGAGAAGAGCTGAGGAAGGAAGGCAAGGAGCTTCAGGGCATCCGGCTCGACAGCGGCGATTTGGCGGTGCTGTCGAGGGAAGCCAGGCGGCTGCTGGACGAAGCCGGATTCCCCGATGTGAAGATCGTCGCTTCCAACGACCTGGACGAGCACATCATCATGAATCTCAAGGCTCAAGGCGCGCGGATCGATACATGGGGCGTCGGCACGCAGCTGATTACGGCGGCGGATCAGCCCTCCCTCGGAGGCGTATACAAGCTCGTCGCCCGAGAGAAGGACGGCCGTTACGAGCCGGTGATCAAAATCTCCGGCAACCTGGATAAAGTGTCGAATCCGGGCGTCAAGGACGTTTACCGCCTGATCGATCGCCGAAGCGGCATGGCTGTGGCCGATTTCATGACTTTGCGCGGAGACACGGCGCCGGTGGAAGGAGCGGTGCTGAAGCTGGTCGATCCGGCCCACCCGTATGTGACGGCAGAGGCGGAGGATTATGCAGCCGTTCCGCTGCTGAAGGCAGTTTTCCGGGACGGACGGCTGACGGGAGAGCTGCCTGCACTGGATGAGATTCGTGCCTACCACGCCGGGCAGCTGAAGCTGTTCCGCCAGCCGCATCTGCGCAAGCTGCATCCGGAGCCGTATCCCGTTGCTTTCAGCGAGTCGCTATGGAGCCTGAAGACGGAGATGATCCAGCGTGTCAAGCCAAGAACGGGAGGGCGCTGATTCCGCGGAGCGCCCGCTCGGCCCCCGCTCGCTGCCGCTTCGGCTGCTGCTCGGCATCGTCCATGCCGGATCTTGGATGACGGGCTTGACCTTGCCGCGGATGCGCCCTCGCATGAGGCTGTTCATGAAGGGCTTGGATGCGGCCGCAGCCCTGCGGGTGGAAGGCAGGGCAGTCTGGAAGGACATAACCGCGACTGCCCATGACGGCCGCATGATTCCTGTTCGCCTGTATCGGCCCGAGAGCGCAAGCGAGTCGGTCAAGCTCCCGATTGTGCTGTATTTCCATGGCGGCGGCTTCGCTCTTGGCGACCACACCGCCCGGCATCGATACAATCGGGCCTGGTGCGTCCTGAGCGGCTGCATGCTGCTGTCGGTCGGATACAGGCTGGCGCCGGAGCATCCGTATCCGGCCGGAGTGGAGGATGCTTACGACGTGTTGAAATGGGCCTCGATCCATGCGTCCGGCTTGGGAGGAGACGGCGGCCGGATCGCCGTGGCGGGCGAGAGCGCCGGCGGCAATATCGCCGCTGTGACGGCTTTGCTGGCCAAGGAGCGCGGAGGGCCGGACATCGCCTGCCAAGCGCTGCTGTATCCGGCGGTCGATCTGACAGGCGGCGCCGGCAGCGCGGCACAGCCTTCGCTGCGGGAGAACGGCAGGCAGTATATGCTGACGCTGCGGCTGCTGCAGCAGTTCGCGTCCGGTTATGCCCCGGAGGACAATCGAAGAAAGCCCGCTGTGTCTCCGCTGTTGGCGGATACGCTGGAGGGCTTGCCCCCTGCGCTCGTCGTCACGGCGGAGCTGGACCCGCTGCGCGACCAGGGGCATCAGTATGCCGAGCGTCTGCGGCGGGATGGAGTCGCGGTGGAATACCGCTGCTACGCGGGAATGATTCACGATTTTACGGCGATGATGCCGGGCTGGATTCCGGCTGCCGGACACTCGCTGCGGCTGGCGGCCGCCTTTGTTCGGCGGGAGCTGGCCGCTGCAGGCAGCAAGATGGCGTTCGATGCGGATGCGGATCTGGAATGTTCCCCTGACGGGGAAGAGAGCTCGGCGCTCATGGACTCGATCTTGAGGGAGCGGAGTCCAGAGCTGATAGTCCGGGAGGAAGGATGGAGCTAAATGAATGCTGAAGAGCGTATGAACAGGCTGGAGGAAGAGAACATGCAGCTGCGGGACCGCCTGTCCGGGTTGGAGCAGGAGAAGGCTTCTCTCGAAATGGAAGTCGCCAGGCTAACGGCGGAGATGCAGCGGCTGCGCCGAAGAATGGGCGGCAGCGGCTCGTCCATGTCGACCAAGCTGCAGGATGCGCTGCGGGAGTAGAGGCTTGGACTTGGGGGGCATGCATTCGTTATAATAGAAGAAAGGCTCCATACATGGGTCCTTGCCTGATGACTAATTACGATACCCCAGGAGGGATTGCGATATGGCAAACGAGCAAGTAGCAACATTCGCCGGTGGCTGTTTCTGGTGCATGGTATCTCCGTTCGAGGAGCAGCCGGGCATTATCAAGATCGTCTCCGGCTACACAGGCGGACATAAGGAAAACCCGACTTACGATGAAGTGTGCGCAGGCAATACCGGCCATACGGAAGCCGTGCAAATCACTTTCGATGCCGATGTGTTCCCGTACGCCAAGCTTCTGGACATCTACTGGCAGCAGGTCGATCCGACGGATGCGATGGGCCAGTTCGCGGACCGCGGCGACTCATACCGTCCCGTCATCTTCTATCATAGCGAGGAGCAGCGCAGGCTGGCGGAGGAATCCAAGCGCAGCCTGGAGGAGAGCGGACGCTTCGACCGCCCGATCGTCGTCACGATCGAGCCTGCGGCAACGTTCTACGATGCGGAGGACTATCATCAGGACTACCACAAGACGCATCCGTTCCGCTACAAGATGTACCGCAAAGGCTCCGGCCGCGACGCCTTCATCAAGGAAAATTGGACGATGAAGAAAAACGAGGACGAGCTGCGCGCGCGGCTCAACCCGATGCAGTACGAAGTGACCCAGAACAACGGCACGGAGCCTCCGTTCCGCAACGAGTTCTGGGATCACAAGGAGGAAGGCATCTACGTCGACATCGTTTCGGGAGAGCCTTTGTTCAGCTCCCTCGACAAGTTCGACTCCGGCTGCGGCTGGCCGAGCTTCACCCGTCCGCTGAACAAGCAGGGCGTGAACGAGAAGACGGACACGAGCCATTTCATGGTCCGTACCGAAGTCCGCAGCACCCGCGCCGATTCCCATCTCGGCCATGTGTTCGACGACGGACCGCAGGACCAGGGCGGTCTCCGTTATTGCATCAATTCCGCTGCGCTGCGTTTCATTCCGAAGTCGGAGCTGGAGCAGGAAGGCTACGGCGAGTATGTTTCCCTCTTCCAGTAAGGTTTAACCGGCATGCACAAAACAGCCGCCCGGCGTCATCGCGAGATGATGCCGGGCGGCTGCTTGCGTTTATCCGGTCCAGGTCCAAATCCAGGTCAAGGGCTATCCCTGCGCGGAAACTCCGTTCAGGAAATAGAGCTCGAACAGCTTCATGATTTCCTCTTCCTTCATCGGCTGCCCCGATGCGGCCGGCCAGTCGCTGACGAGCGTGATGAACAGCTTGATCAGCACATAGGCGGTAAGCTTGGGATCGCAGGGCTTGATCTCGCCTTTGGCGATGGCGTCCTGGACGGCGCCGCTGACAAAGCCGTTCAGCGCTTCTTCGGTCATGCGGATGCCGAAGCCGGCCGCCGCGGTTCCGAATTCCTTCATCTCCAAGGAGAGGCGGACGCTGAGCTCATGCTCGCGGCGGTAGGTGAGCACGTCGAGCAGGCAGCGGTGAAGATTTTCGGCGAATGGCTTGTCCGGATCGATGGCGGCCTCCGCCACCGCGAGAATCTCTTCAATGAAGTTGTTCATGATTTCTTCGAACAGCTGCTCTTTATTATCGAAGAAAGTATAGATGGTTCCTTTGCCGACTCGCGCGATTTTGGCCACCTGATCCATCGTAGTGGCTTTGTAGCCGAACATGGCAAAGGATTTGGCAGCGGCGTTGACGACTTCCGTTCTCCGGTCGATGGACATGAAAGGGATCGCTCCTTTATATCGGGGTTCCTCAGCCATGACATTCATTGACCGTGGAACGAAAAATGTATTGTGGTCATTCGAAACAATCATAACTTTTCTATACGGAGAACCGCAACGGCCGTTTCATTTTTTATTTGAAGAGACAGCTTTTATTTGAAGAGACAGCGCTTGCACTTCGGAGGAGCTCTTGCAAGATGACGGAGAGCGTGTTAAAGTAGTTTTTGACCAACTGACCGAAATTGATTTTTGGTCATAACTTGGAGGAGAGCTTCAATGACCCGGCGGATTGTTCTCGCTGGTTAGCATGCGCAAGCCGGCCGAAAAAGATAAACGAAAGATAGGGTGAGGAATGCAATGAAAGCCTTGAACGTCGTCGGCAAAGACCTGAAGGACATGTTCAAAAAGCCGATGCTTGCGATTTCGTTCATCGCCGTCGCGTTTGTTCCTATTTTGTACAGCGGATTTCTAATCAAGGCTTCATGGGATCCATACGGCCATCTGGAGAAGCTGCCGGTTGCCGTCGTGAACGAGGATGCCGGAGCGGTGTACAAGGGAAAAACGCTTGACGCAGGACATGATTTCATCGACGAGCTGAAGAAAAACGAGAAATTCGACTGGCAGTTCGTAAGTCCGGAACAAGCGGAGCAAGGAATGAAAAACAACGATTATTATATGACGATCCGGGTTCCCAAGGATTTTTCCGCAAAAGCGACGACCTTGATGAACGACAATCCGGAGCGGGCCGAAATTATTTTTGAGCCTAACGGCGACTACAACTTCATTGCCGGCCAGATCGGCAACAGCGCGATGAAGGATATTCGCGCCGATCTGAGCTCCGGCATTACGAAGGCGTATACCGAGAGCATGTTCGATCAGGTCAAGGAAATATCGGACGGCTTCTCGGAGGCCAGCAACGGCGCCGGGGAGCTGAAGGACGGAGCCAGCAAGGTCGATGACGGAGTGGCGAAGCTCAAAAGCAATCTCGCCAAGCTCGCGGAAGGCACGCAGAAGCTGCAAAGCGGCATGGATCCGCTCAGCGAGGGAGCCGGCAAGCTGAAGGACGGCACGCAGTCGCTCGTCAGCGGCAGCGGAAGCCTTGCGAGCGGCCTCGGCCAGCTGCATGCGGCTGGAGGCCAGCTGGAACAGGGGGCTTCCGCGGCCAAGCAGGGAACCGACAAGCTGGCCGCAGGGCTGCAGCAGTCGGCGGACGGAAGCGCCAAGCTGCAGCAAGGGCTGCAGCAGTCGGCGGACGGAAGCGCCAAGCTGCAGCAA
>NZ_BIMD01000062.1 GCF_004000905.1 Paenibacillus humicus NBRC 102415
AACACTTGAGCGCAGCGGGCTTGCCGGGCTTGAGCACTTGAGCGCAGCGGGCTTCCACAGCGGACTGAGCATTCAAGCTTTGGCGGCCGCTATATCTGAAGCAGAGCAATGACCGCCGTCACCGTGCCGATGCTCAATATCGTCGAGAACAGCACCGCCTGCGAAGAAAACTCCGGCTCGTTGTCGAATTCGACCGCCAGCAGAACGCTGCTGAGCGAAGTCGGCACCGCCGAGCTCACGATAAGCGCCTTGGCCGCGAGGCCGTCGATGCCAAGCAGCCAGACCGTCAAGGCGGCCAGCGCCGGGCCTGCCGCCAGGCGAAGCGCCAGGGAAAGCCCCAGATCCGCCGTCTTCCCCTTGCCGCTGCCGCGCTTCATGCTCCCGAGCTGCACGCCGAGCGTCAGCAGAGCCGTCCCGATAAAGGCATTCGCCACATAATCGAGCGGCGTCGCGAGATAGACCGGAATGCCGACGCCGAAGCCGCGCAGCGCAAAAGCGAGCGGAATCACATAAATGACCGGCTGCGACAGAATCGTGCGCCGGATGTCGCGGAAGCTGCTTTTATGCTCATTGACGCTGTAGATGCCGTATGTGTTCGGCAGCAGCGACTGCATCATCATGACGAGCACCTGAATCGACAGCGTGAACGGATTCGCAGCGAAAGCCAGCTGGTTGAGCGGAATGCCGTAATTGGCGCTGTTGTAGAACAGCACGCTGTTGCGCATTGCCGCCTTCATGCCCCCCTGAAATCCCCTCAGTCGGATGACGATCTCCACAAGCGCGTACTGGAACGCCATGAATACGCCGAAAAACAGCAGCACCTGGCCGATCAGCGAAAACGGAATGTCGGTCGTATACAAAAGCTTGAAGATGACGGCCGGAGAAAAGAGATAAAAGTTCAGCTTCGACAGCGTGCGGATGTCGAGCACGAAAATCCGCTGCAGCACGACCCCGATCAGGATCATAACGCACAGCGGAATGATGTTATGCAGCAGAATCGAGCCGAGCAATGCCATGCGTGCCACTCCTTCCTTCAGGTCCAAAAAAAATTCCTGCAATTTCTTGCAGGAATGACAGACCCAGCGGCCTCTCGGAAGAGGCTTATTTTTTCAGCAGGCTTTTGACGGCTGTCACGATGGAATCCGCCTTTTGGTCCGGCGTCATCGATTGATCCATGCCGCCGGTAATGTATTTGCGGATATTGCCCTTTTTGTCGATCAGCGTGAACACGTCGTTATGGCTGTAATTGCCGTCGGCGTCCTTAAGCAGGGACAGGCCGTAATCCTTGACCAGCTTGGCGGTGGCGGCTTCGTCCGGATTGCGCAGGAACAGCCAGCCCGCCGGATCGGCATGGAATTTGGAGGCGAAGGTCCGGATGGCTTCAGGCGTATCGCGCTCCGGATCGAAGGTGATGGACATCAGCTCCGCTTTGTCGCCGAAGAGCCCTTCCTCCTTCAGCTTGTCCTGAACCTTGGACAGAATGAAAGTCGTAGCGGGACAGACGTCCGGGCAATGAGACCAGTAGAAATAAGCGACGCGGACTTTGCCGTCCGAATCGGCGAGCTTGACTTCCTTTCCGTCTTCCAAAGCGTTCTGAAGCGTGAACTCAGGCGCAGGGCTGTTTTGCGGAAAATTGACGGCCTGCGTGCTGTCGGCCCGGCTTGATACGAGCAGATAGATGCCCATGGCGGCGCAAAGCGCGAACAAGGCGATTTTGAAGGCATGCTTGCGGATGAATGGCAACGTTTACCTCTCCTCTTATGTAAGTAAAGCCTGTCCGGGCGGACAGGCATGTAAGACCATCAAGGCAGGATGCTGGAAATGAACGCCGCGCCAGGCTCTCTGTAAGTGTTGGCGATCATGAGCAGGAAAACGACAAGCAGGTAATTGACGGAAATAAGGAAATTGACCTTGGCCCATTTCTCGGTCTCCTGTTCGGTTTTTGCGCGCATGCCTGTCAAGGTGTGGGCGAACCAGATGACGGTAAGCAGCCCGGAAACCCACAGGAACCATTGGCCCGTGTAGCCATACGTGTAGAGCAGGATTACGGTCGGAATGAGCAGCAGCACATAAGGAATCATCTGCAGCTTGGTCCGCTTGATGCCTTTCACGACCGGCAGCAGCGGATAGCCCGCTGCGCGGTACTCCTCTACGCGGCGGATCGCCAGCGACCAGAAGTGGGCCGGCTGCCAGAGGAAGAGGAAGGCGAAGAGCAGCCAAGCCCCGGCATCCACTTGCCCGGTGACGGCGCAATAGCCGATAACCGGCGGCATCGCTCCGGACACGCCCCCGATGGACGTGCTCCAGGTCGAGCTCCGCTTGAGCCAGATCGTATAGATGACGATATAGACGAACCAGCCCAGCAGTCCCAGCCAGCCGGAAAGGACGTTCACGAGGGTAAACAGCACGGCAAGGCCGGCAATTCCGAGAATGATGCCGTAAGTAATGACGAATCCCGGCTTCAGCCGGCCTGTCGGCAGCGCGCGGTTGCGGGTCCGCTCCATCTTGAGGTCGAGCTCGCGGTCCCAGTAATTGTTAATGACGCAGGCCGAAGCCATCGTCAGAGAAGTTCCGATCAGCATCCATAGAAGCTTCAGCCAGTCGATGCTCCACTGGGAAGCTACCCAGAATCCGCCAAAAGCCGCGAAAGCGTTCATGCGTACGATTCCTGGCTTGGTAAGGGCAATCAAGTCTTTCCACACAGTCGTGCGCCTCCTGTTTTTGGAGCGCAAAAGCGCATTGCGCCTAAGGGCTTCAGTAGTCAACGGTACTAATGATACCGAAAATGAATGCTTGTGACAATGTAAGGAAAGGCAAGTTCATGAATTCGACATGCCAATGTAGACTATTTGTTGACGAATGCTGCCGGGTCTTGCCTCCCTGAGCTGGCCCCCGCTTTCATTTTCGAGTCGAAAACAGGCACATCTCGCGGTCCCCGGCATACAGTAAGGTGTGGTCAGGAGCCCAGGCGGGAGGGCACCGCAGCAACAGCAGGCCGCAGGCTCCCGCAAAAGGAGCGTGAACAGGAATAATGGCTGTCATCAAGACCAACGATGCGGACACCAAGCTGCTTGCCCGGCTGATGCGGGCGGAAGCGGAAGGCGAAGGCGAACTCGGCATGCTGATGGTGGGCAACGTCGGCGTCAACCGGGTACTCGGCAATTGCCTCGATTTCCGCAATATACGGTCCATTCCGGACATGGTGTACCAGAGTCCCGGAGGATACGAGGCGGTCCAGAAGAGCTACTTCTATCAGAAGGCCAGGGACAAGGAAATTCGGCTCGCCAAACGCGTCATAGGCGGGGAGCGGCAGAATCCTGCCAGCAACGCGCTGTGGTTTTTCAGGCCGTCGGGAGATTGTCCCGATACCTGGTACAACCAAGGCAACACCGGGCGCTACAAAGCGCATTGCTTCTTCGCGCCGACCTCCAGCGACTGCCCGGACGTGTACTGACCGAAATCAAGCATCTATCCAGAGAGAGCGGGGAAACCTTTCATGTCGAATACTTATGACTTCGATTACTATCGTTCTTATGGCGCCTACGGCCATCCAGCCGTCGGCGGCGCCGGCACCGGCTACGGCCATCCTTCCGTCGGCGGCGCCGGCATGGGCTACGGCCATCCTTCCGTGGGCGGAGCGGCTGCGGGCTACGGCCAGCATGGCGTCGGCGGAGTCAATGCCGCCATGTACAGCCACGACGGCATGATGATTCCGGGAGCCGCCTTCATGCAAATGCCTCCGGGCGTGCCGAGCGGTTCCGTCATTACGCCTAACGCCGGAACGATCACGACCGTGCCGGCCCGCGAGGAATCGTATGTCGAGAACATCCTGCGCTTGAACCGCAGCAAGATGGCGACGTTCTATATGACGTATGAGAACAACAAGGAATGGAACGCCAAAATTTTCCGCGGCGTCATCGAGGCGGCAGGCCGCGACCATATCATTATCCGCGATCCCGCCACGAATATGCGTTATCTGCTCCTGACGCTGAATCTCGACTATGTCACCTTTGACGGCCCGATCGCCTACGAGTATCAGTTCCAAGGCCAGACGATCTCCAATCTGACGCCCGAGACGGAACGCTAAGCCAATGGCCGGCGTCCAAGCGACGGCTTGAACGTCCACGCATGGATGCGGGAACGCCCCCCGGCGACCATCCCGCCAATGCCAACCCATGGAGAACGCTCCGAGAGGCGTTCTTCTTGGCATGCCCGCGCTTCCTCCTCCGAGGCTGCCGGCCAAATTTCGACGAACAAATTCGGCTGATCCGTGCCTTCATAGAGAGATACAGGCACGCCGCCTTCTGCCAGCCGTCCGATCAAAGCCAGATAGTCCGCGCGGGCTTCCTCCTCGATGCGGTATTCAACCATCAAAGCATAGGCATTCATTCCGATTCCTCCTTGCAGCATCAAGTTTCTCCATCCTAGCATGACACGGGCCCTCAGCCCAAGCCCGACATAAGAAACCATCGACGAGGGCATAATGGAAAGACCGGAAGCGGGGGCGTCAAGGCCTTCTAGGCCGTCTGGGCCGCTTCCATAGCCATTTGAACTCTTCAGGAGGTGCTTGGACTGGATACAGGAACGCATCTGGTCGCCGGACTGGGACTCGCCGGGCTGTCGACCGTCGATCCGGCCGTCGCAGGAAACGCGAGTCTGTTCGCGGCCGTGATGGCGGGCACGATCATCGGCTCGCAGGCTCCGGATCTGGACGGCTTCCTTCGGCTCAAAAGCAATGCCGTCTACATCCGCAACCATCGCGGCGCCTCTCATTCCCTGCCCGCCGTCCTCATCTGGACGACGCTGATAACGGGAGCGATCGCTTGGGCTTATCAAGGCACGCTGCCTTGGCTGCATCTGGCCGGGTGGGTGCTGCTCGCGGTATCCGCCCATGTTTTCTCCGATTGCTTCAATACCTACGGCACCCAGGCGGCAAGGCCCTTTACGGACAAATGGATTTCGTGGAACATCATCCACATTTTCGATCCGACTATTTTTGCCGGCCATGCAATCGCCTTGCTGCTCTGGGCTTTCGGAATCTTCCAGCCGCAGCTCATCTTTCCGGTTCTGTATGGACTGCTCGTCGCTTATTACATCTGGAGAACGCAGGTCCATCGAAGCGTGGCCCGGAAGCTGCCGACGCTGGACGATTCCCATGCCGAAGGGGATGCCTATATTCTCATCCCGACGATAACGCTGAACAATTGGAATGTCGTCAAGCGGCTGGAAGACGGAAGCTTCATGATCGGCGACTTGCGCAAGGGCGAGCTCAAATGGTCCGGGAGCGCGCGCTGCATGGAGCATCCCGCGATCGACCAGTCGAAGTTCGACGCATCCGTCAAAGCGTTCCTGTATTTCACCTCGTTCGCCTGCTCCGAGGTGCTGGAGCATTCGTACGGCTACGAGGTGCGATGGTTCGACGTGCGCTACCGCCACCGCAAGCAGTACCCGTTCGTAGCGGTCGTTCTGATGGACAAGGATTACTCCACGCTCGGCTCCTATGTCGGATGGCTGAGCGACGAAAGGCTGCAGAAGAGGCTGCGCATGAACACCTACTGAGCCTGCTTCCATTAAAAGAGCATCCCGAAGCGGTTGACCGCAGAAGCCCCTTGCTTCACAATAAGAGGGGCTTTTTTAATTTGTTTCCGCAGGCCTGAACAGCAAAAAAAGAAAGCCCAAGGTTTCCCTTGAGCTTCCTCTTGTTTATCTTCCCGCTATTAGCGGTGTTGTTGGCCCGACAGTTGTTGCTCGGCGATTTGCACGAGTTTCTTCGTGATGTAGCCGCCGAGGGATCCTGCATCGCGGGTTGCTACGTTGCCGTAGTATCCGTCTGCTGGAATTTGTACACCCAGTTCTTGTGCTGCTTCGAATTTCATTTGCTCAAGGGCTTGTTTTGCACCTGGCACGACCAGTCTGTTGCTTCCGCTGTTGTTGCTTGCCATTGTAATTGCTCCTTTCGAAGTTCGCACTTTGATGTGTGTTGCAAGCTTGCAAGCTTATTATGTTCCGTTTCGAAAGTTCTATTCTACGGCTCTTCAAATTTTCTTCCTCATCCTAATCTGAATCGGGAGGCATACCGCCATGTCCAAGCCCCTTGCCTTGATTTACTCTCTGCTGTCCTGCGTTCTCATGGTAGCGACCGCAATCTCCATCAGCTTCAGCGCCTGGCTGGCCATTACGCTCGCCGTCGCCACGACGGTGTTCATCGGCCTCGGCTTCATGCTCAAGTCGCGTCTCAAACGTTCTTGAAAGGCCGGCTATAAAAAAGGGGTGCCTCCCGGACAAGCTCCGAGAACGGCACCCTTTTGGCATTTCCTTTGACTTTCAGCTTACGGCTTCAGGAAGCCCATTCTTTCCTTGACGCCCGCAACGATCGCGTCGGCTTCGGCCGATGCTCTCTCGGCGCCGCGGCGCAACACTTCCTCGAGCTGGCCGGAGCTGCGGATATCGCGGTAACGCTCCTGCAGCGGCTCCAGGACGGCGATGATCTGCTCGGCCAAGTCTTTCTTGAACGGACCGTAGCCCTGTCCTTCGAACTTCGCCTCTACTTCTTGCAGAGACAGCCCCGACATCTGCGAGTAGATGCCCATCAGATTGCTGACCTCCGGCTTGGAGGAAAGGTCGTACTGGACTTCCCTGCCCGAATCCGTCGTGGCGCGGCTGATTTTTTTGCGGATGACGTCGGGCGGATCCAGCAGCGCGATGAAGCTGCCCGGATTCGGATTGCTTTTGCTCATTTTTTTGGAGGCGTCGTCGAGCGACATGATGCGTGCGCCTACCTTCGGGATATAGGGCTCCGGCACGGTAAAGAAATCGCCGAAGCGGCTGTTGAAGCGCTGCGCCAGATCGCGGGTCAGCTCCAGATGCTGCTTCTGGTCGTCTCCGACCGGGACGAGGTCGGCGTTGTAGACCAGGATGTCCGCCGCCATCAGGGACGGATAGACGAACAAGCCTGCGCCCACGGAATCCTTCCCGGCAGCCTTGTCCTTGAACTGCGTCATCCGCTCCAGCTCTCCCATCGAGGTCAGCGTCGTCAAAATCCAGCCCAGCTCGGCGTGAGCGCGCACATGCGACTGCATGTAGATGGACGCGCGTTCCGGATCGATGCCTGCGGCGAGGTAGATCGCGGCGATCGACTTGGACTGCTCGCGCAGCGCTTCGGGATCCTGAGGTACGGTAATGGCGTGGAGATCCACGACCATGAAGTAGCATTCATGCGTTTCTTGAAGCTTGACGAAATTCTGCAAAGCTCCGATATAATTGCCGAGCGTCAGCTGACCGCTGGGCTGTATGCCCGAGAGGACTTTCTTCATTAGAACCAAGCCTTCCTATTGTGGAATGGAAAAAACAAAAAGGCCTCTCCTCCGCAAGGGACGAGAGACCGTGGTGCCACCCTAATTCGCTGAAACATCCAGCCTTGGATCCGATAACGGGGATTAGCCCGGGGAGACTGGCTCCCGGCTCCAGAGTCCATTCGGCGCCTTCCGATTCCGCCGGCTTCTCAGCTTCCGCCGGCTCTCTTGGGAAATCTTCGCTTACAGCGCCTACTTGTTTCTGTTCACAGCCATTTGCTTACCCCGATTATAGCCTCCTTCCCCCAAAAGTCAAGAGCGCCCGTTCTGCTCCTCGGCAGCCGCGCATACATTGGTACAGGCCTCATCGGCCCTATGCCGGACCGTAGAAAGAAGGCCTCGCATGTCACCTCAGCGCCTTGTTCCGCTCCTGACCGCAGCCGCCCCCATCGGAGCCGCCGCTGCCGCCTTTGCCATCATCCATAGAGATGCGGGAATATCGGGAGCCGATATCCAGCCGTTCAAAACGGTATTTATCGGCATCATTCTCGAGGCTCTTCCCTTCGTCCTGCTGGGAGTCCTCTTCTCCGCCATCCTGCAGGTGTTCGTGCCGGACGAGCTGATTCGCCGCCTGATGCCTTCGCGCCCCCTTCCGGCCATTCTGATCGC
Source organism: Paenibacillus humicus NBRC 102415 (assembly GCF_004000905.1). Taxonomy (GTDB): domain Bacteria; phylum Bacillota; class Bacilli; order Paenibacillales; family Paenibacillaceae; genus Paenibacillus_O; species Paenibacillus_O humicus. The sequence goes on from NZ_BIMD01000062.1 coordinate 7,962, forward strand.
CGGGCTGGCCGGCATTCTGTTTCCGCTATGCGAATGCGGCATGATTCCCGTCGTCCGCCGCCTCATCCGCAAAGGCATGCCTGCAAGCGCAGGAATCGCGTACATCCTGGCCGGCCCGGTCGTGAACCCGGTCGTATTCTACTCCACGTACAGCGCCTTCGGGAATGCGCCGGCAATGGCCTTCGCCCGGACCGGGCTCGCTTTTGCCGTGGCCGTGCTGACAGGCGTCATCGTCTGGAAATCCATGCGCGGCAATCCGCTCAAAGCCGATCTCGCCTCCATGTACGGCTCTGCGCCGACGCGGCGTGACGAGCTCCCCGCATCCGCGGGCAGCAGGCTGATCAGCACGATGGCCCATGCCTCGGACGAATTTTTCGATATGGGCAAATACCTCATCTTCGGCGCCGCGCTTGCCGCCCTGTTCCAGACCGCGGTCAGCCGCCCCATGCTCGAAGAGCTCGGGGGCAGCCAGCTGTATTCGCATTTGTTCCTGATGGGGCTTGCTTTCCTGCTGTCGCTCTGCTCGACATCCGACGCCTTCGTCGCCGCTTCCTTCGGGGGCAGCTTCGAGCATGGCGCGCTGCTGGCCTTCCTCGTTTTCGGACCGATGATCGATCTCAAAAGCCTGATGATGCTGCTGGCCTCGTTCCGCGCCCGCTTCGTCCTTACGGCGGCAGCTTCCGCAGCCCTGCTGGTCCTGGCCGGCTCCTGGATCGTCGAAGCGCTGTTCTTGTCCTAAGTCCTGATAAAATCCCATTGCGAGAGGAGGCTGATCCGCTTGCAGCCGGAATACCGTACCAAAGTCCTCCACCAGCTCGCGCGCGCCTTCATCATGGGTTTGTTCGCACTCTATATGACGGGCCTGGCCAAGACAGACTCGCTGCATCAGTTTGTCGCATCCGGCGCATTCGCAGGAATCAAGCTGTCGGCAATTGCGCTGTATGCCATGGCCTTATGCCAGCTGTACGCCGCCATCGCCTTGCTTCAGGGCAACGATATCCAGGCCGACTGCGATTGCGGCGCTCATTCGCCGGGAAAGACGGGCCCGCTTCAATGGGCCATGTACGCCCTTTTCCTCCTTCCCCTTCTGCTCGGCATGCTGCCCGATCAAGGCAGTCCGGCAGACTGGCAGCAGGAGAAGGGAATTCACGATCACGGCGGCGGCCAGCCTCTTTCCTCCCCATCCGCTCCTGTTTCCGGAGAAAAATCGGCCCTGCCGCCGTCGCCGCATTCCCGTTCTTAATTGAAATCTCCTTCGTTATGGAGAGAAATGGCGCATGCGAATTTTCCGATGCATATATTTGGAAACAATGTGAGCATACTACCTCCAGACCACTTAGGAGGTGAATTCCATGGCAGGATCCCGCACCAACCGCCTCGTCGTTCCAGGCTGCCAAGCAGCGCTTGAGCAAATGAAATTCGAAGCTGCGCAAGCACTCGGCATCCAAATCCCGCAAGACGGCTACTACGGCAATATGGCTACCCGCGATGCCGGTTCTCTCGGCGGCTACATAACGAAGCGCCTCGTTGAAATTGCCGAGCAGCAGCTCTCCGGCAGCGCCGGACGCATGCGCCAATAACCGTACGGGCTCGAAGGCGCCGCATGCCGGCGCAAACTCCATCAGAAAAGAACAGCCTTTGTCCGATGAGGACAAAGGCTGTTCTTTTGGGGGCGTTGCGATGAAGAGAAACGAAGAGATCATGTGGATGGCGAGATCATCCGTTCGGCTACTCTTCGGCCGCTTCCTTGCGCTCGTACAGCTTCGGATGCTTGGGCTCGAACCGGAACGGGGAACTCGCCAAATTATAGTTCGATTCGCAAAGCATGCTCGCGGACCAGCTGGAAGCCGTTCCTTGACGGACCGAGAAGTCGTACAAAATCTCTCCGTGGGTCCATTCCTTCTTGTGCTTGAGGGCTTCGACCGCCATATGCCGGAATTCCTGCACCTGGGCTGCCGTCAGCCCTTTCGGCGAGAACGAGGCCGAATTATTTTTTAGCTCGATGGGGTTATGCCGGATGCCGTATTTGCCGACAGTATTATTACGGATATGGATAAGCACGGTGCCTGCGGAAGCATGCGTAAGCTCCGTCTCCAGCTGGCGGAATACATAGTCGACTTGTCTGGCCAGCGGCGCAGAACCATATGAATTCATTAATGTCACCTCCCTGCCTTGAATTCCGTCCCCCTGTTGTCGGGGCATCTTGGTCAAAACGCTTCTAGGAGGTCTGTAGCGACATTATAGGACATCCATTACCAGCCATCAACTAAATTTTTACAAAATATGATAAAATTCTACGATTATCCGGGTCTATATTCCCTGTTTTTCAATAGAAATTCGACAATTATAGACCTTTGCCTCTGTACAATGTTATAATATGGATAATTCAAAAGACCTATTTTCCCTTGTTTTTCCCTTTCCATCTTAACATACATAGCCTTCACTTTTCCTATCGATAAGGAGCGATTTTCATGGAATGGTACAATTCTCTTTCCGTCAAAAGCAGAATCCGGTACGCCCTGTACGGCATGGTCGTTGCATTCAGTCTTGTAAGCCTTGTTTTCGAGCTGGTTGCGGGTTCCGCCTTGTGGCCGGCCCTCGTCACGATCGCCGTCTGCGCTGCGGCCGCATATCCGCTCTCCCAGATCATCGAGCGCTCGCTTATGGGCTCCATCGAGGAGATGACCGCCGTCGCCTACCGCATCGCGAAGGGAGATTTCACGCAGAAGGTCGACGCCTCCAGCTCCTCGCTCGGCGAGCTCGGCCATTCCTTCAACAGCATGATCGAAAAGCTCCGGGACATTCTTGTCGACACCTCCAAGATCAGCCGTACGGTTGGCGAGACGAGCACCGGCATCTTCGAGAAAAACCGCCAGGTCAAAAACGTCATGGAGCAAGTGGCCTCGTCAGCGGGAGAGCTTGCGACCGGAGCCAACGAAATCTCCGGCGAGGTCGGGGACATGACGGATTCCATCCGCGATATTGAAACGAAGGTTTCCGCTTATGCGGAATCCAGCCGCCTGATGAATGAGCGCTCGGAAGCAGCGATGCGCCTGGTCGAGAAGGGACGCCACTCCGTCGAGACCCAGGCGGAAGGAACCCGCCGGACAGAAGAAGCGGCGACCCAGGTATCGGCGGCCATCAGCAAGCTCTCCGAAGCAGCCGTAGGCATCTCCTCCATTACGAGGACGATATCGGATCTGGCGGAGCAGACCAACCTGCTGTCCCTCAATGCTTCTATTGAAGCGGCGCGCGCAGGGGAGCACGGACTCGGCTTCGCGGTCGTCGCCCAAGAAGTCCGCAAGCTGGCCGAGGAATCGACCGCTTCGACCAAGGAGGTTTTCCATCTGGTCAAAGGAATTGAGCAGGGCGTAAAGGAAGCGGCGTCGAACATGAAGATCAACGAGCAGGCCGTCCAGCTTCAATCCGAGATGATCAAGGAGACCGAACAGATCTTCAGCGAGATCGTCTCCAGCGTGCAGTTCATTTCCGAACAGATCCACACCTTCTCCAAAGAAAGCGAAAGCATGCAGGAAAGCGCTCGCCTGATCTCCTCGGCCATCCAGAACATATCCGCCATTACGCAGCAATCCGCGGCTGGAACACAGCAAGTATCCGCCGCTATGAACGAGCAGATCGAAGCCATCCAGACCGTCGTCGAGGAAACCGGGCGGATGCAGCAGATGGCGTCCCAGCTTCAGCGGACGATTCAAGTGTTCAAAGTTTAGCAGCCTCAAGCCTCCGGGAAATCCGGGGGCTTTTTTTGTCCCTCCGCCCTGTCCGCAGGAATGATTCAACCTTCCTCAGGGAATCATGTACCGGCAGGAATCCCAATGCTTGAGCGGGCTTGCCGCCCATTCCGTCCGGAAGGAGAGATGATGCTTGAAGCGCAGTAAAAGCCGCTTGGACGCGTTCCGCAAGATGCTGATTGCACGGCCCGCGGCAGCATGCCTCGTCATGGCGGCCGTCCTGCTGATGCAGGCGCCGAATTCGGCCGATGGCAGCATGTCCTCCTCGGCCGGGACCAAGGCCGTCGCGGCATGGACAGCGGGCGCTGAATCCAGCCTCTCCCATCCTGATTCTTCGTCCAAGAAACGGAAGCAGCGGCGCGCAACCGTATCGTGGGCGGCTCTGTCGAGCCGATATCCAGGAGCCTTCGCCACTAGAGGACCGGCTTCTCCGAAGCGTGCCGCGCTTACTTTCGACGACGTGCCCGACAACTACTACACGCCTCGTGTGCTTGACATTCTGGCAAGAGAGCATGTCAGAGCGACCTTTTTCCTGGTCGGACAGCGCGCCGCCGCCCATCCGGATATGGTGCAGCGGATCCGGATGGAAGGCCATGCGGTCGGAAGCCATTCCTACAATCACACTTCCAATGCCCGTCTCTCCCTGGAGGAATTCATTTCGCAGATCCGCCGTACGGATAAAATCCTGCTTCCCCAGCTCGGCTTCACTCCCCGCTTCATGCGTCCGCCTTACGGGGAGATCAAGCCGGAGCAGCTCGGCTGGGCGCAGGGACACGGATATTTCGTCGTGAACTGGAACGTGGACACGGAGGATTGGAAAGGGCTCGGCGCCGAAGCCATTATCCGCAATGTAAAGCGCACACTCGTCCCCGGAAGCATCATTCTGCAGCATGCCGGAGGCGGAACCGGAGAGGATTTGAGCGGAACGCTGGATGCGCTGCCCCGAATAATCGCCATGCTGCGCCAGAAGGGATACGAATTGGTTACGGTGCCCGAGCTCCTCGGTGAATCGGAGGCCGTAGAGGAATTCAAGCTGTACGATTAAAGGCTGAGAGCTTCGGCATAAAAAAACCGGCCCCATGAAAGGAACCGGTTGAACTGCTGCTATTTCAGTACATGAACCTTGACATATTGGAAGCCGAAGTTCTGGGCTTGAGCCGTCGTCCCCGGCACGAAGATGTCGATGCGCTGGCCGTTGATGGCGCCGCCGGTATCCGAAGCCGTCGCAATCATGCCTCCTGCTGGAAGGCCTTCGTAATCGTAGCCGGTAATGTACAGCTTCGTTCCGAGCGGAATCTGCTTCGGATCAACGGCGACCGTTCCGACCTTGAGCGGGTTGCCGAAGTAGTCGACTGCTCCCCACTTGCCGTTCTCCGATGCGGCGGACGTATAAGCCGTCGCTTTGATGTTCAGCGTTTTCGCCACCTGATAGGAGGCTCCGTTGGGTGCGATCACTTGCTTGGCTCCGTCTTCCTTGGAGAGCAGCTGGATGCCTCCGGCAGCCGCATTGGCCTTCATCGCGGCTCCGGCAGCCGCATTGGCCGCATCGGTGGCAGGTATCGAGAGCGTAAGTCCGGCATAGATGTTCGTGGCCTCGACGTCTTGGTTGAACGACATCAGCTTGTTCAGCGAAACGCCGAATTGCTTCGACAGGCTCCAGAACGTATCGCCGTCCTTGGCGATATAATCCGTGGCGGCAAATGCTGGCGAGGCGCTGGTCCAGATCACGGCTCCTGCCAGCAAAGCGGCAGCTGTCCTTCCGATCGGGCGCAGCAGGGATGTCATCCGTTTTTTCATCGTCATCGTCATCGTCATCGTCATTATGTCCTCCAGTTCGGCGGTCCCTATGCAGCTTGGAACCGTTATGTGAGTCCGCGGCAACTCGTTGGGACTCAGAATAACACAGCCTTCAATGCCGTGGACCGTCCAAAAACTGACAGGAAGCAATTATGAAAGGCTCTCATTTTTCCCTGAGGCAGCGGAATCCCATGCGGCAGAAGGGGATGGGCGCAGAGGCGCCGGCCGCCCTCCCGGCGGAATGAAAAAATTCTAATGGAGCCTGCGAAGGGCGAAAAGGGCCTTTTCCGGATGGCGTCGACGACTCGCGGCCCGGCCGTGCTTCTTTTCAGGAAACCTATTCCGCCAAGCACAAAAAGGCCCCCCGTCAGACGGGGAGCCTTCTAGATGGCTGATAATCAGCCTTTGAATTCCTGAACCCAGACGCCGTTGTAATACGCCACGCCGATCTTGGTGTAGTTCGACTTAAGGATGTTCGCCTTATGGCCTTCGCTGTTCATCCATGCGGTCATGACCTCTTGAGGCGTGCGCTGTCCTTTGGCGATGTTCTCTCCCGCATAGTTGTACGTGACTCCGTAAGCCTTCATCATATCGAACGGAGAGCCGTACGTAGGCGACGTGTGGGAGAAGTAGTTGTTCACGTACATGTCCTTGGCTTTGTCGAGCGCGACCTTCGTCAGCTGCGTGTCGCTCGTAAGAGCTCCAAGACCGACCTTGGCGCGCTCCTGGTTCACGATGTTGATGACCTGCTGCGCATAAGAGGACGTATCGCTCGCTCCCTGCTGGCCGGATCCCGGGTTCGTTGCAGGAGCCGGTGTTGGTGTAGGCTTCACGGTAGGAGCCGGCGTCTTGACCGGTGCCGGAGTCGCCGTTGGCGCAGGTGTTTTGACCGGTGCCGGAGTCGCCGTCGGCGCAGGTGTCTTGGCCGGTGCAGTTGGCGCCGGGGTTGCCGTCGGAACCGGCTTCTTCACGATGAAGCCGCCTTGCTCCAGTTTATTCAAAAGATCCTGGAAATCTACCCCGTACGAGCTGAGCATTTGCTGAAGGGTATAAGATTGATATGCGGGCTTGGCTGCCGCCGCCTGGGCTGTGCCCGCATAACCGGCCGTACCGGAAAGGGCGACGCCTGCTGCTACTGTTATCGCTAGAAAAGTGCGTTTGTTCACGTAAATTCTCCTCCTGATTTTCTCCGCGTCGGCGAAGATTCTAGTTGGTGTCGTCCCGAGCTTGCCGGACAACCCTATCCTAGCACGCCCCACTTCAGGTTTGGCTAGTAAGATTCTGGGAACCGGCACTCCGCGCATCCTTTCCGGCAGTCGTTCTCATGCGGCCGGATCGAGCCGTCGCGCGGCTTTCCGGCCTTTCCGACAGCGCTCGATGAGAGCCGGATGAGAAATTTCTAACCGACGGAAGCCGCGCTGCCGAGGGCATGAAAAAAAGCCGTCCGGCGAATAGCCGGGCGGCTGCAGCGTATGGGTGGATCAGAGATAATCGGGGAGCGTGTCCGCTTTTTTGAGATTGCATTCGGAGCAGGCGCACACGCAGTTGGCCGGGGTGCTGAGGCCGCCCTTCGACTTCGGAAAAACATGGTCGATCGTATCGCCGAAACGACCGCAGTAATGGCAGACATAATTGTCCCTCTGGAGAATGAGCAGCCTGAAATCGCTCTTCGTATAGAGCTTGTGGATCAGCCTCGGATGGAGAATGCCGGCCGCTCCCTCCTGCACCATGCGCACGGCGATATCGCGGTCGATCTCCGTATGCCAGCGCTTGCCGCTTTCGCGCCGGCCCCGAAGCTGGATCATGCCGGTGCCCCGGTCGTTCAGCAGCGAAGGATCGTACGTGAACGAGCCCTTGAACGGCTTGATGGCTTTGAACGGCAGACGTGTTCCGGGAGTATGGGAATGTGCCGTCACCGCCGCCTTGCGGGTTTTGCGCCGCCGGCGCCGCTTGCGCTTGCGCTTGGCCAGCCCGCCTGCCTGCTCCGCCGCCGCGGAAGACGTCTCCGACGGGGCATGAATCTCCACGGAGGGAGCCATCACGATCGAGGGAGACAGCACCGGCTGGGACGGCAGGATGAGCGAAGCGGGAGGCGCCTGCATGGCGCTGCCGCTCTCGTCGGCTCCGCGCTTGCGCCGGCGCTGGCAAGCGCGGCAAGTGCCCCTTCTGCCGTTTCGGCCGGTGCGTTTGGGAAAGGCCCCCTCGGGTTTATCGCGGCCGCACGCGGCGCATTGTTTGGTGTCCATGAATGAATACGCTCCGTTCGTACAACTATCTATCCAAAGCATACCATAAACGGTCACTTGCGTTAAATATGCCGGCAGCAAGCCTGCTGCTAATTTCGATTTTCTGGAGCGCTTCGGCTCCATTTGCCCGCTATAATAGGACTTTAAACCTACTGACTCTCCCATTCCTTCCAAGCGCTTTCCCTTGAAGCCAAGCCCGAATTCTCCTCATTCATTCCGAATACGGCCGTGATTACGGTTATTGTATAGGATAAATTGAAAAAACAAAGAACCGATAACGATATCCCGTATCTTATAATCGTTTTATGAACAGTGACTATAGTCTTACTAGCATGATTCCAATGACCTATTTTTCTAGGTGCATGTTGCCGCATGCCGTGCTATAATGAGGTTAGTAGATTACATAGAATTGTACTGCGCTTATAATCGCCTACGACTACTTGCAGCCTCGGCAGCTCGACAGGGTCATATTGTCCTTAAGGGGGATGGTGAGAAATGTTCGCGAAACGACTGAAGCAGCTGCGCAAGAAGAGAAAGCTGACCATGCAGGAAGTAGCCGATTACGTCGGCGTAGCCAAGAGCACTTATGCGGGTTATGAATCCGGCTACCGCCAGCCTACGCTTGAATCCATCCACACCATCGCCCGGCGGCTGCAGACGACATCCGACTACTTGCTTGGACTGACCGATTTCTCGGAGCCTGCGGAACCGACCAGCAACGCCCGTGAATGGCTCAATCTCCAGCAGCTTCACTGGGACGGCATTCCTCTCGAGACCGAGGACGTCGATCTGATCCGCCTTCTCATTGAACGAGTCGTAAGGGAACGCAGCTTGCGAAAAGACGAAACCGGCAATGGCTGATTGCAGCCTGCCGGTTTTTTTGCTTCAAAAGAAAATCGGCGCCGCCAGTATGGAACAGGCGCTCCATCCGGCGATCAGCCGCCCGCCTGCTTCATCCCTTTCAGCCGCTCCGTCAAGCTGGCTCTCAAAAGCTTGCTGGAGGCTTCATAGCTTTCCTCCCACTGCCGCCGCTTCCCGGATGGAACGGAAGCCTGCTCAGCCTCCTGGATCAGCCCTTTGAAGCGCGTGCCGCAGGACGACTGCGCCTCGTTCATCTTTTCGTTCAGCTCGCCGGCGGCCCTGGCGGCTCCCTCCTCGTCGAGCTCTCCTCTGCGGATCGCGTCCGACTTCGCTCCAGCGAGCTCCAGCACGCTTCCCGCCTCGCTTACGCACTGCTTCTGAAGGGCAGCCAGCTTGTTCTCATAGGCGCGGACTTCCTCATCGGCAGCCGCCGCAGCCTCTCCATCGCCATCGGTCCACTTGCCGGTCGGCTGCGATGTCGCTGGAAGAGGCTGCTTATCTTCGGCAGCCGAAGCTCCCTGCCGAGGCGGCTCCGCCATCGGAGAGGGAGACGTATCCGGCGCAGGCGAAGCCGTGCGGCTTCCGGACTTGCCGCTGCCGGCTGCTGCGGATGCCGGATTCTTATCCCCAGGGAGAGGAGCCTGCCCGATGGAGAGGCCTGTCCCCGCTTGATCGAGGCTGTCCGGTTCCCGGTCCATCGGATGCGCTTCCTGCGGGCTGTCCTTGCTCGCCTCCAGCCGAGGAGCGACAGCCGTCTCTCCAGCATCGGCACCCAGGCTTCGATGATGCATGTATCCCGTTACGGCCGGCACCAGCGCCGCAGCCATGACGGCTGCCAAGGCCAGCTTGCCGAGGCTCCAGCTTCGAGGCTTGCCGCTTCGGCGCCGGCGCTTCTTCCTTTTCCTCTGCATATCCATGCCTTCCACTCCTTCCATGCCGGAGATGCGGCGATCAAGGCTTCTGCATCATGTTGTCGAGCATTTTCACCCCGATCGCCTTCTGCTCCTCGTACATGTTCCGGTAAGTAGCGAGAATCGCTGTGGAATACCCGCCTGCTTCCAGCTTGGTTTTCGTGTCCGTCAAAATGGTCTCGAAGCTGCGGTCGCAATCGGCCAGCGCCGCTTCCCCTTCCGCGCGGATCTTGCTTTTCGCCTCCGCGCTGCCGGACTGCATGTACCGGAACGCGGCATCCATCAGCCTGTTCTGGCACTGCACCAGGAGGCTGTTGAGCTTGTCCTCCGCCGCATTCTGGATATCCTTCTGCGGTAAGGAAGGCTGCGGCGCGGGAGTCGGCGCAGGAGGCGCGGTCACCGGCGGATTGCCGGTACCCGGCGGTACCGTTGGAGTTGGTGTCGGCACAGAAGGACCGGGATCGGGAACAGACGGTGTTCCCGGAGCTCCAGTCCCCGGAACTGCCGGAGCCGGAACGCCTCCCGGTGAGCCTCCGGATGCCGGAGGAGACTCCGGACTCCCCGCAGCCGAGCCGGGGTTGTCCGGAGAAGCTCCGGAGGAGCCTTCGCCAGGGCCGCTGAGGCCGCCTTCCGAGCTGCCGCCCGCCCCGCCTGCGGCCGGCAGCGACAATTCGATCAGCTGGCTCGAGGAGGTCCATTGGACGGCCGCGCCCGACAGCTCCGCCAGAAAACGCAGCGGAACATAGATCGTGCCCGCGGCGATATAGGCTCGCTGGTCCTTAGGCAATACAGCCGCCTTGCCGTCGGCGTAGAACGATGCCTTCGCATCCGTCAGGCTGAGCTTATGGCCGGCTGGAGCCGAGGGGACCGTGTAGACCGTCCCGGCCTTTCCCTCCGCAGCTTGCTGCTGGCGCGCGGTCGGCGTCCACAGCGACACGCTCCGGGACTTGGAATCCCATTCCACCCTGCATTCGAGCGCTGCTGCCGCGACACGAAGCGGAACGTAGACCCTGCCTCCTGCCATTAAAATATAATTTCCTTCCTTCAGCTTCTGCAGCTTGCCGTCGACGACCAGCTTCGCTCCGATGGATTCCGCCTTCACGACCGCCTGAGCGGCCGCTGCAGCCGCCTGAGCCGCCGCTGCAGCCGGCTTCGCAGCTGCCGCTGCCGCGCTGCCTGCTCCTGTCCCCATGACCAGCAGAGCCGCTGCCGCGGCATAAGCCGCCGCTTTTCTCCCTGTCCGTTTCATTCTTCGTTCCCCCTTGCTTGATATGGATCGCCTGCTCAGCGCTTGACCTGCTCCGCCTTGCCTCCGCCGCCCGCTCCAGCCTTGAAGGCGAGCGCCGAGAGCCGGTTGTAGTCGCCCGGCGCCAGCTGCTCCAGCAAAAGCTCCTTCACTTCCTGTTTCTCGTCCTTGCTGAGTCCTCCCTTGGCCAATTCCTTGAGGACCGTGATTTCCTTGCTTCCCAGGCTTCCCGTCAATATACGGAGCACTTCCGCCTTCTCCGACAGGGACAGCTTCTTCCCTGCTTGCCTGGCCTCTTCCACCGACAGTCCCCCTCCCCGCTCTTCCGGCGCGCCGGATGAAGCCTTTCCGGCCGCTGAAGCCGCATCCGCTTGCGCTTCCGGATCAGCGGGAGGACCGGAATGTCCGGCCGATGATTCGTCCGTCGTGACGCCTTGATGTCCGGCATTGACAGGCTCGGCTCCGGAGTGAGGCGGGGCGGCCACGGCGCCAGCCCCCTCCTGGATGCCGGCAAGCGGATCAGCCAGCATTCCGAGCGCCTTGTCCCCGGCCCAGCCGATCGAGAAGAAGGCAGCTCCTCCGAGCAATCCGCAAGCGGCCAGCCCGGCCGCGATTCGTCTGGTTCTCATGCCACGCCCTCCTCGTTCGCGATTTCCATGCCGATGCGCAAAACGGCTGTCCGCCGGCAGCTGCCGGCGAAACAACCGTAGAGGCCAATCAGGATTGAAGCTGCTTCAGCGTCCGGTAGAGAATGACGGCGGCCTCGGCTCTTGATGCCGGCTTCGCCGGCTGGAGAACGCCGCCGCTTCCGACGATGCCGAGCTGTGCGGCGAGAGCGACGCCCGGCCGCAAGGAAGCCGCTACCGCTGCCTGGTCTCTGAAGTCGGCCAGCGCCGCATCCGGGTCCGTCAGAGCCGGATAGCCGCCTGCCGCCTGCATCGCCCTCGTCACCATCACAGCCAGCTCCTGCCTGCTGACCGGGGCGTTGGGCGCGAAGCTGTCGCTGCTCCGTCCGTTCGTAATGCCGCTTGCGACGGCAGCAGCCACGTATGGAGCGAACCAGTCGGTCGCCTTCACGTCCTTGAACGCGATATCAGCCGACGATCCTTCCAGATTGAAGGCTCGGACGATCATCTTGGCGATCTCCGCCCTCGTAATCGACCGGGACGGGTCGAACGTGCCGGCAGCTACGCCGGTCATGATTCCTTTGGCGGCAATGCCCTGGATGGACGCTTCCGCCCATTTGACCTTCGCCAAGTCGGAGAACTCCACTTTGTTCTCCACGACGGCATAAACCGCCGCCGAGTCCAGCACATCCGCCTCGTATACCGAGGATACCGTGCCGGACTGGAAATCGACCGCGCGTCCCGCACGGATCCTCACGAGCCCGAGCAGGTCGCTGCCCGCGCTGTCCGCCGATACCGGCAAGGAGAGCCGGAGCGGCTTGGCGGCCGCTGCGGAAGCCTGTCCATTCTGGCGGACCTTGAACGAATATCCGCCCGAGGCGAGCGGAAGATGGGTCGCCTTCCGGACTTCGCTGTCAGCCTCGTGGGTCAGGCTGATATGGAGGTCGCCGCTGTGCCCGTCTACGGGAACGGACACTTGCGCGCCTCCGCCGGCCAGTCCGATGTACTGGATGCCGGATGTCTGCGCAGCGGTCAATGCTTCCTGGGGAACTTCCAGCGACCAGCTGCTGCCTGCCGATCCGGCATCGAGCTGGACGCTGACGCGCAGCTTCTGGGCCAGGCCGGAGCCGGATCCATCCAGTCCGTCCAGCGCGCTCTTGACCGAAACCGCCGCTTCGGACACGGCCGCAAGGCTGGACAGGGCATCGGCGGAATCCCACTTGATGCCGGATAGGCCGGCCGAGTCCGGCTCCTGCGCCGTCAGATTGATCTTGGCGATCGCATCCAGCGCTTCCTGGGCAGCCTTGAACGCCTCGCGGATGAGCGCGATCCGCTGCGCCGGCGTCGGAGAAGCGGCCAGCTCCCTGCGGATCGCCTCGATCCGGGCGATATAGTGCTCGACGATCGAGCGGATCCGCTCGGCGATGCTTCCCGGACCGGCGTTACCCGATTCGGAGCCGGATCCGCTGCCGCTGCCCGGCGTTCCTCCGCCCGGGAAGCCTCCTCCCGGAAAGCCCGGGAATCCAGGGAAGCCTCCGCCGGTTCCAGGATCCGGCGTCGGCGTCGGAACCGGTGTCGGACTGGCTCCAGGATCCGGGCTTGGGCTTGGGCTCGTTCCCGGGCCCGGCGTCGGGCTTGCTCCAGGATCCGGGCTTGGGCTCGTTCCCGGGCCCGGCGTCGGGCTTGCCCCTGGATCCGGGCTCGTTCCCGGCGTCGGACTAGCTCCAGGATCCGGACTCGGACTCGGCGTCGCCCCCGATTCCCCCGTCAGCGTAATTCTTTTCTCGAACACGACCTTCTCCGGTCCGCCGTAAGGATTGATCAGCTTCGCCTGAAGAAGCGCGCTTCCCGCAGCCGAGTCGTCCGGAATGGTGACCAGCCCGTTCACGAAAACCCGCACATCGGCATCGCCTTCGATTTTATACCAGCGGATCGCTCCCTCCGGAGCGGCGATGCCGTTCAGCAGCAGCGAATACTGATGCATGCGCCCGCCATTGCCGACCTTGACGAGCTCAGAGCTCGTCATCCTCATGAGCGCGACGAGCAGCGCCGTTCCCGCAGGCTTTTCCAGCTGCAGCCGCTCCTGGGCATTGCCCAGCACCTTCACCAGATCCGCGCCCGTAATGCCGTAGGCCTGCAGCATGCGGCTGAACGCATAGTCGCCCGTACGGCCGAGCATGTCCGTCAGCACCCGGAGCATGAGCTCGTTGCGCTTCTCCGGCATGAACAGCAGCTGCATCAGCTCAGGCTGGCTCAGGCGGGACACGAACTCCCGGATCGTGCCCTCGACGCCGCGCTTGTCCGCGCCGTTCCCATACATGAATTCGACCACCTCGTCCATCGTGAGGTCGTCGACTCCGCCTGCGCGGACGATGGGCGCGAGCGCACGGCGGTAATCCGCATTGGAGCGGATCGCCTGAAGATCGGATGCCTGCGGCGCGTACAGCAGCGCTATCGTATCCCGCATGAGCAGGAACAGATTGCTCTTGATGAATTCCAGATCCTCGGTCGCCGCCAGCTTCGGCTGGATCTTGTCCCATACCGGAGCCGCAATGGCGAACTCCGCCGCAGGATCGAGGGAGCGAAGCTCCTCGCGGAAATTCAGCACATCCCGGTAATCGGCCGGATCTCCGGCCAGAAGAGCGGCGTGAAGCGCATACAACTGGGCCAGCGCCTGGTCGATCGTGCCGGGCTGCGGCAGGCTGCCGGCCGCATAGGCATGGCCGATCAGCCCGGCATGGGTTGCCGGACGTGGGGGAACAGCCGCAGCAGCGCCTGACGCCAGGACGGCGGCCAGTGTGGACAACGTCATTTTTCTTTTCCATGTCATTGCATCTTCACCTCTTGGAATAGTTTTCTCCATCGCTTGTTCTCCGTTGGACGATACGTACGGGTGGCAGCGGAGAGCGCCCGGAAAGGATGGCTATGCCGCCTACCGGTCCGTCCCGCAGCTTCGCCCGCCCGGGCTTGCCTGGGCGGGCTTGAAGAGATCAGTAGCTCAGCTCGGGAACCGGGTCCTTCACGCCGCGGGTCATGCCGGGGCGTCCGACCGAGTAGTACACGAAGTCCGTGCCTGCGAGATCCTGCTCGCGGAAAGCATTGCGGCCGTCGATCAGCACCGGCTGGCGGAGCATCGCGCGAAGCTCGGCAAGGTCGATGGAGACGAACTCCTCCCATTCCGTGAGCAGGCAGACCGCATCGGCTCCAGCGGCGGCTTCCAGCGCGCCGGAGCACCACTCCACCCTTCCCGCTCCGCCGCCGAAGTGGCTGCGGAAGTTGTCCATCGCGATGGGATCGTAGGCCCGGACCTGGACTCCCCGATCCAGCAGCTCCCCGATGATTTCCTGGGCAGGAGCTTCCCTCACGTCATCGGTTTCAGGCTTGAACGCAAGCCCCCATACCGCGATCGTCCGTCCTTCCAGGTCGCCGAAGATCGCTTCGAGCTTGCGCACGATATTGAAGCGCTGGTCCTGGTTCACCTCGACGACGGAACGCAGCAGCTTGAACTCGTAGTCGAAATGCCCTGCGATCTGGATCAGCGCCTGCGTGTCCTTGGGGAAGCAGGAGCCTCCGTAGCCGATTCCCGCCTTCAGGAACGAGGAGCCGATCCGCTTGTCGTAGCCCATGCCTTCGGCGACTCTCGTCACATCCGCTCCGACTTTCTCGCAGATGTTCGCAATCTCGTTGATGAAGGAGATCTTGGTCGCCAGAAACGCATTGGAGGCGTACTTGATCATTTCGGCGCTGCGGATGTCCGTCACGACAAAAGCGCCCCCGAGTCCGCCGTGCAGCTCCCGCAGCAGAGCTTCCGCACGCGGGGAATCCGTACCGACGACGATCCGGTCCGGATGCATCGTATCCGGAACGGCGGAGCCCTCGCGCAGGAACTCCGGCAGCGAGACGCTGTCGAACGGGCATTCGGTGCGGCTGCGGATCAGGTCCCGAACCTTTTCATTCGTCCCGACGGGCACTGTGCTTTTGATGGCCACGACGGGGTAGCCTTCCATCGCGTCGGCGATCTCCTTGGCAGCCAGCTCGATGTAGGCGAGGTTCGCTTCGCCTCCCGGCAGCGGCGGCGTTCCGACAGCGATGACGATGAGGTCGGCGCCTTTGACTCCCGCATCCAGGCTGGAGGTGAAGCTCAGCCGGCCAAGCTCCGCGTTGCGGACGGACAGCTCCTGAAGCCCCGGCTCATAGATGGGAATATCTCCGTTTTGCAAAGTGGCGATTTTCAGAGGATCCTTGTCCACGCAAATGACGGAATGCCCGAGCTCCGCATAGCAGACCCCCGACACCAGCCCGACATATCCTGTCCCTACTACCGTAATCTTCATGGCTTCCACTCCCGTTATGCGAAATTTGGCGTTCAGCGTTGCGATTCGATCATCTCCCCGAAAGGAGCCTGGACGGATCTCCCTTCTTCTTGGACGGCTCCCGTCAAAGCCCAGCCCAGCAGGCGGGCCGCGATGAGCCCCGCCTCGTCCGGACGGCCTGCCGCGGCAGGCGGGCCGGAGAAGGCGGCCGCCTCCAGCCAATGCAGCAGCCGGCCGCCGAGATCCGGCCGCATGAGCTGATCCTCGCTCATCGCCAGATGGGGGTGAAGCCCAGCCAGCGCCTCCATCGTGCAGCGGTCTTCGCGGAACAGCGGCCTCTCCAGCAGCACCAGCGGCTTGCCGAAGGCGACCGCTTCCGCCACGGTGCCCCATCCCGGCTTGGTCAGCACCAAGTCGCTGGCGGCGACATAGAGCTGGGATTCCGTCGCCTCGGCCGGAATCCGCACGACCGGCCCCGAGCCTTCGGGCAGCTCCATCGTCGAAGACACGATGGGCAGCCATCTCCGGTCGCTCAGCAGCGGCAGGCTTTGCAGCAGATCGACCTTGCCCGTGTCCCTGCCCGGGAACAAGCAGACCAGCTTACGCTCGCCGCCCGGATCCAGGCGCTTCCTCAGCTGGGCCGTCTCGGCGGCTCCCGCCTCCCGGGAGAAGAATCCGGCAAGGATGCTCGGCTCTGCGGCCCACGCCGGCTCGCGCGCTCCGGGAAGGGCGATGAACCGGTCCATGTCGAGGTATGCTTTGGCAAGAGGAGCCAGCAGCTCCGCAGGCAGCATGTCCTGATAGGCGGTGTACCAGGTGAAATTAGAAATGCCTGCGGAGGGAATGCCGGCCTTGGCGGCGGCGGGGAACGCCTCGGGGACGATATCCGAGACGACCAGCCGGATGCCCGCTCCTCCCAGCCATGCGGCTTCTTTCCGGATCTGGGGGGGCATTTTGCCGGCATACGCGATGTAGGCCTGCCGCAGCAGCCCGATATCCGCCTGCCAGGTGCCCTGCCTCAGGGAGTAGCCCGGACCCGAGTCCATGTAGCGCAGCTGAAGTCGATGTCCGCGGCAGCCCGCCGCTTCGAACTCCGCCCGGAGCGACTGCTCCAGAAAAGGAAGCGCGCGGCCGCTGACCAGATGGAGATTCAGCGGCAGGCCATGCTCCGAGGCTTGCCGCAGCATCGCCCTGATCACCGCGATGCTGCGGGCGGCATGACCGTATCCGTAATCCGAAATGTAATAGGCGATCTTCACGGCCATGCCGCATCCTCCTTCCGGCCTCTGCCGGCTGGCCGGCCGGAGGTGCTTCCTTCCGGCGGCCTCGCCGAACTACGCTCTCATGCAGTTCTGCTGGATTTCCTCCCAGCTGCTGTACAGCTCCATGATGTAGTTCTCCTGCTCATGGCGGCCGGTCTGGACCGAGATGAATTCGAGATCGCTCGTGGCGCGGATGCCATGCAGCGTCTTCATCGGGATATGCAGCACATTCCCTGCCTTCACCTGCATGTAGGTGCCGTTGCAGATGAACTCTCCCTCGCCCTTGACGATCGTCCATACTTCCTCCCGATGCTGATGCAGCCGGTACCCGATGCTCTGGCTGCTGCCGATGCCGACGCGCTTGGTCAGCACGCAGGTTCCGTCTGCATACAGGCTGTCGTCGAGAACCCGGACCCAGCCCCAGCGGCGTTCCTCGTACATGGGCCGCTGATCGTGGCCGATGAATTCCTTGAGCCTCGTGCTGGCTCCTTTTTCGGTGACGAGAATGCCGTCCGGGCTGGCGGCGACGACGATGTTCGAGAGGCCGAGCACGGTGACGGGAATGTCCGTTTCATTGATCAGATGCGTATTCACGCAGTCTCCGCTGACGATGCCGCGCCCCATCTTGGGATCCCGCATCTCCTCGGTCAGCGTGTTCCAGGTGCCGAGATCCTTCCAGTAGCCGTCGTAGGCGACCGCCGCGATGTTGCGCGCCCGCTCCACGACCTCATAATCGAAGCTGATGCTCTCGAGGCTGGAGTATTCCTGGACGAGCTGGTCGTAGACGAGCGGAATGCCCTTGGATTCCATGATGGCGAGCATATAGTCCAGCCGGAATGCGAAGACGCCGCAGTTCCAGAGGGCACCCTGCTCCATGAGGCCGGCCGCCGCTTCTACGGATGGCTTCTCGCGGAAGCCGCCCACGCGGAACGATTCGTCTCCCGGCGAAGCCGGCTGCTCCGGCACGATGTAGCCGTATTTCTCGGACGGATAGCTCGGCTTCACCCCGATCAGAGCGAGGTCCGCGCCTGTGTTCCTGAGCACGCCGTCCAGGCTGGCCACCGTCTCGAAGAACCTCTCCTCGACATAAGGATCGACCGGCAGAACCGCTACCGTCTCGTCCAGGCCTACTCCCTCGACGGAGAACAGGTATGCGGCCGCGAGAGCGATCGCGGGGAACGTGTCCCTGCGGGCCGGCTCGACGATCATCGGCACATCCGGTCCGAGCTGGCTGCGGATGAGCTCCGTCTGGCTGCTGCCGGTGGCGATATAACCGGAGCCGCCGAAGCCGGCCGCCTCGATCTGCCCCCATACGCGCTGGACCATGGAAACTCGCGAGCCCTCCTCATCTTCCAGAACCTTCAGGAACTGCTTGGATCTCAGATCGTTGGAAAGCGGCCACAGCCGCTTGCCGGAGCCTCCGGACAAAAGAACGAGCTTCATCGTAATCCTCCACCTTTCTCCTGTTGCGGCCATGCCGCTGAATGACTTGCGCCTGTCGGTGCATGCTCTTGCTGCCGGCTTGAAGCCGCTTGCCCGCGGCCGGATCTCAGCGTCCCGCCGGCTCCGCCCGGCTCGCCGCTCCGCTCTCGGCCGTCGTCCGCCGCAGCTCGGCGAGCGGGGCC
>NZ_BIMD01000063.1 GCF_004000905.1 Paenibacillus humicus NBRC 102415
AAGGGGCTGCGCTGCTGCTCTTCCGCCCGGATGCGGCGGACTTTCTGCCGCGGGACGGCTCGTCCTCCGGCGATGCGGCCGCTGCCGAGGCCGCGGCTTCGCTGGAGCCGGGCATGGAGCCGAACCGCTTGCCCGTGCATGTCATGCACAGCGTCTTCGAAGGCAAGGGCTGGAGAGTGCTGGCCCGCACGGCCGACGGACAGCCGCTGACGTTCCTGCATCATCGGCCGCTGGCGGCCGGAGACGAGGGCATGCTGACGATATCCCCGAACGATCTCTACCTTTATCCACAGCAGGAGGCAAACTGACCATCATGTCCCGAATACTGGCACTATCCGACATCCATGGCTTCACCGCCGAAGCTCGCTTGCTGCTGGAAGCGGCCGCATACGAGCCGGGCAGGGACAGGCTCTTTCTGCTTGGCGATTATATCGATTACGAGCCGCATACATGGAGCTCCCTGAACGACGTCATGGAGCTGGCCTCCGGCGGCGCCGTCGCGCTTGCCGGCAACATGGAGCGGCATCTGCAGCGGCATCTGGAGCGGGAGCTGGCGAGCCGCGGGAGCCTGGATTCCGCAAGCTCCGCGCAGCTGCAATTTCTCCAGAGCCTTCCGCTCCATGCGGCCGAAGGCGGCTGGCTGTTCGTGCATGCCGGCATCCGTCCCGGCCTGCCTCTGGAGCGGCAGACGGAGCCGGATCTGATCGGCATCCGGGAGGAGTTCTGGGGCGCCGCCGATGCGCCGCCGATGCAGCCCTTCGGGACTGGGGAGACAGGCGGCGCAGGGCTGCCGCCGGCTCATGTCGTGTTCGGCCACACGCCGACGCACAAGATCGGAGCGCCGCCGGGAGAGCTGTGGCATGGCCCCGGCAAGCTCGGCATCGACACCGGGGCCAAGCACGGGCTGCGGTTGACGCTCGTCGATCTGACGAGACGGAAGGACTATTCTTGTCCGACTCGTCCCCAAGAAAGGCAGGCCGGCATCCGGATCAGCGCTTGGGGATGACCGGACGGCACGAATGGCAGGAGAACGGCCGGGAGGCTCTCTTTTTCAACCAGGATGAGGAAGGCGGGACAAGGGAATGAACCTTCTGAAGTTCCAGATCGTCGAGCTGCTCGACAAGCACCGCAAAGTAACCGCCGTTGCCGAAGTGCTTGGCCTCAAGCAGCCGACGGTCACCTACCATATGAAGTCGCTGGAGCAGGAATACGGCGTGAAGCTGTTCGAGCCGCGGATGGACAAGGTGATTCTGACGGAGGCGGGGCGCGCCTTGCTGCATTATGCGGGAAAAATCAACAGCCTCGCCGCGGAGGCGAGGCGGACAGCCCAGGAATACGGGACTCCGGGGAGGGGGACCCTCCGCATCGGGGCCAGCTATGTTCCGGCGACCTACATGCTGCCGCGCCTGCTCAAGGAGTTCGCCCGCCGTCATCCCAAGGTGACGGTCACGCTGGCCGTCAAGCCATCCTCCGTCATCAAGGAGATGCTGCTGAGCCACGAGATCGATCTCGGCGTCCTGTCGGCGGAGCCGTTCCGCCTGCCGATGCTTGACGTGCATGAGCTCTGCGACGACGAGCTCGTGCTGGCGCATGCTCCGAGCCATTACTTGGCCGCCAGCCCTGAGCTGAACCCGGGTCTGCTGGCGACCGCCGACTTCGTCCTGCACGGACGGCATTCCAGTACGCGCGAGCTGACGGACCGCTGGCTGGAGCAGCATGGAATCCGCCTGGAGCAGCATCTGGAGCTGGATTCGCTGGAAGCAATCAAGCAGGCGGTCATTCAGGGCGGTCATGTATCGTTCGTATCGGGACTGGCGGTCCAAGGAGAGGTGGCGAGAGGCTTGCTGCTGGCAAGGCCGATTCCGGAGTTCCGCTACCGGCGCACGATCAGCTGCGCCAGCAACCGCGACCGCCATCCGTCCGGCCAGCTGCAAAGCATGATGGAGCTGCTGTCGGGCCGTATTCAATAAACCTTGAGCGGCATTCAACTTTTAATTCCCTATTTAACGCACTCTCCGAATCTCCTTGATGTTGCCGGGACAAGCCGGAGCTACAGTTAAGAAGCCGGAAGGCAAAATCAGGCAGGGGAGCGGATGAGATGAAAAGCGTATGGAAAAAAGCGGCTGCGGCGGTATTGGCCGGGGGCTTGATCGCGACAATCGGCATGCAATCGGGCGAACGGGCCCAAGCGGCAAGCTCCGTCATGGTTCCGGGTTACGAAGTGAAGCTGCTGCTCAGTCCGGCAGCCGCGCTCGGCAGCGACGGCAAGCCGTCCCCGGCGCTGGCAAGCGCCTTCGGGCTCGGTTCCGCGCAGAGCATCGGCGTGGAGTATTTCGACACCGGGTCCCTCGATTTGAATTCGAAGGGATGGGATGTGCGCTTCCGCAAGAAAGCCGACAAATCGAACTTCGAGATCAGCTACAAGAAGCGTTATCCCATCGTGAACGGCAATATCAATGCGGCGCTGGAGCAGGCCAGGCTGGAGGGCTTCACTTCCTCGGACGACAATTACGAGGCCGAGATCGACTGGAACTACAGCAAGCAGACGCTGAGCATTTCCACGGAGAAAAAGAAAAGCGCCTCGGGCTACAGCGGCACGGCTCTGCCGGCAGAAAGCAAAGCGCTCGGCATGGCGGTGGATGAAATCCCCGGCAAGCTGGAAAATTGGAGCGCCTCCGGCTGGGGCAAAGGGAAGCTGTCGGCTGCAAGAGCGCATGGACCGGTGGCTGTAAGCAAGTATACGGGCGCCTTCGACGGACTGGAGACGGATCTGGAAATCTGGCCGATCCGAAGCGCCTCCGGAACGGGAACGGAGACGATCGTGGAAGTTTCCTTCAAGACGGACGACGCTGGCGAGGCCGCGGCGGAGCGGGACAAGCTGATTGCCTTCGTGCAGGGCAAGGGCTGGCTCGTGCCTCAGGATTCGCTCAAGACCCAGTTGATTCTGGAACGTTATTAGACGCGGATTTCAAGGCCTTCCTGCGGGAAGGCCTTTTTGCGCTTCCCGTGTCCGGGGTATGATGGGAGAAAGGAGAGATGACGATGGAACAGGAAGCGAAGTACACCCAGCAGCATCTGGCCAACGAACGGACCTTTCTCGCCTGGGTGAGGACGAGCATCGCCATGATCGGCCTCGGCTTCATAGCCGCAGGACTCGTGCTGCAGACGGAGGTGCTCGGCCGTTCGGGCCGTCTCATCGCTTCCGCCGGGGGCATCGGCTCGGTCATCATGGGAGCCGTCGTCCTGCTGCTGGCGGCCAGGGATTATTTCCAGAAGCGCAGAGGGATCAACGAGGAGCGGTTCCGCTCTCCGATTCTGCTCGTCTGGATCGTCTCCGTCACGCTCGGGCTGATCAGCCTGCTGCTGATCGTCCTCGTCTTCCTGATGGTTCTGTGAGGCTCTGCCAGAGCGGGCGGCGCGGGGCGCCAAGCGAGGGTTGACGGGTCCGGCATGCCGTGATAAAAGGAAAGGAAAGACGGTTATTGGCCGCCTAACTAACCAAACGAAAGAGGTTTTCGACGATGCCGATGCTCGACATGCCGCTCGAGGAGCTGCGCCGGTACGAGGGGCGCAACCCGCGTCCGGCCGATTTTGACGCCTATTGGGAGCGAGCGCTGGAAGAGATGAAAGCGGTTGATCCTCAAGTGGAGCTCGTGCCGGCAGCCTTTCAGGTGCCGCATGCGGAATGCTTCGACCTGTATTTCACCGGGGTGAAGGGAGCCCGCATCCATGCCAAATACGTGCGGCCCAAAAACATCCCGCAGCCGCATCCGGCGCTGCTGCATTTCCACGGCTATTCCGGCCAATCCGGAGACTGGGCGGATAAGCTCGGCTACGCGGCGCTCGGATTCTCCTTCTTCTCCCTGGACGTCCGCGGCCAAGGGGGCTCCTCGGAGGACGTCGGCGGAGTGAAGGGCAACACCTTGCAGGGCCATATCATCCGCGGCCTCGACGGCGAGCCGGATGATCTGCTGTTCCGGCACATCTTCCTCGACACGGCCCAGCTGGCCGGCATCGCCATGGGCATGCCGGAGGTCGATCCGGAGCGCGTCGGCGCGACCGGCTGGTCGCAGGGCGGCGCCTTGACGATCGCCTGCGCCGCGCTGGAGCCGCGCATCAAGCGCGCCGCTCCGGTCTATCCGTTCCTGAGCGATTATCAGAGGGTATGGGAAATGGATCAGGCCAAGGACGCGTACGAGGAGCTGCGGGGCTACTTCCGCCGCTTCGATCCCCGGCATCAGCGCCAGGAGGAAATCTTCACGCGCCTCGGCTACATCGATATCCAGCATCTCGCTTCGCGCATTACCGCCGAGGTGCTGCTCGGCGTCGGCCTGATGGATTCCATCTGCCCGCCGTCGACCCAGTTCGCCGCCTACAACAAGATCGCCTCGCCCAAGTCCGTGGAGATCTATCCGGATTACGGGCATGAAGGACTGCCCGGCCTGCATGACGACATCGTGCAGTTCATGCTGAAGCTGTAGGACCTAGCCATAACGTACATGCTTTTTGCCTGCCGCCCAAGCGGGAGAAAGCAGAAAGAGATCCGCTCCGACATGGGGTGCTTTCTTTCCGCTCCATGCAGGAAGAGCCTCGACCGCAGCCCCGCAAGCAGCCGCATCCGGATTCATGCCGGATGCGGCCTTTCTTTTGGAAAATTCATCTATTTCAGAAACAATTTCAACTTTCCTGTAAACATGGCTATTAAATGACTTGGAAAATCAAAAGTTAGGAGATCAAACCAGAGCTGTATAACGGTCCGTTCCCTCCTCTCCATCATCCCTCCGGGAAGATGATTCTAGTGTTTAAGTAGGGAAATCGGTCGTATAAACAAAATGAAACATTTTATATACAATTTAATTTTGTTGTTTACAAGAAGAATGAAGCGGGATTATAATCAAGCTGTAATTTGTAAGCGTGTTCATATCCAGCCGCGGGTTATTCTTCCGGGACGCCGGAGAGCGGCTTGGAGAGTCTTGCCTGATGGCAGGGAAAGACCATCACATCTAAATGGGGGAAACAAGCATGAAAAGGACGACAATGCTTCTCTCGGTATCTCTGGCGATGGCCGTGCTGACGGCGGCCTGCTCCGGCGGGAACGGAAACGGCGATTCCGCGGCCGGCAACGGCGGAGCGGCCAACACCGCAGCTTTGAATTCGGGCGGCGGAGCGAAGGAAGCCTCCAAGGAGCCGTATAAAATCAAGATGGCGCTCATGGCCGGTCCTAAAACCCCGGATTCCTGGGCGGAGAAGGCTCTGGAGGAAGAGCTCGCGAAAAGCATGGGGCGTCCGGTCGATGTACAGCCGATCTTCCTGCCCGACTGGTCCGAGCTGAACACCAAGATCAATCTGCTCATGAGCGCCAAGGACACGCGTCCCGGCATCCTGTGGACGGGCGACACGAAGGAATATGCGAAATGGGTCGATGCGGGCATCGCACAGGACGTGACTCCTTCCCTGCAGAAATACGGCAAGCAAATTCTGGATTACTACCGCAAGGACACGCTGTTCTACCACTGGGACAAGAGCGGCAAGATCTTCCGCATTCCCGGCGACGTGCCGGAGGCGAGCTACATGACGACGATTCTGCGCAAGGACTGGCTCGACAAGCTCGGGCTGCAGGTGCCGGCGACGCTGGACGAATACGTCGAGGTGATCCGGGCATTCGCGAACGGAGATCCGGACGGCAACGGCAAGAAGGACACCTACGGCATTTCCGGCGACAACTATTACCGTTCCCTGGCCCCGTTCTTCTACGCGAACGGTCTCGATGTCGAGAACTTCGTCAAGCAGCCGGACGGCTCCATCAAGTTCGGGGCGCTGGATCCGAAGGTCAAGGATGTGCTTGGGCTGCTGAACAAGCTGTACAAGGAAGGCGTCATGGATCCGCGCATGACGACGAGCGCCAACAACGACGACAACAAGGTCAACGACATCTACGCCTCCGGCAAGGTCGGCTCGTTCTACCGCTGGGTCGATTATTTCAACCCGGGCAACTCCGTCAACATGAGCTTCAAGAAGCTCAATCCGACGGGCGAATACATCTCCGTCCCTCCGATGAAAGGGCCGGACGGCTTCAGCTCCGACCTGCCGGATCCCGGCATCGGCTGGTGCTACCTGGTCGTGACGGACGCGACGGACGTCGACAGCGCCGTCCAGGTGCTGAACACGATGGCGACGCCGGAAGTGTTCAAGAAGATCACCTTCGGCAACGAAGGCGAGCATTACAAGATGGAGAGCGGCATCTTCACGCCGACGATCCAGCCGGAGGAAGGAAGCAGGCTGGGACTCGGCAACTTCGGCTGGTATGTCCAGCGCAAGGACGCGGCGAACATCAAGAACACGCCGGAGGTGACCAAGATGTTCGAGGACAAGATCGCGACCTCCCAGCCGATGCGCGACAAGATCGTCGTCTTCAAGGCGATCGAGCGTCCGGAGTGGGACCGCTACTCCGCCGACATCAAGAAGGTGCGCGACGAGCTGTTCTGGGGCATCATTACCGGCAAGACGCCGCTGGACGCCTTCGACAAGTGGCCGGCCCAGTACGAGAAGCTCGGCGGCAAGAAGGTCGACGAAGAGGCGGCAGGAATGTTCGACAAGGAGCAGGCCGAGCGCGTCGAGTACGACAAATGGTATGAAGAGAACATCACGCCTTATAAATAACCCGCACGGGAGGTGGAACGGCTCATGGCTGTTACGAAACCGGCCGTCTTGGCCGGCGAGCGGAAGCGGGCGGCACGCGGCACGCTGCTGAAGGATATCGCGCGGGACCGGTATCTGTACCTGCTGCTGCTGCCGGGCCTGCTGCTGGTGCTGGTGTTCAAGTACATGCCGATGTACGGCGTCGTCATCGCGTTTCAGGAGTACAACATCTACAAAGGCATCTCCGGCAGCGAATGGGTCGGCTTCGACCAGTTCACCCGCCTGTTCCACTCCCCGGACTTCGGGGAGATTCTGGGCAACACGATCATCATCAGCCTCTACAAGCTGGCTGCGTCCTTCACGCTGCCGATCATTCTTGCGCTGCTGCTGAACGAGCTGCGCAGCAAGCTGTTCAAGCGCTTCGCCCAGTCGGTCGTTTATTTGCCCCACTTCATCTCGTGGGTCATTTTCTCCGGCATTCTCATTACGTTCCTCAATCCGGTGGACGGCCTGCTCAACATGATCATCCAGCGCTTCGGCGGCATGCCGGTCGACTTCCTCGGCGACGTCCGGTATTTCCGCTCGGTGCTCGTCATCAGCGACGTCTACAAGGAGGTCGGCTGGGGCACGATCATCTACCTGGCCGCAATTGCCGGCGTCAACGCAGATCTGTACGAGGCGGCCCGCATCGACGGCGCCAGCAAGCTCAAGCAGACATGGCATGTCACGCTGCCGGCGATCCGTCCTGTCATCCTCATCCTGCTCATTCTGAGCCTCGCCAACATTCTGGAGGCCGGCTTCCAGCAGATTTTCCTCCTGTACAGCCCGCTCGTCTACGACGTCGCGGACATTATCGATACGTACGTGTACCGGGTCGGCATCCAGGAAGCGAACTACAGCTACGCGACGGCGGCGGGACTGTTCAAGTCGGCGGTCGCGATGGCATTGATTCTGAGCGTGAACGCGATCGTCAAAAAAAGCGGCCAGGAAGGCCTATGGTAAGGAGGAATCGGCCATGACGCCGATATCGGGAGGCGAGCGCGCCTTCAATGCCGCCAACATCGCCTTTTTCATTCTGCTGATGGCGCTGATGATCTATCCGTTCTGGTACATGGTCATGGCTTCGGTCAGCGATCCGGATCTGACGGCGAGCGGCGGCCTGTTTCTGCTGCCTGCCGGCTTCTCGTCGACCGCGTATCAGGCGGTCTTCCAGAACGTCTCGATCCTGTCGGGCTTCAAGGTGACGATCATCACGACGGCCGCCGGCACGCTTATCGGCACATTCTTCTCCGCAGGAATGGCTTACGCCGTCTCCAAGAAGCGGCTGCGCGGCGGCAAGTTCTTCTCCCTGCTCATCCTGTTCACGATGCTGTTCAGCGGCGGACTGGTGCCCTCTTACCTGCTCGTCAAAATGCTCGGCCTGATCGATTCGTACGGGGCGTTCATCCTGCCCGGCGCGATCGGCGCCTGGAACATTTTCGTCATGATCAGCTTCTTCCGGGGCATTCCCGACGAGCTGGAGGAGGCGGCCAAGATCGACGGGGCGAACGACCTGACGGTGTTCTTCCGGATCGTCCTGCCGCTCTCCAAGCCGGTGCTGGCGACGGTCGGCCTGTTCATCGCAGTCGGGTACTGGAACGACTTCTTCTCCTCCGTGCTGTATGCGACGGAGAAGGACATGTGGCAGCTGCAGATGGTGCTCAAGGATCTCATCAGCAACACGTCGCAGGCGATCTCCCAGGCCGGAATTTCGGTCGCCGTCCAGCAGCAGGTCAATCCGTTCACGGTGAAAATGGCTTCCATCCTCGTATCCAGCGCTCCGATTCTGGCTGTTTATCCTTTCCTGCAAAAGCATTTCGTGAAAGGGGCCTTGATCGGCTCCGTCAAAGGCTGACGAGAACGGAACCGCCCCTGGAGCTTTTGGCCGGGGGCTGATTTTCGTTCGGAGGAGATGCAGCCGCGCACAGATCCGATTAAGCGAAGGAGGCGAAGCGCATGCCGCTGGCCCAAGTCGAATTTTTCTCGGAAACGCTGAGCTTATCCAGCTCATTCACCGCTGTCTTTCCGCAGCAGGCAACGTCGATCGGGACGAGGGGCGGGCTGGAGCAGGGCCCTCCGTATCCGGTGCTCTATCTGCTGCACGGAGCGACGGACAACCATACGAACTGGCAGCGGTTCACCTCGATCGAGCGCTATGCGCAGGAGAAGGGCATTGCCGTCATCATGCCTTCGGTTCATTTGAGCTTCTACTCCGACCAGAAAATGGGGCTGCCTTACTTCACTTTTCTGTCCGAGGAGCTGCCGGCGGTGGCGGGCAGCCTCTTCCGCCTGTCGGACCGGAGGGAGGATTGGTTCGCTGCCGGCTTGTCGATGGGCGGATATGGCGCCTTCAAGCTCGGCATCCGTTGTCCGGAGCGGTTCGCTGCCGTGGCGAGCCTGTCCGGCAGCCTCAGCCAGCGGACACGGCTGACGGGAGAGTCGCCGATCGGCAACGCCGCTGTGCTGCGGATGGCGATGCTGACCTTCGGCTCGGCGGAGGAGTATGACGGCAGTCCGGACGACTTGGCTCATGTGCTGGAGCAGCATCTGGCTGCGGGGACTCGATTGCCGAGGTTTTACCAAGGCTGCGGGACAAACGACTTCAATATCGGGCTGAACCGCGATTTCCGCCGCCAGTTCGAGGGCCGCATCGACTTGACCTGCGTGGAGACGGCGGATGCCGGCCATGAATGGAGCTACTGGGACGCCGCGATCCGGGATGTGCTGGATTGGCTGCCGCTGCGGCGAGGCGCCCGTTAAGGCGGACGGAACGGACCCGTGGACAGAAGGAAAAGAGACGAGAGCTGGAGATAGCCGAAAAAGTCGTCTAAATTGGGCTGAAAACGTCGGAAAGCACAGGAGATAACCGATTGGAGAGCGGCATCCTGATGCGCAGAGTAATATTATGGATGGCGCCGCCCGCCCGACGCAGGTAAGATGAAGGGACAAGGAGGAATGTGGAAATGAAACATGCCTTTGTAACGGGAGCCGACAGAGGGCTTGGCTTCGATTTGACGCTGGAGCTGCTTGAAAGGGGTTACACGGTGTTCGCCGGCAGGTATATGCCGGATTGGGAGGCGCTGGACGGCGTTCCCGAAGGAAGGAGGGACCGTCTTCATGTCCTGGAATTGGACGTCTCGGATCCCGCCAGCGTAGAGAAGGCCGCAGCGGCCGTGTCCGGGAAGACGGACAGCCTCGACTTGATCGTCAACAATGCCGGCATCAGCGGCGACAAGGAAGGATCCATTTTCGGCGACATCAGCTACGAGCATCTCAACAGGATGTACGCTGTCAACGCGGTCGGTCCGCTGCGGATCGTCCAGGCGCTGAGCGGTCTGCTGCTGAAGGGAGCGGACAAGCTTGTGGTGAACATCTCCTCGGAGGCCGGCCAGATCAATCAAGCCTGGCGCGAAGGCTGGTACGGCTACTGCATGTCCAAGGCCGCTCTCAACATCCAGTCCAACATCGTCCATAACGAGCTCAAGGGACATGGCGGCAAGGTGCTTGTGCTTCACCCGGGATGGATGAAGAGTTATATGGGCGGAGTCCTCGGCACGGAAGGCGATCTCACGACGGCGGAAGCGGCGGAGCAGATCGCAGGCACGATCCAGCGCTACCTGGAAGATCGGGAAGAGCGCAAGCACCCCGATTTCCGGGATTACGCCGGGCGCGAGATGAGCTGGACTTGATGGAACCGGGCATGTTCGGAAAAAAGCAAGGGAGGCGACCACATGACCAGAACGGCAAAGGCGCTGCTTCTCGGCGACCAGGCCCACGCGGCCTATCATCCGCTGGAGCCGGCTGAGCAGGAGCTGCGCGGAATGTTGACGGATATGCAAGTGGAGGCGACGGAGGATTACGGCTGCCTGTCGACGGAGGGGCTGGCAGGCTATGATCTGCTGATCTCCTATTCCGATCTCTGGCGGGTGAAGAAGTCCCGCGGGCAAGTGGCGGCGCTGCTGAGTTACGTCAGCGGGGGCGGGGGACTGCTTGTCGTCCATAACGGCATTTCGCTGCAGGCGGACCCCGAGCTGGCCCAGCTGATCGGCGGCCATTTCACCGGCCACCCCGATTACGGTCCGCTGGCGTTTTCGGTGAAGCAGGATGCGGAGGCTCATCCCGTCATGGAGGGAATCCGGGCATTTGCGATGGACGAGGAGCCTTACCGCTTCACGATGGATCCGATAGGTCCGGCCCAAATTCTATTGGAATACAGCCATGAGGGCGGCAGCTGGCCAGCCGCGTGGGCGCATGAATTCGGCCTTGGCAAGGTCGTCTATTTGATGCCCGGACATCATCGGCAGTCGTTCCGGCATCCGGAATACCGCAGGCTGATCGTCCAGGCGGCGGCATGGGCTTCGAATGCATGATCAACAGGCATGAATGGACGCGCGGATCCTTGGATGACTGAGGGAAGTTCTCAATACGCACTATCCACAGTCCGCGATCAAAATGAATAAGAAGCCGGAGCGCCCAGGGGCGTTCCGGCTTCTTTCGTTTCGCTAGGCCCCGGGCAAGGCGCCGCCGTTGACGGAGGAACGCCGGAGCCGGATGAAAAGCTCCGCAGCCGCTGCAAGAAAGGCGATGGAAGCATACACGCCGGCGATGTAGCTGGCCTCGTAGGGAAGGCCTGCTCCGCGATAAAGAACGAAGGCGAAAAAATGGATGCAGGAATTGGTGAAGCAGAAAACATAGCTGCGCAGCATCCACTCCCGATGCGCCATATACCTGCCTTGACGGGCGTGGCGGATGGAGATGACGGCCAGCGCGGGCCAAGCGATGTTGAGCAGGTTGAACGGAATGCTCACCCATTTCCCGCCGGTCGCGTAAGGCGCAAGATAGCCGGAAGTCAGAGATACGGCTAAAATCGAAATCAAGTAGGCATATCCGTTGGCTCGATGCAGCTTGAAGCTGCGCCGGCGCAGCCCGGAAGAGAAGTTGAGAGCTCCAGAGGCTGCCGCCAGACAGGCGAAGGCGACATGCACGCGCATGGCTCCCAGCCACGAGGGTACAGGCACGACTTGATTCAGGCCGGTTTTGACGCCAAGGAAGAAGCCGGCGCGGGGATCGAAGACGTAGTTTTTGAGCAGGGAATATCCGATGACGCAAGCGGCGATGGCGGCTAGCAGGACGGGTCCCCAACTGATTTTCACCTTTGTTCTGGACAAGGAAGCATCTCCCGTAATGGCTTGCTGTAAGCCGGATTCCTTCATATTACCATGAATAATCGGCATTCAGAATGAAAGACTACAGATTGACAGATCCGAATAACGGGCATATAGTTGTCATAACAACTACTTTTGCGAAGCGGAGGCTTAATATGTCGGACCCGGTATTCAACGATAAGGAAGAAGCAGGACAATTGGATCAGTCCGTCGGCTTTCTGATGGGGGTCGCTTATCGCAGAATCAGCCTGCTCCTGCAGCAGCGGCTGAAGCCTTGGGAGATTACGAGCGAGCAGTGGTCGATGCTGTTCCGCGTATGCGAGCGGGAAGGGCTGATCCAGAAGGAGCTGGCCGATTGGTCCGCCAAGGATAAGCCGACGACGACGCGGATTCTGGACAATCTCGAAGCCAAGGGCCTTATCGAGAGACGTCCGGACGACAGGGATCGCCGTTCCTTGAGGATCCATGCGAGCGATGCAGGCCGCCGTCTCATCGGCGAGACGGCTGCCGTAGAGGCTGAAGCGGTTGCCGGGATTACGGCAGGGATGCGAGCCGAGGAGCAGGAGATGCTGCGCCGCTTGATCCGTCAGCTTATCCGCAACGCGAATTCACAACTGGAGGTAACCTCATGACGAAAGATGCCGGCAACGCGGGCCGATTATGGACCCGCTCTTTTATTGTTCTTACGCTTGGAGCTTTCCTGCTGTTCCTCAGCCTTCAAATGCTGCTTTCGCCTTTGCCGTCCTATGTGAAAGACCGGTTCGATCCAGGCTCCTTCATCATCAGCCTGGTGACGAGCCTGTTCGCCCTGGCGGCGATCGCCTCCCGCTTCGGTACGGCATGGCTGCTGCGGCACGTAGGCCGGAACGCGATTCTATTCTTCGGCCTCGGTCTGGCCGCAGCATCGACCGCTCTCTACGGCGAAGCTGCCAGCATCGGAATGCTGCTGCTGCTGCGTGTATTGTTCGGAATCGGATTCGGCATGGCGAGCACGGTGCTGCCGACGATCGTGACGCAGATCATTCCCCCGTCCCGGCTTGGCGAGGGCGTCGGTTATTTCGGCCTGTCCACCAGCATCGCCATGTCGCTCGGCCCGATGATCGGGCTGTCCGTCATGGGCTCTTTCGGATTTGGAGCGCTTTCGTTGACCGGGGGCGCTGCCGCGCTGCTTATCATTCCGCTGCTGCTGGCTCTCCGGGCGATTCCGCCCTTGCCGTCCAAGGCCAAGGCTGCGCTCTCCGCAGCTCCAGATCCTATGGCCGCCAAGCGGCGCTCCGGAAGCATCTGGATGCCGGCCGCGCTCAATGCGCTCATGGCCGTCACGTACGGATCCGTGCTCAGCTACATCGTTCTCTTCGGCGAGGAGCGCCATCTGGCGAACGTTGGCTTGTTCTTCCTTTTCAATGCGGTGACCGTGCTGCTTGTGCGGCCGATCTCGGGGCGGATGTTCGACCGGCACGGGCCGGCCGTCGTTCTGATTCCCGGCGCCGTCGTCCTTATGGCCAGCTTGACTCTCCTGTCCTACTCGCAGCATATGGGGCTGCTGATCGTATCGGCTTTGCTGTACGGACTCGGCTTCGGTTCCATTCAGCCATCGGCGCAAGCATGGATGCTGCGCTCGACTCCCCGCGAGCGGCATGCCTCGGCGAACAGCCTGTTTTATAATTCCACCGATTTCGGCGTCGCATGCGGATCGATGGTGCTTGGAGCGGCTGCATCTTCACTCGGCTATGCGGCGATGTATCGTTGTTCGGCTGGAGTCATGGGCCTTTTCCTCATTGTCTATCTGATCTATTGGACGGCCTCGAAAAAGGGCGCCGCATTGGCGTCAGCAAAATAGCCATCGTTTAAATGAACATGAATTTGAACCGGCCGGCTCTCTGGAGCCGGCTTTTTTTAGGCATTCATGCGGTTTTTGGAGACAAAATGCTTGTCATTCAGCAATGAAGGTGCTGGAGCGGCCCGAACGATGGATTTATTTTTCCGCAGCTGCGCAGACGCGATGAAGCATCCTGCGTTCTATTTTCGTCAAAATCAGAAAATTTAGAATCCTTTCCTTGACATACGCTCCCATTTGTTAATCTAGGTTCGACAAATTTCTTTACACAATATAAATATTTTCGTTCTAAAGAACTTATTTACAAAGAAACATAGGTCTTTTATAGTGGATTTATCGGTGAAAAAACGTCCATTCCATATTTTACAAATGTTCAATGTTCGGAAATAAGGAGGAGCGTGGGGACGAATTTTCTTTCATGTACATAGTGGGATCTCTGGCTTGAATAACGAAATGGAGGAAAGTTGAATGCGAATATCAAGAGAGCTTCGTAGATGGATTGCGAAATCGCTTGCTGTCCTGATGGTCATTTCCCTGGCCGTCCCGACGGGATGGATCGGGCGGGCCGCCGCGGCGGACGCCGTTACGCTGGCTTATTGGGCGGGAACAGGAAGCGGGGCTGGCAGCAGCGCCGTAATCCCCGTTACAAGCGGCCTGCCTCAGAATACTAGCGCTCTTCAATTATCCGGCGCGACAATTACGGGCTTTAGCGGAGGTCCGACAGGCATCAGCGGAGTGGTTTCGGCTAATGCGTGGAGCGGCCCCGGAGCATATTGGGAGGCTGCCCTGCAAACGACAGGCTACTCCAACATTTCGGTATCCTCTCTTCAGCGCGGCTCAGGTACCGGCCCACGCGACTTCAAGCTCCAGTACAGCTTGGACAAAACCGCATGGAACGACGTGGCGCAAGGAGATGTAGTTGTCGCGAACAACTGGACCCAGGGCGTTCTGAATGGAGTACCCCTGCCTTCAAGCGCGGACAATCAGAGCCAGTTGTATCTTCGCTGGACACTGGCGACGAATGCTTCCGTTGGAGGGGCAACGATAGGGGCGGCGGGAACAAGCCAGATCGCGGCCGTCAGCGTCACCGGCACGCCGATCGGCTCCGGCGGAAATCCAGGCGTTCCGGTCACGGCGGCGCCTTCCGCCTCTGGAATCAGCCTGACGGATGCAGGCATTCTGACCGGCGCTCCCGGTTCGGTACCTGTAACTTCGTATGTGTATGTATACTACAATGAGGCGGCATCGACTCCTCAGATCAAGCTGCAGGCTGCCGGGGACGGCTCCTTCGGCACGGCGGTCGATACGGCGGACGGCAAGAGCAAAGTATGGGTGACCGCCCAGGAAAGCGGCAAGCAGGAAAGCGCCAAGACGGCGGTATCGGTCGCCAAGTCGGCGACGCCTGATGCCGCCAAGCTCATCTTCGCCAATCCGACGACGCTCACGGGAGCCGCAGGCTCGGTGGCGGGCGGCTCCGCCGTAACAGCGGCGTTCGAGGACGGCACGCAGGCGGGTACGGCAACGGCAGGCCAGGACGGCTCCTTCGCCATGACTCTGTCCAATCCATCCTCCAAGACGAAGGTGCTCGTCGCGGCCAAGGAGCAGGGCAAGCTGAAGAGCGACGCTGCCACAGCCGTGATTCAAGGCTCCGGAGGCGCTCTCGGCTACAAGCCGGGCGACGTCGTCATCAGCCAGGCTTACCTGAACGGCGGCAACAGCGGCGCCTTCTACAAGACGAAATTTTTCGAGCTGTACAATACGACCGACAAGGACATCAACTTCAACAACCAATGGGCTTTGATGTACGGAGGGTCCTCCTCGACGGCATTCGGCACGATTACGAAGCTGACGGGAATCATCAAAGCGCACGGCTACTATCTCGTAGCCGGCAATACAGGAACGGCCGGAGCGGCATTGCCGGTCGATGCCGATCAGACGTCGTCGCTCAATCCGAGCGGCTCCACGGGCGGCATTCTTGCCCTGGCTCAGAAGACGACAGCCGTCTCGGGCGATACGGACAACGATCTGGTCGATCTGCTCGCTTACGGCAACGGCACCACGACGAGCTTCAACATCAAGACCCCGAACTGGGGATCGCCGTTCTTTACTTCCAACGTAGGAAGCGGCACGGTCCTCCGCAAGACGGACGCGGGCTCCGACCCTCGATCCGCGATCGGCCTCGGCAACGGATACTGGACCCGGAACAATGCCAACGATTTTGTCATGAACGTTCCGAACAGCACGGCAGCTCCGGAAGAGATTTCCGTCCGCAACTCGAAATGGATGGCTGCGCCGGATGCCTCCAAGCTGACCCTTTCCGCCTCGTCGGTCCAAGGAACGGCCGGCTCGGTGCCGGCAGCGGCGGCTGTCAGCGTCTATGCGCTGAACGGCAGCGACCTGGCTGCAGCGGGACAAGCTACAAGCGCGGCTGACGGTTCGTTTACGGTGAGCTTGCCGAGCCCGGCTTCCACGGTATACGTGGCATTTGCCGGCGCGGGGAGCTCAAGCGCCTACACACGCCTGGATTCGGCGGATCAAAGCGCTGCCGTTCTCCCGATCGGCACAGCGCGCACGGTCGATGCCAAGGGGCTCCCGCTTCATATCGGCTACCGCACGACGATCCAAGGAACGGTGACGACGGCCAACAAGGCGCTGGGATCGGAAAATACAAGCTTCTACATTCAGGATGCCACCGGCGGCATCAATGTCATCGGCAAGGATACGCCGGCATTCCCGATCGTGCCGGGACAAAAGGTGAAGCTCAGCGGTTATCTGGTCTTCGCGGCGGGCACTTCCGCATTCGTGCCCGTGTCGATGACGGATCAAGGAAGCGGCACGCTTCCAGGCGCCGAGCTGGTCCGTTCGTCGGACCTCGGTTCCTTCGCAGCAGCTGAGCCGCTCGAGGGCAAGCTCGTCCGCATCAAAGCCAAAGTATCGAACATCCCGGCAACGGGTCCGGACTACAACGTCACGGTCGTCGACGGCGAAGGCAATGCGTCGATCGTCCGCATCCTGGCCCAATCCGGCATCGACATGACCGGTACGACGGTGGAGCTGGGCGAAACCTACTCCTTCACCGGCATCGTGGGCCAGAGCAAGGCAGGCTCTCCTTATACGAGCGGCTACTACCTCATGCCCCGCAGCGCGGCAGACGTCCGCGGAGATCTGCAGCTTCAGCACACGCCTTTGCTGAAGGCTTACACCGGAGTCGACGTCACGTTCAAGGCTTCCGCCAAATACGCAGAGTCGGTGACGGTATTCTATCGCGCGGCGGAGGGCCAGGCCTTCACGCCGGTCCAACTGAACTCGGCTGACGGACTCAACTACAACGGCCGGATCGCCAAGGAAAACGTTCCTCCGAACAGCTTCCAATACTATATGGAAGCGGCTGGAGGAGGAGATACGACTTCCGCAGGAAGCGCAGAAAAGCCTTACACGGTCGAAGTCGGTACGGATACGGACGGTCCTGCGTTCTTCAATCCGGTTCCGGGCGAAAACGAGGAAGTCGAGACGATGCATCCGATCGTGTCCGTTGAGCTGGAGGATCCGAACGGCGTGGACTTGTCCTCCCTGACGATCGCCATCGACGGCAAAGACCTTACGGCCAAGGCAGCCCTCACCGAGGGATCGATCAAGCTCGCGCTGACTCCCGACGACGATCTCGCTCAAGGCGTCCATGAAGTGCGAGTAACCGCCAAGGACAAGCTGGGCAATCCTTCGGATGCCAGCTGGTCGTTCCGGGTTGCGGAGCGCTTTACGGGCGGCAACCACTACTACGGAACGACGCACAACCATACCAATATTTCGCATGACGCGGCGGGAACGCCGGAAGACGCACTCAAAGCCGCCGAGAAGTACGGCTATGATTTCTTCGCCTTCTCCGACCATTCCCATGATATCGACGCCTCGCAGGTAGGCAAGGATACGGTCGACCACAACGGCATGCCGGAGCGCACCGGCGGCTCGGACTGGCAGCTGACCAAGGATTTGGCTACCCAGTACACCAAGGACGGCCAGTTCGTCGTATTCCCTGCGTTCGAGATGACCGCTACCACCTGGGGCCACTCCAACGTTTTCGGGACGACAAACTTCATCGACCGTGTCGTCAGCGGCGGCAAATATCAGAGCCTGCAAAACTATTATGCCTGGATCGTGAGCTATGACGACATCGTCGCTCAGTTCAACCATCCTGCGATGGGCTCCAACGCCTTCAACAACTTCATTCCTTACGACAAAAAAGTAGACAAGCTGTTCACGATGCTCGAAGTGGGCAACGGATCCGGCAACTACTCGTATGCGAACGCGGAGAACAAGTTCTTCAGCGCGCTCGATATCGGATGGCATGTCGCGCCGACGTACGGCGAGGACAACCATGACGCGACCTGGGGCCAGACCAAGCAGCGGACGGTCATCGTCTCCAAGGACTTGAGCCAGGAATCGCTGCTCGATGCGATGAAGAAGATGCGCGTCTACTTCACGGAGGACCCGAGCGCCAAGCTGGATGTATCCGCAAGCGGCTGGTATATGGGCTCCACGACCGACACGAAGACGCTCAACTTCGACATCAAGGTTAGCGATCCGCTGCTCGAGAAAAAAGAGGATCCGAAATTCAGCTACCTGAAATCGCAGTCCAACGACAATATCGCCAAAATCGAGCTGGTCACGAACGGCGGCCGGGTTCTTGAAACCTATACGCCGACTTCCGACACGACCGACTACAATTGGAAGCCGAAAACGATCAATGTCGTCGGCGGCCAGCAATGGTTCGTCGTTCGCGTGACGCAGAAGGACGGGGACCGCATCTATTCCTCCCCGATCTGGACACCGGTTGAGCCTGTAGCCGTCAAGGTCAACAGCGTCTCGACGACCGACGGCGCCATCATCGGAGGCTACGCGGCGAACCTGCAGGCGGGAATCAGCAACCTGGGCACGGTCGACGTGAAGAACATCACGGCGAAGTTCTACTATGACCAGGCGGATGCCGCCCATCTGATCGGCGAGGCCGGCATCGACTCGCTTGCGGCCAATGCTTCAACGACGGCCAGCGTCGTCTGGAGCAATCCGGTCGCCGGAGAGCACAAGATCATCGTCGTCCTCTCATCGACGGATAGGGATCTGGGAGAGAACAAGTACGAGCAGATTTTCTCCATCAAGGCCCCGCTCGGCAAGACGATTCTAATCGACGCGTCCAAGAACAACGAGAACACGACGAAGGACGCCGGCACGTACAAGGACAACATGAAGCTGTTCTCCGTGAAGATGAGGCAGCAGGGCTATACGGTAGCGGAAAATGCAGCCGCGATCACCGATGCGGTGCTCAAGGATGCGGCCGTTCTGTATATTTCCCACCCGGCATCCGCTTACAGCAGCTCGGAGATTGCCGCCATCAACCGCTATGTAAGCGGCGGGGGATCGGTCTGGCTGTCGGAGAAGAGCAACTACGGCGGCTCGAACCAGAATCTCAACGATGTCCTGGCGGGAATCAGCTCCGCCGTCAGGGTGAACAACGACGGCGTCTTCGACGAGACGCCGGAGGGCAACTTCTGGAGCAATCCGCTCACGTCCAACTTCTCCGTGCGCGCTCATCCTGCGCCGGTAAGCAATTACCTGACGGATTTCATCTCGACGCTGGATTACTATAGCGGCTCGAGCTTGGCCAAGGCCGGCAAAGAGGCTCTGACGGACGGAAACGGCGTCACGGTCCTCGTCCGCGGCAACGAGACGACCTTCCAGGATACAAGCAGCATCAAGAGCGACACGGTCATCTACAACCAAAGGACGTCGAACGGCAAAAACGGCCCGGCATTGGCGGATGTGACCGGGGGCTCCAGCATCCCGCTCATCGCCTCCGAACAGCTCGGCAAAGGCCGGGTCGTCGTATCGGGCATGAACGTATTCAACGATAAGCAGATGGATGAGACGTACAATGCGAAAGGCAATGCGCCGCTCTCCGTCTCCGTCATGAATTGGCTTGCCGGTCTCGAGACGAAGGCGATTCCGATCGGCGCGGCAAGGACGCTGCCGGAGGAGACGCCGATTATGGTCGAGGGCACCGTTACGACTGCAGCGGGAGTATTCTTCGATGCCTTCTATGTCCAGGACGCTACCGGCGGCATTATGGCCTTCAACGACGTTCCGGCGGGATCGCTGTCCGTCGGAGACAAGGTCCGGGTATACGGGCATGTCAAAATTTTCGAGAACAACACCGAGCTTGAGTTCGGCACATTCGCGCAGAGCGTCGTCAAGGTTTCAACCGGCGTGCCGCTTGAGCCCAAGGCTGTCGGAACGGCGGAGTCCGTGTCGGACAGCTACCAGGGCCAGCTTGTGAAGGTGACCGGCAAGGTGCTGTCCAAGCCGGATGCGAATTCCTTCATCATCGACGACGGCAGCGGTCCGGTGCTCGTCTTCGTAGACGGATACATCGCGACCCAAAGCGGTCCGGTTCCGGATCTCGCTCCGGGCGATATCCTTGAAGCTGCGGGCTTGTCCGGCCGATATGCCGAGGGCGACCGGATCCGGGTGCGCGATACCAAGGAATTGAAGAAGGCAGAATCGGTACCGCTAGTCGAAATTCATTTCGCAAATCCGGGCTTGAAGATCAGGGCGGGAGAAACAGGCAAGCTCGCCGTGAACTTCGTTCCTGTCCAAGCGACCAACAAAGAGCTGCAATGGTCATCGGCGGATGAAACGATCGCAACGGTGACTTACGGAGTCGTCACTGGACTCAAAGCGGGCAAGGTTGCAATCAGCGCGCTCTCGGTCGACTCAGGATTGTCCGCCGTGACAGAGGTCGAAATCGTTCAGCCGGTCACAAGCATAACGCTGGAGCCGAGCGTCCTTGAGCTGACGGAAGGGGAGACAGCCACCCTTCATGCCATCATTGCTCCTGCCGATGCATCGAATCAGGGAGTATCATGGACATCAAGCAACAATCTGGTTGCAGAAGTGAACGACGGCGTCGTTCAAGCCCGCAAAGCCGGTGAAGCGACAGTTACGGCTACGACTTACGATGGCGGGTTTAAGGCCACGGCTATGATCAAGGTCAATGCGGCCACGACGGAGCCGCCGACGACGGAGCCGCCGACGACGGAGCCGCCAACAACGGAGCCGCCGACAACGGAGCCGCCGACGACGGAGCCGCCGACGACGGAGCCGCCAACGACAGAGCCGCCGACGACAGAGCCGCCGACGACGGAGCCGCCAACGACAGAGCCGCCGACGACGGAGCCGCCAACGACGGAGCCGCCAACGACGGAGCCGCCGACGACGGAGCCGCCGGCAACGCAGACGCCGACACCGACGGCAAAACCAACGCCGGCGCCGGAAGAGACGCCAACACCGTCAGCGACGCCGACGCCAAAACCAACAGCGACGCCGACAACGGCACCAACAGCGACGCCTGCGCCTACCGCCAGCCCTAGCGGAATCATCGTTGTCAAGCCGGAACAGCTGGCATCCGGCACGGCTGCCGTACAGGTCGCTTCGGACACAACCGAAATCAGGCTTCCGGCGGATTCATCCTCCAAGCTGAAGGCAGAGGGCCTTACGATTGAAGGAGCCGGACATGCATTCGAGCTCGTGATTCCGGCCGAGCTGCTCAAGCAGCTGGAGAGCAAGATCAAGGCATCGGACAGCCAGACGGCCTACCTTTCCTTGAAAATGAACAAGCTGAGCGGCTCGGAAGCGGCAGCCCTTGCGGCAAAAGCCGGGGTTAACTCCGCTGCCGACGTCAAGGCACTCAGCGATATGTATGAATTCACGCTCTCGGCTTGGACAGCGAACGGCGAAGCGGCCGTATTGTCGAGCTTCAACGTGCCGGTCACGCTGCGCTTCAAGCTTCCCGCCACCGATGGAAGCAAGCTGTACGGCATCTACTATGTAGCGGACGACGGCAGGCTGGAGTACATCGGCGGCAAGACGGAGAACGGGGAAATCACCGCTCAAATCAAGCATTTCAGCAAATATGCGGTGCTTGAAGTGAAGAAGTCGTTCGCCGACGTGGCGCCGTCCTATTGGGCGCATGACCTGATTGCCGAGCTTGCGGCCAAGGGAATCGTCAAAGGAACGAG
The DNA here is from genome assembly GCF_004000905.1 of Paenibacillus humicus NBRC 102415. Taxonomy (GTDB): domain Bacteria; phylum Bacillota; class Bacilli; order Paenibacillales; family Paenibacillaceae; genus Paenibacillus_O; species Paenibacillus_O humicus. The sequence goes on from NZ_BIMD01000063.1 coordinate 21,750, forward strand.
CAGCTCGGCCTTCGAGCCGAAACGTTCCATCACGCGTGCGGAGTTCGCTTCGCTGCTCGTGAACGCCCTTAAGCTCGAAGCAACGAAGGAGACGGCGTTCAAGGATGTTTCGTCCTCCGCCTGGTATGCCGATGCGGTTGGAAAAGCCTATGCCGCAGGCATCATTTCGGGACGCAGCGCGGCTGTCTTCGATCCGAACGGCCTGATTACCCGGGAGGAGATGGTCTCGATGCTGATCAAAGCGTATGAGATCCTTCATGGAGCGGCTGCGGCTCCGTCCCCGCAAGCTGGCGCGGAATTCACCGACCTGGCTAAGGTGGCTCCATGGGCGGTCATCCCGGTGAAGCAGGCCGCATCGCTCGGCCTGATCCAGGGAAGATCCTCGGGACAATTCGTGCCGAAGGGAATCTCGACGCGTGCGGAAGCCGCGCAGCTTCTTTACAACCTGATGCTGAAGTAGCAGCTGCCTTTGATCTGCGATGCTCTTCCCTGAAGAGCATCGCATTTCTTTCATTCACACCATGACTCCGGGAGTTGAATCCACATTGAAAAGAGCCATTAGGCGCCGCCGCCTTCCATTTGTCCTTATCGCCTTGCTGCTGGTCAGCCTGGCATCGGTCGGCGGCGTATCCGCCCATGCGTACAGCGCCAGCTACACGACCCTGGAGCTGAGCAAGTCGGAGACTGCTCTCACCTACGCCATCGACGAGCTGTCCGTCATGGAATTGGCGGGAGGGGACGAGGACAAGAACGGCATGCTGGACGAGGCCGAATTCGAGAGCGTCAAGTCTCGGCTCGGGGAAGTGCTTGAGAGCAAAATCACATTGAAAATAGCCGGAGAAGCTCAAAAGCCGGCAGCTCCCGCCGTCTTAACCCTGGACAGGAAGGGAAGCGGAACCCAAGCGGTCTACCGCGCCTCCTACCCGGCTCCGGTCTCGGGACAGCCGGCTTCGCTCGACGATCAGCTGTATCTGAACGACACCAAGTCCAACTACGTGAACCTGGTTACGATCAAGTACGGCAAGCAGACGAGCACCTCCGCGCTGTCTGGGGGCGACCGCCTGTGGACGCTCCTTCTGACGGAAGCGGATTATGCCTCTCTTCCCGACCATCCGCCCGCAGACGACGGATCGGTTCCGCAGACGGACAGCGGCCAAGCCGGTACGGAGCCCCAAGGAACAGCGGACAAGGCCTCTGACGGCGGAGCCTCGCCTTTCTCCGGCTGGAAATCCTTCTTCAGCCTTGGGGTCCATCATATCCTTGGCGGCTACGACCATCTGCTGTTCCTGTTCTCGCTGCTCATCGCCAGGCAGTCGTTCAAGCAGTACGCGGCTACGATCACCGCTTTCACCGTGGCCCACAGCCTGACGCTGACGCTGACGGTGCTCGGCTGGATCGACGTGCCCGTGTGGATCGTGGAACCGCTGATCGCTCTCAGCATCTGCTACGTAGCGGTCGAAAATATAATCCGCAAAAAAGTCAGCCGCAGATGGGTCTTGACGTTCTTCTTCGGGCTTGTGCACGGGATGGGCTTTGCCGATATTCTCAAGGAAATGAATATTCCGTCCAACCAGCTCGCGGTCAACCTCATCAGCTTCAATCTCGGCATCGAGGCCGTGCAGCTGGCGATCGTCGCCGTTCTGCTGCCGCTCCTGCTGCTGCTTCGCCGCTCCAGGCATGACCGCAAGGTCATGCTGGCGGGTTCTGCCGCTGCTTTGCTGTTCGGAGGCATCTGGCTTGCCGAGCGCGTATTGTCCCTATAAGCCCCTAAGGAGGAAACGCCATGCAGCCTTCTGCCGCAGCCAATGAAGCTGCCAAGCCCAAGTCCAATGCATCGCTACTGGCGCTGTTTCTGCTCGGGGCTGTAACGCTGCTTTACCTTTTTGCCGGAGAGGAGGGCGGCAGCGGGACGGACGGCAAGCTCCAGCTGTTCAAGACGATGTTCCTCAGCCTTCTCATCGAGGCGCTTCCCTTCATCCTGATCGGCGTCGTCGTCTCTGCCCTGCTGCAGGTGTTCGTTCCCGACCGGATCATCCGGAGGGCGATCCCGAAAAACCCGCTGCTCGCCGTGCTTGCGGCAAGCCTGCTCGGCATCATCGTGCCGATCTGCGAATGCGGGATGGTGCCCGCTATCCGCAGGCTGATCCGCAAAGGCATGCCGCTTCATGCCGCGACCGCATTCATATTGGCCGGGCCGATTCTCAATCCGATCGTCCTCTGGTCGACGCTCGCCGCCTTCCGAAGCCATCCGGAAATCGCCTGGATCCGCATGGGCCTCGCTTTCACGGTTGCCATCGCGGCAGGGCTTGCGGTCCATCGCTTCGTCATCGGGCAGGCTCTTCGCGGCGAGGACGCACCGTCGTCCTCCGTGACGGGAACAGCGGCAGGCGTCAAGCCTCCGGACAAAAACCGCGGGCGCGCTTCCCGGCAGCCCGCGGCAAGCTTGTCCCAAGCCGCGAGCCCGCCGCCGTCGAGCTTGCCGAAGGCGGCCAGACTTCATTCCGCAATTCAACCAAAGGCGGCCGGCCTCCATGCCGCAAGTCAACCCGAAGCTGCCGCTCCGCCGTCGCCCTTCCGGGTGCTGGCGCCGGTTCAGAGCCGCAACAGAGGCTTTGAAGCGGCAGGACATGCCGTCAGCGAGTTTTTCGATATGGGCAGATACGTGGTGTTCGGTTCGTTTCTCGTCGCTCTGCTCATGACGTTCGTGGCACAATCCGACCTGGCCTCGCTGGGCGGAGGGAGCGCGGCCGGCAGCATATCCATGATGGCGCTCGGGTTCCTGCTTTCTCTTTGCTCCACGTCGGATGCCTTTATCGCCCAGTCGTTCTCGGCCTCCTTCACCGGCGGATCGCTGATCGCGTTCATGGTGTTCGGCCCGATGATGAACCTTAAGGTCATGCTTATGATGCTTGCCGTCTTCAGAACCCGCTTCGTGCTCGGACTGTGCGCGTTCGCCGCCGTTCTTGTCTTCGCTGCCGCAATCGTTCTGGATATGACGCTGCTACACTAAGGAGGAACGCTGCCATGAGGTTTAAATGGGATGGAATGAAGGCTGACCAGTGGATAAAGGGCCTGATCCTGCTCGGATTCGGCGCGTTCCTGCTGCGGCTGGACTGGACGGGCGAGATGCTGTTATACGTATCCCCGTCCCTGAGAATCTACGCAAGGCTGTCGGCTTACGGGCTTGCGGCGGGAGGGCTGCTGCAGCTGTACCTGTGCGCGGCTCCGGGAAGGTCGCGGCATCTTGCCTGCGCTTGCGGATTGCATTCTGATCCGCATGAACACAGTCATGAACACAGCCATCACAGCCACAGCCATGGCCACAGCCATGACCATGCAGGGCACAGCCATGGCGCGCCTGCGGGAAGCGTGCGGCAGGCGATGCTGTACAGCCTGTTCCTGCTGCCGCTGCTGCTCGGCTTTGCGCTTCCGAATACATCCCTTGCCGGATCGCTGGCCGATTCCAAAGGCATCAATCTGGCCCATGCTCCGGCATCGGGCGGCAGAGCCGTTCAGGGGCCTGGGCAAATCGAGGCTGGGACGGACGGCTTCCATACCGATCTCTACAACAAGGATTACGCCAAGCTGGCGGAATGGCTGTACGCCAAGCCGGAAATCGCGATGGGCGACACCTGGTTCATCGAGTCGCTCAATGCGCTCAATATGTTCCCGGACCGCTTCGAGGGGAAAACAATCACCATGACCGGCTTCGTATACCGTCAGGAGGGATTGACGGATTCCCAGTTCATCGTCGGGAGGATGGCGATGATCCACTGCGCGGCGGATATGATGCCTTACGGCATTATCGCCGTCAACGACTCCGCGTCCCAATTCAAGGACAACAGCTGGGTCAGCGTGACCGGCACGGTAGCCCGCACGGAATACCAGGACCAGCAGGTCATCCAGATCGTCGTGACGGAAGCGAAGGAGGCGAAGCCCTCCGCGGTTCCCTATGTGTACCCGGACGCGGGCTTTGCCGCCAAGCTATAGAGGAATTGAACAGGAGGTGGCATCATGCTGCTGGAGTGGGGAAGCTTGGCTCTTATCGTATTTGTGTCCTTGTACGGAATTTTGGCTTCTTCGGCCGAAGGGGCGCAGTTCCGCCGGCTTGCCGTTTCCGGACTCGCTTTGACGGCAGGGGCGGCTATGGGAGCGGCAGCCGTGCAGGCTGCCGGCTACGGCCTGGCCGTGCCGCTAGCCGCCGCAGTCCTTTTTGCGGCCGCAGGCGCGGCCCTGATGAAGCGCCGCGCTGGAGGAGCCGAAGCGCTGGCCTGGGCCGGCGCTTCCGTCGCAGGCTCGTGCATCGGCATCGCTGCAGGCATGACCGCTTATTCGACGGGCAAGGCGATGTATGTCATCGATGTGGCCTTCATCGTGCTGATGTTCGGCCTGTTGCGGCTCGGCGAGAGCCGCAAGCC
>NZ_BIMD01000064.1 GCF_004000905.1 Paenibacillus humicus NBRC 102415
GCTCCCGCGTGCGCTCAACGCGCCGCGAAGCCGAGCCCGCGTGCGCTCATCGCGCCGCGAAGCCGAGCCCGCGTGCGCTCATCGCGCCGTGCAGCCGCTCCCGCGTGCGCTTATCGTTGCGCTTTATTTTCATGCACCTTGCCGCGGAAGCGGACTGACCGTTCTGAAGAAACGGAAGTGGTCGCCTTTGAAGACATATTCTTACCTATAAATACCTTTTAATGAATAGAATATGGCTTCAACAGCGATCGGAAGAATGGTCAGCCGCGCAGCGGTTCTTACGTGCATAGAAATTTCAGCCGCGAAGCGTACCGATTGTCATACCCGTCCGCGAAGCGTACCGATTGTCATACCCGTCCGCGAAGCGTACCACCCGCGAAGCGGCCCACACGCGCAAGCGAATTCCATCCAAGCGAAGGAGAAAACCCAATGAGCATCCGCATCGACTACCACACCCACCACGAGCGCTGCGGCCATGCCGTCGGCGGCCTGGAGGACTACGTCCGCCAGGCGATCGCGACCGGACTGCACCAGATCGGCCTGTCCGACCATATGCCGCTGCTGCACGTCAAGCCGCATGAGTATTATCCCGGAATGGCGATGGCGATGAACGAGCTTCCCCGCTACGTCGAAGAAGCGCTCGCGCTCAAGGAGAAATACAAAGGCGACATCGATATCCGGGTCGGAATGGAAGGCGATTATATCGAAGGCTGCGAGGAAAAAATAGCGGAGCTGATCGATGCCTATCCGTGGGATTACGTCATCGGCTCGGTCCATTTTCTCGGCACATGGGACATTACCGACTATCGGCAGACGGGCGGCTGGGAGATGCGCGACCCTATGGCCGTCTACGAGCGCTACTACGATGCGGTAGGCAAAGCCGCGCGAAGCGGCCTGTACGATTATATCGGGCATATCGACGTCATCAAGCGGTTCGGCTTCCGTCCGCAGGACGATGTGACCCGTCTGGAGGATGCGGCGCTGGAAGCGGTCCGGGAGGCCGATCTGGCGATCGAGCTGAACGCATCGGGACTGCGGATGCCTTGCGCGGAGATGTTCCCTGGACCCCGGATGCTGAAAAAAGCGTGCGAGCTCGGCATTCCGGTCACTCTCGGCTCCGACTGCCATCAGCCGGAGCGGCTGGAGCAATACTTGCCGGAAGCGCGCATGAGGCTGAAAGAAGCCGGTTACGGGCAGCTTGCCACGTTCCAGAGCCGAAAACGGTTACTTATCGATTTTTGAATTCTGCGGCATACCATGTATAATAGACGTGTCGAACATGCAGGGGTTTAGCAGGATGATGTCAAATTTTTGGTTGGAACGCTCAGGAGGGTATCATGTTTAGCGACAAGTTGCGAATTTTCTCGGGTTCGTCGAATCCGGAACTGGCGAAGAAGATCAGCGGGGAACTGGGACTGCCGCTCGGGGCGATCAAGCTGTCCAAGTTCAAGAGCGGAGAGATTTACTGCCACTACGAGGAGACGATCCGGAACTGCCACGTGTTCCTGGTGCAGTCGTTCTCGTATCCCATCAACGAGCATCTGGTGGAGCTTCTCGTCATGATCGATGCCGCCAAGCGCGCATCGGCCAAGACCGTCAACATCATCATGCCGTACTACGGCTATGCGCGCCAGGAGCGCAAGTCCGCGCCGCGCGAGCCGATTTCGGCCAAGATGCTGGCGGACATCCTGACTACCGTCGGAGCGACGCGCATCATCACCATCGATCTTCATGCTCCGGCTATCCAAGGCTTCTTCAATATTCCGGTAGACCATCTCACGGCTCTTGACCTTATCAGCGATTATCTCAAGAGCAAGAACATCAAGAATCCCGTCGTCGTATCTCCGGATGCAGGCCGGGCGTCTACCGCCGAGAAGCTGGCCAACTACCTGGACTCGCCATTCGCAATCATGATCAAAAAACGCCCGGCCCACAACGAGTCGGTCATCACCCACGTCATCGGGGACGTGGAAGGGCAGACGCCGATCATCATCGAGGATCTGATCGATACCGGCACGACGATCGTCAACGTCGTCGAGGGGCTCAAGGAGCGCGGGGCCGAGGACGTGTACGTCTGCGCGACGCACCCGCTCTTCTCCGGCAACGCCATCCAGAAGCTGGACCATCCTCTGATCAAGGAGGTCGTCGTGACGGATTCGATTACGCTTCCCGAGATCCGCTCCGACCGCTTCAAGGTTCTCTCCGTCGCGCCTATGCTCGCGGATGCGACCAAGATCATCATGCAGGGCGGCTCCATCAGCACCCTGTTCAAGAACGCCGGCATCTAGCCGCCTCGGAGGCGGACGGGCTCCCTTCCCAATCGGCGAGGGAGAGCCGGCATCATCAACGCGGAAGGCCGATCCCGGCCTTCCGCTTTTTTTCTCATGGGGAACGAGCGGTTCATTCCACATTTTCTACCGTGTAAGGAAGGAATGGTTATGGTATAATCGGATGCATTCGAGTTTTGGGAGATAGAAGAAGGAGGTGCCTTGACCGGGTGGAAGAGGAGAAAAGAACGGCTGCGGACCAGGCAGCAAAGATTATACCGATCCAGTGGGACGCAACGTTCTTCTTCGAGCGCGCCGTGCGCTCGATGGACCGCTATCACTACGACAAGGCGCTGAAGTATTTCCGCCGGGCCGTCGAGTACGAGCCGGAGAATCCCGTCAATCACTGCAATCTGGCCGGCATCCTGTCGGAGATGGGCAGCTACGAGGAATCGAACCGGATTCTGATCGAGATTCTGGAGTCCGTCGATTCGGGCATGACGGAATGTTACTTCTATCTGGCCAACAACTACGCCAATATGGAGCAGTACGACAAGGCGGAGCATGCGCTTGTCCGCTACCTGGAAGAAGACGCGGAAGGGCATTACCTGGAGGACGCCGAGGAAATGATGGAGCTGCTGCAGTACGAGCTGAAGCGTCCGACCCCGGTCGTCACGATCAAAGCCCGCGGCGGAGCCGCCGAGCATGACCAGGCCCGCGCTCTTCTGGAGGAAGGCAAGTTCGCCCAGGCCGCCAAGCTGCTGGAATCGATCGTTGCCGGCAATGCCGACTTTCTGGCCGCGCGCAACAATCTGGCGCTGGCTTACTATTATATGGGGCAATTCGAGAGGGCAATGGAAACGATTCTCGAAGTGCTCGAGCTGGAGGAAGGGAATCTCCACGCTCTCTGCAATCTGGCTATCTTCTACCAGCATGCCGGCGATGCGGATAAGCTCGCGCCTTTGGCCGGCTTGCTGAGCCGTACGCTGCCGTTCCATCAGGAGCATGTGTTTAAATTGGCCACTACGATGGGTATTCTAGGGGAGCACGAGTGTGCGCTGCGCCACTTCAAGCGCCTGATCAAGGACGGTTCGGCGGATAACGACGGCTCCTTGTACCACTATGCAGCCGTTGCCGCGCTCCATGTCGGCCGGCCGGAGGAAGCCCGTCAGCTATGGCGCCAGGCGCTCAAGAGGGACCCGCAGTCCGATGTCGCCCCTTATTACCTGGAGCAGCTTCAGCTGGGAGAGCTTTCCGGGGAGCCGATCGCGGCCAGCTACCACTACCACCTTCCGTTCGAGGAGCAGTTCCGGATGTGGGAGAAGCTGCCGGGCGGCATGCCGGACGGGATGAAGACGAATCCTCTCGTGCGGTCCTCCTTCTTCTGGGCGCTGCGCAACGGAGACCGCAAGACGAAGCTTCAGGTGATCCAGGCGCTCGCCTTGATTGCGGACCATGAGGTGAAGGAGGCCCTTCAGGCGCTCCTGCTCGAACCGGAAGAGGATGACGATCTCAAGCGGATGGCGCTGTTCGCTCTTCGTTCCATCGGCGTGGAGGATACCCTTCCCGCGGTGATGGGCGGAGAAGCCAGGCAGCTGGCCCCGGGCTCGGGGCCGTCGAGGCTGCCGGTATGGGAAGAGAAATGGCAGGTCGTGCTGGATGCGGCCTATGAGAAAATGGGCAAGCAGTACGGCTTGATCCAGCAATACGAGCTGATGACGCTCTGGGTCGACTTCCTGACGCGCGTCTATCCCGATGTGCCGAAGCTGGGCAAGGCGGAAGGATGGTCCGCCGCGCTGGAATACTTGACGGCCAAGATGCACCGACGCGCCATCTCTTACCAAGAAGTGGCGCAGCGCTACGGAACATCGGTCGCCACCGTCAGCAAGAACGCGAGGCGCATCGATGAAGTATGCGGCATCAAGGAAAAGGCCAAGAGCATCCGTGCGGTCTTCCTTCCTTGAGGGAAGCCTCGCCTGGCACCATGAACGTTTCATGAAGAAGCGGCGGCGTCTTTGACGGATTGCCCTGCCATGGATTAGAATAAGAATAATTATAATCAAGCAGGCAATTTAGGAGGTAACATCCATGTACAAGTCCATTATCATCGGTACCGGCCCGTCCGGCTTGACCGCTGCGATCTATCTGGCCCGCGCCAACCTCAACCCTCTCGTCATCGAAGGACCGGAGCCGGGCGGCCAGTTGACAACGACGACGGAGGTGGAGAACTTCCCCGGCTTCCCGGATGGAATCATGGGTCCTGAGCTCATGGCCAACATGCGCAAGCAGGCCGAGCGTTTCGGCGCTGAATTCCGCACAGGCTGGGTCAACAGCGTCGATCTGTCGGAGCGTCCGTTCAAGATCCAGGTGGAAGGCCAAGGCGAGCTTGTCGCCGAATCCCTGATCATCTCGACCGGCGCATCCGCGCGTTACCTCGGCATTCCCGGAGAGAAGGAGAACGTCGGCCGCGGAGTCAGCACTTGCGCTACATGCGACGGCTTTTTCTTCCGCGGCAAAAAGATCATCGTGGTCGGCGGCGGCGATTCCGCCATGGAGGAGGCCAACTTCCTCACCCGCTTTGCGACCAACGTCGATCTGGTCCACCGCCGCGACGAGATGCGCGCCTCCAAAATCATGCAGGACCGCGCCCGCGACAACGAGAAGATCAGCTTCGCCCTCAACCGCACGCCGGTTGAAGTCGTTGCAGGCCCGCTCGGCGTGACCGGCCTGAAGGTCCGCAACAACGAGAGCGGACAAGAGGAGATCCTCGAGACGAACGGCATCTTCGTCGCCATCGGCCACACGCCGAACACGAAGTTCCTGGGCGGCCAGATCGACACCGACGACCATGGCTACATCATGGTGAAGCCGGGAACGACGGAAACGAACGTGCCGGGCGTATTCGCTTGCGGAGACGTGCAGGACTTGAAGTACCGCCAGGCCATTACGGCCGCCGGCAGCGGCTGCATGGCGGCGCTGGACTGCGAGAAGTACCTGGAAGGTTCCATGGTGCATGACTGGAGCCAGACGCTTTAATCGAGCTCACCCATAGGGCTGCTACCCGATCGATGCCAGTTGGCCGGGTGGCGGCTTTTTTTTATCCTTGACGGGAACATTCGGCTCCGATAGAGAGAGTTCTAGAGGCTCGGATCCGCGGTTTTCCGGGATTTTCTCCGCTGAGCTCGGAACCGGCGGATGCGGCGGCGGCGCGATTCGCCGGGCCGCGTTGTTACCTTGACCTGGACTATGGCTTGCCTTATAGTAACTTAAAGAAGTTAACTTATAATTGAGGTGGCTAACACATGTCAGAAACAATCTACGTTGGAGCGGATATCGGCGGCACCGCCATCAAAGTTGGAGTTTGCAGCGCGGTGGGCGAGCTGCTCCGGACGTATGAGGGCCCGACGGAAGCTTCCCAGGGCGCAGAGCGCATCGTGGACAACATCGTGGCGTACGTGCGCCATGTCGTCGGCGAGGCGGGTTTTGCCTGGGAACAAGTAGGCGGAGTCGGCGTCGGGATCGCAGGTTTCCTGGACATCCCGAATGGCATCGTGAAGTTCTCCAACAATTTGAATATACGCAACGTGCCTCTCAAGCAGCTGCTTGAAGAGAAGCTGAACAAGACCGTCAAGGTCAACAACGACGCCAATGTCGCCGCTCTCGGCGAAGCTTGGGCCGGAGCGGGCCGCGGCATTCCGAACTGCGTCTGCTACACGCTCGGCACCGGCGTGGGAGGCGGAGTCATCATCAACGGCCGCATCTATGAAGGCTTTGGCGGCATGGCCGGAGAGCTCGGCCACATGTCGATCGTGCCCGATCTGGAAGCGATCCAGTGCACCTGCGGCAAAACCGGCTGCCTGGAGACGGTGTCTTCCGCGACCGGCATCATCCGCATGGCCAAGGATGCCGTCGAGCGCGGCGACCGCACGTCGCTGTCTCTGGAGCCCAACATCATGGCCAAGGAAGTCATCGACGCCGCCAAAGCAGGCGACGAAGTGGCATCCCGCATCGTGAACCGCGCTGCCTATTACCTCGGCCGGTCGATGGCGGCCACCGCCGTCACCCTGAATCCGCAGCGCTTCATCATCGGCGGGGGCGTCGCCAAGGCCGGCGATTTCCTGTTCGACCAGATCCGTGAAGTGTTCGCCAAATATACGCAGGACCAAGCCAAGGAAGGCGTGGAGATCGTCGCCGCCACACTAGGCAACGATGCGGGCGTCGTCGGCGCCGCCGGACTCATTCTCCGCTCCTAGCAGGCGAAGCCAACCCGGGGGCTGGATATGGATCGGCGGATTTAGTCCGGCACCCCCCTAGGGAGGAACAGCATATGGAAACGAATACGCCCAAGCTGGTCATCATTACGGGCATGTCCGGCGCAGGCAAGACGATCGCAGTTCAGAGCCTCGAGGATCTCGGGTTCTTCTGCGTCGACAATCTGCCTCCGGTGCTCATCCCGAAGTTTGCCGAGCTGATCGACGGCTCCAACGGCAAAATCGCCAAAGTGGCGCTCGTCATCGATTTGCGCGGCCGCGAGTTTTTCACCGCCCTGTCGGAGTCGCTCGACTACATCAAGAACCACTTTACCTTTCAGCATGAGATTCTGTTCCTGGACGCGACCGACGACGTTCTCGTACGCCGCTACAAGGAAAGCCGGCGGCGGCATCCGCTCGCTCCCAACGGCTTGCCGCTCGAAGGCATCCATCTGGAGAGACAGCTGCTGGAGGAGCTCAAAAATTCGGCGACGCAGACAATCGACACGAGCAAGCTGAAGCCGGCCGAGCTCAAGGAGTCCATCATTTCGCGCTTCACGAATGCCAAGCAGGCGCCGTTCTCGGTCAATGTCACCTCGTTCGGCTTCAAGTACGGCATTCCGATCGACGCCGATCTGATCTACGACGTCCGCTTCCTGCCGAATCCCCATTACGTCGAGCATCTGCGTCCGCGCACCGGACAGGATCAGGATGTATATGATTATGTTATGAAGTGGCCGGATACCCAGGCGTTTCTGACCAAGCTCCTCGACATGCTGCAATTTTTGATTCCTTTATACCGCAAAGAGGGCAAGAGTCAAGTCGTCATCGGAATCGGCTGCACGGGCGGCAAGCACCGTTCCGTCGCCATTTCGGAATATCTCGGGCGCATGCTCGGCAGCAGCGAGACGGAGTCGGTCCGGGTGAGCCATCGCGATGCCGGACGTGACCGTCCATAAGGCGGGGCTTATATGGCAAGCAGCAAAACAAAGACTCCACTTCCGAAAATCGTCGTCATCGGCGGCGGCACGGGGTTGTCCGTCATGCTCCGCGGTCTCAAGGAGAAGCCGCTCGACATCACGGCGATCGTCACCGTCGCCGATGACGGCGGCAGCTCCGGCGTCCTTCGCAGCGAGCTCCAAATTCCTCCTCCGGGCGACATCCGCAACGTGCTCATGGCGCTGGCGGATGTCGAGCCGCTTTTATCGGAGATGCTCCAATACCGGTTCCCGAGCGGCACCGGACTTGCCGGCCACAGCCTCGGCAATCTCATGCTGGCGGCGATGACGGATATATCCGGCGACTTCGTGACCGGGGTCAGGGAGCTGAGCCGGGTGCTCGCCGTGCGCGGCACGGTGCTGCCGGCGTCGGATCAGGCGATCGTGCTCAAGGCCGAGCTGGAGGACGGAACGATCGTCGAGGGCGAGTCCAATATTCCGCTGGCCGGGCAGCCGATCAAGCGGGTGTTCATCGAGCCTCCCGACGTGGAGCCGCTCGAGGAGGCATGCCAGGCGATCCAGGAGGCGGATGCGATCCTGATCGGACCCGGCAGCCTGTACACGAGCATTATTCCCAACCTGCTCGTGCCTAAGCTGGCGGAATGCATCGTCCAGTCGAATGCGATCAAGATTTTCATCTGCAACGTCATGACCCAGCCGGGCGAGACGGACGATTATGCGGTGAGCGATCATCTCGAAGCGGTGCACCGCCATATCGGCCACCAGCTGTTCGATTACGTCATCGTCAACGACGGCGAGATTCCGCCGCAGGTCCAGGACCGTTACGCGGAATTGGGAGCGAAGGCTGTCCAGCTCGATCTGGACGAAGTCACGCGCCGGGGATACAAGGTCATCGCGGACCGCCTCGTGTTGTTCCGCACTTATTTACGGCATGATGCCGTGCGCCTGAGCCATCATATCTATCAGCTTGTAGAGAGCTGGATGCAAAGAAAGGGGTGAAGAGATGAGCTTTGCGGCCCAGACCAAAAAAGAATTGACGCTCGTGGACAACCAGGATGCCTGCTGCGAACGGGCGGAGCTGTCCGCTCTGATCCGGATGAACGGATCGGTCCACTTGGCCAGCCGCAAGATCATCCTCGACATCTCGACGGAGAATGCGGCCATCGCGCGCCGGATCTACAGCCTGATCAAGAAGATTTTCGACGTCCATACCGAACTGCTTGTCCGCAAGAAGATGAGGCTGAAGAAGAACAATGTCTACATTGTCCGGATTCCGGCCAAGGTCCAGGAAATTCTCAAGGATCTGAACATCGTTTCCGAAGGATTCATGTTCAATCAGGGCATAGATAAGGATATGATCAAACGTCCTTGCTGCAAGCGCGCTTACCTGCGCGGCGCTTTTCTGGCCGGCGGCTCCGTCAACAACCCCGAAGGCTCCTCTTATCATTTGGAGATTTCCTGCATGTACGAGGAGCATTGCGGGGCATTGGTGGCGCTGGCCAACAAGTTCGGGCTGAACGCCCGATGCATCGAGCGCAAGAAGGGATTCATCTTCTACATCAAGGAAGGCGAGAAGATCATCGAGCTGCTGAACATCATCGGCGCTCATCAGGCTTTGTTCAAATTCGAGGATGTCCGCATCATGCGCGACATGAGGAACTCCGTCAACCGCATCGTCAACTGCGAGACGGCCAACCTCAACAAGACGATCGGAGCTGCCGTGCGCCAGATCGACAATATCCGTCTGCTGCAGAAGGAGATGGGACTGGAGAACCTGCCCGAGAAGCTTCGAGAGGTGGCGGAAATCCGTCTTCTGCATCCCGACATGAACCTCAAGGAAGTCGGCGAGATGCTGAAGGGCTCGGTCAGCAAGTCCGGCGTGAACCACAGGCTTCGCAAAATCGACGAGCTGGCCGAAAAATTGCGTGGAAGCTGAACTTTTAACTTACACGGGCCGATGGTATAATGGTAGCAATCGTGGCCAGATTTCCTCATACCTGAAACGGATGATGTTACCGAGCGCGTGAAGCGCCGTTGCAGCAGTGAAAATGAACTAGGGGGTATAGATTTCATGACCAGACAACCCGTTGTCGTTAGACTCAAGACGGGTCTTCACGCAAGACCGGCTGCACTCTTCGTGCAGGAAGCGAACAAGTTCTCTTCCGAGATTTTCGTGGAAAAGGACGAGAAGAAAGTAAACGCCAAGTCCATCATGGGCATCATGAGCCTTGCGATCAGCTCCGGCACGGAAGTTTACGTCAGTGCCGAGGGTTCGGATGCAGAGCAGGCTGTAAACGCTTTAGTCTCCCTGGTGAGCAAGGAAGAGCTCGAGAACCAATAAATCAGCCTCCGGGCGCTGCATGCGCAGCCTCGGACGCGCTTCACGAAAGCTCCCGCAGGGGGCTTTTTTTGATTTGCTTGAAACCAGCGGCGCGGATGCCTATGGCGCAAAGGCCTGCAAAGGTCGACTGCCAAGGCCTCCAGCCAAGAAATTGCCTCGAGCAAGTGCCCCCAGCAAGTGCCTCGAGCAAATGCCCCAGCAAGTGTCTCCTGCAAATGCCTCCAGCAAGTGCCGACTGCAAATGCCGACTGCAAGTGGCGACTGCAAGTGGCGAGTGCAAGTGGCGAGTGCAAAATGCCGACTACAAGTGCCGACTGCAAATGCCGACTGCAATTGGCGACTGCAAATGCCTCCAGCAAATGCATCTCCCGGCACAAATTGAGCTTTTATCTCCTATGGCATGGTGAAGTGGGATAACAGGCCCTTCATGCTCCTGATGCTTCGATTTGACCCGGTGGTAATGGCTTTAGAGACAATTGCACGGATTATCGGACATAGGATCCGCTATTGGACTCGATTTTGTCATTAAAATAAATTTAAAGGACATAGGATCCGTTATTTTCCTGAAAAAGAGTAAAATGATCGCGGTTGAGCCCGAATAACGGATCGTATGTCCGATAATCATCGAAATGGGCTTAAATCATCTAAATAACGGATCTTATGTCCGATAAGGATCGAAACATGTTGGCGCCATAGGGTTGGGATCGTATGTCCGCTATAAATTGAAGCATGCTGGAAAGCCATTGGGTTGGTAACGTATGTTCGATAAGGATTGAAACAAGCTGGAAAGTCATTAGGTTGGTATCATATGTCCGATATGGATCGAAACAGTTGGAGCCATAGGGTTGGGATCGTATGACCGCTGCTATAAATTGAAGCATGCTGGAAGTCATTGGTTTGGAATCGTATTTCCGACCAAGCATCGAAGACTGACAGGGGCCATTAGATTTGCCCGCATGTCCTCCAATCCCCTATCCAGGTCTCAAAGTCAACAATATCGTCAATCCTTGATGGTAAATGCAACCTTTTGCATGTGCATGCCGTTTCAAGAGGACAACACCTAAGGAGGCGCTGGGAATGGAAAAACGAAATGCGGCTGGCGGGCTGATGCATAAGAGCAAGGTGCTGCTTCTAGCGGCGGGAATCACAGCAGGATCGTTGATGGCGTGGAATGCTTTTGGCGGTCAGCCGCTCAACAAGCCGGCTTTTGCCGCGGGAACGGAGAATGCCGTGATGAATACAGTCGCCGTAACGGGTACTGGCAAGGTTTCGGTCGCGCCGGATATCGCCTATGTATCGGCTGGCGTATCGGTAACGGCCAAGACGGCCAAGGAAGCGCAGGCCGGAGCGGCCAAGAAGTACGATGCCGTGCGCAAGGCGCTGACAGGAACCTTCGGAGTCGCGGAAAAGGATTTGAAGACGACGAACTACTCCGTGCAGCCGCAATACCGCTATACGGATAAAGAAGGCCAAGTGCTGACCGGATACACAGCGGTGCAGGACATCCAGATTTCCTACCGCAACATAGATAAGACCGGCGATCTCGTCGACGGTCTGGCAGCAGCCGGCGCCAATCGGATCAACAACATTTCCTTCGGCACGGAAAAAGGAGACGCCTACACGCAGCAGGCGCTGCAGAAGGCGGTCGAGGCCGCCAAGGTCAAAGCGATGACGCTGGCCCAGGCTTCGGGCCGCACGCTCGGCGAGGTCGTCTCGATCTCGGAGAACGGCGCCCAGGTCGTGCAGCCGGTCATCGAGAGAGCGCAGATGAAGATGGCGGCAGCGTCGGACTCCTCGGCCAATACGGTCGTGGATGCAGGCGAGGTCGACGTCACCTCCGACATCACCGTATTGTTCTCCCTCAAATAGAAAAAGAAAGCAGCCCCCGGCAAATCCGGGGGCTGCTTTTCTTTTCGTCCATTCAGCCGACCTTACAGCTTCTCGATGACTTTGTCGACGAGGCCGTAAGCCGTCGCTTCTTCCGCGCTCATGAAGTTGTCGCGGTCGGTATCCTTCTCGATGCGCTCCAGCGGCTGGCCGGTACGCTCGGACAGGATGGCGTTCAGCTTGTCGCGCATCTTGAGGATGCGGCGGGCACGGATCTCGATGTCGCTCGCCTGGCCTTCGGCTCCGCCGAGCGGCTGATGAATCATGACCTCGCTGTTCGGCAGCGCGTAACGCTTGCCCTTGGCGCCTGCTGTCAGCAGGAACGCTCCCATGGAAGCCGCCATGCCGACGCAGATCGTGGAGACATCCGGCTTGATGAACTGCATCGTGTCGTAGATCGCCATGCCGGCCGTAATGGAGCCGCCGGGGCTGTTGATATAAAGCGAGATGTCCTTCTCCGGATCGTCCGCTGCAAGGAACAGCATTTGGGCGATGATGGAGTTGGCCACCACATCGTTGACGCCGGTGCCGAGGAAGATGATGCGGTCCTTGAGCAGCCGGGAATAAATATCATAGGCGCGCTCACCGCGGTTGCTTTGCTCGATGACCATAGGCACAAAATTCATGTCCAAGTGCGAGTCCCTCCTTATAACCTTCATAAATAGTGGATATGCGGGGTGCTGCTTTCTCATTTTAATGGATTGCGATTTTAAAGTCAAATTTGGTCAAAGAGGTCGGGACAGCCTTCAATAGCCCATTTTAACCGGCTTCCTTATTCTCTAAACCTGAGCTTCCGCTTCCGGCAGCCGGAGCGGCGAGGCGGCTTCCCGATCCTAAGTCCGATCTCCTCCGGATGCAAAAAAAGGACCGGCACGAATGCCGGTCCTTCTATGTAATGAAGCCATTGGTGTAAATTGGCGCGCCCGCTAGGAATCGAACCTAGATCTCAGGCTCCGGAGGCCTACGTCATATCCATTGGACCACGGGCGCTTGTAAAAACGTAACGTCTAAGATTGTATAACAGCTGGCAGGAAAAAGCAACACTAAAGGTTTCCGTAAAAAGAAATCCGAAAATTGGGTGTCGGCAACCGTTTTCATCGGGTATTCCTCACTTGCGGGGGTTATCTAAAAGAGGTAAAATAATGGTGTGGGACGTAAAATGAATGGCCGGGACGAAAAATGTCCCATGACAGCCATGCACGAGTGGAGTGGGGGCGCTCATGCGCAGCATTATTGATTTGCAGCGTCAGCTCGTTCCGGATCTCGTCGATACGCTCCGCCGCCGTTATGCGATTCTGCATCAGGTCATGCTCTCGGACATGATCGGCCGCCGGACGCTCGCCGCCTCCCTGTCGATGACGGAGAGAGTTCTGAGAGCCGAGACCGACTTCCTCAAGGAGCAGGGCTTGCTAGAGATCAAATCCTCCGGCATGTCCATCAGCCCGGCCGGCCGCCGGCTGCTGGAGGAGATGGAGCCCGAGCTCGGAGGGCTGCTCGGGCTCAGCGACCTGGAGGAGAAGCTCAAGCAGCGGTTCGGCTTGCAGAAGGTCATCATCGTGCCCGGCGATTCCGAGAAGTCGGACAGCGCCAAGCGGGAGCTTGGCCGCGCCGGAGCCGCGGCGCTCCTGCAGGTGCTGGGCGAGCGGGATGTCGTGGCGGTTACCGGAGGAACGACGCTTGCGGGCGTCGCCTCGCAGCTCGCCTCGAGCTCGCCGCGCCGGAGCAACCTGTTCGTGCCGGCGCGAGGCGGGCTCGGAGAGAGCCTGGAATACCAGGCGAGCACAATCGTCTCGACGATGGCCAAGCGGACGGGAGCGCAGTACCGGATGCTTCACGTCCCGGACCATCTCAGCGAAGAGGCCTACACGAGCCTCATGCAGGAGCCCGGAGTGAAGGAGATCGTCGAGGTCATCCGCAGCGCACGCATCGTCATCCACGGCATCGGAGACGCCATGGTGATGGCCCGGCGCAGACGGATCGACAGCGGACTGGTCGACTCCCTCAAGGCGGACGGCGCGCTTGCCGAAGCCTGGGGCTACTACTTCGACCGCAGCGGCAACGTCGTGCACAAGATGCAGACCGCCGGCATCCGCCTGGAGGACATCATGACGACCGAGGTCGTCATCGGGGTGGCCGGCGGCCGCTCCAAGGCGGAGGCCATCTCCGCGGTGCTGAGATTCGGCCACGAGGACATCCTCGTCACCGACGAGGCGGCCGCCCTCGAAATCGCGGCGCTGACGGAATAAGAGC
Organism: Paenibacillus humicus NBRC 102415; assembly: GCF_004000905.1. GTDB lineage: Bacteria > Bacillota > Bacilli > Paenibacillales > Paenibacillaceae > Paenibacillus_O > Paenibacillus_O humicus. Next base: position 13,955 of record NZ_BIMD01000064.1, read on the forward strand.
CATGCCGCAAGGCGATAATGGTTCTTGTCCTTCCAGGCGCCGCGGGGACAGACTTGTTTTCATGGCAATCCGCGGGCTCTGCGCCTGCCAGGGGCAGGGCATGCGAATTGCTTTGAGATAGATGCATCATCAAACTTCATTTAACAGGAGGAATATCAACCATGGTTAAAGTTGGTATTAACGGATTTGGCCGTATCGGACGCAACGTCTTCCGCGCAGCACTGAACAACAGCGAGGTTCAAATCGTCGCTGTGAACGACCTGACGGACACGAAAACGCTGGCCCACCTGCTGAAATATGACACCACCCACGGCGTCCTGGACGCTACGGTAGAAGCTAAAGAAGGCGCGCTTGTCGTCAACGGCCGCGAGATCAAAGTCTTTGCCGAGCGCAACCCGGAAAACCTGCCTTGGGGCTCCGTAGGCGCCGAGATCGTCGTTGAGTCGACGGGCATCTTCACGGCTAAAGAAAAAGCCGAGCTTCACCTTAAAGGCGGAGCGAAAAAAGTCATCATCTCCGCTCCGGCAACAAACGAAGACATCACGATCGTCATGGGCGTCAACGAAGACCAATACGACGCTTCCGCTCACACGGTCATCTCCAACGCTTCCTGTACGACGAACTGCCTGGCTCCTTTCGCCAAAGTTCTGAACGACAAGTTCGGCATCGTAAAAGGCATGATGACGACGATCCACTCCTACACGAACGACCAATCCGTACTGGACGTTCCTCACAAGGACCTGCGCCGCGCACGCGCTGCCGCAGAAAACATCATTCCTTCCTCCACGGGCGCTGCCAAAGCCGTATCCCTCGTTCTGCCTGAGCTCAAAGGCAAGCTGAACGGCATGGCTATGCGCGTTCCTACGAAAAACGTTTCCGTAACGGACCTCGTAGCCGAAGTGAAATCGAATGTGACGGTTGAAGAAGTGAACGCTGCCCTGAAGGAAGCTTCCGAAGGCTCCATGAAAGGCATCCTGTTCTACTCCGAAGAGCCGCTCGTATCGAGCGACTACAACGGCAATGCCGCTTCCTCCACGATCGACGCCCTGTCGACGATGGTTGTCGAAGGCAACATGGTCAAAGTCATCTCCTGGTACGACAACGAGTGGGGCTACTCCAACCGTGTCGTCGACCTGGCTGCTTACATCGCTTCCAAAGGCCTGTAAGAAGTCCCTAATCGCATAGACGATTCCACAGCTAAAGAGGAGAGACGATTGATCGTTCTCCTCTTTAGCAATGTTTTATCCATAGAAATCACTACCGGGAGGGCGAGCAGCTGTGAACAAGAAGAGCGTTCGTGATGTGGAAGTAGCGGGCAAGCGCGTATTCGTACGCGTCGATTTCAACGTGCCGATGGAAAATGGATCGATTACCGACGACACCCGGATCCGGGAAACGCTGCCTACGATCCAGTACCTGATCGAGAAGGGCGCCCGCGTCATTCTGGCCGCTCACTTCGGCCGTCCTGGCGGCGAAGTGAAGGAGGAGCTGCGCCTGACTCCGGTCGCTGCGCGCCTCGCCGAGCTGATCGGCAAGCCGGTCGCCAAAGCCGACGATACCGCCGGTCCCGATGCGCAGGCGAAAGCCGCCGCGCTGCAGGACGGCGACGTGCTGCTGCTTGAGAACACCCGCTTCAACCCGGGCGAGGAAAAGAACGATCCGGAGTTCGCCAAGCAGCTCGCTTCGCTGGCCGACCTGTTCGTGAATGACGCCTTCGGCGCCGCTCACCGCGCCCATGCCTCTACGGAAGGCATCGCCCATCTGCTTCCGGCCGTATCCGGCCTTCTGATGGAGAAAGAGCTGGATGTGCTCGGCAAGGCGCTGAACAATCCGGAGCGTCCGTTCACGGCTATCGTCGGCGGCTCCAAGGTCAAGGACAAAATCGACGTCATCAACAAGATGATCGAGATCGCCGACAACATCATCATCGGCGGCGGCCTGTCCTACACGTTCTTCAAGGCTCAAGGCCATGAAATCGGACAATCCCTCGTGGACAACTCCAAGCTGGACCTTGCTCTCGAATTCATCGAGAAAGCCAAGAAGCTCGGCAAGAACTTCCTGATTCCGGTCGATATCGTCGTATCCGACGACTTCAGCAAGGACGCCAACACGAAGATCGTCGACGTGGACGGCATTCCGGCCGACTGGGAAGGCATCGACATCGGGCCGAAAACCCGCGAGCTGTATGCCAAAGTCATCAAGGAATCCAAGCTGGTCGTCTGGAACGGCCCGATGGGCGTATTCGAGATCGAGCCGTTCTCGCACGGCACCCGCGCCGTTGCGCAAGCTTGCGCCGAGACGGAAGGCTACACGGTCATCGGCGGCGGCGATTCCGCTGCGGCAGCCGAGAAATTCCATCTGGCCGACAAGATGGACCATATCTCCACGGGCGGCGGCGCTTCCCTGGAGTTCATGGAAGGCAAGGTTCTTCCGGGCGTAGTCGCCCTTAACGATAAGTAACATCTCTTTCTCCCGAGCGGAGCGAGGGGAAAAAGGCTGGCGAAATCCGGCAGGCGAAGCAGGCAGAATGGCCATGGAGAAGCTTGTCCCGCAACTTCACGTCGACGTCATTCGACGATTATGGAAGCGGGATAAGCGGTCGCATTTGAAGACGGAATTCTCCCCTTTAGACGGGTGGATGAAAAAGAATTCCGGCTTGAGCAGCGATCGGAACGGTCTTCTGCATGTGCAGCCTCGTTTCCGGATGCGCAGCCCAGTTTTCAGGAGAGGAATGATATCCATGGCAAGAACTCCAATCATCGCAGGCAACTGGAAAATGTTCAAAACGGTATCCGAGGCCGTATCCTTCTTCAGCGAAGTGAAGGGCGGAGCCGAGGTTGACGGCGTCGAGAGCGTCATCTGCGCTCCGTACACGACGCTGCCGGCCCTCGTCGAGGCGGCCAAAGGAACGAAAATCGCCATCGGCGCGCAAAACCTTCATTTTGAAGACAACGGCGCGTTCACCGGCGAAATCTCCGGTCTCATGCTGGCCGATCTCGGCGTGAAATACGTCATTGTCGGCCACTCCGAGCGCCGCGCGTACTTCGGCGAGACGGACGAGATCGTGAACAAGAAAGTCGCGGCCGCGTTCAAGCACGGCCTGACCCCGATCGTCTGCGTCGGCGAAAAGCTCGAAGAGCGCGAAGCCGGCGACACGAAAAACGTCTGCAAAGTGCAGACGCAAGGCGCGTTCCAAGGCCTGTCCGCCGAGCAGGCTGCCGAAGTCGTCATCGCCTACGAGCCGATCTGGGCGATCGGCACCGGCAAATCCTCCACGGCTGAAGACGCCGAGGATGTCATCGCCTACATCCGTGAAGTCGTTGCCGGACTGTACGACCAAGCGACGGCGGACGCGGTACGCATCCAGTACGGCGGCAGCGTGAAGCCGGCCAACGTGAAGGAATACATGGGCCAGGCGAACATCGACGGCGCCCTCGTGGGCGGCGCAAGTCTGGAACCGACTTCCTACATCGCTCTGGTCGAGGGGGCGAAGTAACATGGCTCCCAAACCGGTCGCACTGATCATCATGGACGGCTTCGGCCTCCGCAATGATGTCGTGGGCAACGCGGTCGCTCAGGCCAATAAGCCGAACTACGACCGCTTCATGGCCCAGTTCCCCCATACGACGCTAACCGCCTGCGGCGAAGCCGTCGGCCTTCCCGAAGGCCAGATGGGCAACTCCGAGGTCGGCCATCTGAACATCGGCGCGGGACGCATCGTCTATCAGGACCTCACCCGGATCACGAAGTCGATCCGCGACGGCGAGTTCTTCGACAACGATACGCTGCTCGGCGCCGTGCGCCATGCCAAGCTGAACGGCAAGAAGCTGCATCTGTACGGCCTGCTAAGCGACGGCGGCGTGCACAGCCATATCCAGCATCTGTTCGCGCTGCTCGAGCTGGCCAAGAAGGAAGGGCTGGATCAGGTCTACATCCATGCCTTCCTCGACGGACGCGACGTCGCTCCGGACAGCGCAGTCGGCTATCTGACCGAGCTGCAGGCAAAGATCGAGGAGCTTGGCATCGGCCGCATCGCGACTGTGCAAGGCCGCTACTATGCGATGGACCGCGACAAGCGCTGGGAGCGCGTGGAGAAGTCCTACCGCGCCATGGTGTACGGAGACGGTCCGAAATACACCGATCCGATCCGCGCCGTGCGGGAATCGTACGAGAAATCGGTCATGGACGAATTCGTCATGCCGACGGTCATCACGGAAGGTGACGGCTCGCCGGTCTCGCTGGTGGAATCCGAGGACGCGGTCGTGTTCTTCAACTTCCGCCCGGACCGGGCCATTCAGCTGTCCCAGGTGTTCACGAACGAGGACTTCCGCGGCTTCGACCGCGGCGACAAGGCTCCGAAGGATCTGTATTTCGTCTGCCTGACGCTGTTCAGCGAGTCGGTCGGCGGCTTCGTCGCCTACAAGCCGAAAAACCTCGACAACACGTTCGGCGAGGTGCTCGTGCAGCAGGGCAAAACACAGCTGCGGATCGCCGAGACGGAGAAATATCCGCATGTGACGTTCTTCTTCAGCGGCGGACGCGACCAGGAGCTGCCGGGCGAAACCCGCGTCCTGATCAACTCCCCTAAGGTCGCGACCTACGATCTGCAGCCGGAGATGAGCGCTTACGAGGTGGCGGACGCCGCCGTGCGCGAGATCAACTCCGACAAGCATGACGCGATCATCCTGAACTTCGCGAACCCTGACATGGTCGGCCACTCCGGCATGCTGGAGCCGACGATCAAGGCGGTCGAAGCGACGGATGAATGCATGGGCCGCGTCGTCGACGCCGTGCTCGCCAAAGGCGGCGTCGTGCTCATCACCGCCGACCACGGCAACGCGGACATGGTCATCGGACCGGACGGACGCCCGTTCACGGCGCATACGACCAACCCGGTGCCGCTGATCGTCACCAAGCAGGGCGTCACGCTTCGCGAGAACGGCATTCTGGCCGATATCGCGCCGACGCTGCTCGACCTGCTCGAGCTGCCGCAGCCGGTTGAAATGACCGGCCAAAGCCTGATCAACAAGGCGTAGGCCGTCAACTGCGGCAAGCCTCAGGGCGATGACCGGCCAAAGCCTGATCAACAAGGCGTAGGCCGCCGTCGGCTGCGGCAAGCCTCCGGGCGGCCAAAAGGAAAAAATCGGCGACAGCCTGATCAACTGGGCATAGAGACTTCCCATGCGCCAAGCCGCCAAGATGTCTGTTGCCGAATGGAGCTCAGGAGCGGGGCCTCTCCGGCCTCCTTTTGCCAAAAATCAAAGGCGGAAACTCGTCCCGAAGCGCTGTGGCTGGTATACTGTTCTCAGTGCCAGCCAAGCAGGCGGATCTGTCTGCAACCCCACATACGATAAGGAGTGTTCAAACATTATGTCTATCATCGTTGACGTATACGCACGCGAAGTGCTCGACTCCCGCGGCAACCCTACGGTTGAAGTGGAAGTATCCCTGGAATCCGGCGGCAAGGGCCGCGCCATCGTACCATCCGGCGCATCCACCGGCGCTTACGAGGCTGTAGAGCTTCGCGACGGCGACAAAGGCCGCTACCTCGGCAAAGGCGTTCTGAAAGCCGTTGAAAATGTAAACACGCTGATCGCTCCGGAAATCATCGGTCTCGACGCTCTCGATCAAGTGCTGATCGACCGCAAGATGATCGAGCTCGACGGCACCCACAACAAAGGCAAGCTGGGCGCGAACGCGATCCTGGCCGTGTCCATGGCTGTAGCACGCGCTGCCGCCGACGCTCTGGACGTTCCGCTCTACACGTACCTGGGCGGATTCAACGCCAAAGTGCTGCCGGTTCCGATGATGAACATCATCAACGGCGGCGAGCATGCCGACAACAACGTCGACGTGCAGGAGTTCATGGTTCTGCCTGTCGGCGCCGAGAGCTTCAAGGAAGCTCTGCGCATCGGCGCTGAAATCTTCCACAACCTGAAGTCCGTCCTCAAGGACAAAGGCCTGAACACGGCTGTAGGCGACGAAGGCGGCTTCGCCCCTAACCTCGGCTCCAACGAAGAGGCGATCACGACGATCATCTCCGCTATCGAGCGTGCGGGCTACAAGCCGGGCGTCGACGTTTTCCTCGGCATGGACGTTGCTTCCACCGAGTTCTACAAAGACGGCAAGTACCACCTCGAAGGCGAAGGCAAATCCTACACTTCGGCTGAGTTCGTGGACCTGCTCGCAAGCTGGGCGGACAAGTACCCGATCCTCACGATCGAAGACGGCTGCTCCGAAGACGACTGGGAAGGCTGGAAGCTGCTGACCGACAAGCTCGGCGGCAAAGTCCAGCTCGTAGGCGACGACCTGTTCGTCACCAACACCGAGCGCCTCTCCGACGGCATCGACAAAGGCGTGGGCAACTCGATCCTCGTTAAAGTCAACCAAATCGGTTCCCTGACCGAGACTTTCGACGCGATCGAAATGGCCAAACGCGCCGGCTACACGGCTGTCATCTCCCACCGTTCCGGCGAGAGCGAAGACAGCACGATCGCCGACATCGCGGTTGCTACAAACGCGGGCCAGATCAAGACGGGCGCTCCTTCCCGTACGGACCGCGTAGCGAAGTACAACCAGCTTCTTCGCATCGAGGACCAGCTCGGCTCCACGGCTCAATACGCCGGCCGCAGCGCATTCTACAACCTCAAAAACCTCAAAAAATAAGAACTTCCGGGCTGGATTGATGCCGGCCGGCAGGTTCATCGGAATCCCCTGCGTGTAAGCGCGGGGGATTTTTTGTTTTTATCGGGCCTGGCGTGTTGTGGATTCTTTGCCGGTGGATAATGGGATACTGGTGGGCGCTAGTAAATACTGTGGGTGCTGAGGATGGGTCCAGGTAGCGTAAAAAGCCAAAGTAGCGGATTGGTAGCCGGTTGATCTACTGAATACTGATGGATGTTATGGATGCAGGGGTTCCGTTAATACCCTCTTTTAGCCCTGTTGTTTGAGCCATTGGAGCAAGCTGGATCGGCCGAGGGGAGCTGGAGAGGGGAAGATCTCGGGCGAAGATCTAGATGAATCGATCGAGCGGCCGAGCTGAAGGCGAATCGCAAGTGGACCAGTCGAGTACAGGATGAAGGAATGCGGGTATAAAAGGGGCGATGGCTATCGGACATAGGATCCGTTATTTTCGATGAAATTCCAAATTTGAATAGTTATCGGACATAGGATCCGTTATTTAGTTGGTTTCAATCGGGAAACGGATAAATGTTCACAATTAGCGGATCGTATGTCCGATACGAGAATGAAAACAGCTAATAAAGGACAAATAGCGGATCCTATGTCCGATAGACAGGGGGGGACCGACCCCTGCATAAATGGATCCTTTTTGGATATCTCTTCGGACAAATAGCGGATCGTATGTCCGATACGAAAATGTTCTTTCCCGGATTGGCTGAATGGTGGATTCGGGCGACTGGGGAGGATAAGGGCTTGGCATTGATACGCAACCAAAGGGCCTGTGCCAAAATCACAAACAAACGGCACAAAAACGGGCATAGCTTATGTACGATTGAAAGCGCTATACTGGGGCTATCCCAATTGAACAGGCGGTGTTTGGAACGATGGCAAAACCTCAAGTCGGATTGCAGCTGTACACGCTCCGCGACCAGACGGAAAAGGACTTCCTTGGAACGATCAGCAAGGTAGCTGAAATGGGCTATGAGTACGTGGAATTCGCCGGATATTTCAACACGAGCGCGGCAGACTTGAAAAAGGCGATGGAGGAAGCCGGCATCAAGGCGGTATCCGCACACGTCGGCCTGAGCTTCAACGAACCGGACAAGATCGAATCCGATCTGGCCAAGCAGATTGAATTCGCCAAGGAAATCGGACTGAAGTATATTATTACTCCGTGGGCTCCGCTGCCTGAAAGCCCTACAAGGGCCGATGTAGACAGCCTCGCGGCGACTCTCGAGCGCGCGGCTCGCCAGGTCAAGGAAGCAGGCCTGATGTACGGCTACCACAACCATGATTTCGAATTCAAGCTGGTGGACGGCAAGCCGCTCATCGACATTCTGCTGGAGAAGATTCCTGCCGATCTGATGATCATGGAATTCGACCTCGGCTGGGTGCATATGGGCGGCCAATCGCCTGCGGAATACGTGAAGAGATATGCCGGACGCACTCCGGTCGTCCATCTGAAGGACTTCGGGGACGGCCGCCGCGATACGGAAGTGGGCAGCGGTGTCGTTGATTTCGAAAGCGTCTTCGCCATTGCCGAGCAGGCAGGCATCGAGTATTTCATCGTGGAGCAGGAGGAGTTCGCCGGCTCCTCGCTCGAGAGTGCGAAGCTCAGCCTCGACTATCTGCGCAGCAAAGGCTACTAAGAGAAGCGCCGATGAGCCGCCCGACCTTCCGACAGGAGGCGTCGCGCGGCTTTCTCTTGTTCTCGGGCCGATGCCTATGGTACAATCAGAGTGCTGTTCATGAACGGTTTTGCCCATGCAAACCGTTTTCCGCGGCGTGGAAGGCGATCTGCATGTGCAAAACTTCAGCTATTCATTAGCGGCAGGCAGCCGGGAGGCTGTACGAAAGCTGGGAGGTAACAAACGCATGGATACATTTCTGAAAATTCTGCTCGTGATTTTTTCCCTTGGTTTGATTGCGGTCGTATTGCTGCAAAAGGGCAAGAGCGCAGGCCTCTCCGGAGCCATCTCCGGCGGAGCGGAGCACCTGTTCGGCAAGCAGAAAGCTCGCGGACTGGATCTGTTCCTGCAGCGCCTGACGATTGGACTGGCAGCCGGATTTTTCATCCTGGCGCTTCTGGTCGCTTACCTGAAATAGCAAGCCGAATGCATCGATAAAGCGGGGGAGATCCCCGCTTTTTCTTTTTATTGTCGCGCAGGTGGGTTGATGAAGCCGTATTTCGTGTATACTACATGGTATAGAGAAAGTGGTTGGATCTGCCAGCACCTACGGGCGCCCGACGGCATGAGGTGAGAAGGAGAACGATGACAACGAAACAAGACTTGCTGGACTTGATGAACCAGCCGGCGTACAAGCCGATGACGTATCAAGAGCTCGAAAGGCAGCTGGGCATAGACAATGCCTCCGATTTCAAAGCGTTTCTCAAGCTTCTAAATGAGCTGGAAGAAGAAGGCGCCTTGCTTCGCACCGACAGCGGGGCTTATGGATTGCCTCAGCATCTGAATTTGTTGAAAGGACGTCTGCAGGCGCATGCCAAGGGCTTTGGCTTCCTCATTCCGGAGGACAAGACCCATGCGGACGTGTATATCGGCGCGAATGATCTCGGCACCGCCATGAATGGCGATATTCTGCTCGTCAAAGTGACGGAGCGCACTCCTGGCGGAGGCCGCATGGAAGGCGAAGTCGTCCAGATCGTGGAACGCGCCGTGTCCCAGCTCGTCGGAACGTTCGAGAGCCATGAGACGTTCGGTTTCGTCACGCCGGACGACAAGCGCATCAACCGCGACATTTTCGTGCCTCAGGGATCTTTCGGCGGGGCTGTGACCGGGATGAAGGTTGTCGCCCGCATCACGAACTATCCGGAAGGCCGCGCCGCGGCTCAAGGCGAGATCATCGAGGTGCTCGGGCACAAAAACGATCCCGGCGTCGACATCCTCTCCATCATCCGCAAGCACCAGCTGCCGGAGAGCTTCCCCGATGACGTCATGGAGGAAGCCGAGGCGGCTCCGGATGCGATTACCGAGGAAGAGATCGTCAGCCAGGGCCGTCGCGATTTGCGCGGCAAGACGATCGTCACGATCGACGGCGAGGATGCCAAGGATCTCGACGATGCCGTTCAAGTCGAGCGGCTGCCCAACGGCAATTATTTGCTCGGCGTTCATATTGCCGATGTCAGCTACTATGTCCGGGACAAGTCTGCCCTGGATCAGGAAGCTTACCGCCGCGGGACAAGCGTCTACCTGACCGACAGGGTCATTCCGATGCTGCCGCACCGCCTGTCCAACGGCATCTGTTCCCTGCATCCGCAGGTGGACCGTCTGACGATGTCCTGCGAGATGGAGTTCGACGCCAGCACGCTGAAGCGGGTCCGCCATGACATCTTCACGAGCGTCATCCGGACCAAGGAGCGCATGTCCTACACGAACGTGCGCAAGATTCTTGCGCCGGACGAGGCGGAGGAGGATGTCGTCAGCACGAATGCGCTGATGGAGGAATCACGTCGCCGCGCCCAGGCAGATGCAGGCGAGGACATCCGCCATGCCGGTTTCGATGAGGAAGCGGAAGTGGACGAGAGCCTGCGCGGCCATGCCGAGCGGCTGCCTGAGGGCGGAATGGGCCTCATCGTCGAAGGCGGGGACGCCGGCATTCCGGAGGAAGAGGAAACGGACGAGCATTCGGCCGATTACCTGGAGGACGAAGAGGATGCGGCCGAGCTGCTGCAGGCCGAGAAGCTGCCTCCGGGCGGCATGGGCCTCATCATCGAGACCAGCGATGCCGGTCCTCTGCCGGAGGATTCGGAGTTCGCCTCCGACGAGGACGGCCATGTGCCGGACGGAGGCCAGGCTGCTGCAGGCGATTCCGCCGCGCTGGACAAGTCCGGTCCCGGCCCGCAAAATCCTTGGTTGTCGCAAGCGCCGGAGCCTACCCGGAACCGCAATCGCAACCGCAAGGGAGAGGTTGTCCGGAGCAGTCCGGAGGACTTCGACCAGCTGGATGCTTTTGCAGCGGGAGAAGCCGCCGCTCCGCAAGAGAGCGAGGAGGAACGGTCCGCTCGGGAAGCTGCCGAACGCCAGGAACGCGCCGAACGCCGCGAGGAAAAGGCCCGCCTGATGGAGCGTTACGCGGATCTCGTGCCGATGTTCCACCTCATGGAGGAGCTGGCGATGAAGCTTCGCCGCCAGCGCATGAAGCGCGGCGCGGTCGACTTCGACTTCCAGGAGTCCAAGATTATCGTGGACGACGAGGGCAAGCCGATCGACATCGTGAAGCGCGAGCGTTCCGTTGCCGAGATGATCATCGAGGAATTCATGCTGGCGGCCAACGAGACGGTAGCAGAGCATTTCTACTGGCTCAAGGTGCCGTTCCTGTACCGGGTCCATGAGAATCCGGACAATGAGAAGCTGATGACCTTCATCACGATCGCTTCCAACTTCGGCTACGCCATCAAGGGCAAAGGCAACGCGGTCCATCCCAAGGCGCTTCAATCGCTGCTGGAAGAGATCAAAGGAACGAAGGAACAGACCATCCTCTCGACGATGATGCTCCGTTCCATGAAGCAGGCGCGCTACGACGCCCAGAGCCTTGGCCATTACGGCCTGGCCGCGGAGTTCTACAGCCACTTCACGTCGCCGATCCGGCGTTATCCCGATCTGGTCATCCACCGGGTGATCCGAGAGGTGCTGGAGAGCGGCGGAACGCTGTCCGAGTCGCGTCTGGAGACGCTGACGGCCCGGATGCCGGAGATTGCCCAGCAATCGTCCGAGCGCGAGCGGGCAGCCGTAGACGCGGAGCGGGATACCGACCAGCTCAAGAAATGTGAATTTATGCTTGATAAAGTAGGAGAAGAGTTCACGGGCATCATCAGCAGCGTGACCGGCTTCGGAATTTTCGTGGAGCTGCCGAACACGGTAGAAGGTCTGATTCGACTCAGCGATCTGAGCGACGACTATTACCACTTTGACGATCAGAGAATGGTCCTCATCGGTGAGCGCACCTCCAACATGTATCGCATCGGGGACGAGGTGAAAGTGCGCGTGGAGCGTGTAAATATGGATGACCATACGATTGATTTCGCCATGGTCGAGAGCGGCAATCGCGCAGGAGCCCAGCAGGGTGGAGCGCGGGGCAACCGCAACCGCGGCGGTAGAGGCCGCCGCGGCAAGGAAGGCGCTGCGCCAAGAGGCGGCAGCGACAACGGCGCAGCCGCACGCGCTGGAGCCGGCGGCAAGACC
>NZ_BIMD01000065.1 GCF_004000905.1 Paenibacillus humicus NBRC 102415
CCGTCCGGCAGCGAAGCGAATTTGGGTTCACTCCGCAGGCCCATCCGGGCTGCGAAGCGAAACTGGGCTCGGATTTCAAGCTTCAGGCCTCCGCATCCACGCGTTTCTGTTCGGCCGGCCAAAGCCAGCGGCTGAGCAGGATTCCGGCTGCGCCGAGCAGAAGGATGACGACTCCGAACCGGCCGAAGATTTCCCGAGGGCCGGCCAGCTCGACCAGGAATCCGCCGAGCAGCGGAGCGGCGATCATGACCGTGCTGAGGACCATGCTCTGGATGCCGAACACCCGGCCGGTCATGCCCGGAGGCGTCTCCTTCTGAAGGCAATAATTGAAGGCGATGATGAACATGCCGTTGCCGGCTCCGAGGAGCAGGCCGAGCAAAAGGACCGGCAGCGCAGCGGCGCCGGGAGGCAGGAGACCGAGTCCCCCGACCGCCGCGCCGATCATCGCGTACCCTCCGCCCAGACGCAAGCCGTAGCCCAGGCTGCGCCCGATCTTGTTCAGGAGAGCGATCGCTCCAACCGCGCCGGCTCCAGCAGCCGCAACCAGCCAGCCGAGCATGTATTCCTTGTCGGGCGCAAGCACGAGGAACAGGCTTGCGAACTGGAAATCGACGATCTGGATCGACAACGCGCCGAGCAGGCCGAACAGCATCGTATTGCGCAGCAGCCTGTTCCGGAGGATGAAGCTCCAGCCTTCTTTCCACATTTGGCGGAACGGCAGCGGCTTGCCGCCTTCAGAAGAATCGCTGCCATTGCGGGCAGAGCCGCAGACGGCCGCAGCTTTCCCGTCAATGGCATTGATCTTGATGAACAAAAGCATGGCATAAGAGAAAAGCCGCATGCAGACATTGAATCCGATGCACCATGCGGGGGAAAGGACCGTCAAGGCCAATCCGCCCAGCAAGGGGCCGGCGATTTTGGAGCTCTGGTTCACGAGGCCGTTCAGCGAGGCTGCCTGCAGCAGCTGATCCTCCCGCACGAGGCTGCGGGTCAAGGACTGCTGGGCCGGCACATTGAGCGCGGAAACGGCGGAACGCAGCGCGAGCACCGGCAGCAGCCAGAACATGTTCGGAACGAGCAGCAGGGCGGCGGTCAGCGCAGCGGTAAGCAGATCGCACCATCGCATCAGCTGCAGCTTGTTGAGCCGGTCTGCGGCCACTCCCGCCACGGATCCCAGCACGATGCCCGGCAGCGCCAGGCTGACCGGAACAAGCGCCAGCATGAGCGGACCGGCTTCCCAGCGATAGGCGACCAGCACTTGGATGGCGAGCATATCGAACCAGTCGCCGAAGGATGCTGCTGCGTAAGCGGTGAAGGTGCGCCTGTACAGCTTGTTGCCGAGCAGGCCTCTTTGGGTGCGTTTATGATTGCTCGTCGGCATTTCAATTCCCATGGTGATCTTCCCCTGTCCGTTGGCATCGGCCGTTTGTTGAGCCGAGTATACCGCCGGATTGTCAGAGAAATATCAGGAGGAGGAACGTCTTGAAGGCCGTTGCGGTTCCCGTGCCGTCATTCATCCTTCGGATGTCAGTCCGACAAGCAGTCGTCCAGCAAGGCTTCGATATTCGGCAAGAGGCCTGGAAGTCCGCAGCGGGCTTGCGCCTCCGCGAACAGCTCCGCGTATTTGCGTGTCACCTCGGGACTGCCCTTGAAGGCGGTTCTTCGGCAAAATTGGACGATGCGGTAAAGCCCGAACAGCCTGATCGGGACGAATCCGGACAGCTCCAGCACGCCAAGTCCCTCGTCGAGCAGCGCTTCGCCGGAGCGGCGCTCGTTCTTTCTCAGCCGCCACAGCCCGCTCACGATGGAGTAGCTGCCGATTTCCCTCAGATAAGGCTTGGCCGCAAGGAGCTGCTCGATGGAAGTGGAAATGGCTTGCAGCTCCCGGTCGCCCGTGCCGCTTAGGAGATGGGCGTACATCGCGGATGTGGCGGCCGGCGTTTCGAAGCTTTCATACCCGGGATCCTCCAGGATCAGGCTGCGTGTCCGCTCGATCCGCTCCAGAGCCTTGTCCGGCGCTCCGGCCAGTGTGTACAAATCCAGAATGTTGAGCATCTCGATCTCGCGGTGCTGGGCAGGAGGAAGCTTCCCGGTCTCGAGCACCCGCTCGCAATAGTCCAGGCTGGCCTTGGGCTCCCCGGCGAACAGGTGGAACAAAAGCAGCCAGTAGACCCGTTCGGAAGTTGGCAAGCCTCCTCCCTCAAGCAGCCATCGCACGTCTCCCTGGACGAAGTGAACGTAAACCGTATAGAACGGGTCCAGCTCATAACCGAGAATATCCTGCTGCCGGGCAAGCGCGAGCATCGAAGTCCCTTGGCCGTAGCGGTGATATTTGGCGAAAATATCGCGCATCTGCTCCCGCAGCTCTTCGTCGGCAGCCGAAGGGACCGCATGGATTCCCGCCGGCCGGGAACGTACGGTGAGGCAGTAGCCGTAGCTGCGCACGGTTCGAATCGCCAGGCCTTCGATTGGAGCCAGCTTTTTGCGGAGCCTGTAGATATGGTCGTCTACGGTGCGTTCGACCGGATATTCGAGAGGCCATACCCGGTCGAGCAGCTGTTCCCGGCTGAAGGCGCTTCCTTGATTGCGGTAAAGAAATCGCAGCAGGGCGTATTCCTTGGCGAACAGCTCGACCGTTACCCCGTTCGAGGATACCTTATATCCGTTTTCGCTGAATTCCAGCATCATCCCGATCCCCTTTTCTTTGCTTCGGGTCATTATAGCATTTTCGGGGGAAATCCGGCGCGGACATGGCAACAGTGCATCCGATGGGCAGAAGCAGCCGAATCACAGAAGCCGAGGAAGAATCAGGGGGCTCGCGCGGATGAGGCCGCCGCGATACAATGGGGGTACAAGGCCCGCCGCGTCAGATGGCTTCCTCAAGCCGCGATCTTGGATGAGGAAGCGCGGGCAAACCGCTGGAAGGGACGGGATCGCTATGAATGGAATTACGATGATGCGCGCGGAAGCGGGCGGATTGACGGTCGAGAGGCTGCGGCCGGAAGGAACGGCGGAAGCGATGGATATGCTCCGGGGCATCGCCGGATGGCTGAAATCCAGCGGTTCCCTGCAGTGGAACGGCTTGCTCCGAGGAGAGGACAGCCACGGCTTGGAAGAGGCGGCGGCCAGAGGAGAGGCGTTCCTGTTCCGGGCAGGCCCGAAGGCCTCGGCGGAGGAGAGTCGGCCGCTTGCCGGAATGGTCATCCTGCTTCAGCAGCCCGGCGAGTGGGACAAGGAGCTGTGGGGAGAGCAGGGCCACGAGCCCTATCTGTACCTGCACCGGCTGGCCGTCAATCGCGACTATGCCGGTCAAGGCATCGGCGCGGCCATCCTGTCCTGGGCGGAGACGGGCGCCGCTTGCGAAGGCAAGTCGGCGATACGGCTCGATTGCATCGGCAGCAACGACAAGCTCAACGCATTTTACAGCGGTTTTGGATATACGTTCATGGGCAGATCGGACAACGGCTTCTGCCTTTACCAAAAAGAAATCCGATAATGGACATGCAACCAAAAACGGACCTGATTCCCCTTGGAGAGGGGAACAGGTCCGTTTTTGGTTTGGGCACACCAGCCGGGCACACCAGCCGGCACAGCGGCGATGCCGCAGCGGCATCAAAGCATCACAGCGTATGGGATGCGCCGATGACCAGCTCGGCCTCGACGGGCTCGCCCGGCTGGACGAGCACGAGCTCCTCCTGGCGGTTAAGCTCGCCGTTCAGAGCCATCCAGGGCTCCACGCAGACGAACGGCTTGTCCTCTACGCTCCACAGGACGACGTAGCGGAAGCTGCCGCTGTAGCGCATCCGGACCGCAAGGTTTCCGGAAGGCTTGAAGGCGATCTCCGGAGCCTCCGCATCCAGCAGAGCGGCCGATTCCTTCATGCTCCCGAGATCGAGGGAGCCTTCGTACGGCTTTTCCTGTCCGTCGTTGTAATCCAGGTACCGGGTAGCATCCGTTCGATAGGAAAGGTTTTTGGCATCCGCGGCAAAGTAGGGATGGAAGCCGGGATACATCGGCATCGGAGAATCCGACAGATTACGGTATTGCTGGGAGATGGACAGCTCGCCGTTCTTGAGGGTGTACGTGAACAGCAGCTCGAACTCGAACGGGAACTGCTCCAGCGTCCGCTCGCTGCTGCGCAGGCGGAGGGTGACGGAGGCTTCCCGGTCATCGGAGATGCCGGCGATTTCCCAGGCTTCGGTGCGCGCGACTCCGTGATTGCGCATGCGGTATTTGCGTCCGTTCCACTCGTATTCTCCATTGGCCAGCTGGCCGCTGATCGGGAAGAGCACGGGATTGCCCCCGCGTATGTTCGCTTCCGGATCCAGGAACGTGGCCTCGTCGAGATAGAACAGCTCATAGCCGTTCAGCCGGCATTGCAGGGCGATGCCGCCGCGTTCCGGACAGATCAGCACGCGGGAGCGGGTTGCCGCCTCCGTCAGCTCGACCATTTCGAATTTTTCTTTGTATGTTTTGACTTCATATTGATATGACAATAGGTCTCAACTCCTATAGAAATAATTCCTTTCAAAAGACAGCATCTTCCATCATTCGTCTTTCATACGGGACCTAAAGGTCATAAATTTGAATATTGGCTCTGTTCAAAGCTTTCCAGGATAAGGTATGCTACGGATAAAGCTTATTTTTCCCATATTAATGCAGCGGCCGTTATTTGTATAGGCATCCATAAGTCCTGCCTTTTATTCCACCATTCGTCCCGATGCGGTCATACGAGGTGATCTTCAGTCCCATGCGCGCTCCTCACCGGAAGCTGCTTACGGCTGCTGCATTCATACTGCTGCCCCTGATTCTGTTCCAGGCTTTGAGATGGTCCGGAACTCTGGACATCTATTGGCATTCCCCAGTCGGACATTTTTATATCGTGACGATCGTTTCCGTCTTCTCCTTGCTGCTGGCGGGGGCGATGGGCTACACCGGGATGAAGCTGCGCAACATCGGCGTATCGTTCCTGGCGCTGGCCTACATCTCCATGACGGCGCTGATCATGCTGCACGGACTCGCCACGCCGGGATTCATCATGGAGCACAACTCCGTCCAGGGCATTTCCTCGCAGCTGGGCATCCTCATCGCCTCCGTATGGCTGGCGCTGTCCGGCGTGAACGCGGCTCGTCCGCTCGTCCTGTTCCTGGGGCGCTTCCACCGGTGGCTGGTTCCTGCCTGGACAGTCGTTCTGATGCTTTATTTCTTCTCCGCCATGAACCACCCCCATATTCTCGCGGGGTGGTCGGAGAGGGACTCCACGAGAACCGCATCGACGGCGATCGTGCTTATCCTGCTCGCCAGCGCCGCACGGAGTTATTGGAAAGGCTACAAGGCCGCCAGGATGCCGCTGCAGCTCTCCATCGTCTACAGCTGCGGCTGGCTAGGCGCGGGTCAGCTCATCATGGTTCTCGGCGAGCCGTGGCGTCTGAGCTGGTGGCTGTACCATGTGCTGCTTCTGCTGTCCTTGCTGGCTGTGGCGGCGGGCATCCTGCTCCAATATGCCAGCTCCCATTCCTTGCTGGATTCCATGAGAGCCTTGTTCCGCTCGGATCCTAAGGAATGGCTGCAGAAATGCATCTCGCCGAGCGTCCAGGCGCTCATCCAGGCGACAGAAGAGAAGGACGGCTACACGGCGGGCCATAATTACCGGGTCGCCCTGTACGCCCTGAAGCTGGCCGAGCGCATGGGGCTGGCTTCATCCGACCTCATGGCGATCGGCCAGGGCGGCATCATCCATGACGTGGGCAAGCTGCAGATTCCGCAGTCGATCCTGAACAAGCCCGATGTGCTAACCCAGGAGGAGCGGGCCGTCGTCGAGCTTCATCCCGTACACGGCTATGAGCTGTGCCGCAAGCTAGGCTTCATGCGGGAAGAGCTTGCCGTCATCCGCTCCCATCATGAACGGTGGGACGGCACCGGCTATCCGGACCGGCTGCGGGAGAAGGAGATTCCGCTGTTCGCGCGCATTACGGCTGTCGCGGACGTGTACGACGCGCTTACCTCGTCCAGGTCCTACCGCAAGGCGATGACCCATGAGCAGGCGCTCGGGATCATCTCGGCTCAGCGCGGCCGACAATTCGATCCGGCTTGCGTCGATGCCTGGCTGAGCCTGGCGGAGGAAGAGCCCGGGTTTTTCGCGGAAACGGCTACCGACATGCATGTCGTCCCGCCGCGCACCCGCACGCTGACCGTCTGAGCCGGTCCTGGATCGGCCAAGCCAGCGCCGATTTCTCGAGGTATAATGAGCATATTAGCTGGACGCCGGTTTCATCATGACCGCTGCCGGCGATTATAGAGGTTCAAGGAGGACAATGGAGATGGGATATCAAGCTCATTCCGGGCGGTACGAATCGATGAAGTACAACCGCGTCGGACGCAGCGGGCTGAAGCTGCCGGCAATATCGCTCGGACTGTGGCACAACTTCGGAGGAAACGACCGCTACGAGAACGGCAGGGAAATGGCGCGCAGGGCATTCGACCTGGGCATCACCCATTTTGATCTGGCGAACAATTACGGGCCTCCGCCTGGTTCCGCCGAAGAGAATTTCGGCCGGATGCTGAAGGATGATCTTGCGCCATACCGGGACGAGCTCGTCATCTCGACCAAGGCGGGCTATTACATGTGGGAGGGACCTTACGGCGAGTGGGGCTCGCGCAAGTACATCCTCTCCAGCCTCGACCAGAGCCTGAAGCGGATGGGCCTGGAGTATGTCGACATCTTCTATCACCATCGTCCGGATCCGGATACGCCGCTCGAAGAAACGATGTCGGCTCTGGACCATGCGGTCCGTTCCGGCAAGGCGCTCTACGCCGGCATCTCGAACTACAGCGCCGAGCAGGCCAGGGAAGCGGCGTACATCCTGAAGCAGCTCGGCACGCCGTGCCTGATCCATCAGCCGTCCTACTCCATGTTCAACCGCTGGATCGAGGACGGGCTTCAGGATGTGCTGGAGGAAGAGGGCATCGGCTCGATCGTCTTTTCCCCGCTGGCGGGCGGCATGCTGTCGGACCGCTATCTGCAGGGCATACCCGCGGATTCCCGGGCCGGCGGACCAAGCGTATTTTTGAGCGGCAGCCAGATTACCGAGGGCCGGCTGGCGCAGATCCGCGAGCTTAACGCTCTTGCCCAGGAGCGCGGCCAGTCGCTGGCGGCGATGGCGCTTGCCTGGACGCTGCGCGGCGGGCGGGTCACCTCCGCCCTCATCGGCGCAAGCCGGGTATCGCAGATCGAGGACAATGTCCGCGCGCTCGACAACCTGGAATTCAGCGGAGAAGAGCTAGAGAAGATCGAGAGCATTTTGCGCCGCGAGGGTTAAGCAGGGAATGGGTACGGGCTGACCGGACAATCATCCATAAACGCCAAGCAGGCGCAAGGGAGACACTCTCCCTTGCGCCTGCTTGTGCTGATGCCAAAATCCATTGAGAGGCCGGACGGAGTTCAAGCCTTCTGCCGGAGCAGGGCGGCCCGGACTGAGCCGCCGGCGGGCAGGGCCTAGCCTACTTCCAGATAGAGCTTCGTTCCGTCATGATATTGGAAGATCGCCACGTCGCGCGACATCTCGACGGATGCGATCTCTTTCCATCGTTTGCGAAAATCGAAGTTGAGCTCAAGCTCCCTCAGCTTGCCCGGGAGCGCCTTCAGCGCTTCCTCCTGTCCCGGGGGGTAGTAGACGGGGACAGAACGGTTTTTGAACGTGATCGGCTGCATCATATCGGACAGCACCCCCTTGTGAAATTAATCTTTCCTTCCCTTATTTTACATTAAACGCATTAAAGGAATATGAACGAAATAGGAACATTATTCAACAAGCATCGTTATAGAGCCTGTTATTCGCATGAAGGGAGGAGGGAAATGACAGGCAATGGATGATGAAGGCTGAGAATTGATGTAGAATATAGGCATACAAAGAAACTGACGGAGGCTGGCATGGCACTATCCAAAGTTTTCTTCATGAACATCAGCCTGCTTATCACAATCGCCTATTTGTTCAATCTTGGCTATAAAACCGCCTTCCAATGGCTGCGGCCCGGCATACAGGAGGCGCTGGCCTCCATCATCTTTATCGCATCCGGCTGGCTGACGATGGTATTCGGCCTTCGGGTGAACGACCATATCCTGTTCGATCTCCGTTATGTGCCGCTGATCATGGCGGTCCTGATCCTCAGCAAGCCTTGGCAGATTATGGCTATCGGAATCGGAATCGGCTTGGGCAGGCTTCTATTCGGCATCCATGCGGCCTCTCTTGCCGGCATGGGCAACATGTTCGTCCTGGGCGCCGCCGGAGCGCTGCTCGCCTTCTTCCTCGGCCGGAGCCGCTGGACCTTTTTCCGGAAGGCCGTTGTGATCATACTCGTCATCAACATGCTCAACTGCATCAATATATCCTGGCTCGGCGTGCTTCCATTGTCCGTCTATTGGAGCGAGTACGCGCCGCTGACGCTGCTGCTCTCGCTTCTCCTCAGCGCCTTCTTCGTGTACATGATCCGCGACTTCAGCCTCGATCAGCAGCGGATGGTCGATCTCAAGAATATGAACCTGATCCTGCGCAGGCAGACCAAGGAGCTGAGGGAAGCCAAGCGGGATGTGGAGGACAAGGCTCGCCAGCTGCTGCTCTCGTCGCGCTACAAGTCGGAATTTCTGGCCAACATGTCCCATGAGCTCAAGACGCCACTGAACAGCATGCTGCTGATTTCGCAGCTGATCCAGGAGAGCGGCGACGAGGCGTACGGCGAAGAGGACAAGCGTTATGCGGGCATTATAAAAGCAGCGGGAGTGGATCTGCTGCATCTTATTGACGATATTCTCGATCTGTCGAAGGTCGAAGCCGGCAAGCTGCAGCTTACCCTGGAGAACGTTCCGGCCATCGAGCTGCTGCATTCCGTCCAGGCGCAGTTCCAGCCGGTCGCCGACCGAAAAGGGCTCCCGTTCCGGGTCGAGATCGAGCCGGATTCCCCCCAGATGCTCTTGACCGACGCTCTGCGCGTCAATCAGGTGCTTCGCAATCTTCTGACAAACGCCTTTAAGTTCACCGAGACCGGCTTCGTGGAGCTCAAGGTTTCCGGTGAACGCAGGGCGCTGCTCCCGGCACCGGACGAAGAACTGTTCGGAACCCGCGCGTCCGCACGGTTGCGTAGCAGGGGGAATTCCCGGCAGCCGATGCCGGCCTTGCCCGAAGTGGACTGGATCGTGTTCGCCGTCAAGGACACCGGTATCGGAATCGACAAGGAGAAGCAGAACCTCATCTTCGAGGCCTTCCAGCAGGAAGACGGCAGCATTACCCGCCAGTACGGCGGAACCGGCCTCGGCCTCTCCATCAGCCTGCAGCTGTCCAAGCTGCTCGGAGGCATGCTCGAGCTGCAGAGCGACAAGGGAGAAGGCAGCACGTTCATCTTCCGCATGCCTGCCGACAGCAGCTTCGGCGGGGCTGGAGAGGAAGGCGATGAACCGCAGCGGATATGAGCGGCCGCCCTTCGTTCCCGCAGCGGAAGGGCTTGTTCTACTTCCTGAGCGGCATATGGGAAGCCGACAGACATGCAAAAGCGGAAAAGAGCCGTCCGGCTCTTTTCCGCTTTTGTCCGTATGGCTCCCTTTGAAAAGCCGTGCTGGAACACGCTTTGTCCGGCTGTCCGCCTATTTGACGACGAGCACCGGCACCTTGGCATGCTGGGTCACGTAATGGCTGACGCTGCCCGTGAACAGCTCCTTGAAGCCGCCTTTCCCGTGGCTTCCCACGACGATAAGATCGGAGCCGCGTTCCTCCGCCATCGATGTGATCGTCTTGCCGGGATCGCCCTCGGCAATAAGCACCTCGATCGGAGTATCCGTTACCGAGGAGATGATGGTGCGGGCTTCCGCAGCTACCGTCTCGGCTTCGAGCTTCATGGATTCCGTTGCCGCGGGCGGCGAGCCTGCGACCGTCTCGCCAACGACGATCGGCGTCAAATTATAGACATGGACGACTTCAATCAGCGCTTTGAAGGTAGAAGAAAGCTCCATCGCCGATCTCAGGGCACGGACGGACTGTTCCGAGCCGTCGTATCCAACAATGATTTTGGAATAGGGCATGTTCGATGCGCCTCCGTTCTGTTATGCTCGCTCCGACCCGGATCCATTCCGGCATCCTTATGCAGCGCGAGTCTTACTTGTCGTTACATTACCCGCCGCTGGCATAGCGGAAACGGCGGACATAAATTCGTCACATGTGCAGCCGCAGAAACCCGTCGACAAATGCTTGACATTATTCGCGAAAATGCGTATTCTATAAAAGTCGCCGCTGACGAAAACTTGGTTAAAACAAGGACAAGCGGACGTGAGCGACAACCAAGGATTTGCTGATGTAGCTCAGCTGGTAGAGCAACGCATTCGTAATGCGTAGGTCGGGGGTTCGAATCCCTTCATCAGCACCATTTCAACTTTTCAGGATTCATTCCCTTCGCAAAAACGTTGTTTTCGACATCTGTCGGGAGCGGCGTTTTTTTATTTTTTCCGACAAAAGCTCCCGGTCGTCATGCGCCGGGAGCGGTAGCTTTTTCGAGCCATTCCAGATAGGCGAGGGCATCGTCGCGGGAATCGCCGCACATATCGGCTGCTGCATGAAGCTCTCCGCATACGGCAGGCCTGTCGGGCTTGCCGAACAGGGCGCAGCGCAGATCCGGCAGCAGCTGCACGCAGGGAACTCCGGCGGGCTTGCCGTCAGGCATGCCCGGAATCGGAGACGAGATCGAAGGGGCGATGCAGCAGGCGGCGCAGCCGCTTCGGCAGATCATAACGAGTCACCTCTTTGCATAGAATAGATTCAATCGCCCGGCAGACCGGACGCGAAGTTTGTGAAAACGCTTCACGGGGTAAGACAAGTCAACCAAGCTCCGTCTAAATGGCGGCCGCAAGGGCCATAATGTATCCATTACGGAAAACAGGGAGAGATGTCTCATGATTCGACGGGAAGGCCATTTGCTGACCGGATTGTTGAACGGACTGGCTCTGTCGCTGCCGTTTTGGGCGGCCTGCGCGGCATGGCTGGCGACCCGCTGAACGCAGTTCAAGGCGGCGGGCGGCAAGGACGGCGGAAGAATAGAAGACAGAGGCTGCGCGCAAGCGCAGCCTCTTTGCTTTGGGAATCAAAAGAGCAGTCTCCGCCGGCGGCTCTCCCGCTTATCGCCCGCTGCGGCGAATACGTCGAGCAGGAGGCTCCCTGCTTCGGCATCGCGGGAATCCCAGGCCTGAGCGAAGCGGACCACGTGGGAAACTCCTAGAATATCATATTCCGCGGCAAGATGCTGCCTTGCCGAGCCGACAATCAGCGTATGGAGGCGTACGCTCCTGCGGGCGGAGAGCCGTGCGAGACGCTCCCGCAGCGGGGGAGTTATCTCGCCGACGCCGTCGGTCAGCATGACAAAATCGGCGGCGGCAAATCCGCGGACATGCTCCACGATGTCGATGCCTCTCGCGAGGGGAGCGTCGAAGTTCGTACCGCCGCCATAAGCGAGGGAGGCCATGCCGTAGAAACGGTCCCAGTCGGGCCGCTGATGATAGAGGCGATGCTCGATGACCTCGCCCTTCGCGCCGAACAGCAGCAGCGTGAAGTCCCTGCGTTCCGCCAGCGCGAATGCGGCGAACGCGGCCGTGAACACCTGGACGAGACGAAGCTTGGACCCGCGCATGGAATGGGAAGTATCCATCATGCAGATGACCGGGCCGCGCTGGGATTCCTCGGCCTCTCCTTCCGGAGAATAGGCGAGCAGCTTGCGGTCCAGCAGCTTCATCAGGAAATAGGGCTCGAAGTCGGGATCGGCAAGCAGGCTTGCTTCTCCCGGAAGCATGCGGGCGATGTCGCCGGCGAGCTCCAGTCCTCCATAAGCTTCATGGACGCGCAGCGAGGAGGCTTTCTTGCGCATAGCTTTCAGGGAGTGCACGCTGCGGCCGACATCCTCCAGAAAAGCGAGCAGATCCTTGCGGCCCCGCAGCTGCTCGATCCAGCGGCTGTATTCCTCGAACGTCTGGCGCCGCAGGCGGCCGAGCTCGCTTCCCCAGCGCCGGTTGGCCAGCCGCTGGCTCGCCTGCATGAGTCCGAAGATGTCGCCGCTGTCCCGGCTCTCCCGCTCCAGCGAGCCCCGCAGCGACTGGCCGAGCCAATCGCCGAGCTCATCCTCGATGCGCTGCATGGCCGCCGCCTCGCGGGCGCTGACACGGGACAGACGGCGTTCCAGCTGCTGCAGCTCGGCTTCGGCCTTGGACAGCTTGGCCCTCAGCTTGTCGCGGCGCAGGAAGTCGGTTCGCATCGCCTCGCGCAGCTCATCGACCCGCTGACGCAAGGCGCGGCGCTCCTCGAGGTCCAGCGGGCGGCTGTCCTGCTCGCGCTGCTTGTCCTCTACCGTGCGCCGGCCCTGCTGGAGCCGGTAGCCGACGAGCTGCAGCTGCTCCAGCTGGCGCTCGCTGAGCCGCTCTTGCAGCTCCCCGGCAGCCTCGCTGCCTCCGGGGCCCTTGTCCTGCTCGCCGGCCGACAGGATCGGCCTTTTCTCCCGTTCCCGCCGCTTCGCCTCCTCCTCGTAGGATTCCGCCAGCCAGGACAGCGCCTTGAGCGCCGTCTTGAACGAGGCATTCACTTCGCCGATCGTCTGCGGATGGATGAGGCGGTAGAAATGCTGCCGCCGCAGGGAGGCGAGCATCCAGCGATGGAACGGATCGCCTCCGACGGGATGCTCGAATACGGGCTCCGCCAGATAGAAGCTCATGAAGAAATCGGCGAACAGCTCCAGATCGAACCATGGGGCTTGCCGTTCGGCCTCCTTCATCCATTCGCGGGCGGTCCGCGAGGAGCGGACGAACGCGTCGAACTGATAGCGGTCTACCCGGGCGCTGCGAATCAGCATCGGCCTGCCTCCTTCCGGTTGCCGTCAAAGGGTATAGTCATAGGAAACGCCGGGAATATCCTTGTCGAACAAAGTGCGGTACAACCCCTGGAGCTGCTGGAGAACCTTCTCGCCTCCGATGCGCAGATGCGTGAAGCGGACAGCGTATTCATCGGCATGCAGGATGAACACCGATTGCGACTCGATCCATGCGGGCAGCTGCTTCTCCTTCTCCTGCCAGGCGACTAGACGTCCTTGCAAGGAACGGGCGGTTTCCTCAAGCTCGCTCCTCGCCTCGTCCGTCATCGAAGCGAGCCGTTCCGCCTGCGTGCGGCCGAGGGAAGAGCCGACCTCTTTGCGGAACTGGAAGCCGCTCAGCTCTTCCTCGCGGGACAGCCATTTCTGGAGCGTATCGCGGTAGGAGGCCAGAGGCAGCTCCTTGTCCATTTCCTTGGCCAGCAGCTCCTGCCAGACGCCGGCAAAAATGCCGCGCAGCTCCTCGAGGTCCTCGGGGAAGTCCCAGAGCAGATGCGGAGTCAGCACCGTATCCCAGACGCTGACGGCATCGCGGCCATGGATAGCGGCGCTTACCTGCCAAGTGCGGCCGATCCGGCGCCAGCGGCGGTCCGATAGGATGTATTCCTTTTCTTCCATCAGCGTCTTGAGCCGGAACAGCATGACGAGCACCGGCTCAGGCAGGGCGACCCCGGAGGCGGAGTCCTGGATGCGCCGGACATCGCCGGCATCGAGCAGGGCGGGCGGGGGCGTATCCGGCCCCTGGAACATCCGCTCGAAGCTGGCGATCTGCTGGAGATAGCGGGTTTCGTAGCGGAAGAGGAAGCGGTCGTAGAGGGCGGCGAGCCCTTCCTGCTCCTCCGGCAGCTCGTTGGACGCAGCTATGAGCGAGAGCAGAGGCACTTCCTTGGCTTCCGCCCCATTGTAGAAGATCCGCTCGTTCAGAATCGAGAGCAGCGAGTTCAGGATGGCGCTGCTCGCCTTGAAGATCTCATCGAGGAAGGCGAAGCGGGCCTCGGGCAAATAACCCTGCGTCTGGCGGACGTAGCGGTCCTGCTTGAGCTGCTGCAGGGAGACGGGGCCGAACAGCTCGTCGGGCGTCGTGAACCGGGTCAGCAAATAATCGAAGCTGCGGCTGCTGCCGAACAGGGCGGCAGCGCTCCGGGCGAGCTGGGACTTGGCCGAGCCTGGAGGCCCGACCAGCATCAGATGTTCGCCGCTCATCAGCGCCAGCAGGAGAACGCGGATCAGCTCCTCCCGTTCCTGGAAGCGGTTCTCCAGATGGGCGGCGGCTTCGCGAAGCTTATTGGGTAGGTTATGGCTCATGGCGAATGCAGCCCTCTTGCCGGAGCAGCGCCGGCGGGTCTGCTCGATCCCCCTTGTTCTTTTTCGGATGCCGCGGTAGCGGTCTTCTTATTGTACCAGAGCGGCCCGGCCGAATACGAATCGATGCGGCGATCAAAGCGTTCCTGAAGCGTATCGGGAAGGATCTTATTTGTGCTAAGCTGGAACCGAAGCTGCGAAAGAAAGGGGACGGACTCATGCGGATTGGACTCGTATCGGATACGCATCTTGGCGCTTCGGCATCCAAGCTTCCGGATGCGCTTGTGGAAGGGCTGCGCGGAGTGGACTATATCCTGCATGCCGGAGATTGGACGCATCCCCGCGTCGCCGGCCTGCTGGAGGACATCGCGCCGGTAGACGGAGTCGCGGGCAACAATGACGGCCCCGAGCTCGTGCGCCGCTACGGCAGGCGCAAGCTGATCGAGCTCGCAGGCTGCCGGATCGGCATCGTGCACGGCGACCTGGGCCAAGGCCGATGGACGGAGCAGAAGGCGCGGTCGAATTTTCCTGACGACGGGGTCGGCCTGATTCTGTTCGGCCACTCCCATACCCCTTACAGCAAGCGGGAGGGAGACCTGCTCCTGTTCAACCCCGGATCTCCGGTCCAGAAGAGGCGCCAGCCCCGCTATTCTTACGGAATTCTTGAACTATCGGGCGGGCGGATGCACGCCGAGCATCGTTATTACGACGACCGAAGCTGACCGGAGCGGACCGGAGCTGACCGGAGCGGACCGGAGCCGAGTGGAATTCACCGGAGCAGACCGGAGCGGAAGGCACTAGCCCGAGGGCGGCTGCATATCCTGTGGTAGCAACCTATGGACCAGGGAGGGCCTTCCACGATGATTATTCCCAATTTTCCAAGCGATCTGCTTGAAGAACACCGCCGGTGGCATCATGCCAACCATGTCATGGACAACGACAATCCTCCGATTGGATGGGGAGACAAGTTCCTGAGCTTCCACCGGCAATATATCCGCAAGGTGCTCGACTGGTACCGCGGCCAAGGGCTCGACATGTCGCTGGTGGCTCCGTGGAGCGAAGTTCCGCAAGGCATCCGCATGTCCTCCTGTTACGACGGGAACGGCGAGATGCGCGTCCGTTACCAGCCGCAATCCTTTGCGACGTCGGACGATCTGGGCCGCTTTATCGAGCATATCCACGCCTGCATCCACGATGCCGGCTCCGAGGTGCTGGGCGAGCCTATCCTGCGGGATCTGGACATTGCCCCTCGCTCGACCTACTTCTACCAGATCCACGGACTGATCGACAACTGGTACTCCAACTGGCAGCGGAGCCAGGGTGCGGGCGGATTACCGGGAGGCCTATCGCCGCAGCCCGGCTTCATGCCAGGAATGCAAGGTATGGGAACAATGCCTGGAATGCCCGGAATGCAAGGTATGGGGACAATGCCTGGAATGCCCGGAATGCCTGGAATGCCTGGAATGCCCGGCTTGAGCGGCTTCGGAGGCGGAGTGCCCGGGCCGGGAGCCCCGGGACCGATTCCCGGCCTGCTGAGCAGCGTCGTTCCGGCGGGAAATGTCCGCAAGAAAGCTTCCAGACGCGGAAGCGCCCGCAAAGCGGGTGCAGGATCCGCCCGGAAGGCGGCTGCAGGATCCGCCCGCAAAGCGGCTGCGGGATCCGCCCGGAAGGCGGCTGCACCTGCCGCCCGCAAAGCCGCCAAAGCCCTGAAAACCGCCAGGGCTGCAAAAAGCCGCCAGGTCTAACAAAGCCGCCAAAGCCCTGAACGGCGTCGCATTGCCCAAAAAGCCTTGCCGGCTCCCGATGGAGAAGGCAAGGCTTTTTGGTTCAAGGAAGCTCGCTGAGACGCCTGAACAGCGAGGCGTAGTAACCGGCCGGACGAGGAACAAAGTCCTCCGAGCGGATTTTCCGGGTGACCGGCACAAGCCCGGTTTCGGATAGGGCCGTATCCGCCCCCGAGCCTGCGAGCTCCGGCCATTCGGCTCCCTGAACGGATAGCGCCTCCAGCCTGCCTTCGAACAAGCCGATCAGTCCCTCGGCCGGCGCCTCGTAAATGCCGGCCACCTCCTCATGCTGGAGCCGGTGCTCCAGAAGGGGGAGGGAGCAGCGGAGGGCGAACTCCTCCGAGCGCTCGTGGTCCACGAAAGGGACGCCTCCCGCTATTCCCTCCGACCTTTCAATCGAATAGCCGAGCGGCAGCAGGTCCTCAAAGGCGGCGGAGATTCCAAGCTCCTCCTCAAGCTCGCGGACGGCATCGCGGATATCTTCCCCTGCGGACAGATGGCCGGCGGCCGTAATATCGTACAAGCCGGGATAGGTATCCTTGCTTTCCCGCCGCTTCTGAAAGCGGATGAGGGCGCCTTCGCCGGAGCCGCGGACGAGCCAGCAATGGAAGGAGCGGTGGCGCAGGCCGAGCCGGTGCGTTTCGGCGCGGGTGGCTGTTCCGATGCGGGTCCAGCTGTCATCGAAAATATCGAACAGTTCTTTTTTCATGGGCGGATTCCTTTCATCTGCTGCTGCGGTGAACGGATGGAACGGCATCGTCAAAAAGACGATTCTTCATTCCAAAAGGATTTTTCGCGGGTACGTCGAATTTCAAGGCAAAATCCATTTTTTTGCAGCCCATTTCTTATACAGAACGGGATGATTTCGACGATGCAGCTTGACCATGCCTTCTACATGTCCTTAGCTTATACGATCATCGTCTTCTCCGCCTATACGATGTTCAGCATGGTTGGTAATTTGAACAGCCGCCGCCCGTTCCGCCATTACTGGTTTCTCGGCTCTTCAGCCGTATTCGCCCTCGGCGTATGGTCCATGCATTTCGTCGCCATGCTGGCTTCCAATTACCTGGTATCGATTACGGCGGAATCCTTCCTGGCGTTGTTCCTGCTGGGAGGAGCGGCTTATTCCGCCTTTCTGCTGCTTGGAGAAGGGGGGACAAGCAAGCTCCGGCTGGGGGCTTCTTCCCTGATTATCGCCTCTTCTGTCGCTTTCATGCACTACATGTGCGTCTTGATGCACCATGTCCGGCTTTTCGACTTGAATCCATCGCTGCTGGCCGCCGGTTTGGCTGTCTTGCTGGCCGGTACCTACTCTTCCTTGCAAGTCTATATGAAACATGGGGGAAAACGCCGTTTTCCGGCCAGCTTCGTCTTCGGAACCGGGGCGATCGCCTTCCATCTGCTCGCCCTCGAGTCCCTCTCCTACGGCCGGGGCTCGTCGGAGCAGCCGACCGCCAGGATCGACCAGTACCTGATGTTCATGGGGCTGCTGCTTGCCCTTGCAACTGTCATCATCTTCAGCTTCAGCATCGTCGCCTGGGTTGCAGACCGCCGCTACGGATTGATCAATGAACGCTACAAGCTGCTGGTGGAGAATTCCATCGATATGATTGCCGTCATCAGCGAAGGCAAGTGGGAATTCGTGAACCGTTCCGGACTGAGGATGTTCGAGGCGGCGGATGAATCCGACATGGTCGGCAAGTCGGTCTACCGGTTCCTGTGTCCGGACTGCCACGAGCGTCTGCGCAGCCATCTGGCCCGCCATCCGCGCGGAGGCAAGCCTTCAAGCAGGCCGTCTCCCCAGGCTCCCGCGGTCGCGATCGAGCTGGACTGGTTCACATTGGGAGGCCGGCCGATCAGCACGGAGCTGATCCATTCGGAATCGACCTTCTCCGGCCAGCCGGTGGCGATCGTCATCATCCGCGACATATCCGAACGGAAGAAAAACGAAGAGCTGCTGATCAACTCCGAGAAGCTCTATGTGGCCGGTCAGCTCGCAGCCGGAATCGCGCATGAGATCCGCAATCCGCTCACCTCGCTGAAAGGCTTTCTGCAGCTGATCGCCAGCGGCCGCACTTCCGGCAGCCCCTACTTCGACATCATGAAATCCGAGCTCAACCGGATCGAGAATATCGTCAGCGAGCTGCTGATGCTGTCCAAACCCCAAGTATATGAGATGGATTATACCGACGTGCGCGAAACCATGCTCGACACCGTGCTGCTTCTGGAGTCTCAAGCTTCCCTGTACGGCATCGAGATCGAGGCCGTATACGGATCCGAGCCGCTCTGGATTTACGGCGTCGAGCCCCAGGTGAAGCAAGTGTTCATCAACGTGCTCAAAAATGCGATCGAGGTCATGGTCGAGGGAGGCAAGATCATCATCTCCACCGAGCTCAGGGAGGAAGAGGTGCTCGTCACCGTCAAGGACGAGGGACCCGGCATCGACGAGGAGCAGCTGTCCAAGATGGGGCAGCCCTTTTATACGACCAAGGATAAGGGGACGGGGCTTGGCCTGATGGTTTCCTACAAGATCGTGGACAACCACAAGGGAAGGATCCGGGTGGCGAGCGAGCTGGGAGAAGGGACCTCGTTCCAGATCTATCTGCCCTACTGCGCGGACGCGAGAAGAAGCTCGCTGGGCAGCCTGGGCTCGTGACGGCGGGGCGGAGGAGCGAGGAGCAGGACCTGCCGATAGGAGCGCAGATCGGGATTCATGCCCGGTCCGCGCTTCTTTTTTGATCCAAGCGATGTTGCTCTGGTTTCAAACCGGGAGGCAAGCCGATGCCAGGTATAAATTGAAATGAAAAAAATGTACAATATAGCAGTTGCCCGAATTCGAGCGGGCATGGGATACGTTACAGGCAATGGAGCAACAGGGTATAAGAGAAGAAGAAGAATACCCATTCGCCTGCCTGAGAAGGAGGATTTCAACCCTTATGACCATCGGGGCCCGAGTGCTAAAAACCGGCATCGCCGTTGCGCTGGCCATCTACCTGAGCGAGCTCTTCCAGTTCAGCTCTCCGATTCTGGCTGCCGTTTCAGCCATATTCACCCTGCAGCCGTCCATTTTCCGCTCGTGGCAGCAGGTGAGCGACCAATTCCAGACCAATCTGCTCGGCGCGATGATCGCGCTGGGAGCCGTGCAGCTTATCGGCAACAATCCGATCGCGGTCGGCATTGTCATCATAGCCGTCATACTCGTCAGCATCCGCTTGAAAATGGAATCGACGGTGGGGCTGACGCTCGTAACCGTCGTGGCCGTCATGGAAGCCAATGCGACCGGCTGGACGTTCGCCGTGGAGCGTTTCCTCCAGGTATTGACCGGCATGGGAGCGGCCTTCGCCGTCAACGTGCTCGTCTTCCCGCCGAGGCCGCGCAAGCAATTCCACAGCGACGTGCACCGATCCTACCAGCAGCTGTCGCTGCTCCTGCGCACCTCCATCTCCGACGAAATGAAAGAGCAGGTGTACAACGACGAGAAGGCCAAGCTGCACGGGACGATCGGCAAGCTGGACGAACGCTACAAGGTGCTCGTGGACGAGCGTTCCCTGCGGGCTTCGAGCCGCGCCGAGCGGGCGCGCCAGCTGCTGCTGGCCAAGCAGCTCATCAAGGCGGTCACCAAGGGAGCCGACCTGCTGGACGTCGTGGAGGAGCATTACTTCGCCTCTCCCGGAGCGGAGGATTGGGCGGTCAAGCTGGACGCCCAGATCGAGGAGCTGACCAAGTACCACGAGCATCTGCTGCTCAAGCTGGACGGCAAAATCAAGCCGCATGCCTGCGTGCCATCGGAAGCGATTACAGGAACTCGGCTGGCCCGGCAGCTGACGGATTACCTGCGGGACGATCCGGATCAGCACCGGCGGCTCGTGTTCGTCGCCGCCGCACTGTTCGAATACGGCTATCATCTCCGGCGGCTGGAGAAGATCATTGATCAGGTGCACAGCAGGGACAGGGAAGCGGAGGACAGCCGTCCGGCGCTTGCAGCCTCCGAAGAAGCAGAGCCGAGCCGAATCAAGAACTGATCCATTCGGCTTCGGCTGAATTCCGCTTGGCCGGCACCATAAAAAAGGCGTACTCTCTATGAAGAGGGTACGCCTTTTGCTTGTCGCTTATTCGTCTCCGCGATGCTCTTTGTGCTTGTGGCGGCGCGGATGCTGCAAGTGGTTCTCGGGGTCGTTCGCGCTGTCATGCGGGATTTCACGCGGGTCGGTATGGCCGGCATGATGGTTGCTGAATTCAAGCTCGGCCAGCTTCCACTCCGTCGTTCCCCACATCGGATCCGCGGGGAAGGCATCGCCGCGCTGCAGCTTTTCCTGACGGCCCCACTGGTTCGTATAAACGCCGTCGACCTCGACATGCTCACCCGAGATCGGCTCCATTTCATTATGGCTAGGCTTCTCGCTCATGCGATCCCTCCTGAGTGTATAGGGTCTGGTTAGACGCCGTGCTTGCGGACAGCGGCGGCATCCGCTTCGGACTGCTTGGCGCTGGCCGCGGCTTTGCCTTTGCCGGAGCGGTCTGCTTCCGACTGGGCTTTGCGCGCGAAGGTCTGCTTGAATGAAGGCTGTTCGCCGGACATGGCCATCCTCCTTTCGCGGGAGATGCCTATACAGTTTGTGTAGGGGAAGCGGCCGCTAATCGGAGCCGAAGCGGCCAATATCGACCATAGCCGTCAAAGAGATGCCTGATGGGGAAGGGAGTGCCGGCTTTCCTTGCCTGGCCGCCGCGCAGCTGCGCAAGCGGAACGAACGCCCAAAAGGCCCCGTCTTCCGGACGAGGCCAAACGGAGGGCGCCATATCCCCTATTTCAACCGCGGCAGAAAGGAGAGAATCTGGGGACGACAGCGAACAGAAAATGATTTCCGTCTGCTGCGACTCCTTTTTCCGAGGCCTTCCGCTGGACAAGGCTTGTCTTATTTAGCCAGGTAACGGGTTTCGAGTCTTTTTCCGCCCAGCCACATAATGACCATGACGCATACGGCAAGCACGATGCGCCATGGCGCCAGATCGCCGATATTGAAGCTCAGCAGGGAGATGATGAAGATCATGACCGCCTTGCCGAGAACGACCGCGACGAAGAAGGTGCGGAACGGGACGCTGCTGAGGCCCGATGCGATGTTGACGAGCACCGAAGGGGAGAACGGGAAGCAGGCGAGCAGGAAGATCGGCGTGAAGCCCCGGCGCTCCAGCCAGTCGAAGAATACGCCCACGCGCGGAAAGCGGCGCTCCAGCCACATCCCGAGGCCTCCGCCCATGGAGCGGGCGATCCAGAATACGCAGATGGAGCCTGCAGAGACGCCGATCCAGGAATACAGGAAGCCCCAGCCCAATCCGTAAATATTGGCATTTGCCGCAATGAACAGAAAAAGCGGCAAAAAAGGCATGAATGCCTCGGCGAGCGGCAGCAGAATTCCCGGCAAAGGGCCGTAGGAGGAAAATTGCTGCAGCGTATGCTCCAGCTGCTGGGGGTTCATGGTTTTGATTTCGCGTATCCAGTCCTGGACGATGCTCATGCTTCACACAACCTGTTCTATTTGGGATCGAGCTTGCCGGCTTCGGCCAGCGGAAGAAAACAGTAGCAGACGCCGATCAGTCCGAACAGCAGGGCGCTGATCCAGACGACGAAGGGCTCTCCTCTCCAGGAGGCGATCAGCCCTCCGAGCACCGGGCCGATCATGCCGCCGATGCCCTCCACAGTGCTGAGCAGACCCCAGCCGAGTCCTTGCTGGCCCGGTGGAATATAGGCTGCGAGCAAGGCGTTCCATGCCGGCAGGACGGCTGCGTAGGACAAGCCCAGCAGAGCGGCGATGACGATGCACAGCCAGAGGCCCGAAGCGTAGGCGAGAGCGTAGAGCGCAGCCGCAACGGCGAAAAAGCCGATGACGAGAAACCAGCGGCGGAACGATCGCAGCCGGTCCGACAGCTTGCCGAACGGGACGAGCCCGGCGAGCGTGAATACGCCTCCGGCTGTCAGCAGGAGGGAGTATTGGGCGCCGGTGAGGCCCAGCCGGCCGGTGGCCAGCGTCGGAAGCACGGTCACGAGCATGCCTGCGCCGGCCGTCTGCAGCACCATGCCCGGAAGCAGCAGCCTGATCTGGGACAAGCGCTGCTTCATGGCGGGCAGCTGCTCCCGCAGCGGCACCCGCTCGACGGCCGAGCGCTGCTGTCCGCTGATGAAGAGCGACAGAACAGATGCCAGCAGGACGCTGGACAGGATCATCAGATAAGCCGCGCGGCTGCTGTGGTCCATGACTATATTACATACAATCGGCCCTGCGCCAAGTCCCCCGAGCCAAATCATGTATAAAAACCCCATCTGGGCCGCTCTTCGTTCCTCTGTCACCTGGGTCAGGCAGACGATCCAGATCGGCGAGATTCCGATTCCGTAAATGGCGGCCGCGAGAATGAACAGCCAGGGAACGTCCGCAAAGGGGAGAAGAACGACGCCGGCGACCGATGCGATCATGCCCGCCATGACGACAAAACGGATGGAGAAGCGGTCAAGCAAATAGCCGATGGCCATCTTGAGCACGGTATCGGTGAGATAATGCGCCGTAATGGCGGCACCTACCGCATCCAGCGTAAGTCCGAGCTCACGCTTGCCGTACAAGGGCAGGAAGCTGATGAGGACAGCGCCGCGCGCGAATTCCACGAGCAGAAGAATGACGGCATAGAGGGGGATCTCGGTTCCTCCGATGCCAAGGGAGCGGTTCAGGAATCGATTCATGTACGGGTTCCTCCTTGCTCGGCTGGTAAGGCCTGTTGCCATTAAGTATACCCGCCCAGACGCCATAGCAAATCCTCGGCGACGGCATCGGCGCCGCCGGGGAGGCCCAGAGAGGAGCTTGCGAACCTTCTCTCGGTAAGACGTTCAGGACTGGCAAAGAGTTTCATGATTTCTTCCGCGAGCCGGGCCGGGGACCGGACGATTTCCACGGCTCCCTTGGAAGCGAGATAGGAGGCGTTGCCGAGCTCTTGTCCCGGTACCGGGCGGTAGACGAACAGAGGAACCCCGGCGGCCAGCCCTTCGGCCAGCGTGAGGCCGCCGGGCTTGGTCACGAGGCAGGAGGCCAGCGGCATAAGCTCGGGCATCGTCTCGACATAGCCGAACAGATGCAGCCGCGACCGTTCCGGATGCCGCTCGAACCTTCGGGCGGCCGATGCCCGAAGCGCTTCATTCCGTCCGCAGATGACGGCGATCTGAAGATTGTCCATCCTCAGCAGGCGGCTGCAGGCGTCGAGGATTCCGCTCATGACGCCGCTGCCTCCGCCCATGATCAGCACGAGCGGCAGACGGGGGTCGAGGCCGTAGCGGGCGAACGGCTCCGCCGCCCGCTCGGGGCTCTCCGGCATGCGGAAGCCCTTTTTGACCGGAATGCCGCTGACGCAGATGCGCGAGCCGGCGATGCCCAGAGCATGAAGCTCCCGGCCGAAGTCCTCGGTAGGCACATAGTAGCGGTCGATGCCGGGATGCACCCAGCGGCAATGAAGATCGTAATCGGTGACGACGGCGGCGGTGAGCATGCCGGGAAGAAGCGTCTGCTTGAAGGCGAGGCCGGCGAACAGGGGGAAGGTATGGAGCACCGCGTCTGGGCGCTCGCGCAGCAGCACCTGGCGCAGCTTGTTTCGTCCGAAAGAATGCAGCCATGCCGCGAGCCTGGAATCCGGCTTCATCGGCCGGGTACGGTCGTAGAGCCAGCCGTACAAGCCGGGCATGACCGTATAGCTGGAGCGGTAGGCGAGACGGGTCATTTCATTGAGCAGCGGGTGGGCTTCGGCCATCAGATCGATCAGCACCGTCCGGTCGTTGCCTTTGCGGGCGAGCGATTCCTTCACGGCCAGAGCGGCTTGAAGATGGCCTTCTCCATAAGAAGCGTACAGGATCATCAGCTTGGGCTGCCGGTGCGGAAGCTCTGCGTGCTGCATGGTCACGGTGGCACCTCCTGGGGCGTGGATAAGTCTGTCTTCCAGTATACGGGTCTCTTGTTAACGTAAGATCATGCGAAGATGGAGATTTTGAAATTTGCCGGTAAAGTTGTTTTCGGCGTCGGACGGCGGCGGCCTCCGGCCTACTCGCAACGGAGATTATACGCAGCAGTGATTTATGGTATAAAGGAATAGTCTGCCAGCCATCTTGCCATTGATCCTCATTTCTCTAGAAAAAGGAGTTGGAAAGCGATGGAATACACTACGCTCGGACGAACGGGGCTCAAGGTGAGCCGCCTGTGCCTGGGAACGATGAATTTCGGAGTCGGCACGGAGGAGAAGGATGCCTTTGCCATCATGGACGCGGCGCTGGATGCCGGAATCAACTTTTTCGATACCGCCAATATTTACGGCTGGGGAGAGAATTCCGGCCGGACGGAAGAAATCCTCGGACGCTGGTTCGCCCAGGGAGGCGGCCGCAGGGAACGGACCGTGCTCGCGACAAAAGCTTATGGCGACATGCATGACAGCCATGACGGCCCCAACAGCCAAGCCGGACTGTCTGCCTATAAGATCCGCCGCCATCTGGAGGGCTCGCTGACCCGCCTGCAGACGGATCATATCGAGCTGTACCAGATGCATCATATCGACCGCAGCGTCCGTTGGGACGAGCTTTGGGGCTCCTTCGAGACGGCTGTCGCCCAAGGCAAGATCGGCTACGTCGGCTCCAGCAATTTTGCCGGCTGGGATCTCGCGGTCGCGCAGGGAGAAGCCAAAGCCCGCGGCTTCCTCGGGCTCGTCTCGGAGCAGCACAAGTACAACCTGCTGACCCGCCTGCCGGAGCTCGAGGTGCTGCCTGCCGCCAAGGCGCTCGGCATCGGCGTCATTCCATGGAGCCCGCTCGACGGCGGCCTGCTTTCCGGCAACATCCGCCGCGGCGAGGCCGGCCAGCGCAGCGGCGACAAGCGCTGGGAGAAGCACAAGGACCAGCTGGAGCAGTATGGCCGTCTGTGCGACGAGCTGGGCGAGACGGAAGACCTGGTGTCGCTGGCCTGGCTGCTGCATCAGCCGGCTGTGACGGCGCCGATCATCGGCGTGCGGACGCTGGAGCAGTTCGAGCGCTCCCTGCGTGCGGTCGAGCTGAAGCTGGACGAGTCCGTCCTGCAGCGGATCGACGAAATTTTCCCCGGCCCGGGCGGGGAAGCTCCGAACGCATACGCCTGGTAAGAGAGGCGTTTCACGGAGGCAGCGCCTCTGTGAACGGAAGAGCGGCTCCAGCTTGATTCAAATCGCTTTAAGAGGCCAGAGGCCGTCCCTTGCGGACGGCCTTTTTGATTTTAGGGGGAGAGCTGCGTGAAAGTATGGGGGAGGAGCGATGGGAACGGAAGAGGAGAAGGAGGGAGAAGGAGGGAGAAGGAGGGAGAAGGAGGGAGGAGGAGGGAGAAGGAGATAAAAGAGGAGAAAGCGAGTTAAGGAAGAGGATGAGATAAGGAAGAGGATGAGATAAGGAAGAGGGCGAGATAAGGAAGAGGATGAGAGAAGGGCAGAAAGAGAGAGAAGAAGAGAGAAGAAGAGAGAAGAAGAGAGAAGAAGGTAAAGGAAGATAGGAGAAGATAGAAGGAAGGAGAGGAGGACGGTGAGAGAAGAAGAGAAGAGAAGAGAAGAGAAGAGAAGAGAAGAGAAGAGAAGAGAAGAGAAGAGAAGAGAAGAGAAGAGAAGAGAAGAG
>NZ_BIMD01000066.1 GCF_004000905.1 Paenibacillus humicus NBRC 102415
GATTCGCTGGCCTCGGCCGAGGAAGCCGGCGCCAAGGTGGCCGGCGGAGCCGAGCAGGTCGCGGCTGGCTGGGAGCAGCTCGTCAAGGCGAATCCCGAGCTCGCGGACAACGAGCAGGTGAAGCAGCTGCTCGCCGCGACGCAGCAGGTCGCGCAGGGCAGCAGCCAGCTGAGCGCGGCTCAGAAGCAGCTGACCGCAGGCGGCCAGCAGCTGGCTGCCAGCCAGCAGCAATTGCTTGACGGCGGCAAGTCGCTGAACGGAGCCCAGCAGCAGCTGCTGGCAGGAAGCACCTCGCTCAGCGCCGCTCAGAAGCAGCTGCTCGCCGGAGCGCAGCAGCTGCAAGCCGGCACCGGCCAGCTGCAGACGGGACTGCAGCAGTTCAATAGCAAGCTCGGCGACGCTGTATCCGGCGGAACCAAGCTGGCGAGCGGAGCGAAGGATCTCAGCAGCGGCGCCTCGCAGCTTGCGGGCGGCCTCGGCCAGCTGGCCGGCGGCGTCGGTTCCGTCGCGGACGGAACCGTCAAGCTGGAAAATGGCGCGGGCGAGCTGAAGGACGGCACGACCAAGCTGATCGACGGCTCGGGAGAGCTGCAGACCAAGCTGAAGGAAGGCGCCGACAAAACTTCCGACATCAAGGACGGGCAGCAGACGGTAGATATGTTCGCCGATCCCGTCCAAATCAAAGAAGACGGCTCGCGCAAAATCGAGCTGTACGGCGTCGGCATCGCCCCGTACTTCATCTCGATGGCGCTGTTCGTCGGAGCGCTGTTCTTCACGACCGTCATTTCATCGCGCCATTCGTTCCAGGAGAGCGCGGGCAGGCTCGGACGCTTCATGAGCCGCACATCGGTGTATGTGCTCATGAGCATCAGC
Source organism: Paenibacillus humicus NBRC 102415 (assembly GCF_004000905.1). Classification (GTDB taxonomy): domain Bacteria; phylum Bacillota; class Bacilli; order Paenibacillales; family Paenibacillaceae; genus Paenibacillus_O; species Paenibacillus_O humicus. The sequence continues at coordinate 874 of NZ_BIMD01000066.1, forward strand.
CAGTCGGTCGTAGCGACGCTGATCCTGATGTACGGACTCAAGCTGACGATCGCGGATAAGCCTTTGTTCGTCGCCCTCGTTTTTGCCGCCAGCCTGACCTTTACGCTCATCGTTCAGGCTCTCGTCACCTGGGGCGATCAAGTCGGCCGCTATCTGGTCGTTATGCTGATGATTCTGCAGCTCACCTCGAGCGCGGGCACCTTCCCCAAGGAACTGCTGCCTGAATGGATGCAGGCCGTGAATCCATGGCTGCCGATGTCCCACAGCATCACGGGGCTCAGAGCGGCGATCGGCAGCGGCGACTCGTCGGTCATTTACTCGCAAATGGGTTGCCTGGGCATCTATGCGGCGATCGCGCTTGCCTTGACCGCTCTTTACTTCGGTATATCCGGCCGCAAGAAATCAAGCATCGACGCGGTGCAGGAGCCGGCCGTGCCGGTCTGATCCTTTCGTAATGAATTATGAACTAAAGAGACTGCCCTACCGTCATGACAATGACTGGGGCGGTCTTTTTTTTTGTTTTAGCGCAATTGTTCGAGGAGGCATACGCATGCATGAGGCTGAGTGAATCCCGCATGGCGGAATGAGAAGGGCGGCAATCCCACACGGCGAAATGAGAACCAGCTGTAGAATTAATGGGGAAAAGGGGATAAATCAGGACTTAAAAAAGGACTTGAAAAAGGACTGGGAACACGGATTCGGCAAGCGAAAGATTTCAATTGCCAGGATGTTCAATGGATGGTATAACCTACCTTGGAATCGTTTTTATGTGGATTATATGGAGGAATATGGGTGGGGAACAAGAGAATCGGCATCAGAATTGTGGCTGCAGGACTATCGGGCTTGCTCGCTGCGACGATCGCAGCTCCATCGAGCGGATTCGCCAGCGGGACAAGCGCCGGCACGACAGCCGCGGCATCGGCGCCTTCGGCTTCGAGGGCGAGCGATATCCAGGGGCACTGGGCCCAGAGCGAGCTGGAAAAATGGCTGGCGGAAGGCAAGCTGAAAGGGTATGACGACGGAAGCGTGCATCCCAACGATCCGGTCAAGCGCAGCGAGCTCGCCGCTCTGATCAACCGGGCGTTCGGCCTTCAGGGCGCTTTGGCAGCCGGTTTCAAGGATATCAAGCCGGGCAGCTGGGAATATTCCACGGTGGCGACAGCCGTTTACGCCGGTTATGCGGGCGGTTATGAGGACGGCACGTTCCGTCCGTCCGCCAAGGTCACTCGCCAGGAAGCGGCGGTCATGCTGGCGAGCGCATCCGGCAGCAAAGGCGGCGCGGAAGCTCCGGCGGCATTCGCGGATGCGGACAAGCTGGCTTCCTGGAGCCGGGCGGCAGTCGCGTCTCTCGTATCTCAAGGCGTGCTGAACGGCTACAAGGATGGCACGTTCCGTCCTGGAGGCCATCTGACGAGAGCTGAAGCCATCGTCGCGATCGGCAAAGCCGCGCAGGCTGCCGAGGCGGCAAAAGGCACGCTCTACAGCAGCGAAGGCGTCTACGGTCCGCTGGCGGGATCGCGCACGCTCAAAGGAGACGTGTCGGTCACGGCCCCCGGCGTCACGATCCGGAATACCGTTGTCGAAGGAGACCTTGTCCTTGGCGAGGGCATCGGCGAGGGCGACGTCTTCCTTGCCGGAGTCGCCGTCAAGGGAACGACGTATGTGCGCGGAGGCGGCCTTCACTCCGTCCATATCCAGAACGGAACGCTTTTCCGCGTCTTCGTCGAGAAGAAGGGCTCTCCGGTACGGATCGCCGCAAGCGGCGGCACCGTTCTGGATGAGCTGACCTTCCGTTCGACTACGGCAGGCTCGCTTCTTGAACTGAGCGCCGGGACGACGGTCCGCAAGCTTGTTCTGGATGCTCCTATTGAAGCGAGTGGAACAGGCGTTATCAAGGAAGCCCTGCTTGGAACGGGAGCTTCGGCGTCCAAGTTCGAGACGGCGCCTCAAGCCTTGAGCGGAGCCGGTGTCCCAACCCCATCGCCGAGCAGCGCGCCGATCGTCGGCGGGGGAGGCTTCTTCCCGGTCCCGGTGCCCTCAGCGACGCCAGCGCCTACGGCGACTGTTGCGCCGACGCCGAGCCCAACGCCGACGGCGACTGTTGCGCCGAGCCTGAGTCCAGCACCTACGGCGACACCGTCCGTCGCACCTACACTGACGCCAGCGCCGACTATAGCGCCAACGCTGAGCCCTCCGCCAACGGTGGCGCCGACCGTCCAGCCGACGACAACTCCGCCGCCATGGTTTCCCGGACAGCAGGCCGCTCTTTCTTCCTTGTCCATCAGCGGTTATCCCCTTGCTTGGTGGGGAGACAGCGGCAAGACAGGATTCGATCCGAAAGAGCATGAGTACAAGGTCGTCCTTCCTCTTAGCTATGCAGCCGGACCGCTGCAAGTGAACGCCGCCGCTTCCGGCGATCTGAAGGTGAGCGTAGAAGTTCAGACGGTATATGGAGAAGAGGTAGCTCCCAAGGCGGCTCTGAAAAACGGCTCGTTCACTTATGTTCAAGCTGCGCGCCAAGCCAATTATGTCTATGTCGGCATGGCTGGTCTGGACGGAGAGAGCCTTGGAGGCTATACAATTCTCGTTACCTACGAGCGTACGCTTGCGGAGAAGACGACCGTCAGTCCGGGCTTATTCGACATCAGTGGGCTTAAAGCAGGCGATCGCGTAAGCCTGTTCCTGAATAAATCGGATGAGACGGCATACGATGCACAAGTGGCCACTAACGATTCCGTTTCTCTAAGGGCAAGCACCAGCATGGAAGGAACGGTCTGGCTGAGCCTCAATGGGGGGGAGAAGGAGGCTTGCTCCTACAATTTCTATCCTTTGGAGCCGAACTCCGCCGCTGGTCTGACGGCCTCTCAATTGACCGATGCGGAAATGAAAGACAGACATCTTGACGGCAACTATTCCATCCGGTTGAGCTTTGACGGACAGCCTCTCGGCGTTGCGGGTGCTGTCTACGCGGCAGCCGGCAGCTGGAGAGCCGATCCCGGGCAGCATGCCACCCGCGAGGAGGGCAAACGCTATTTGGCGACGGATGGCGCCCTCCGAAAAATTAATACTCCTTTCACGGAGATTTATTGGGACTGGGGATACGCTCCGAGCGATTTTGATACGTACTTCAAGGTCTTTTTCTACGATGCTTCCTATCATGTGGTAGGCTTTGCCGTTGTTCCGCTGCATGTCAAGACGGCAGTCAATCCGGCTGTTGTCCGCGAGATGATCAAACGGATTCCGGTGCCTGTGACATTGGATTTCGAGAGCTTGGTCATCGACGCCCGAGCCGCTTACAACAGGCTCAGTCAAGCGGAGCAGGCTTTGGTGACGAATTCGGCGGACCTGCTCTCCGCCGAAGCTGCGATAGCCAGGCTGAAACAGCCTGAACAGATAGGCGACGTCATCAAAGGCTTGACTGTGGAAGGAATGACGCTCGATAAGCCTTTTGATCCGATGACACAGGTATATGTCGCTTCGGGCGGGATAGCAGGCTCGGCGACTTCCGTAAAGTTCAATTTTGACTTTAATGCAGAAAAAGTTTCCATCCATGCTCAAACGGAAGGCATGGTTCAGGACAAGCAGGTAAAAGCAAAGCTCAACAATGGATCCTTTGAATTTAATTTCGACAGCAGATTCATGAGTACGGTTCGATTTGATGTAAGTTCGAAGACGGGTGATCTCATTAGTTATTCCTTCCTGCTCGCTCCATCTTACCGGCTTGGCTTTACGGCTGCTGGATATTTTTCCGTCATCGGCGCTGGGGCAGATACGGTGGTAAAGGTTTATTCAAGCCCGGAAGCGGTTGAGCCGCTTGTTCAAGGAAGAGGATACAGCGATATAAGAGCGTTCTCGACAAAGCTTTGGAACAGGGATCTCCAAGGGGAGAAAGGAAGCATTTGGGTTTCGATTGCCAAGGATGGGCAAGCCGAATCCCCGAGAATAGAAGCGAAGTATGACTTCACTCCCTTGAATTTCATTCCTGGAAACCAATTCCTGATTGCGACCGACAATCCCAATGGAGACCTGGAAATGATGCAAAATGTGGGATTTTCATTCGTTTCAGCTACTGGATTAAAGGCAAATCCCGCTGCTATGGGCATGAATGTCCGTTATGTTTCGTATATCCAGAGTCCTTTTGAAGGTCAAGGAATAACGGTACAAACGGCCGTTCAAGACGTCTTCTATTCTGATGTCGATAGTTCTCGCGGTATCGTTACCTATAATTCCGACGCCCGCAAGAGAACAATCACGAAAATCGTTGTCATGTACGACGAGAAGTTGAACCCCATCGGATTCAACTTCAATGATTATCCGGTCGCCATTCATGTGACGCCTAAAGTAGTCATCACTCTAATCAAGCAAATATCCGTCTTCAATTCGGAAGCTTACTTCGTTGAAATCGCACGGGCTGCCTATGATCTTTTGAACGAGGAGCAAAAGGGCCAGGTTACGAATCTGGCCACGTTGACGGCAGCTGAAGCGGCGTTGAGCCATCCTTAATCGTCATGCAGCGCCGACCAGTCTTCCGGAGTCCGGAATGGCTGGTTATCGAAGCGGAGCCGGCAATCGGTTGATCGCGTTCCAAAGGCAGGTATGCACGGGACACAAAAAAGACAAGGATGCGGGGAATTCCCGATTCTTGTCTTTTTGCGCTGCTCTCCCGCTTCTGAGATCTCCGCGACGGCAGAGCTCAATGAAGGACCGCCTCGTCCTCGGGAGCTCCTGCCTCTCGGGAGATCGCGGCCTCAAGCAGCTTGATGAAATGCTGCAAAGCGGGGTTGAGCCATTTGCGCTTATGATACAGATACTGGTTGGACATGGAGATGTCGGGATGGCTGAACGGAAGTTCCTTGAGGATGCCGAGCGCAAGCTCGCGCTCTACCGTGATGCGGGGCAGCAGGCCGACGCCGAGACCGAATCCGACGCACTGCTTGATCGCTTCGAGGCTGCCGAACTCATGATGGATCCGATACTCGATCCCGTGCCGCGCCAGCAGCGCCTCGAAGGCGGAACGGTAGACACAGCCTTGCTCGGTGGCGACGTACGAGAAGTTCTCGAAGCAGGCCAGCCCGCGCTCCGCGTCCTGGAAGATGGGGTGGCAGGGTTCCGCTACGAACACAAGCGGCTCCTCTCTCAGGACGGCGGTATGAAGGCCGTCTTCGCTTACCGGCTTGCCGAGGAACAATCCGATATCCAGGTCGCCGTATCGAACCTTCGGGATGATGCATTCTTCGACAACCGGCCGAACTTGAATGGTGATGTCCGGATAGGCGCGCCGGAACTTCTGGATGACAGGGGGGAGGAAATAGGCGATCATGGACTCAATGGTGCCGATGACGAGGCTGCCCTTCATCTGTCCGGATACGAGCTCCTTGGAGCTGTCGTACAAGGCGAGAATTTCCACGAAACGGTCGAACAGCTGCTCTCCCGCGGAGGTGAGCTTCATATGCCTGCCGTAGCGCTCGAACAGGCTGGCGTTGTACTCCAGCTCCAGCTTCTGGATCTGCTGCGTGACGCTGGACTGGGCATAGCCCAGCTGCTCCGCGGCCTTGGTGAAGCTGTTGCATCGTGCCACCTCGATAAACGTGCGCAAATAATTGAGCTCCATCCTGACACCGCCGTTTCAATTGGGGTTCTTCTTCTGCGCCGTTCTGCCGAGCGCCGGAAGCATGTTCGCGGCGAAGGCCAGCAGGCGGCGGAGCCTGCTCCTGCTCTGCGGGCATGCTTGGGCCGCAAGCAGCTCCCTGTCCAGCATGGTGCTGATTTCCATTTTCTTCTGTTTCGCTAGTGTATCCGCAAAATATTCATGCGACAACATTTACTTTTCCCCCTCGCAGGGCGAGAACGCCATCCGGAATAGATTCAGCGTATCATCATTCCGAGAGGGGGATTCGGCACACTTTCCGATGTCGGCCATCGTCTCCAACGATGGAAGCGCAATCATGGCACGCTATGGAAAGCCGGTCTTCAGACTGCCATGCTTGCCAGAGGATGACTTTGTTTTTGCGCGTGTCATAACGTAAAATGTTAAGTACTATATTAAAGGACCCCTTAATTCGATAAAGAAGCGGTGAGAGCATGTTCGATCGATTGAACGGGTGGATAGACGCCCTGGTCACGGCCAGCGGCCTGGATGGGCCGTATATCCTGCTTCTGACGATCCCCCTAGCTATTATCCAAGGACTGTTCGGCGTCTTTCCCTTCGCCACGATCATCATGCTGCATATCTCCATCCTGGGCATTGCAGGAGGACTCGCGGCGAGCTGGGTCGCCGGCACGGTATCCGCGCTCGTCGTGTACTTGCTGTTCCGCTTTTTCTTCTACGGCAAGGTCCAGCGGCGCTTCCAGGCGCGGATGGACCGCTACGAGCGGTGGCAGGGCAGCCTGGATCAATACGGAGCCTGGCTGGTCATCCTGCTTCGTACGATTCCCATCATGCCGAACAACCTGATTTCGTTCATGTCTGCCGTCGCCCCGGTCAAATTCGGCCCCTATCTGTGGTCGTCCCTCGTCGGAAACCTATCCCATATATGGATGTTCGGCATCATCAGCTCTTCGCTGATTTTTCCCGATGCGGATCTTCGGGTGCTGATCTTGTCGTATTTTATCTTTCTCGCCGTTCTCGGCATCGTCTTCCTGGCCAGCCGGGCGGCCAAGAGCCCGAGGGTTCGGAAATGGAGGGGAGAAAGCAAAAAAAATTCTCCGTCCGACAAGCCCGATCTTCCTGTCTAAGCGTGCAGAATCTTGTGGATAATTACCTGAACAAGAGCCCGGGGACACTTTCCCAGGGCTCTTTCGGTTCTTATCAACAGCTGTGAATAAGTCCATTTTCGGGGTGGTGTTTTCAATTCGCCGGCATAAGGGTATATACGTGTCAACGGCTTGACAGCCACAATATATGGTGTTAAATTTAACACCTAGACCTACATATAGCAGTTTGAAGCATGAAGCGGACAAGCTGTCAAGACCCAATATATGCTTCTTCCGGATACTCCGCAGCATGGCCCGGCCACCCCGGGCCATGCTGCGGAGAGGGCCATCGGCAGCGTTTCGGCCGCCGCCCCGAACGGGAGTCCGGGCCGAGCGATTTGCTTGCGGAAGGCAGCTTCCGCGGCCAGACACAGACAGGATCAGACAACACGACCATACACACCGGACACAGCCTGATGGAGCGGCAGCAAGAGCAACAACCTCCAAGCAGGTCCTTTTTATTGTCTTTTCGACAGTAATCGGCAGCGCGGGCTCCTTATACCCCGTTCCGGTTCGAGACACAACATCTAGTTGCCACACATTTTTTTGAAGGAGTGAACCGCCATGCTGATCGCTTACGCCTCGCGTACCGGCAATGTGAAGAGATTCGTCAGCAAGCTGGGATTCCCGGCCGTGAAAATCGACGATTCCACAACCTTGGAGGAGCCGTTCGTCCTCGTGACCTATACGACCGGCTTCGGCCAGGTGCCGCCTGCCGTGGATGCGTTCCTGCAGCGCAGCGGTTCCTATCTTCGAGGCGTGTCGGCCAGCGGCAACCGCAACTGGGGACCCAACTTCGCGGGCAGCGCGGATATGCTGTCCGAGCAATACGAGGTGCCGGTCATTTGCAAATTCGAGCTATCGGGCACGACGCGGGACGTCGAACAATTCATGCGGGAGGTGCAGCCCCTTGCGGCATATTGAGCTGAACAACGAGATTATGAAGCGCGGAGCGGACGGATTCTTCAAGCTGGAGAAGGATCGGGAGGCCGTAGCGGCATTCATGGAAGAAGCGCGGGCCAAGAGCCCTGTCTTCGCAAGCCATAAGGACAAGATCGATTATCTGATCGCGAACGACTATTACGAGAATCTGTACAACCATTATACGGAAGAAGAAGCGGTTGCCGTATTCGAGCTGGCGCACAGCCTGGAGTTCGAATTCCCTTCCTATATGGCGGCCTCCAAGTTCTACACGGACTACGCGATGCGCAGCAACGACCGCTCGCAGTTCCTGGAGCATTATCCGGACCGGGTAGCGGTCACGGCTCTGCATCTGGGCCGCGGCGACGCGGAGCTGGCCAAGTCGCTGGCGGTATCCATGATGGAGCAGCGCCTGCAGCCGGCGACTCCGACCTTCCTCAACGCCGGCAAGAGCCGCCGCGGCGAGATGGTCAGCTGCTTCCTGCTGGAGATGGACGATTCCTTGAACTCCATCAACTACAACCTCTCGACCTGCATGCAGCTGTCGAAGATCGGCGGCGGCGTCGCCGTCAACCTGTCCAAGCTGCGCGGACGCGGCGAGCCGATCAAAGGCGTGGAGGGCGCGGCGAAGGGCATCATGCCGGTGCTCAAGCTGATGGAGGATGCCTTCTCCTATGCCGATCAGATGGGCCAGCGCAAAGGATCGGGAGCGGCCTACTACAACATCTTCGGTTGGGACATCATGGAGTTCCTCGACAGCAAGAAGATCAACGCCGACGAGAAAACCCGCCTGAAGACGCTGTCGATCGGCCTGATCGTGCCGAACAAGTTCTATAAGCTGGCCGAAGAGAACAAGCCGCTGCATGCTTTCGCCCCGTATTCCGTCTTCAAGGCTTACGGCTCCCATCTCGACGATCTCGACATGGATGAGATGTACGACGAGCTGATGGCCAACCCGGCCGTCAAAAAGAAGCTGATCATGAGCGCCCGCGACATGCTCGTGAAGATCGCCACGATCCAGCTGGAATCCGGCTATCCGTATATTATGAACAAGAGCAACGCGAACCGTAACCATGCTCTGAAGGATATCGGCTCCATCAAGATGTCCAACCTGTGCACGGAGATTTACCAGCTGCAGGAGACGTCCGAGATCGGCGACTTCGGCGAAGCGGACACGATCCGCCGCGACATCAGCTGCAACCTGGCTTCGATGAACATCGCCAACGTGATGCAGCACCGCAAAATCCGCGAAACGGTGCACGAGGGAATGGCCGGCCTGACTTCCGTCAGCGACATGACCCGCGTCTCCAATGCGCCGGGCGTCGTGAAGGCCAACGAAGAAATGCACTCGGTCGGCCTCGGCGCGATGAACCTGCACGGGTATCTGGCGAAGAACAAGATCGCCTACGAAAGCCCGGAAGCCAAAGACTTCGTCCGCACGTTCTTCATGATGATGAATTTCTATTCCATCGAGAAGAGCTCCGACATCGCCGCGGAGAAGAACGAGCGCTTCCGCGACTACGAGCGTTCCGAATATGCGAAGGGCACATACTTCGACCGGTACCTCGCTACCGACTACCGTCCGACAACGGCCCGCGTCAAGGAGCTGTTCGAGGGAATAGCGATTCCGTCCCCGGCAGACTGGGCGGAGCTCAAGGAGAAGGTAGCGCGCCAAGGCCTGTACCATGCCTACCGTCTGGCGATCGCGCCGACGCAGAGCATCTCGTACGTGCAAAATGCGACTTCCAGCGTCATGCCGATCGTAGAGCCGATCGAGACCCGCACCTACGCGAACTCGACGACCTACTATCCGATGCCGTTCCTGTCTCTGGACAATTTCTTCTATTACAAATCCGCCTATGCGATGGATCAGTTCAAGGTCATCGATCTGATCGCCGAGATCCAGGAGCATATCGACCAGGGCATCTCCGCCGTGCTTCACGTCAACAGCAGCGTAACGACGCGCGAGCTTGCCCGCTACTACCTGTATGCAGCGCACAAAGGGCTCAAGTCGCTCTACTATACCCGCACAAACCGCCTTGGGGTGGAAGAGTGCGTCAGCTGCGCCGTTTGATCTTTCCATGACCATCACCGAGAGCCGCATTGATGCGGCTCTCGTTAATTAGGGCCGCCGAGCCGCGATATACAAGGAGGAAACCCCATGAAACCGATCGATCTCGCTACGCAGGATACGCCTTCTGCCTCTGGCCTGAACACGGAAGCAGCCGCTTCCGCTCCGCTGCGCGCCGTCAACTGGAACCGTCCGGACGACGACTACACCGCAACCTTCTGGAGCCAGAACCTCATGCAGTTCTGGACGGACGAGGAAATTCCGCTCTCCGACGACAAAATGAGCTGGATGTACCTGAACGACCAGGAGAGAGACACCTACATGAAGGTGCTCGGAGGCCTCACCCTGCTCGATACCGTTCAGGGAGGAGTCGGCATGCCGAGCCTCGTGGAGCATGTAGACGGCCTTCAGCGCAAGGCGGTGCTCGGATTCATGGGCATGATGGAGCAGATCCATGCGAAGTCCTACAGCAGCATCTTCACGACGCTGGCTTCCACGGAAGAGATCGACGCGGTATTCAAATGGGTGGAGAAGCATCCTTTGCTGCAGAAGAAAGCCTCGGTCATCTCGGCTTACTACCGCAACATCGACTCGCCTCGCTCGCTGTATATGGCTATGGCGGCATCGGTCCTGCTGGAGAGCTACCTGTTCTACAGCGGCTTCTTCTATCCGCTCTATCTGGCCGGTCAAGGCAAGATGACGAGCAGCGGCGAGATCATCGATCTGATTCTGCGCGACGAGAGCATTCATGGCCTCTACGTCGGCGTGCTGGCCCAGGAGGTCCATGCCTCCCTCAGCGAGCAGGAGCAGGCGGAGACGCTGCAGGAGCTGCGGACTCTCCTGACGACGCTGCACGAGAACGAGGACCGCTACACGGATGAGCTGTACAGCGGCATCGGACTTCAGGACGAGGTCAAGACCTTTGTCCGCTACAACGCCAACAAAGCGATGATGAACCTCGGCCTCGAGCCGCTCTTCGAGGAAGAGGATGTCAATCCGATCGTGTTCAACGGCATCAGCACCCGCACGAAGCAGCATGACTTCTTCTCCAAGAAGGGCAACGGCTATGTGCGGACCCTCAACGTGGAGCCGCTTCGCGATGAGGACTTTACCTTCAATTTCTAAACACGGACCGGCAGGTTTTGAAGCTGCGTTCAAGCTGCCTGCCAGCTGCCCCCAAGCGCATGAGCTTGAGGGCAGTTTTTTTATGCACGAATGCGGCCCGACTCGCCGGAACCGTCTTTGTTGCTTGAGTCTCCAATGGCAGCGAAGCAGGAAAAGCCTCAAGCAGAGCAGACTGCCTCCATACGGAAGGGGCTACTGTCCGAAAAAGCAGCGGCAGCAGCTCCATAGGCTGCGGCTGTGCTGTACGTGGATGGACAAACCCAAAAAAGCTCCAAGCCGATTGCAAGCAACGGCTTGGAGCTTTTTTGGGGGGGCGTGAATGTTATTTCAGCTCGATGATTTCATTGATATCCTTGATCTTAAGCGCTTCCGCGATGGAACTGAGATGGTAGATGTTGAGCGTTCCGCGCTGCAGATGGCAGATTTCGGTGATGACATTGGGGCGAACCCCGGCCAGGCGGGCGAGAGCGCCTTTGGTGAGTGGTTTGTACAGGCGTTTGGTTTCGCTGCTCAGCTCGGTGTAGGACCGGATGGGGAGAAGCGTGTTGGTCGATTCATCGATGAAATACTGGCGGATCAGCGTTTCCAGATTGCTTTGAATCCGATGCGTGGCTTTGTCATACGTGCTGGTAATGCTCATAGCAAACTCCCTCTCCTGTATATGTAAGTCCATTGACCTAATTAACTCTTATATCGGAAAGAAATCGGGAAATTTGCACTATTTATATCAACATTCGTAAAATTTATTTTTGAATTACCGATTTTAACTTATTCGAATTGAGAACAAAAAAGAAGCTTTTTTCCTTCTCTGCTAGCGGAGAATGGAAAAGAGCTTCTTTATTTGGAGCGGAAAGCATGACTGCCCAACCAAAAATGGGTGATTATGCCTGTTGTATTGCGGAGCGGCGAGCGCGAACTTCACGGGCGGCGGCCACCATATGGGCAAGCGAAGCTTCCGTTTCCTCGCGTCCCCGCGTTTTGAGGCCGCAATCCGGATTGATCCAGAACAGCTCCGGATCAAGGTTGCGGAGCGAGCGCTCGATCATGGCGATCATCTCTTCCGTGGAAGGAACCCGAGGGCTATGGATGTCGTAGACGCCGAGTCCGATTCCCTTGCCGTACGTGTTCTCCTCGAAGCTGTGGATGAGCTCTCCATGCGAGCGCGACGTTTCGATCGAGATGACGTCGGCGTCGAGATCGCGGATCGTGTCGATGATATCCGAGAATTCGCAGTAGCACATATGCGTATGGATCTGCGTTTCGTCCTGGACTCCCGTCGTGACGAGGCGGAAAGCGTCCACGGCCGCTTCGAGCTCTTCCGGCCAAAGGCTTTTCTTCAGAGGAAGGCCTTCGCGCAGGGCGGGCTCATCCACCTGAATCATGCCGATGCCTGCCGATTCCAGAGCTTCGACTTCCTTGCGCAGCGCCAGGGCGATCTGGAAGGCGACCTCCGTGCGCGGCAAGTCGTGGCGGACAAACGACCAATTGAGAATCGTAACCGGACCCGTAAGCATGCCTTTGACCGGATGGCTCGTCAGAGACTGGGCGTAGACGGTTTCCTTGACCGTCATCGGCTTCGTCAGCTGGACATCGCCGTAGATGACGGGCGGCTTCACGCAGCGGGAGCCGTACGATTGGACCCAACCGCCCCGGGTGAAAGCGAAGCCTTCCAGCTTCTCGCCGAAAAATTCGACCATGTCCGTACGCTCGAATTCGCCGTGAACGAGCACGTCGATGCCGATGTTCTCCTGCACAGAGATCCACTTGGCGATTTCTTCGCGGATGAAGGCCTCATAGGCATCATCAGGCAGCTCGCCTTTGCGCCAGCGCGCCCGGGCGGAACGGACTTCGGCCGTCTGCGGGAAGCTGCCGATCGTCGTCGTGGGCAGGAAGGGCAGCTGCCATTTCTTCTGCTGGACCGGCCGGCGGTCGGAGAAGCTGCTGGAACGGAACGTGCGTGCAGCCGCAAGCCGCTTCGCTTCTTCGCGCACGGCGGCGTTATGGCGCTCCGGCAGGGCTTCGAGAGCTTCGAGCGCCGCGCGGTTGGCGGCCAGGCCGTCCCGGATGCGCTCTGCGCCGGCAAGCTGCGGATCGCCAAGCCCGGCGGTGCCGAAGGCGGCTGCAGCGGTCAGAAGCGTCAGCTCCTCCAGCTTTTCATCCGCGCCGGCGAGAGCTCCCCGCAGGCCTTTCGGAAGGCCGGTTTCGCCGCTGAGGCTGACGGGCACATGCAGCAGGCTGCACGAAGGCTGGATATGGAGACGATCGGCAGGGACCACGGAAGCGATCTTCTCCACGAGCGCCAGCGCCTTGGCCAGATCGGTTCTCCAGATGCCGCGTCCGTCGATGATGCCCGCTCCGAGTACGCGTCCGGACGGATAGCCGCCGGAGAGGAGAGCTTGCAGATTGACGCCGCGGTCATGGACGAAGTCCAGGCCGATGCCGGCGACCGGAAGCGCGGTAAGAGCGGCATAGTCGGCAGGAGCATCGAAGTAGGTTTGGAGCATCAGCTTCAGCTCCGGAGCGGCGGCGGCGAGCTGGCTGTAGATGGTCTCCAGCCGCTTCCAATCCGCCGCTTCGAGCTCGCCCGTGACGGACGGCTCGTCGATCTGCACCCATTCGGCCCCGGCATCGCGAAGCTCCGCGAGCACGCGGCCATAGAGAGGGACCAGCTTGGCGATCCAGCCGTCGAACTCGCCGGCCGTGTAGCCTTTGGACAGCTTGAGGAAAGTGAAGGGACCGATCAGCACCGGCTTGGCTTGCAGGCCGAGCTTTTCCTTCGCTTCGAGATAAGCCTCAAGCGGGTAGTTGCGCACCAGCTTGGCTTCCGCATGCTGAAGCTCGGGGACAATATAGTGATAGTTTGTATTGAACCACTTTGTCATCTCGCAAGCGGTAGCGTCTTTTCGGCCGCGGGCCATGGCAAAATACAGATCGTTCGTCACAGGGCCGTCTTGATAGCCGAAGCGTGCCGGAATAAGGCCGAACATGGCCGACGTGTCGAGCACCCGGTCGTAGAAAGTGAAGTCGCCTACCGGCACGAGACCGATTCCTGCCTCCGATTGGCGGCGCAGGCGGCCGATCCGGATTTCTTCCATGCGGGAAAGAAATTCTCCCTCTTCGATTTTGCCGGCCCAAAATGCCTCCAGCGCTTGCTTCCATTCCCGCTTGTTCCCGATGTTGGGGTAGCCCAAGCTGCTGCTGATCGCGTTCATTCCGTATCCTCCCGAAAATAAATGTGCGGCGTTCCTGATCTTGCCTTAAACGAAACATAACATGATTGCTCGGATATAGACTAAGGCTTATAAGCTATAGCTGGCCATGCTCTGCGGCTATACCCGAAATTTCGCGATGAGCGAAAGTCTGGAGTTCAAGGCAAGAGAACCGCAAGGAAAAGGGAAAAGCCGAAGGGGAAAGGGAAAGAAAGTTGAAAGGAAAAGAAAGTTGAAAGGGCAAAGGAAAGAGCAAAAGGAAAGTTATCATTCATTCATGTGAGTTTTATGTTAGATATATAGAGAGACGACGGTGGGATAAACAAAAAAGGATTGTTGGATGGATGATCTCAATTTATAATGGTAGATAAACTAACATAAAGAAAGATCAAGCCAGCGCGAGGAGGAACCTCAATGCATTTGACCGTCGAAGCTGCGCTGTCCGTCTATCCCCTGTCGGAAGGAAAGCTCGTTGCGGGAGCAGCCGGGAAAAACCGCATCGTCAAATCCGTCAATGTCATGGACGCTCCCGATATCTGGGACTGGATCAAGGACGGCGAGATGCTGTTCACGACAGGCTATCTGATCAAGGACGACCCTCAGGGCGGAGCGGGGCTGCTGGAGCAGCTGAACCGCAGAGGCTCTTCCGGACTCGGCATCAAGCTGGGCCGATTCTGGGAGCAGATCCCTCCTGCGCTTATCCTCATGGCCGACAAGCTTGGCTTTCCCCTCATTCAGCTTCCGTACGAATTCACTTTCTCCGATCAAATGAACGGGCTCTACAGAGCCGAAATGCAGCGGAGCACAAAAGCTCTGCAGGCCGCGATGGAAAAGCAGAAGCGGCTCATGCGCTTCGCCCTCCAAAGCGATCCCATTCTCCAGCTGTTCGAGGAAATCAGCGGCGTTGTCGGCTATCCTCTCGCGGTCGTCAGCGCGGAAGGAAGAGCTCTGTTCAACAACAGCGGCGTGCCGGAAGAGAGCCTTCTGCGGGCATGGCCATGGACGGGGCGGCATCCCTGGGTGAAGGGGGAAGGCTGGCAATGCTACCGCGTGCCTCTCCTCAGCGGAGCGAAGCCGGCGGGATACGCCTGCTTTGTCACGAGCGAGCCTCTCTTCACGACGCTGGAGGAAGGGCTGTTCCATCAGGCGGCGGAGCTGATCGCCTATCAGATGGAAGCGCGAATTCAGTCCGCGGACAATCGCAGCAGGCAGTACGAGGACCAGATCCGGGCCTGTCTTGCCGGCGCATTGCCTCCCGCCGAGCTCGCCGCCTACGGAGAGAGCTCCGGCAATTCCGTGCTGAAAGGAGCGTACATCCCGGTTCTGACCTCGCCGGGCGGCACTTCCGACGCTGCGGGGCGCAGCGCCAGAATGGAGAGGATCCGCCAGGAATACGGGAGCCATCCCGTCCTGTCGGCACTAGGAGCCCTTCATCTGGATATGGAGGAGGGCGTCCTGTCGCTGTTTCCCGATGGAGCCGGAGCCGATGAGCTGGCGGAGCATCTCGCGTCATGCTCCGGCAATCTGCGCAAGTCGGCCGGCTGTGTCGCAAGAGCGGCCATAGGCGGGCGCAGGAGCGGAGAGCAGTCTCTCGCTTCGGCGTGGATGGAGCTCAAGGAGACGCTGCGGCTCGCCGCCGAATGGGGAGTGCCGGATCCGGTCGTGCCCTACCGGAAGCTGGAGCTCGCCTATCTGTTCGAGCATTGCCCGAAAGAGAGGATGGCGGCCTTTTGCGACCGGGTGCTGGGGGGATTGCTGCGCAAAGAGCCGGAATACAGGCAGGAGATGCTGCGGACGCTGGAGGTTTACCTCGACAACGACGGCCAGCTGAGCGAGACGGCCAAGAAGCTCTACATCCACCGGAATACGGCTTCCTACCGGATGGATAAGATCAGCGAGCTGCTGGAGGTCGATCTCAAGAAGACGGACGATCTGCTGCGGCTGAAGCTGGCTTTCCAGCTGCGAGGCATGTCGGCGAAAGCGGAGGAGCCGGCTGCGGCGCTGCGAACGGCCGGAAGGAAATAAAGAGGGGATCAACCGCGAGCGTTCCGCGTGGAACGGCCGTCGGGCAGGACGATAAGGAGGGATGCTCATGGATGCGCATCGGGTGTTTTCATCCTGGGATGGCGAGCGGCCGGCCGTCCTGGCGACGATTGTGGAGGTAAATGGACATTCCTACCGCAAGCCGGGAGCCTGCATGCTGCTGGGCCGCGGCGGCTGGAAGCGCGGCAGCCTCAGCCCCGGCTGCCTGGAAGCCGATCTCGAGGCGAGGGCCGAGGCTTTGCTGGATATGGGCTCTCCGCCCCCCGAGCCGGCTTGGGCAACGGTGCGGTACGAAATGGAATCGCCCGACGACTTGCTGTGGGGCGAGGCGATCGGCTGCGGCGGAACGGTGACGGTCCTCCTGGAAAGGGTGGAAGGGGAGCTGGCCTCCTGCATCCGAAAGGCTGCGGCTCATGACGGCGAGACCGCCGTGCATTTGGAGCGAGTGCTGGGCTCGGCAGGACGGGCGATCGAATACCGGCTGCTTGAAGCATCGAGCTTTTCCGGCGGTGTCGAGAACGACGGAGCCGGCATCTATTCCTTTCCGATTCATGCCCGCCCTCGCCTGATCGTCTTCGGGGCCGGAGCCGATTCGCTTCCGGTTGCGCGGCTGGCGGAAGCGGCAGGGTTCCGCCTTGCCGTGGCCGACTGGCGGGAAGAGCTATGCACGGCGGAGCGGTTTCCGGGAGCGCAGCTGGCGCTCGGAACGGCGGACTCCATTGTGCGGAAGCTGAACGTCGGTCCTGCCGATTATGCGTTCATCTGCAGCCATCAGCTTCAGCGGGATCGGGCGATGCTGGAGCTGCTCGCTCCCTGCCCGCTGCGATATATCGGGATTCTGGGTTCCCGCAGGCGGGTGGCGGCGCTGCTTGACGGCCTTCTGCCCGCTGCTCCCGTCTACGCGCCGGTCGGTCTCGACATCGGGGCGGACGGTCCGGAAGAAATCGCGGTCAGCGTCGTCGCCGAGCTGATCGCCGTGCGGCGGCTGGCCGCGCGGGAGGAGAAGCCCGCAGCAAGGACTCCCATACGTCCGCGGCGTTCGCTTGTCCCTCTTCCTCGAGACCGGGAGGCGGGTCGACTCGGAGCTGCCGGAGGCGAAGCCGGCTTCGCCTGCCCGATTAAGCCGGGAAGGACATGAGTCGTCCGCTGAAAATAACGGGAATCTGTCTGGCCGCGGGCTTCAGCCGCCGGATGGGAGCCCCGAAGCTGCGGCAGCTGCTGCCGGATGGAACGCCGCTGGGCGCTTCAGCCGTTCGGGCGATGGCGGGCGCGGGGCTGCAGCGCCTGCTTGTCGTCGTGCGGGAGGACGACGACTGCTCCTGGCTGCCGGGTGCGTCCGGCGAAGCGGCCGGCAAGACGGCGGTGGAAGTCGTGCCCTGCCGCGATGCTTCCCTTGGCATGGCCCATTCCTTGCGCTGCGGCCTGGCGGCGGCCGCTGACGGCGCCGGCGGCGAGCCGCCGGATGCGGTGCTGGTCGTTCTCGCCGACCAGCCGCTCGTCGACGCCGGGCTGCTGGCCAGGCTGGCGGATGTCCTGCATGGGCATCCGGAGCTCGACTGGGCCGCATGCGGCCTGCAAGGTGTACCGATGCCGCCGGCGATCATGCGCAGCTCCATGTTCTCGGCACTGGCCAGGCTGGAAGGGGACCGCGGGGCGCGGCAGCTGTTCGCCGGCGCGGGCTTCAGGGGCGAAATGCTCGCGGATGTGGCGGAGAGCAGCCTGTACGATGTCGATACTCCCGAGGATTTGGAGATGATCGCCCAGACATGGCTGAATGGCTAGCCGGCGGACCGGAGCGCGCAAGTTCGATAGGGACAGAAGACTCGAATCTCCTTTTCGGAGGCTCGGGTCTTTTTTTGGATGGGGGAAGGCAGATCATGGGCCGGATCAACCCACTCGACGAAAAGGTAACATTTATCTGACACGATTTTTATCGAAGCGCGGCAACAGGCATCATTTCCATCTCCTGTTCGTGCATCATGCACAATGAAAACCGATACAAACCAGCCTTGATCCCAAATGTATGTCAGGTTAATTGACGCAAACAAAGCGTGAATCTTATAGTTGGGATCAGAAAGCCTCTGCCGCGGCCCCGAGCCAGGCAGCCGATCTAAGGAGGATAAGAGATGAAGAGGGTCATTTCGTTCAAAGCAGCGACGGTCATGCTGATGGCACTTATGCTTGTGACGGCAGGATGCGGGAACAGCTCGAGCTCGAATTCCGGCACGGCGGCAAATGCAGGTACGGCGGCAAATACAGGCACGGCGGAGGGCGGGAGCGGCAAGCCGGCGATCGAGAAGCCTCGGGTCGCCTTTGTCTACATCGGGCCGCCAGGAGACGGCGGCTGGACCTACGAGCATGACAATGGCCGCAAATATATGGAAGAGCAGACCGGCATCAAGGCGGATACCGTCGAGAACGTCCCGGAAAGCGCGGACGCCGAGCGGATCATCACCGAGCTGGCGCAGGACCATGACATCATCTTTACGACCAGCTTCGGCTATATGGACTACACGCTGAACGTGGCGAAGAAGTTCCCCAAAGTCATTTTCGAGCATGCGGCGGGCTATAAAACGGCGGACAACATGGGCACCTACTTCGGACGCAACTATGAAGCCAGCTACCTGTCCGGCATCGCGGCCGGCAAGATGACGAAAAAGAACCTCATCGGCTATGTCGGGGCGTTCCCGATTCCGGAGGTCATTTACAACCTGAACGCCTTTGCCCTCGGAGCGCAAAGCGTCAACCCCGACGCCAAAGTAAGCGTCATCTGGTCCAACACCTGGTACGATCCGACGGCGGAACGGCAGGCGGCGGTCAGCCTGCTGGACAAAGGCGCGGACGTACTGCTCGCCTACCAGGATTCCCCGGCTACAATCCAGGCGGCGGCCGAGCGCGGCGCGTTCGCGGGAGGCAACGATTCCGACATGAGCCGGTTTGCGCCGGACAACTATTTGACCAACCCGACCTGGAACTGGGGTCCGTATTACACGAAGGTCGTCAAGTCCGTCATGGACGGAACGTGGAAGAGCGATCAATACATGGGCGATCTCAAGGACGGCATGGTCGGCCTCGCCCCTCTGGGAGCTAAAATTCCGGAAGATGTGAAGAAGCTGGTCGAGGATGCCAAAGCCAAGCTGCTGGACGGCACGCTGGACGTATTCGCAGGTCCGATCGCCGATCAGTCCGGAGCGGCCAAGGTCGAGCAAGGCAAGTCGCTCAGCCTTGACGATATTCTCGCCATGGATTGGCTCGTCAAAGGCGTCGACGGAAGCATTCCGAAGTAAGGACAACCGATCATCCGAACCGGAGCGGGCGTGTTCAGATCCCTTGTCCCCAAGGGGTCTGAACCGTTTTTGCACCCGCGCTTCATACTGAAGGAGGACTGCCGAGATGAATGCCATTCCAGCCGTCGACATGCGAGGAATCGTGAAGAGGTTCGGCTCCGTCACCGCCAACGACCATGTGGACTTCCAGGCGGCCAAGGGAGAAATCCATGCGCTGCTCGGGGAGAACGGGGCCGGCAAAAGCACGATGATGTGCATGCTCTCCGGAGTGTACCGCGCTACCGAGGGAGAGATCTGCCTGAACGGCAAGCCTGCTCGGATCCGCTCGCCCAAGGAAGCCTCCCAGCTCGGGATCGGCATGGTGTTCCAGAACTTCCGCCTCGTGCAGACGCTGACCGCTGCGGAGAACATGGTGCTGGGAGAAAAGGGCTCACTCTGGAGAGGGCGCGGCTGGCTGAAGCGGAAATCAAGGGAAATCGAGGAGCTTGCCGCTCGTTTCGGACTCGGATTTCCGGTGGACCGGCCGATCTGGCAGCTGTCCGTCGGCGAGCAGCAGCGGGTCGAGATCGTCAAGACGCTGTATCGCGGCGCCGACATCATCATTCTCGACGAGCCGACTTCCGTGCTGACGCCGGGCGAGGCGGAGCAGCTGTTCGCGACGCTGCGGCAGATGCGGGCCGAGGGCAAGACGATCATCATCACGACGCACAAAATGAAGGAGGTCATGAGCGTCGCCGACCGCATCTCGGTCATGCGCAAGGGCAGAATGATCGCCTCGCTGGCCAAGGAGGATACGGACGAGCGGGAGCTGGCCCGTCTGATGGTCGGCAAGGAAGTCGTGCTGGAGCGCAAGGAACGCGGGGAGGCGGGAACGGAGCCTCTGCTCGCCATCCGCAGGCTTAAAGCGGCCGGACACGGCGGGCGCCAAGCGCTGGACGGACTCGATCTGACGGTGAACCGGGGCGAGATCGTAGGCATTGCCGGCGTCGCGGGCAACGGCCAGAAGGAATTGGCCGAGGTGCTCAACGGGCTTCATGAGTGGAAGTCGGGCGAAATCGAGTTCGACGGCAAGAAATGGAGGAACGCCTCGGTGCGGGACACGATTGAGGCCGGAATCTCCCATATTCCGGAGAACCGGATGAAGAGCGGCCTTGCGGGGAGCCTTGCGCTGACGGACAACCTGATCGCCAAATCGTACCGGAGCAGCGAGCGCTCCTCTCGTCTCGGACTGCTGCGCGGGCGGGCCAACAAGAGCTGGGCGGCGGAGCAGGTGGAGCGCTTCGACGTCCGCACGCCGGGCATCGACACCCCTGTCCGGATGCTGTCGGGAGGCAATCAGCAGAAGCTGCTGTTCGCCCGCGAGATCGCAAGGGAGCCGAAGCTGCTCGTCGCCGTCCACCCGACGCAGGGACTGGATGTCGGCGCGGCCGACAGCGTGCATCGGATGCTCATGGACCTGCGGGAAGCAGGCAGCGGCGTGCTGCTGATCTCGGAGGATCTGGATGAGATCCTGCAGCTGTCCGACCGAATTCTCGTCCTCTTCGGCGGCCGGATCATCGGGGAGCTGAAGCATGATGAAGCGGACCGCGCGGTCATCGGCATGCTCATGACAGGAATGCGGGAAGCGGCTGCTGCAGCCGAAGCCGAGCAGGTAAGCAGTCCGGACCGCGGCAAGAAGGAGGCGTTGGTATGAGCAAGCTGAAATTCATCGCTGTCGGCGCTTCGGCCGCAGGGGCGGCCTTGGCTCAGAGGCAGGCTGCGATGCAGGAGGACCGGAGCGGCGCCTTAACTGGCGGAGCAGACTTGGCGGAGAGGCGGCAAGGGATGCCGGAATACACGAGAGGCGTTTCGACTGGCGGATCGGCATCGGAGCAGCGGCAGCAAGAGAAGCAGCCGGCAAGGAGCGCGCAGATGCTGGCTTCCGCCGGGGGGGATATCGTCTATATCCCGGCAGCTCCGATTAAGGCGGCATCGGCGGGCAGATCGGCAGGATCGGCCGAAGCCGCGCCAGGAAGTTCGAGCAGCGCGGGAGCGCCGGGGACGGATAAGCCGCGCTTTCCGTTCCGGCTGGAGATCGATCCGGCGGGTAAAGGCTCGCCCTGGTGGACGCCGGTCGTCTCTATCTTCATGGGCTTGCTCATTTGCGCCGTCTTCATCGGGGCGAACGGCATGAACCCCGTCACCGTATACGCCAAAATGTTCCGCGGGGCCTTCGGCACCGAATTCGGACTTGCCGAAACGCTCGTCAAAGCGATTCCGCTGCTGCTGTGCGGACTAGGCGTCTCGATCGCCTATCGGATCTCCGTGTGGAACATCGGCGCGGAGGGGCAGTTCCTCGCAGGCGCCATGGGAGCGACCGCGGTTACGATCTACGCGCCGGGCTTGCCGCTCTGGCTGTCGATTCCGTACATGCTGGCCGCCGGCATCGCCGCCGGAGCGTTCTGGGGGCTGCTGACCGCCATTCCGCGGACGTATTTCCAGGTCAACGAGCTCATTACTTCCCTCATGCTGAACTATATCGCCCTGCTCGGCCTGAATTATGTCGTTTTCGGTCCGTGGAAGGATCCCAAGGGCTTCAACTTCCCGGGCACGCCGATGTTCGGCGACAACCAGTCGCTGCCGGTGCTCGGCGATTCCCGCCTTCACCTCGGGCTGCTGTTCGCCGTGGGCGCCGTCATCCTGTATGCGGTCATGATCCGCTATACCCGCTGGGGCTACGAGCTCAGGCTGATCGGAGCCAATCCCGACGCGGCGCGGGGAGCGGGCATCAATATCCGCCGCCACATCCTGATCGTCATGGGCATCAGCGGCGGACTCGCCGGCATCGCCGGCATGGCGGAGGTGTCGGGAGTCGCCCACCGGCTCATGTACGGCATCTCGCCGGGCTACGGCTATACCGCCATCATCGTCGCCTGGCTCGCCAAGCTCCATCCGGCGGGACTGCTCGTCACCTCATTCTTTTTTGGCGGCCTCATCGTAGGCGGCTACAGCGTGCAGACAATCGGCATGCCCTCCTCCATTTCTTCCATGATTCAAGGAGCGATCCTGTTCTGTCTCATCGCAGGCGACATGGCGGCCAAGTTCCGAGTCCGCCGCACCGCCTGACACCGCGCCGGGAGGCTATCGACCTATGGACTTTCTCATCATGCTGCTCGCAGCCGCCATCGCTTCCGGCACACCGCTGCTGATCGCGACTCTGGGCGGAATTCTGAACGAACGCGCCGGCATCATCCAGCTCGGCACCGAGGGCATCATGCTGATGGGCGCGGTAACTTCCTGCCTGCTCTACTTGCGGACGGGTAGCCTCGGCCTGGCGCTGCTGGCGGCAGCCGGCGTCTCGGCTGCGCTTGGCCTCATCCATGCCTTCATGACGGTGTCGCTGCGGGCCAACCATATCGTCACGGGCCTCGCGATGACGCTGTTCGGCACCGGCCTCAGCGCTTACCTCGGCAAGCCGGTCAGCGGCCAGCCGATGCCGGCTCCGGTGCCGAAGGTGAATCTGGATTTTCTGGACGGCGTGCCGGTGCTCGGCGAATTGTTCGCGCATCTGGATGTGTTCACCTGGGCAAGCTTCGCGCTCGCCGTTCTCCTGCATCTGCTCATCCACCGGACCTCGTGGGGGCTGCATTTGCGGGCGATGGGCGACAATCCGGCGACTGCGGACGTCATGGGCATCCGCGTCCAGCTGTCCCGCTATTTGTACGTCACGGCGGGAGCCATCCTGATCGGGCTGGCCGGAGCGGATCTGCTGCTCGTTTATTCGCCGGTCTGGAACGAAGGCATGACGGCCGGCAGAGGCTGGATCGCCGTGGCGCTCATCATCTTCGCCCGCTGGAATCCGCTGCGCGCCTTGCTGTGCGCCTACTTCTTCGGGGCACTGGACTCGCTCGGCTTCCGCATCCAGCTGGAAGGCACCGCAATTCCGTCGTATTTCCTGAAAATGATTCCGTACGTCGTCACGATTCTCGTGCTCATGTATCTCGGCTGGCGCAACCGCGGCAAGCCGTCCGGCTCGCCCGAAGCGCTGGGCAGCCCGTACATTCGGGAGCAGCGCTTGTAAGGACGGCCGGGACGGATAGACCGGAGCCTCGATGGAATCCCGCAAGAGGCACGGCGTTCATTCCGTGCCGGAAGGAGGAATAGACATGGCGGTTCAATCCATGCCTGGCATGCAGCCGGCGGTTCTGAAGCCGATGTCGCTGCAGGAAGCCTGGCTGCTCCGGGCGGGCCGGGAAGCGGCGGCCGTGCCGGTCGCCGGAGGATCCCTGCTGCGGACGCAGTGGGAGAACGGGGCGGCGCTTCCGCCGTATTTGCTGGACTTGAGAGGAATCCCCGGGCTGGCGGACATCGCGGCTGATTCCGAAGGGGTCCTTGTCGGCTCGCAGGCCACGCTTGCGGCCGTAAAGCGTTCTAAGCCCATCCGCGAGCGCTGGCCGCTGCTGCATGAGGCTGTCGGCACGATCGGCGGTCCGGGCATCCGCAACCTCGGCACGCTGGGCGGCAATGCCGCCTCTTCGATCGGGGACTCGCTTCCGGCGCTGCTGGCGCTGGAAGCCGGACTCCTCTGGTACGACGGAGCCGGTCTGGCCGAGCAGCCGCTGGATGAATGGCTCGATGAGCGCCGCTCCTCGGCGGAGCCGGAACGGCGTCTGCTGGCCGGAATCCGGCTTCGGGAGAGCCGGTCGGAGCCGCAGGCTGCCGGCGGCTGGCATTGCTGGCGCAAGGTCGGGCGCCGCGAGTCGTTCACTCCGTCGCTCGTCAGCTTCGCCGCGTCGGGAACGATGCTGCCCGGGCAGGGCGGTCGGCCTGCGCTGCGGCTTGCCGCC
>NZ_BIMD01000067.1 GCF_004000905.1 Paenibacillus humicus NBRC 102415
AGCCGGCGCGAGTCCACCAGCCGCTCGGCGAGGCCGGGAGCTGCGGGCGCTTGAGCCGTCGCGAACAGCTGCAGCAGCTTGTCCACGCCGGACGGAGGCGCCTTGTCCCCGGCAGAAGGCTTCTTGCCCGCGCTCCGCCGGCGGCCGGGCTCCTCGCCGCCGCCAAGGAGCCGCTCCTTGACGGCCACGAGCACCGCCGCCACATGCTTGCAGCCTTTGACGTAGGAGCCCAGCGGCGGACAAGAAGAGCAGGACGCCTCCAGCCTTCCGCCGGACGCAGCCCGCACGGATACGTGGCTTTGGAGCTTGTCCTGGACAAGGGCCTCGACCCGGCTGCCGTCCTCAGCCATATCGGCCAGCAGCACCTTGCCGTTTTTATAGAGCGTCCGTCCCTTCCCGAAGGAAAGGCTGCCGCACAGATTCTGGATCATCGCTTCGGTCAGGATCGGTCCCGGCTGGTTCTTGTCCATCGGCGGCCTCCTTCATGATGTCTTCTAAGGTCAGCCTCCATCATACCATGCCTGCAGAGGACAGGAGAACGGCCCCAACCGCGTTCTCCGGGAAGCGGCTTCGCGGCCATTCAGCCAGTTGTTACCTTCCCCTTGTTGAACGAGCTTGCTAATCATATGCTTGTCCAAAAAAGGACCGCCCAAAAAGTAAATGCGGCGGGAATTTTTTGCGCTTGAGGCGGTGAATTCAAGCCGCTTGGTTTGTATTTTCAAGAACTTGGAAAGAAACCGTTTTCAAGGATAGGATTCCATCTTATACTGTGGTTGCCATCCCCTGATGGCAATAGAAATTCATCGACATCAAACGAAAAGAGGTGGCAGGCAGCCTGTTTTTGAAAACGATTTCAACACCAGGGCCAACCCGCGCAACGCAAGGCCAATCAAAGGAGGATGAAGAATGAAGAAAATGATCCTGTCGGTCGCAGCGGCGCTGACGCTGGGCGGATTGGCAGCGGGCGCAGCCTCGGCCGCCCCTGTCAGCGACGCCAACGCCACCCTGTTCGGACCCGACGTCTATGTGTTCGATCCGTCCATGCCGGCGGCGGACATTCAGTCCGTGGCGACGTCGATCTTCGGCTCGCTGGAGTCGGCCGAGTTCAGCAGCAGCCGCAAGGCGCTGCTGTTCAAGCCGGGCACATACAACGTCAACTTCAACGTCGGCTTCTACACCCATGTGGCCGGCCTCGGGCGCAATCCCGGCGATGTCACGATTACCGGCGGCGTCAACGTGAACGCCGACTGGGACAACGGCAACGCGACGCGCAACTTCTGGCGGGCGATCGAGAACATGACGCTCGCTCCATCCAGCGGCAAGACGCAGATCGCCGTATCGCAGGCCGCTCCGCTCCGCCGGCTCAACATCAAGGGCGAGCTCGACCTGTTCGACTTCGACTCCAACTGGAACGCCGGCTGGGCGAGCGGAGGCTTCCTCGCCGACTCCAAGGTCGACGGCAAGATCGTGCCGGCCTCGCAGCAGCAGTGGTTCTCCCGCAACAGCGAATGGGGCGAATGGACCAACGGCGTCTGGAACATGGTGTTCGTAGGCGACAAGAACGCTCCCGCTGCCAGCTTCCCGGACCCGCCTTATACGGTCGTTCCGACGACGCCGGTCATCCGCGAGAAGCCGTATCTGTATGTGGACGGCAGCGGCCAATACCAGGTATTCGTCCCCTCGCTGCAAAGCGGCACCCAGGGCGTCAGCTGGGCGGCCGGCTCTACGCCGGGCCAATCGATCCCGATCAGCCAGTTCTACGTCGCTCGTCCTGAAAGCGCTACCGCAGCCAGCTTGAACGCGGCTCTCGCCCAAGGCAAGCATCTGCTGTTCACTCCCGGCATCTATCATCTGAACGATACGATCCGCGTGGCAAACGCCAATACGGTCGTGCTCGGCATCGGCATCCCGACGCTCGTGCCGGACACGGGACTGCCCGCGATGACCGTCGCGGACGTGGACGGCGTGAAGATCGCGGGCCTGACGTTCGATGCCGGACCGGTCAACACGCCGGTGCTGCTCGACGTCGGTCCTGCCGGCAGCACGGCCCGGCACAAGACCAACCCGACCTCCCTGCATGACTTGACCTTCCGCACCGGCGGCGCGTCGAACGGACGCAGCGACGCCAGCCTGCGCATCAACAGCAGCGACGTCATCGGCGACCACTTCTGGCTCTGGCGCGCCGACCACGGCGCCGGCGCCGGATGGACGTCCAACGTCTCCAAAAACGGCCTCATCGTCAACGGCACCGACGTCACCCTGTACGGGCTGTTCAACGAGCATCACAACGAGTACCAGACCGTCTGGAACGGCAACGGCGGGAAGCTGTATTTCTACCAATCCGAAATTCCGTACGACGTGCCGAACCAGGCATCCTGGAAAAGCGGCGGAGGCGCCGTCAACGGCTACGCCTCCTACAAGGTCGCCGACAGCGTAACGAGCCATGAGGCTTGGGGGCTCGGCATCTACTCCTACTTCCGCGACGCGGCCGTCAAGCTGAACAGCGCCATCGAGGCGCCGAACGCGCCGGGCGTGAAGTTCCACAACATGACGACCATCTGGCTCTCCGGCACGGCCGGCAGCGAAATCTCCCATATCATCAACAACACCGGCGGCCGCGTGTACGCCAACACCCCGGCCGAGGCGATGCGCCAGACGCTGGCGGAGTGGGCAGGCAACGGCTCGGGAGGGACTCCGACGCCAGCTCCGACTCCAACTCCGACTCCAGCTCCTACGGTTACGCCGACTCCGACTCCAACACCGGCGCCAGGCGCGGCGCTGGACCGCACCGGCTGGACGGCGACCAGCAATCCGTCGAGCGGCGACGTCCCGGCCAACCTGCTGGACGGCAGCATGGCGACCCGCTGGAGCACCGGCGCTGCCATGGCGCCCGGCCAGTCCATCACGATCGATATGAAGGCGGCCAAAACCTTCAACAAGCTGACGATGGACTCCACCGGCAGCGACAGCGACTATGCGCGGGGCTATGAGATCTACGTCTCCGCCGACGGCGCGAGCTGGGGCAGCCCGGTCGCCACGGGCGCAGGCACCGGCCCGGTCGTGACCGCCTCGTTCACGGCGCAGACGGCCCGCTACATCAAGATCGTGCAGACCGGCACGAGCAGCAGCTGGTGGTCGATCCGCGAGCTGAACGTGTACGGAACTTCCGGCGGAGCGACACCGACTCCGACACCAACTCCGGCTCCGGGCGCGGCGCTCGACCGCACCGGCTGGACGGCGACCAGCAATCCGTCGAGCGGAGACGTCCCGGCCAACCTGCTGGACGGCAGCATGGCGACCCGCTGGAGCACCGGCGCAGCGATGGCCCCGGGCCAGTTCATCACCATCGACATGAAGGCGTCCAAAACCTTCTCCAAGCTGACGATGGACTCCACCGGCAGCGACAGCGACTATGCGCGGGGATATGAAATCTATGTCTCCGCCGACGGCGCGAGCTGGGGGGCCGCCGTCGCCACAGGCACCGGCACCGGTCCCGTCGTCACCGCCTCGTTCGCGGCCAAAACCGCACGCTACATCAAGATCGTGCAGACCGGCACGAACAGCAGCTGGTGGTCGATCCGCGAGCTGAACGTATACAGCTGAGAAGCAGCAGGCGAGAGGGACTTTCGACGTCCCTCTCTTTTTGCGACCCCATTCCGCAGAAATCGGGAGGAATTCAAATGCACCTACCGCTCCGCAAGAAGCAGCCCCAGCGCCGCTTCACCATCTGGACCGCGGTCCTCGCGCTCCTGCTGCCGCTGCTGATTCCGGCAGCGCCGGCCGCTCCGGCGGCTGCCGCGGCAGGCGATTACCTGCTCACGGGGAACCGGCTCGCCTACGCGTCCTCCGTGCGCGGCGCCAACGGTCCGCAGCTCGCCTTCGACGGCGATCCGGCGACCCGCTGGGAAAGCCGGCTCGGCCAAGACCCGCAGTGGATCTACGTCGATCTGGGCGCTCAGGCGACCCTCTCCAGAGCGGTCGTCAAGTGGGAAGGGGCTTACGCCAAGTCGTTCCGCCTCGAGACGTCGAACGACGAGTCGTCCTGGACGCCGGTCTACAGTAACGCCAACGCCTCCGGCGGAACGACCGACGTCGCCTTGAGCGGAGCCGGCCGCTACGTGCGCCTCTACTCCGTGCAGCGGGCGCTCCCCGCCTACGGCGTCTCGCTGTACGAGTTCGAGCTGTACGGCACCGGCGGAGCCGGGCCGGCGCCCCAGCCCGCTGCGGTCAACGCCGCGCTCGGGCGTCCGGCGGTCTCCTCGTCGGAGGCCGGCGGCGGCCAGCCCAAGGATTACGCCACGGCGAACGTCACCGACGGCAGCCTGTCTACCCGCTGGGCATCCCAAGCCTCCGATCCCCAGTGGATCTATGTCGATCTCGGCCAGAGCCAGCGGATCGGCAAGGTCGTCCTGAGATGGGAGACAGCCTTCGGCCGGGTATACGACATCCAGGTATCCGACGACGCCAGGAGCTGGACGAGCGTCTACCGCCAGCGCTACGGCTCGGGAGGAAAGGACGAGATTCCGCTCTACGTTTCCGGCCGCTACGTCCGCATGCTCGGCATCGGCCGGGGAACGAATTACGGCTATTCCCTCTATGAGTTCGAGGTATATCCGTACCGTTCCGGCGATCCCCAGCCGTCCTACAGCATCGCCCCGCTGCCCCAGCCTTCCACCGTACAGGCCGGCAGCGGAAGTTATGAGATCGGCGACGTGACCCAGCTCGAGCCGCTCTATCCCAAAAACCGCACGAGCGGCGTGAACGCCCCCATCCCGTCCAACGACTGGTGGCAGAACCTGCTCGTCCAGCATCTGGGCGCGGGCACCGGCATCGTCACCCTGCCGCTCAAGGCGAAATACTCGCCGAACGGGCTCGGCCTCCTGAATCCCGGAGCGGGCGCCGTCAACGGGGACGGCGGCGCGGTCAACGCCGACGGCGACCCGGATCTGTACCTCTCGGCGAACAACCTGCTGAACCCCAAGACGCTGGAGAGCAAGGTGGACGGCTACGGCGACTATTCCGTCCGCGTCGTCCTGAGCGACGATGACACGCCGAAGATGAAGTCGGTGCTGGCGAAGGGCTCGCCGTATGTCTACAGCACGTTCAGCGACCCGAACTCGCCGGAGCTGTTCGTTCCCGGCCTGAGCCGCGCCTTCGATGATGCCGGCCAATCGCTGCTGGCGGCGGAAGGCTCCAGCGTGACGGCCGATCATATCGGGCTGGAGATCGCGACGCTGGACAACGCCGTGCAGCCGAAGGCGGTCACGCGCTCCTACGGCGTCTTCGCGCCTCCAGGCACCGTGTTCACCCGCGCGGGAGGCAAAATCAAGATGAAGCTCGGCGGAGGCGCGGGCTACCTTTCCGTCGCCGGCCTGACCGGCAGCGGAGACTTGAACTATTTCTACAAGCACGCCTATGCGTTCGTGACCGACACGAAGGTGGCGTACGGGTACGATATGAGCCAGGCCAAAGTATCGTCCACGTTCACCAGCGTCACCGAGCTGAAGCGCTCCGGCTTTTCCGCCGACACGCTGACAGCGCTGCTGCCGCATCAGTGGAAATCCTCGTCCGCTCCGCTGACGGCGCTCTCCTACCCGTCCATCCGAGGCACGCTGAAGCTGCGGGAGGGCAACAGCTTCTCGACGTCCGATTCCTTCACCGGCCTGCTGCCGCAGTTCGCGGAGCCGAATGACTCCGCCTACTCCCGCGCCGAGCTGACGGGCTACCTGAGCCAGCTCGATACGGAGCTCGCGAACACCGCGGGCCTCATGAACCAGGACCCTTACTGGCAGGGCAAGGTTCTGTACCCCGCGGCTCTCGGCGCCATGGTCAGCGACAGCATCGGCGATACGGCCCGCCGCGACCGGTACCTCGGCGTCCTGCGGAGCATTTTGACCGACTGGTACACCTATTCCTCCTCCGACGCCCTGCACACGTATTACTTCCATTACGCTCCGGAGTGGGGCTCCATCTTCCCGTGGGCGGCGGGCTGGGGCATCAACACGGGCTTGACCGACCATCATTACACCTACGGCTACTACGTCTACGCCTCCGCCGTGCTGGCTTCGTTCGACAGCGCCTTCAAGCGGGACTACGGCGGCATGGTGGAGCAGCTGATCCGCGACTACGCCAACCCGTCGCGCACCGACTCCATGTACCCGTGGCTGCGCAGCTTCGATCCGTACGAGGGCCATTCGTGGGCAGGCGCGTATGCCGACAACGACAACGGCAACAACCAGGAGGCCGCGGGCGAAGCGTTGAACGGCTGGGCGGGCCTGTTCCTCTGGGGTCTCGTCACCGGCAACAACAGCTACCGGGATACCGGCGTATGGGGCTTCGCGACCGAGCTGAAGGCGATCGAGCAGTATTGGTTCAACTATGATCATGACAACTGGATCCCCGACTACCGCCATGGCGTCGCCGGCCAGGTGTGGGGCAGCGCTTACCTCTACGGAACGTACTTCTCCGGCGCGCCGGTCAACATCTACGGCATCCACTGGCTGCCGACCGCGGAGTGGATGAGCTATTACGGACGCTCTCCCCAAAAGGCGGCCGATCTGTATGCGGCCTTCCTCAAGGACAACGGAGGCCCGGAATCCGGCTGGGAGCATATCGTCTGGCCGTATCAGGCTCTGAGCGACCCGCAGGCGGCGATCGCCAAGTGGAATCCGTCCATCCTGCAGAAAAATGAAATCTTCAATTCGTACTGGTTCATCCACAGCATGGCCAGCTACGGCAGCCGGACGTCGGAAGTCTGGGCGAGCAACTGGGCCGGCGTGGGCGTCTACAAAAAAGGCTCCGCCTACACGGCCATGGCTTGGAACCCGACGGACCAGCCGATTACCGTGCAATTCCGCAATGCCGCCGGATCGACGGGGAGCGTGACCGTGCCGCCTCACAAGCTGGTCAAGGCCGATCCGCTGAGCCAGGGAGGCGGAACGACTCCGACTCCGACGCCAAGCCCGACCCCGACTCCGACCGTTACGCCGACTCCGACCCCGACCCCGACCCCGACAACTGCGCCGACCCCGGCTCCGGGAGCGGCGCTGGACCGCACCGGCTGGACGGCGAGCAGCAATCCGTCGAGCGGCGACGCCGCAGCCAATCTGCTGGACGGCAGCATGGCGACCCGCTGGAGCACCGGCGCTGCCATGGCGCCCGGACAATTCATCACCATCGATATGAAGGCGGCCAAAACCTTCAACAAGCTGACGATGGACTCTACCGGCAGCGACGGCGACTATGCGCGGGGCTATGAGATCTACGTCTCCGCCGACGGCGCGAGCTGGGGCAGCCCCGTCGCCACGGGCGCAGGCACCGGCCCCGTCGTGACCGCCTCGTTCGCCGCGCAGACCGCCCGCTACATCAAGATCGTGCAGACCGGCACGAGCAGCAGCTGGTGGTCGGTCCGCGAGCTGAACGTGTACGGGACGTCGGGCGGATCGACGCCGTCGCCGTCGCCGACACCAACGCCGACCGCAGCTCCAACCCCGACGCCGGCACCGACACCGGGCGCGGCGCTGGACCGCACCGGCTGGACGGCGACCAGCAATCCATCGAGCGGCGACGTCGCGGCCAACCTGCTGGACGGCAGCATGGCGACCCGCTGGAGCACCGGCGCTGCGATGGCCCCGGGCCAGTACATCACGATCGACATGAAGGCGTCCAAAACCTTCTCCAAGCTGACGATGGACTCTACCGGCAGCGACGGCGACTATGCGCGGGGATATGAAATCTATGTCTCCGCCGACGGCGCAAGCTGGGGCAGCGCCGTCGCCACGGGCGCCGGCACAGGTCCGGTCGTGACCGCCTCGTTCGCCGCGAAAACCGCGCGCTACGTCAAGATCGTGCAGACCGGCACGGACAGCAGCTGGTGGTCGATCCGCGAGCTGAACGCATACTTGTCCTAAGCAGGGAAAAAGAAAAGGGCCGTTCCGGATGAAGCTTCCGGAACGGCCCTTTTTTCGCGCTGATCCGTCTCCTGCGGTTGTCGGGCCGACAAGAGGATTCGCCCCGCTTCAATTAGAGTCTTTTATGCCATGCCCTGAGCGATTTTGAGCGAGTCTGCCTGAACGTCCTACTTCGCCGTCCCTTTCGCCTGCTCCAGGAATCGGGCCGCATCATGGCTGTCGGTCGCGGTCCTCTCCAGCTGCCGGCTGGCGACGTTGTAGCGGAAATGGTACACGTCGATCTTATCCTGCCCCGCGCCGTAGCCCTCGGCCAGGAGCAGCTCGCCGTCCTTCGTCTCCATGCCGCCGATCGGCAGTCTCGCCATCAGCGGTTTGGTCTGCTCCTCGCCGAAGACCAGCGGCACCGAGTAGGCCTTGCCGCCTTCCAGGACGTAAAAATACGTCAGCAGCGCATGGCAATCGGTATACTGAGGAGTGAACGCATACAGGTCAGCCGAGCCCAAGGATACGGCTGCCATCCGGACAGGCTCGGTGTCCGGCTGAATGATTCCGTCGCCGTCAAAGCCGTCCTCGTAAAGCGCTACCGGCTGCTCGGTCCCAACCTTAGGCTGCCACACCGCCTCAAAGCTCCCTTTCCACTGATGATCATTCTCCTGTCCGAGACAGCTCGGGGCTCCAAGCTTCTCCTCCGTCACCGGGCCGGTCGGCCGGATGACGAGCTTTCCTTCCGCGTTCTCCGCATACGCTCTCGCAGCCGTGCCATCCTTGGATGGCACGGCTGCTTGCCCATCGGGCGAAGGGGACGGAAGAGTGCCGCCTCCGGTGCCGATAGCCGGGGAATTTGGATCGCCGTGCAGGGCCGCCGAAGGTGCCGGGACGATTGTTGTCCCCCGTTCCGGCGGAGCTCCGCTGCAAGCAGTCAAAAGCAGGGCGCAAACGGAGAGGGATACGATGAGTCCGCGAAGCTGCATTTAAATCTCCTCCTGGAAGCATTTACTGCCGTTAATGACGCCTCCTCCATCATCAAGGTTGCACAGCAGCCATCTCCTCCGGATGAGCCGCAGACCTACCGGGCTGCGGCTTCGCCCCCGAGTCGGCATGCCAGTTCGATTCTCGCGAAGGCATCCCCGCCATGCTCCCGGTCGCCGCTCACCTTGACGGCTTCCTTGAAGCCGCAGCCGATCCAGAAGCGCAGAGCCCCCCAGTTTTTGAGATCGACCGCAGCCCTGACGGTATGATAGGACCGCTCGGCGGCAAGGCGGATGATTCCTTCCACGAGCTCGCTTCCGAGCCTTTGACCGCGCTGCGAAGGATCCACCGCGAACAAGCCGATGTACAAATCCCGTTCTCCCGGATACCCTCGGTAAAGCTCGATCAAGGCGGCAGGCTCAGCTGCGTTTCCATCCTCTTTCGGTTCTGCTGCGGTTCCATCCTCTTTCGATTCTGCTGCGGTTCCGACCTCATTCGGATTCGCCGCCTGGGCTTCTTGCTTCAGCTCCGCCAGCTGAACATGCAGCCGATCCCGACAGCCGCCCGGCGGCAGCTCCGGATTGCCGTTCAGCACATCCCTTATATAAGAGGATTTCAAAGGCTGGCCCGTCCAGATCGGCAGCGGAGCGGATCTCTCGTACAGCTGCTGAGCAGCATTCCCTTCCTCATCCTGTAAATCGTGGACTTTGCAGCGTTCGGATGACCATACAGACGGCCATGGGTTTGTCATCGTCGCCACTCTCCTTTCCAAGTTCTCAAGAACAGTTGTCAGTTCAATGGATATCTAATTAGATAATAATCAAATTAATTAAAGAACTCAAGCATAGAAAAAAGGACGGAGATTTCTCTCCGTCCCTGGAGGGCCCAACCCTATGAAGCTATGGAATCAAAACGATCTTCCCGCTGTGCAGGCGGCTCTCCAGCAGGCGATGAGCATCCGCCCCGTCCGACAGAGCGAAGCTGCGGATATCCGCAAGCTTCAGGCTGCCTTCCCGAATCCAGCCGAACAGCTCGCCCGAGCGGCGGATCCTCTCCTCCTGCGTCGTGACATGATTCCATAAGTCACCGCCGGTCAGTGTCTTGGAGGTGTCCATCAGCATCCGGGGATCGACGAAAGCGGGATCTCCGCCCGCCATTCCGTAGAAGACGACCGCACCCCGCGTCCTTACAGCGGCAAAGCTGTCCATCAGCGTCGAACCGACCGAATCGTAGGCTACGCTGACTCCATCGCCGCTTCCGCTCCACTGACGCGCTTCGCTTGCCCAATTCGGCCCGTACAGCAGCACCTCGTCCGCACCGGCTTGAAGAGCGGCTTGCCGCTTGGCGGCGGACGAGGTCAGTCCGAGCACCCGCGCTCCCTTGGCGGCAGCAAGCTGAACGAGCAGCTGCCCGACGCCTCCCGCGGCGGCATGGACGAGCACCTCATCCCCAGGAGCGACGCGGAAGCTGTCGTTCACGAGATAATGGGCGGTCAAGCCCTGCAGCAGCACGGCGGCCGCCTGCTCGAAGCTGATTTCGTCCGGCAGCGGAATGGCGCGATCGGCAGGAACCCGCACCAGCTCCGCGTTGGCATGCGGAACGTCGGCGAATGCGACTCGATCCCCTTTTTTCCATGCCTGCGCTCCTGCTCCTGCCCCCACGACAACGCCGGCTCCTTCGTAGCCCAGTATATAAGGCGGCCGGCCAACCAGATGGTAGTTGCCCCGCCTCCGGTAAATATCAGCGAAGTTGAGCCCGATCGCCTCCACCCGCACGAGCACTTCATCGGCAGCCGGAATGGGATCCGGGAGTTCCTCCACATGAAGCACCTCCGGTCCGCCGAATTCATGGAATACAAGTGCTTTCACAGACATTCCCCTTCCATAGACGCTGATTACTGCAAACGACAACCGTCTTCAAATCCATTTCAAAAAGTTTTTCCGGGCTACCTTGATTCCATTTTCAGCGGCCCACCGCTCCAGCTCCCGGACTCCCTGCTCCTCATCCTCTAGAAATCGGAAGTAGAGAGACGGCGGGACGATACGGCGTCCGCGTCTCAAAATGCCGGTATAAGCTCCAAACACTCCGTAGACTCGAATTTCACCTATTTCACTCGCCGCATAGCGGCTGACGCCGATTTCCAATGCACCGGGCGACAGAGTCAGCTGCCTCGGCTGCTGCTTCAAGCGGCTGAGCCGGATTCCGACGAGCAACAGGAGGAAAATCAGAACGACGACGCCCATGCCTAAAATAAGCGGATCCAGATCCCGATGCCTGCTGAAGTTCGCCCCATTCACGAGCAGGACGACTGCAAGACCTATCGTTTCCGCCCACAGTATAGGCGTTTTTATTCGCCAACGGATGGATCTGCCGGTTGGATTCCACCTATTCGCCTCCCATCTCATCAGACATCCCGCTTCCGTTCAAGTCCTCTTGCTATCGGACGGACTGGCTCCTTACTTCTTCCAAATAAGCCGTCACCCGAAGAGCTTCCGCCTCGTTGAAGGCAAAGCCCATCGACTCGGCCACCTCGGAGCTGACGCGGCGGAACAGCTCT
Organism: Paenibacillus humicus NBRC 102415; assembly: GCF_004000905.1. Classification (GTDB taxonomy): domain Bacteria; phylum Bacillota; class Bacilli; order Paenibacillales; family Paenibacillaceae; genus Paenibacillus_O; species Paenibacillus_O humicus. The sequence goes on from NZ_BIMD01000067.1 coordinate 11,437, forward strand.
CCCATGGCGAACAGAGCCTCCCACATGCCTTCGAGGCTGGCATCGGAATAAGTCGCCATCAGCTCGCTCCATGTCCGTCCGTCCACATACCGCCGCAAATACTTGCTGTTTTTGCCCGTACTCACTTTATAGCCGGTTGAAATACCTACTTGCCAGTCCAGCATCGTCAGCAGCATCGGCCGGACATAGAGATTCAAGTGGTCGTAAGCATACAAATGCTCCTGCCTCCACAACCCCTTGGCGACATAGGTCGCCACCCACCAGAACTCGTTGCAGCAGCCGGCATGCTCCGATGCGGTCGGAGGCTTGATGCGGTAGTCCTCGTCGGTCGGAGGAGGCAGCTCCGGCAGCATGCCGTCCTTGTCGAGCAGCACGACCGTCAGCTTGTCCTCGAGAACATACTCATCCGACTGACTCCGCTCGATGAGCGTCAAGTCGATGCGGTTGCCATCCGCCAGCTGCATCAGATAAGCGTATCGTCCTTCGCGGTCCGAAGGGAACAGCTGGCCCTCGTCCGGCATCTGCATGATGAGGCGCTTTCCGAAAACGTCTGTCCAGGCATGGTTTTGCACAAAAGAATCCAGCTCCGTCACCAGATAGACGATGTCGTAATCCTGAAAGCGATCCTTCGGCACGTTCACATTGGTCCGCGAGCCGTTCATGACGACCGCTCGCACGCGCTCGTCCTGCCGGGCATAACCCAGAATCAAGTCCATCATCTGCTGTTCCGTTCTCATGTCTCCAGCCTCCTTGGTTGTCTTGGCTTGAGGTTGTCCAGCACGGCTGAATCCAGGAGGCGGTCCCCCTTCCCCAAGACGCGGACAGGCGAGCGCGGGACGGGCGAGAGCAGGACGGGCGATTGCGGGGCCGGCGAAAGCGGGGACGGCGATTGCGGGACGGGCGAATGCGGGACGGGCGTCAATGCTTCGCAAACGGGTTTTCATTCCCCCTTTTTCCTCCCTCAGAATGATCCTCGTCTCCCTCATTGTATCCCATGCGATGACGCCTGGCCTCTGCCTAAGACTAGGAGCGATTGAACTCTCTCGCCTCCAGCGCTTCACGCAAGTTTTCCAGCTTGCGCTTGGCTTCCTTGACGCTGCCGCTCATCGAGATTCCAATTCCAATTCCGGAATCCCTAAGCTCCGCTCGCAAGCCGGAGAAGGCCGATTGTTCTTCTTTAGATACCTCCGGCAGCTTGTACGGCTCTCTATTGGGATATCGGCTGAGAAGGATGTACAGGCTTTGCAGCATCCGCTCCTCCGACTTGGAGGGCAGCTCGGTCAGAACAAGAGTAGACAGGTTATCCATCACATTTCCCACCTGGATCGTGACGAGATCAGGCTTATCCCAGTTCCTCTCTTCCTGCTGGCCGATCAATCCCTCCAGCTGCACCAGACTGATCATCAAGTCGTTTCTATAGAGCTGCTGCTCCACTCTGCCCATCTGCCAGCATCCTCGGATCAGAAGGACGGCAAGCAGGACAGAGAACAAGATAGAGGCTCGAAAGGCCCATTTTCGTCTCGCCATCAGGCTCATTCTTCCTTCCGGGAACGGCATCGCCAACGATTGCAATCGACGTTATGGGTTCTTCTCCGGAAAGATTACAAAACCCTTTATTTGGGAAATGACATTCATGATCGCAAGGGCCTTCTCATCGAGTAGAAAGGAAGAAGCGGAAGCGCGCTGGACGGCCAGTTTCCCAACCTGCCCCTTGCTGCTTATGACGGCTATCGCTTCATCTAGGCTGCTGCAGGCGTTCCGGAAACAGTGAAGCCGAACTTAGCCTCCAAGCTCCGTTCTGTTTCCTTGAACAAATCTCGCGAACAATAGCCTGACCAGCGGCCCTACGACCAGCAGCTGCAGAGGAAGAGCAATAATGAAATTGTGTCCGACAAGGGAAAAATAGCTGCCGATCCATGATGCTCCATCCAATCCGCTGGTGAGGTACGTCGTCATCAAGCCGTAAAAAGACATGCAGAGAACCATGCCGGTCACCATGCACAAAGCCAGGGACAACATGACGAATATTTTCTTGGACTTGTCATAGGGCAAGGAAAAGGCGGCTTTCTTCGCAATCGGGCCCACGACAAGCAGCTCCAGCAAGGATGCGACGACATAAACCAGGAGCAGCTGAACGAGAACTTCTTTCCACGTCATTGTTCCAAGCAGTTCATGCGTGTAGAGATTGTAGAACGTCATGAATACGACCATTCCAAAGCACATCATCAAACCGAAATAAATATCTTCCTTCTTCGTTGCGGGCATTTCCCATCATCCTTTCGTTTTACCCTTGCCAGTATAGAAAGGATGGCACCTCTCGCATAAGTGAACCTTTTGTGAACGTCAAAAAATCCGGGACAAACGTCAACGAGTCCGGGACCGCCGTATTTGGTTGTTGCTGCAGGCCGCTCTGACGGACTGCTCCTCTCTTTCAAGAAACGATTTCTTTCTTCTTCTGCCTTTACGGCTTGAAAGGAACGCCGAAAAACCGAAGCCATCCCCGCGGCGGCTTCGGCGTCCCGATTTTACCTTTCTCCTTTAATGCTCCCCCAGTACGACTCCTATTCTTCCTCCGCCAACGGACAGCTTGTAGGTGCGGATTCGGGTGCGGTCGCTGAACAGCGACTTGCCGGTGCGGATATCGAACTCCCATCCATGCCAGGGACAGCGCAGAATCTCGCCTTCCCTCCCGTATTCATACTCGTACACGCCGGATGGACTCGTAGTCCCGGATACCCTTCCTGCGCACATCGGAGCCCCTTGATGCGGGCAATAGTTGTGCAGCGCGTAAAAATTCCCGCCGATACGGAAGATGCCGATCTCCCGTCCCTCCACCTTCACGACGGCAAATCCGCCTTCCGGCACCTCTTCCTCGGCCAGCACATCATGGACGGCCACGGAATCCCTCCTTTGCTGGAATACTTTCATCCGAACGGTCTTCAGACAAACATTTGACATGCCCTTTCAGGGCTGGCCGTCATTGGAGCGTCATCCACCGCATAAAATTCCACTCTTCTCAAGGCATGCTGCTGGATACTGGATTCGTATCGGACATAGGATCCGCTATTTGGCGATTATACCCGGTTATGGCTTCGTATCGGACATAGGTTCCGCTATTACCCGATTTCGTATCGGCATCAAAATAGAAATTGGAAAATAACGGATCGTATGTCCGATGGCCCCCCGTTAGAGGCCAAATGGGATGAAATAACGGATCGTATGTCCGATCCGAGATGCATTCAGAAGCTTGACGAGATCACCCAGTCCTTACAATCCGTACAGCCGCTTGGCATTGCCATAGAAAATCTTGCGCCGCGCCTCCGTAGACAGCTTGCGCAAAATCATGTCCGGAGCGTCGAAATCCCAATGAGGATAGTCGCTGGAATAGAGCAGCATGTTCTCCGCATCGAACATGTCGAACAGCTCGGCCAGATGCTTCGGATTGTCCGGCTCCTCGATCGGCTGCGTAGTCAGAAAGCAGTGGTCGCGGACATATTCGCTCGGAAGCCGCCTCAGCCATGGGACGGTAGAGCGCAGCGCTTTGTAGTTCTTGTCGAGCCGCCACAGCAGCGGAGGCAGCCAGCCGACGCCGCCCTCGACGAGCACGAGCTTCAGCCGCGGATACTTCACGAACACGCCCTCGCAGACAAAGCTGACGAGATGGGCCATGAATGTCTGCGACAGATTCGTATGCCACTCGATATACCGCGAAGGATATCCGGCAGCTGTAGGCGCCGTCGAGCTGCCGCCGCCCTCCGCTCCGGGATGCACCGCCAGAGGCAGGCCGTTGCGCTCCGCCGCTTCATAGATCGGATGATAGCTCCGCTGACCGAGCGGGGAACGGGCGGCGCTGGAGATGATCACCTCCACGATGTCCCGGTGGCCTCCGACCCGGTCGATTTCCCGTGCAGCCAGCAGAGGATCGAGAGTGGATACCGCCATCGCTCCCTTGAAGGCCGGGTGCTTGCCGAGCCACTCCGCGATCAGGTAGTCGTTGTATGCCGAGCAGATCGCCGCCGCGTAGTCCGGATCATGCGTCGAGGAAATGTTGTAGACGACTCCGGTCAGGATGGCCGCCTCGACGTTGTAGGGCTCGATCAGCTGCCGGATCATCAGCTCCGGATCGGACCCGGCCTTGCTGCCGTCCGCTGGAATGGAATCCTTCTTCATGACCCCGATCGGCGAATAGTAGCCGGAGCCGGAGTAGCCGATTCCGCTGCCCGCCACGCGGGAACGCCATGGCTCAGCCAAATAGGGCAGCAGAGCCGAGTCCGCCTGCTCGTTATGGACATCCGCGTCGATGAGCGGGAGCTTATCTTTCACGTTCACCCTTTCACTCTCCTCTTCCGTCATGGCTGAATGTTTGGCTTGGCATTCAAGCCATGACGGTGGCATGTTGAATGTCACTTCCCGCCGTAAGTCCGGGTATAAGCCGTCTCGTACATGGCGAGCAGCTCGTCGGAGCCGAGCTTCTTGCACTGGGCGACGAACTGGTCGTAGCTCTCGTCGGTGATCGGCGTTTTGCCGGTCACGAATTCGGTCAGCTTCTGCTCCATGTATTTGCTCAGGCTGCTCAGCTTGGATTTCTCGAGCTCCAGCTCCTCCTCCGTCTTGACAGCCTGCTTGGGAGCCGGAACGATGAATTTCTCGTACCGCGCATTGATGTCCTTGGCCTTGTCGCTCAGCCCCCGCTCCCAAGCCGCCCTGGACTTGGCGTTGTCGAGCGTGATCATGTCGTACCAGACGCCCCAGTCCTTGCGCAGCGTCGTGAATGGAGACGCCCCGAAGTCCTTGTTGTACATGGGAACTCCGTTCTCCAGCGTGTAGGTTTTGCCCTCGATTCCGAGCGACAAATAGTTCGAGCCTTCCTCGCCGACGAGGTAGTCGAGGAACTTGACCGCACGCTCCTTGTCCTTCACCTTGGCCGAGATCGCGCGGCCGACGCCGCCGACGACCGGACGGGAGAACTGGTAGTTTTTCACGCCATCAGCGGCGAAGGAAGGAATCGCATCGAGCTCGTAGCCGGCCGTGCCCGCTTTGACGGCTTTGTCCGTCAGCGTCTCCAGGTCGGCTTTCCAGAAGTAGGTGACGAGCGACTTGCCCGTCAGAATCCGCTCCTCCCACTGAGCGTCCGTAAGCAGCGAATACTCCGGATCGAGCAGCTTCTCGCTGTAGAGCTTGTTCAGGAACAGGATCATGTCCTTGTAGCCCTTCTGATAAGGCGCAAACGCATACTTGCCGGTCTCGGGATCGAGGTTGTAGAAGCCGTGTATGCCCGTGAAAATCCGGCCGAACACCGTATACAAGCCCGTGTCCCCGACGATCGCGTTGGAGATGAGCGGATAGCTTTTCGGCTCCTTCTCCTTGAGGGCTTTGAGATAACGATAGAATTCGTCCAGCGTTTCGGGAGCCTTCAGCTGGTATTTGTCCATGAGGTCCTTGCGGCTGTACCAGATGAAGTTGAAGCCCTTGCCCTCCGCGTCGCCCTCCAGCACCGGCACGGTGTAGATGCCGCCGTCGGCGCCCGTGGCCACCGCCTTGGCTTCGGGATACTTGTCGTAGAAAGCCTTGAGATTCGGCGCCTTGTCGAGATAATCCTTGAGGTTCAGGAACACCTTGTCCGGACCGTTGTCCCGGCCCTCCTGCGTGCTGACCTGGATGAAGTCGGTCACCGAGCCCGTCGCGATCATGATCTGCTTTTTCTCCTCAAGCCCCTCCTGGCTGACGACCTGGAACTCCGGCTTCACCCCGGTCTTGGCTTCGATTTCCTTGAAGATTTCCCAGTCCGGACGCACCTTGCCCTCGACCCGGTCATAAACGAGCCATGAATACGTGATCGGCTTGCCGTCCCCCTTGCCGCCGTCTCCGCTCTCTCCCCCGTTGCTGCAGCCGGCTGCGACCGCTCCTGCAAGCGCCAGCATCATCCATGACTTTGCCGCTCTCTTCTTTCGGATGTCCATGTTCATGAGCCTCCCTTTAAGGTTCCATATCCTTCCTCAGCCCTTCACGCCGCCGATCATGGCGCCTTGCACGAAATATTTCTGGATAAAGGGATACACGCACAAGATAGGCAGCGTCGCGATGACGATCATGGCGTACTTGAGCGTCTCCAGATGCGTCAGATCGCCCTCGCCCTGCACGGTTTCGCCTGCGATGAGGATATTGCGCAGCATGATCTGCAGCGGGTACAGGCTGCGGTCGTTCAGATAGATCAGCGCGTCGAAAAAAGAGTTCCACTGATTGACGGCGGTGAACAGCCCGATCGTCGCCATCACGGGCATGGACAGCGGCAGCACGACCCGCAGCAGCACCTGCAGCGGATTGCAGCCGTCGATCGTCGCGGCGTCCTCCAGCTCCTCGGGCAGCGCCTCGAAGAAGGTGCGCATGATGAACAAATACCAGGTGCTGACGAGGGAAGGCAGCACGATCGCCCAGATCGAATCCAGCAGGCCCAGCTTCTGCACGACGAGGAAGGTCGGGATCATGCCTCCGCCGAACAGCAGCGTGAACGCGGCCATGAGCAGGATCGGCCTTCTTCCCGGCAGCCATTTCTTGGAGAGAGGGTAGGCCATCGCCGCCGTCACGAGCAGCGTCAGCGCGACCTGCACGGCCGTATAGCGGATCGTATTCCAATAGCTGATCCACACGTCGCGATTGCCGACCAGCTGATCGTACGCCGCCGTCGTGAGGCCCTTGGGCCAGAGCAGCACTGCGCCGCTTGCCACCAGCGCGTTGCTGGAGACCGATGCCGAGATGACGTATAGCATAGGGTAGACCATGACGGCCATCAACAGCAGCATGAACAGAATATTGGCGGCGTCGAACAGCCGGGAGCCGAAGCTTTCCTTGATTTTCATGGGGTGCAGCCTCCTTTCACCATAGGCTGGTGCCGGAATGCTTGCGCACGATCCGGTTGGCGGTCACGACAAGAATGAGTCCGATGACGGACTGGAACAGGCCGACCGCCGTCGCGAAGCTGAAGTCGGCGTCGAGGATGCCCCGCCGGTAAACGAAGGTGTTGATGACGTCCGAGGTTTCGTAATTCATGGAGTTGTAGAGGAGCAGAATCTTCTGGAAGCCGATCTCCATGAAGTGGCCGAGCGTCAGGACGAACAGCACGATCATGACCGGCACCATCCCGACAAGCGTAATGTGCCGGACCTGCTGGAACCGGCTCGCGCCATCCATCTTGGCCGCTTCATACAGCGTCGGATCGATGCCCGAGATGGCGGCCAGGTACAGAATCGTGCCCCAGCCGATCTTCTGCCAGATCTCGGAGCCGACATAGATCGTCCGGAACCAGCCCGGCTCGCCGAGGAACATGATCGGCTCCAGGCCGAACAGCCGCTCCAGCGCATGGTTGACGACCCCGGTCGACGGAGACAGGAAGGTGACGAGGATGCCGGCGATGACGACGGTCGACAGAAAATGCGGCATGTAGCTGATGCTCTGCACGAGCCGCTTGAACCAGGTGATGCGGATTTCATGGAACAGGATCGCCAGAAGGATCGGAGCGGGAAAATGGAAGAGCAAATCGTACACATTGAGCAGGACCGTGTTGCGGATCAGCTTCCAGGCATCCGGCGTTACATAGAAAAACTCGACGAAATGCTTGAATCCGACGAACTTGCTGCCGAGAATGCCTTTGCCGACGGAGTAGTCCTGGAAGGCGATGATGATGCCGTACATGGGGACGTATTTGAAAATGATGTAATACAGGATGCCGGGAAGCATCAGCAGGTAAAGCGCCCGGTGCTTCCTCAGAACCGGCAGCAGCCGGCGGCCGCTCGTCAACATGACCACCTCCTCGTGGATTCCGGAAGATGGCTCCACTATACGAAGTGGATCGCGGTGTCGTAAAGCATGCATCCTTGCGGCTTGTAGCCGTTTTCGCAGCGCCTGTCAGGACGGGAATCGGCAGCGTTGGCGGCGCAAAAAAGGACCCTTGGGGAAAAAACGGACCCTCAGGCGCCCGGGCGGGCGCCGGGGCGGGAGGAGCGGTATTGCGCGGGCGTGACGCCCTCGTATTTGCGGAACACGCGAATGAAGGAATGGCGTCCCCAATAACCGACCTTGCCCGCGATGTCGTCGATGCGCAGGTCGGTGGACAGCAGCAGCTCCTTCGCTTTCTTCAATCGGTACATCGCCAGATACTCCACATACTTCTCCCCGACCTCTTCCTTGAACAAGCGGCTGAAATGGCCGGCGGACATGTTCATCTGGCAGGCGAAATAATCGAGAGAGAGCTCCTCGTCGTAATGCTCGTGGATATAGTCCAGCACGGCGGCGAACTTCTTGGCCTTGCGATCCTCGCACGGTTTGGGGAAAAGCACTCCGTGGATAAGCGCGAAGCATTTGCGGAGCTCATCTCCGGTCATGCAGCGGCCCAGCTGCTCGTAGAGGCCCGCATGGACATGACCGGCATCGTCCCGTTCGGACGACGAGGCGCGGATCCAGGCGTTGAGCAGATCGGCGCAGAGCGACTTCATCCGCACGGCCGGCATTCCCCGGAGTGCTCCTTCGCTGATCACAGAGTAGGCGGCTTCGAGCAGCCCATCGTAGTTCTTGCTGCCGCACAGGTTCGTCACCCGGTTGAGCTCCTTGACGGGAAGGAAGGCCCGCGCGGCCACGGCCGATTGCTGGCTTCCGGGTTTCGGGACCGCGCAAATCTCCACATCCGTGCCGAGACTCCTCTGCTGCAGAGACTCGATTGCCTGCCTGCAGGAAGCCGGCAGCTCCTCGGCCGTCTCCGCATCGCTGCCGACGCCGATCGTCGCGGTGTAATACGCGGCATGATGCAGGAGCGCAGCCCGGATTCTGCCGGCGCATTCGGCCGGAGAAATTCCTCCGGGAGCGGATTCGGCGACGCATGCCAGCAGCCCAGATGGAAGCTGGGCGAGCCGAATCGGGGGAGGCAGAAGCTCCATGATCCGTTCCTTCAGCTCCTTCATGAGAATATGGCGCGACTGCCCGGAGAGCGGCATCTCCGGATAGGCTCCGTAATGAATCTCGATGCAGAACACGGTCATGGCCTTCCCCGAGTCTCTGCGTGGCAACAGGCCCAGTTCCTCGGCATCTTCCGCCGGAGCTCTTCCTTCGCCAAGCAGCAGCCGAGCCAGAAGATGCTCGCGCAGCATCGGCAGCAAGCCGTCCACCCGCTTGGACAGCTGCCGGTTCTCCGAGACGATCAGCCGGGAGTAGTCCCGGATGGCATCGAGCTCGCTCCCTCTCGCCAGCCGCCAGCGGCTCGCCGGCTCCAAGGCTCGCTGCAGGCCGAAGCTTTCCCGGATTTCCCGGATCGGCCGGTAGCTCCTCCTGCTCAGATGGTAGGATGCCAGGCCGCCCACGACGAGGAAGAACAGCAGGAACGCCCAGCTGACGATCCGGATTGCGGTGACCGGCTTCATAAGCGCCGGCATGTCCACTACGCTCAGGTAGGCAAAGCCGTTGTCCAGCTTGGAAGGAACGAGGGCTATGCCTTTGTCCTCGGCCGTGCGGAAGGAGGAGCCGGGCATATCGGCAGAGACTGCGCCCGGCAAAGCCTCCGTGGCGGCGGGTTCTGATCGCGCCTGAGAGGCGGTTCCTGACAGAGCCTCCAAGGCAGCGGTTGCTGATAGCGCCTGCAAGGAGGAGACGGATTCTGACCTTGCCAGCGCCGAGAAGGAGCCCGGAAAGACAAGGGAGGACAGCCTGGCCGCCTCGCCGCGGTCCAGACCGCTTTGGCCGATGACCTCCCCTTCACGGTTCAGCAGCATCGTTCCCGCCGCCCAAGGCTCCGGGATGCGCAGCAGCTCGCCGAATGCCCGCTGATTGAGCTGGACGACCAGATAGGCTTCAGGCGAGTCGGTGTTGAAAGGATAGCTGATGACCGCGGACAGCTGCTCCGTGCCGGTTAGGACAAAGTCGAGCATCTTGCGTCCTTTTAGCCCCGCGGCCAGCTCGTGCCGCATCCCGTCGCTCAGCGGGTATCGCATGGTGAAATAATAGGACTTTCCGGTATAGGCATCGGGATCGATCACCATGTCTTCCTTGGTCATATACAGATAGACGCGGGAAGCGAGCGGATCGGCCTCCAGCTTGCCGAGCTGCTGCCTCAGGGAATGAATCATCTCGGAGCGCTCTCGGTCCTCCAAGGAACCGCCGGCGGTCCGGAGCAGTCCGGACAGTCCGGAGCCGGACAGCATGCCGAGCATGCTGGCGCGCAGCGATTGGAAAGAAGCGTCCGTTTGATCGGATACGCGGGACACCATGACATCGCTCAGCTTGCGGGCGTCGTTCTCGATCAGGCGTACCGCCAGCACCTGGGCAAGCGCGCAGGCCGCGATGGCCGGAACGAGGATGAGCGCGAAGTAGCTGGCGAAGTACCTTCGGAACAACGAGATGCGGAACGAATGCTTGCCGGGGGAGGATGCCATAGCCTATACCACCTTTTTGGAAGGGTAGGTACCGCCTGTAACAGGATTTGGACAAGGACAGCGGGCGGATCGATGACTGATGATTGATCAAGGACGGAGGAATTCGTATGGAGAGAACACGATGGGAAAATTTATTTCCATACTAACACAATTTACTAAAATTTTATTTTATTTCTTTCTTATTAGAACCGGGTTGACGGTCTCGGCAGCAATTGAACTCGCAGATCTTGCCGCTTCCCTCTTTCCTTTTCCCTCTCTCGCGATAAAGGTAGGGTGCATGAAAGCGCCTGGCAGCTTCCTGATGCTTGCCGTTGCAAGTCAAGCGGTTGCCGCTTTCCGTCGAGAACGGACTGCCCCCAACTTTGTTTGCTGCGCGACAGTTCTACGTTCTCACCGGAGCTGTTTTGGAACGTGGCACTCTAGCTAATTTATCGATAAAAAGTATGGATATATCGCTCTATTTACCGGAAATCGGACAACGTTCCGTTATTTATTCTCAAAAGTTCCTTTTGCCATGTATCGGACCTACGATCCGTTATTTCGTATTTTTTATCATGAATGCAATAGGAATTGATAGAATAAGAGATCCTATGTCCGTTTCGCATCCCAAAAACGGTTTTTCCTCCAAATAGCGAATCCTATGTCCGATAACTCCTGGCCTGTATCATCCCTATACCAAAAAACCACCTCGAATGGAGGCGGTCATGGCATGAGGCATGATGGACGGTTTCGGCGCTGCGGATCGTTATTTTGAATTGACGCTTTAATGATGTTTTCAATGGCGTTGCGGGTCAATGATGGTTCATATTGCTGCGGGCTGTGCTGAAGATCAGCATTTCAGTTCATTGGTGCGGTTCGATTATCACGATTTGGCGAAACGATTGAAATTTATAATGAGTGTTGCGGGTCAGCATAACGGTTTGATGTTACGAAGTGGTGTTGCGGTCAGCAATACGAGTGTTGCTGCTCATTGGTGTTGCTCATTGGCGCTGCTTATTGGTGGTGCTGTTGCTGTTGCTGTTGCTGTTGCTGTTGCTGTTGCTGTTGCAATCTAGCGTTTTCTCGACGCCCATTCCAATCTGCCTGTGCGAATCAATCCTTACCCATTAATGGTTGATAGTCCATTTTTGACTATCGTTACCATCTTGTTCTCAAGGCTTCGCCGCAGCTTTGGAACGGAATCGAATCCATAGAGCCTTGGCTCGCAGCCCCGCCCACATCAAGAGGGATGGAAGAAGGAATAACCAGAACGTGCGGCCCGGGCCGGGGGAGAAATCAAAGGTTTCCGCCATCGGGAGGGAATGAATGTTGTACGCAAGAAAAATCATCCAGTTGAACCCCATCATCCCAGGGAACGCCAGGCAAATAAGTCCGATAACGAAGCCTGTCAGGCTCACAAAGGATACCGATGCCAAGTCAGCCCACACGGAACGCAGCGGAACCAGCCATGCATAGGCTAATGCCAGGTATCCGATGAAAGCGGCCAAGACAAGCGCCAGCGGAGAGCAGCCCATGGCAAACAGCAGAATCGTTCCGGCAAGGACAATCACGTGGAAAGCGAACGACAACCAAATATTGCGCCTCATAGTTCCCCCTCCGCTTCAATAATTCCCTGTTAAAGGAAGCGGTTCCAATTTATCATGAAACCTGGGTTCCACCCAAGAACTCTTTCGGAAAAAGCTGCTTCCATCTGTAACTTTTTCCTGACAGTCCCCGTCAGAGGAGGATGAAAAGGGCGGCCTGCCGCCGCCGAACCATGACATGACAGGAGAGATGCACCTATGAAAAAACATCCTAAAGGCAAGAAAACCCTGCTGTCCGCAGCCATTCTGTCCCTTACCGCCGCTTCGGTCATTCCCATGGCCTCTGCCGCAGCTGCCTCCGAACCTGCCACGGCGGTTCCGATCAACGCTCCGATCAGTTCCCCGCAGCCTGAAGAACAGCAGCCCGTCGCTGCCTTCGCGCCCGTGACCGGCAAGGTCAAGGAAATCGCCGACTTCGGCAAGACGGGGGACAAGCTGGTCACGGTCGTGAGCGAAGGAGACTCCATCACCAACTTCGTCGTCAGCAAGAACACCTACTCGTCCGGAACCGATCTGGTGAAGAGCGGCGCCGAACTGACCGTTTTCTACGATACCCGCAAGCCGGCCATCATGATCTATCCGCCGCAGTTCCCGGCCGAGGTCATCGTTCCCGCAGCCGATGGCGCTTCCTCCTGGAAGGTGGATCAGTTCACCACGAGCAAGGAAGGCGCTGAAGGCCTGCTCAGTCTGGACAAGATGCTCCTGATCCGTCCGTCCGACCAGACGAAAATCATCCTTGAAGACGGAACGCCGTTCACCGGCGAGCTGTCCGGCCGCTCCCTCGCGGTCAAATACGGCATCAGCACGAAGAGCATCCCTGCCCAGGCTGCGCCGGAAGAGATCGTCGTCCTCCTTGAGGAAGCCGTGCCTCCGATCGGTCAAGCGCCCGGAGACGGCGCAGAGCCGGTAGCTCCTATCGACGTGACCGACAAAACCATCGTAGTTGAAGGCAAGATCCTGAAGGGATCTGCCGCCTACACGGACGCCAAAGGCACGGTAATGGTTCCGCTGCGTCCGATCGCCGAAGCGCTCAAGTACAAGCTTACCTGGGACGCCAAAACCAAATCGACCCTAATCGGTCCGGGAAGCAGCCTCCAGATCGGCAAAGATTATTACGTCTACAACCGCACCGCTCCGATTGTGCTCGGAACGGCTCCGGCTCTCGTGAAGGGAAGCACGTACGTGCCGCTGTCCTACTTCACGGAAGTGCTCCGCATGAGCAACGCTTATGTATTTGAGGACACGATTGTCATCGACAACGGCGAAAAGATGCAATAACACAAGCTCAATAAAACTTATCCGCTTTTGTTCATTCCGGTTTAAAGGATGTCGTGGCACACACTTTGGCGGAGCAATCGAATGCAGGTAAGACTTTAAGAGGGATGCCCCAGTCAGGTAAAGAGTGGCTGGAGGCACCCCTCTTTTTTCGTTTGCTTGTTCCACTAGCTCGACATGCGACTTGAGCGTGAGTTAGACGGCTTATTCCGGCTCGGCATGCTCTTGAGCAGCGAATAAGACGATTTTTCGGCCTATTACGGCTCGGCATGCGCTTGTGCAGTGAATAAGACGATTTTTTCGGCTTATTCCGGCT
>NZ_BIMD01000068.1 GCF_004000905.1 Paenibacillus humicus NBRC 102415
GGCAGCGACGCCGTCCGCGGCCCAGCCGACGGCCGACGCGGCAGCGAAGCCGTCCACCGCCGCTGAGCCGTCCGCCAATGCGGCAGAAACGCCGGCTGCCGGCCAGCCGCGTTATTATGCGGACGGGACGCTCTTCGCCAAGCTTCCGTACCCGCAGGAGCTGCGGCTTCAGGGCATTTACGCTTCCCAGGCATCCTATTTCAATCTCGGCACCCGCTGGTCGGTGCAGCAGTCCGTGCTCCACCTCGATATCCGGGCAAGCCGCAAAGCCTCGCTCAGCTCCCTGACCGTCGAAATCAACGGCAAGCCGGTTCATTCGGCCGCTCTGAGCGGTTACGGCGAGACCGGCAAAAGGCTCGATGTAGCCGTTCCGGCCGATGCCTGGCGTTCCGGCAGCAATGAGATCCGCTTATGGCTCGGCAATAAGGAATTCGGAGAAATCGGATTTTGTGTCGACGAGCGGGACAAGGACAACTGGCTGACCGTCCAGAAAAGCTCCTGGCTGGAGATCGGCTACCGCACCGAGCTGCCCTCCCTCGAGCTGTCGCAATTCCCTTATCCGTTTCTGAAAGATGCAGGCGACACATCGGGCACCGGCACCTCCATCGTCCTTCCCGACCAGCCGGACGAAGCGGAGACGGCGGCCGCCCTTCAAGCCGCCGCTTCCTTGGGCTCCTATGCGCCGGACGGCCTCGTCGGACTTCATATGGACAAGCATGCGGCAATCGTTGCCGGAGACCATCGGAACGATCATCTCATCTACGTAGGCCGGTTGTCCGGAATGCCCGAGGAAATCCGTTCCGCGGCGCCGCAGGAGGCGGTATCCCGCATCGGGGAAGGGCCGGTGCTGTTCCGGACGGTATCGCCCTACAATCCGAACCGCATCCTGATGGTCATCGCCAGCGGAGACGATTCCTCCGTTCTCGACACGGCGGCCCGGCTGCTGCAGAACAAGGACATGACCTCGCAGCTGAGCGACTCGTCCGCGCTCATACCGGCCGGCACGGACATCAATCTGGCCTCCGGCCGTTTGACCGGCGATACATGGACGCTGGAGCAGCTCGGCTACGACAACGGGCTGGAAGTAAGAGGGCCGCTGCGCCAGCAGACGACATTCGACATCAAGCTTCCATCCAACAAGCTCGTCGTTCCGGGAGCCAAAGCGAAGTTCCAGCTCCGGTATGCCCGGAACCTGAATTTCGGCCAGTCCCTCGCGACGCTGTATGTGAACGGAATTCCGGCCGGCAGCAAAAAGCTGGATGCCTCCAAGGCGGACAGCGATGTGTGGGAAGTCAACATTCCGAGCCGCGCGGCCAAGCTGTCGTATCTGGAGTTCTCGGTTGCGTTCGACCTGCAGATGAACGATTTGAGCTGCGCGCCGACGGGAGAGCAGACTCCGTGGGCCTATGTCGATCCGTCCTCCTCCGTCAGCCTCCCGGCCAAGGATGAGCGCTCGATGCTTCTGGATTATTATCCTTGGCCCTTCATCAAGAACGGCAAGTGGAACGACGCGGCTTTCGCGCTTCCTTCCGATCCGGACGGAGACGACTACTCGCTTCTGGCTGGAGCCGCTTCTTATCTGGGCCGTTCCCTCACCGACAACAGCGCTTCCCTGAAGGTGCTGTCCGAAGGAAAGTGGAATCCAACCCGCGACAAGGGCGTCAATGTCATCGCGGCCGGCACGCCTGCCAGCCTCCCGGCGCTCAAAGCGTTGAACGGAAGCTTATGGTTCCGCTATGATTCTTCCTTCAGCTATTTCATATCCAATGAAAAACGGAGGCTGCTGCCCGAATTCGCCAAGCAGCTCGTTTCTTTGCAGCTAATTCCGTCTCCGGCGGACCCGGAAACGGCCGTGCTGGCCGTCACGGCTCCGGACGAGCGGAATTTGGCGCTCGCAGGCAAGTTTCTCGCACAGGATAAAAATGCCTCCGGCCTGATCGGCAACGCCGTCCTGATCAACCGGTGGGGAGAAGCGACCAATCATGCCTTCAGCGGCGACGACAGCTACAGCCTGAGCGAGAAAGTGAATCTGAGCACCGGACAAGCCCGGCTGTTCACGATTCTGTTCGGCACGGTGCTGCTTCTCCTGATCGCGGGAATCGTCTTCTATCTGCGCAAATACAGAAGGAGGTAGCGCCTGTGTTCCCGATAGGACGCCTCGTGAAGATGCTGCTTGCAGCGGGTCTGGCTGCGGCGGCTTTTGCAGCCGCGGTATGGATGTGGACGTCATCCCAGCCGAAGGAGAAGACGGACTTCCTGAGCCTGAAAGTCAAATCGGCCAACCTGTCGGTCGATTACGATCCGGAACAAGTGCTGGAGGATGCCGGCAGGCTTGGTCTGAACACGGTCAATGTTCCGGTCGTCGTCGAAGTGAGCGATGTGCGCTCGAGCGACATGACGCTGGACGAAGCCAGCCTGAACAAGGCCATCGAGCTCATTCCCCGGCTTCAGAGCCGAGGCATGCGGATCATCGTGGAGCCTTATCCATGGATCAATCGAGGCAGCGAGGTGGAGACCGACTGGAATCCGGATCATCTCGATGCCTTTTTCGAGCAGTGGCGGAGCAGAGTGCTTGTTCCGCTCGCACGCCGGGTTGCCGAGCCTTATCACGCCGATGCGATGATCGCCGGCTCCAATCTCGTGCATCTGGAGCGGTTCGGCGGCGAATGGAGCTCCATGCTCCAGCAGCTGAGAGGCGAGTACAGCGGACTTCTGACGTATAAAACCAATTGGTGGTATACGGCTGCCTGGGACAAGGCCAGCACGGCCGCTTACGAAGCCAAGCGGGACAACCCTCTCTGGGCGGATACCGACTTCATTACGGTCGCGGCCTATTTCGAGCTGTCCGAGCGTCGGGTAAATACGGCCGGACAGCTGCTGTCGGCATTGAGCTCCACCGAAGTGAACGGCCGCGGCCAGGATGTCGTGAGCGAAGTCATGGCATTGTCGGGCAAATGGGGCAAGCCGGTCTACTTCGGCGAGCTCGGGTTTCCAGCCCGCGAATATGCGGCGAAAGAGCCCTGGAATCCATCCCCTTCGGACGTGGAGGACGGAGGCGAGCAGGCAAGGCTGTTCCAGGCTTACCGGGAAGCCTTCTCCGGCAAGCCTGGGTTCATGGGCTTCTCGGTATTCGCAATCGGCGAGAAAAGCAAGGACAAGCATTATTATCCTTCGGACGATAGCGCGAAAGTGATCCGAGCCTGGTAAGGCTCGCCAACGTCCTGGCTTGGCCGATGCATACCTTAAGCCTTTTGACAAGTTATATTTGTTACTATTTTTGAGGGGAACGGCTTCGGTATAATGGAAGCATTGAAAGGAGCGCTTACACCATGCCTATTCAAATCATCACAGACAGCGGTTCTGATCTCCCGACCGACTTCATTGCAGCCCATTCCATTACCATCGTTCATCTTCCCGTCTCGTTCCAGGACGAGCTTATGCCGGATGACACGGATGCCGCAAGCTTTTATGCCCGCATGCGGGCATGCCCGGAGCTTCCGCGGACCGCAAGCCCAAGCCCGAACACGTTTCTGGAAGCATATAAGGCCGTAGAACCCGGCCGCGACATTCTGGTCGTCAGCATGTCCTCGAACATCAGCAGCACCTATCAGTCCGCCTTGATCGCCAAGGGGCTGTACGAGGACGAGGGCCTGCCGAACCGGATTGAAATCATCGACTCCAAAACCTTTTCCGGCGGCCTGTCCCTGGTGGTGTCCCAGGCGGCCGAATGGGCCCGCACCTGCTCCAGCCTCGACGAGCTCAAGGACAAGGTCAGCAGGCTTGCGCTTGAGACAAGCGCTTTCTTCACGCTCGACAGCCTCGAGAACGTCATCAAGGGCGGAAGGCTGAGCAGGCTTGCCGGCGGCGTGGCGTCGGTGCTCAACATCAAGCTGCTGCTCAAAATCAATGAAGAAGGCGTCGTCGAGGTCGAAGAGAAGACGCGCGGCTTCCGCAAAGCGCTGAACTCTTTGCTCGCAAGGCTCGAAGACAAGCAGCACGACTACGAGAACGGTTTTGTCGCGATCGTCCACAGCAACTGCGAAGTGCTCGCTCTCGAATTCAAGGATCGGGTGCTGGAGAAGCATCCGTTCAAGAAGGTGCTGTTCTCCAGCATGGGACCTGTCATGGGTACTTATGCCGGCGAAGGGGGCATCGGCGTCGCGTTCTGAGGTCAGCCTGCAGAGGGAAATGAAGGGGGGCGGCCGCCGCTCCCTTTTTTGGCTTGGAAGGGCTTGATCGGCCGCAGCGGACAGAAGAAAGGAGGCGTGCAGGACATGCTGGCCAAACAGCGCTACATCAAAATGGAGCGGGTTTTGAACGGCTCCGGGATGGACACCGTCGTTCTCGAGCTGGACTTGCTGCTGGACGGGGAAACGATAATCGCCGAAGGCAGAAGCTTCCCCTTGAAGGACGTATACGACATCTCGTATCGGATCGTCGGCGGACAGCTCGGCATCCTGTATCTGCATACGAGCTCCGGAGTCTATCCGTTCAACGTGGAAGAGGATCCGGCCGCCTTCATCCTTGCTTTCAAGAGAACGGCTTCGCGGCGTTAAGGCAGGCCGCCTAGTCGGCTGCGAAACGGCTTCAAGGCCGAGTCCGCCGACCGCGGCATATCCGCCGGATGCCTTCATGCGGAGCTTTCCGCCGTCTCTGCCGGCCGGAGGACCTGCCGGAAGCATGTGGACCTTGCCCTGCCGTCATGATCAAGGTATCCAAGCAGCCGAGCGGCTTGTTCACGCTAGCCTTCCTTTCCGACGAGCAGCAGGCCCTTTCACGGCCTGCAGAGACTATTTGGAGCATCGGGCGCTTCGCGGCGGAGACCGGCAGCAGGCAGCAGGCAGCAGGCCAAAGCGTCAAGCGGACGGAAAGCAGCCTGGCCTGGCCCGCGAATGATTTTCTTTCAGTCTGCAGTCAGCAAGATCCCGCTTGTCCCGGGCAAAGGGAGGAGCGGGATCTTCTTTTATTTCTCCAGTTCGATATATTCTCTCGCCAGCTTCCACTGTCCGTCTTCCAGCCTCCATACGAACATGAACAGCGCCGGATGCGGAGTGCCCTCCACCAGATTGATCTCCCTGCCGAGGACGAGAACTTCCTCGCCTTCCCTGCGCTCCTGGACATCCGAGATTTCGTAGCTCTTCGAAGCTTCCCCGTATTGGCTGAGCACGCCTTCCAAATCGTAGCCGAACCCGTACTGATCCGGCCGCTCCAGTCCCGAATGCGCCCAATAACCGGCAAAGCCCGGCGACATCATGGCACGGATCGCATCGGCGTTTTTGCTGACGAAACCGTCATTCCAAGCCTGGAAATACTTGTCCATCACGGAATAGATCCCATGCAAGCTTATCCCCTCTTTCATTCCATTATATTCCATGAGTATATCATGGATTTCCCGCCCGCGGCTCGGCTGGCATGCATGGTAGGGAGGATAGTTGCGGATGCCGGCTTCGGCATCTTCTTTTGCGCTGCCGATGGATGGTTTTGGCAATAAAGCGCATACTACGCCTGACGACATGATCAAGGAGGAGCAGACTGTGAAGCGTCAGCTGAGAAAGGAATGGCTGGATGAAGAGGAGGCTCTGTCGCAGGAGGAACTGGAGGCAAGCTTGCTGGAAGTTTGGGCGGTCAATCGATGGCTCGGGGGCAATCCGCCCCTCTTCCGGCATCTGGGCAGGCTGCTGACGGGCTTGAGAGGAAGCGCGTCTCCCGTCCGAGTGCTCGATGTGGCGACAGGCATGGCCGATCAGCCGCTCGCTCTGTGCCGGTGGGCGGAGAAACGGGGCATTCCGCTCGAGGTGACCGGAGTCGAGATCAGTCCATCCATCGCAAAGCTGGCCCGCAAGCGGACAGGAGGGCATGCGTCCATCACCATTCATGAAGGAGATGGACGCCATCTTCCCTATGGCGACGGAGCTTTCGATATTGCGTTCAGCAACCTCGCCCTGCATCATATGAGCGACGAGGATGCCGTCTCGATGCTGCGGGAGATGGATCGCGTGACGAGGAAGGGCTGGATCGTCACGGATTTGGAACGGAGCCGTACGGCATACGGCATCGCGAGGCTGCTCGCCAAGCTGGTGTGGCGAAGTCCGGTGACGCGGCATGACGGTCCGTTGTCCGTCCAGCGGTCGTTCACGGCGGCGGAGGCTCGCAGGCTGCTAGCCGCCGCAGGGCTTGATGCGACGGTCAAGCGCCACTTCCCCTACCGGCTGGCGCTGCTCAGCCGTGTATGACGTGCTCGTGGCGGGAGCCGGCCCTGCCGGAAGCGCGCTTGCTTGGACGCTTGCGAGAGCCGGGCTGAAAACGGCTCTGCTGGAGGCGCGGCGGCATCCCAGAGGCAAGCCCTGCGGAGAGTCGCTGAATCCAGGCGCCGCAGCCGCCTTGGAAAGGCTGGCCGGGAAGCGGCGCTTCGCCGAAGGCGGAGCGGCAGGTCCGGCCCAGACATTCGGTCATCCGCTGCGCGGCTGGCTGCTGCACTGCGGGACCGCGAGCATGGAAGCGGAGTTTCCTGGCGGCGCAGCGGGGTTTAGCTGCCGCCGCGATCAGCTGGACGGCTGGCTGCTGGAGCAGGCGGAGCTTGCCGGCGCCGAAGTGCTGCAGGAGCATCGCGTACGGAGGGCGATGCGCGGCGATGACGGCGGCTGCCTCGTGGAGGGGGAGGCAGGCGGCGGCACCTTCCGCATTCGAGCCCGTTATGTAGCGGGCGCGGACGGCATCCGCTCCGCCGTCGCCCGTTCATCCGGACTTGGAGCTCCGTGGGGGGCGCTGCGCAAAATCGCCATTACGGCGCGAATGAGCGGCATCGAACAGCTTCGCGACAGGGTGGAGCTGCATCTGAATGAAGGCTCGACCCTTGGAATCGCCCCGCTCAAAGGAGATGCCGCCAATGTCACGCTTGTCCTGCCGGCAGGCTCGGCATGGGCGGAGGAAGGCAGGAACAAGAGCGCCGCCATGCTTAGGGAGCTGTCGAGGCGCCCCCGGCTGGAGGGACGCTGCCGTCACGCCGTCCTGGAGGATGAGCCTCTCGCATGCGGCCCGTTCCATCAGCCCATTCCGCAGCCGGCCTCCGGACGCATCGTACTTGTCGGAGATGCGGCCGGTTATTACGATCCGCTTACCGGCCAGGGCATCTATCGGGCGCTTAGGAGCGCCGAGCTGGCCGCGCCGCTGCTGCTGCGGGCGCTCGAAACCGGAGACGAGCGCCAGCTCAGCGTGTATGGACGGCTCTATCGGAAGGAGTTCGCCGCTGCAGCGGCTCTCCAGCGGGTGATCGAATTCGGAGCGGCGCGGCCCCGATTGTTCGAGGCTTCCATCCGGATATTGGGCCGGACGCCCGGAGCCGGGAGCCGGCTCGCTGCATGGATCGGCGATTGCGGCAGCGTTACTTGACTGGATTCGACAGCTAATTCCGAAGGAGGAGTGCAGCGATGCATACGTATAATGAGATTTACATCCAAAGAGCGCCTGACGAGGTGTTCCCTTACGCAAGGGATGTCGATCAGTGGCCGGTTCATTTGCACCACTACCGCTCCGTGTCGTTTCGAACCGGAGCCCCTGATTACGGCATCGTGGAAATGGCCGCATGGAGGCATTTCGGCAGGCTGCGCTGGCCGGTGTGGTGGGTGAGCAGGATGGAATCGAGGGAAGCCGAGAGCCGCATATTGTACCGTCATATCGAAGGGGTGACAAAGGGCATGGACGTGGAATGGAGGCTGGAGCCGAGCGGGGAAGGAACAAAAGCGTCCATCGTGCATGAATGGGATCGTCCGCCGGTAGGCGGTCTGGCCGCAAGAGGAATCATAGGGCCGGCCTTCGTGCAGGTCATCGCGGACCGGACCTTGGCAGGAATCAAATTCGCGGCGGAAGCCGCCGGAATGGGGCATCGTTCATGAGCGACCGCAGGGCAGTCATTACGGGTATCGGATGCGTGACGCCGATCGGCACTGGAGCCGAATCTCTTTGGGAAGGGGTGCGCCGGGGCGAGAGCGCCGTCGGTCCGATCGACCGCTTCGTTCCGGAAGGCTTGAAAAGCCGGATTGCAGCGCAGATCAAGGACTTTCGGGCCGAAGACTATATGGACCGCAAACGGGCGCATCGCACCGACCGGTACTCGCAGCTGTCGATCGCATCCGGCCGGATGGCGCTGCGGCATGCGGGCATCGAGGCCGGAGCGCTGGATCCGGAGCGGACGGGCATCTTCATGGGAAGCGCGCTGGGAGGCATCTCCTATGCCGAGGAGCAGTGCAGCCAGTACATGGCCGGCGGTTACCGGAGCGTGTCTCCGACGCTCGGCTTCTCCGTCTTCGGAGGAGCTTCCTCCTGCAACATGGCGATGGAATTCGGCTTCAACGGTCCGAACGAGACCAACTCGATGAGCTGCGCTTCGGGCGCTGTGGCGATCGGCAGGGCGCTCCAGGCCATCCGCCGCGGCGAAGCCGACGTCATGCTCGCGGGAGGCGCGGAGTCTCCGCTCTCTCCGCTGTCGTTCGGAGCCTTCGATCTGCTGCGCGCGATGTCGACCCGCAACGACGAGCCGGGAAGGGCCAGCCGCCCGTTCGACCGCACGCGGGACGGATTCGTCATGGGGGAAGGGGCGGCTGTGCTCGTCATCGAGGAGGAAGGCCATGCCCGCGCCAGGGGAGCCCGCATTCTGGCGGAGATCAGCGGCTTCGGCGTGACGAACGACGCCCATCACATGAGCGCTCCGCTCCCTTGCGGCACGCAGGCCCAGCGCGCGATGAGGCTGGCGCTGAACGATGCGGACATGCTGCAGGAGGAGGTGGGCTACATCAACGCCCACGGTTCTTCGACGCTGCTCAACGATGTGACCGAATCGAAAGTCATCCGCAGCGTATTCGGAACCCGTCCGGTGGCGGTCAGCGGCACGAAAGGGCTGTACGGCCATCCGCTTGGAGCGTCGGGAGCGATCGAAGCCGCCATCACCTGCCTGTCTCTGCATCATGGATGGCTGCCGCCGACGGCCAACTTGACGGAACCTGACGAGGAGGCCGATCTCGATCTCGTTTACGGCCATGGACGGGACAAAAGGCTGGATGCGGCTCTGTCCAATTCCTACGGCTTCGGCGGCATCAATGCGACGCTCGCATTCCGCAGCCGATAGGTTCATTGGAACCGAAAAAAGCTTCCCCTGACCATCTTATCGAAGATGAAGGGGAAGCTTTTCGTCTATTTCTGGCTTCAAGCGCTATTCGGCGATATCCGCCCAGAACTCTTCGTCGGCGTCCAGCGTAATCTGGGAACGATAGACCCGCATGCCGTACTCCTTGAACATGTACTGCTCGATCGCTTCCTTGAGGTTGGCCTCGACGAGATAATGCGATCGGTCGCCGATAAAGACTTCGGCGGAGAAGCCGTATTCCTCGTCCCAGCCGAGCTGCACCTCGACCTGCGAAGGCTGGAGCCCGCGCCGGCTGGATTCGCTGAGGCATACGGCGTTGATGATTTCGTCCGTCAGAATCCGCATCGGCGATCAGTAAGGCCCGCGGCGATCGTCGGTCGCGGCCTTGCGCTTGTTGCGGAAGTGGACGACGATGGACCGGATGACCATGAACAGGATGTAGATCGCGAGCAGGTTGATGATCAGGCCGAAGAAGTCGCCCATGAAGCCCATGCCGGAGAACATGCTGCCGAACATCAGTCCCGCCAGGCCGCCGATCATGAGGCCCTTCATCATGCCGCCGCCGCTGAAGAAGCCGCGGTTCGCCGTCGTGCCGGCTGCCGCTCCTGCGGCCGGGGTTTTATTGGTGTCCGCCCGCTGTACGTTCTCGGTCGATTTTTTTGGAGTCTGCGTAAAGCTCTGGCGCGGAGATTTCATGCCGCCGCGCTTGGCGTCAACCGTTCCCGCCGCCGTGAAGGCGAACAGAACCGTAAAGGCCAGCATCAGAATAAATCCTTTTTTCATGTCGTGAAGAGTCCCCCTCCGAGTGGTAAGTGATGGTATGAACGCCGGGTTCTCGGCAAGAACCTCCATTGCGTTTGGGTGTGTATACGTCTATGATGATAGTCGGGTTTCATTTTTATGTAGATGCACATGAGATTTAATTCACAATCTGCCGTTGGTGCAGGCTGGACATTATAGATTAGGAAGGCTGGCAAGCATGATGCTGATCTCCCACAAATACCCCGATGCCTATATCCGATATCTCGCAGAGTTCCACGGGACAAGGGATTACTTCGAATGCCACGAGATTCTGGAGGAATACTGGAAGGAGCATCCCGGCGACGAGCAGGCCCAGCTCTGGCACGGACTGATTCAGATTGCCGTCGGTCAATACCATCTGCGGCGCGGCAACCGGGAAGGAGCCCGCAAAATGCTGCGCTCCGCCTGGGAAAGGCTGTCGCTGCCGCTGCTGGAGCAGGCGGGACTTGACGGCGGCTTGCTTCGCAGACAGCTGGACGAGGCCGCCTCGCTGCTGGAGCGGGGCGAGGGAATCCCTTACTCCGGCTGGATGCTGCCGATCCGCGATCTCGAGCTGGCGGCTGCCTGCAAGGAACGCTGCGCTGCGGAAGGGCTGGATTGGTGCGGCGATATCGTGGCAGGCGATGAGCTGATTCACCGCCATCTGACGCGCGACCGCAGCGAAGTCGTACAAGCGCGGGAGCAGTCGCTCCGGCTTAAGAGAGCAGCGGCGCGAGGCGGAGGCTGACCGCTGCGAGACCGAACAAAAAGGCTTATCCGGATCGGGCTGCGGCCCGATCCGGATAAGCCTTTGCTGGTTTGCGGGTTATTCTGCGGCAGGCGCGGGCTCCGCATTTCTCAAAAATTCGTATCCTTCGGTCACGAGATCGAGCTTGCCTGTCTGAGGATGGATGATCATGCCGTGCACGGGCGTGCCCGGAGGGAGCAGAGGGTGGTTGCGGACGATGCTTACGCTCTTCTCGACGCTCGACCGCACATTGTCGAAGCCGGTCAGCCAGCGGGTGAAATCGACGCCGGAATGCTTCAGCGTGCGGATCGTCTGGGAAGGCACTCCCCGATCCACCATTTTGCCGATCATGCTGTCCGGATTGATGCCCGTCATGCCGCAGTTGTAATGGCCGATGATGAACACTTCATCCGCGTTCAGCTCATAGAGCGCGACCAGGATGCTTCGCATGATGTTGCCGAACGGCTGCGTGATGATGGCGCCGGCGTTCTTGAGGATTTTGGCGTCGCCGTTGCGGAGATTGAGCGCTCTTGGCAGCAGCTCCGACAGCCGCGCATCCATGCAGGTCAGGATGACCATTCGCTTGTCGGGGAATTTGTCGGTCAAATATTCCTCATACTTCTTGTCCTCGACGAATTTTTCGTTATAGGCAAGCATTTCCTGGAGATTGTTCATGATGCTCCCGACCTCTCTTTCGCACAGTTGGTTTAGAAGGTGGCCGTTCCTTGCGGGAAGAACCGCAGGTCATGGCTGTAGATCTGGCTGTCGCTCGCCAGGATGAAGGCTTGTCGAGCCGGGTTGTAGTCCAGCTTCAGCTCGGGCTCGAAAAACACCTCGTATCTTTCCTCGTAGAGGAAAGGAAACGGGTCGCCTTCGCCGATGACGTCGCCGGGACTCGCCTGGCCGACGATGTGAAGGGCGGACACGCCGTTGACGACGCAGCCGCAGCCCTCCGTATCGTACACAAGCTTAAGGATGCCCTTCCCGTCCTCGAGATAAGGCTTCAGCGCCTCGACGGCGGCTGTCTTGAATGTGATGCGCATCTTCCGCCACTCCTTTGTCCGCGGCTTCCGAGCAGCCGGAGGCCCGGTTTGATTACCGTTGATTATAAGGTCTGTCCCCGCTATGATCAAGTATAGAACGCATAGAAGAAAGGGTGACGACCTGTGACGATATCTACATACGAAAGGACTTTGGCCGATTTCCGCGCTCTGGACCGGAAAATCCGGAATTACCATGAAGCCCAGGCCATTCTCGCCTGGGATCTGCGCACCGGCGCCCCCCGCAAAGGAATGGACGCCCGCTCCGAGGTGCTCGGCCAGCTGGCCGGCGAAGCGTTCAAGCTCTCCACCTCCGCCGAGATGGGAGAGCTGCTGCAGGCTCTCGAGCAGAAGGAAGCGCAGGCCGGCCTGGGCGAGATCGACCTCAAGCTGGTCCATGAAGTCCGGCGCCAGTACGACCGCAGCGTCAAGATTCCGGCCAAGCTGTACGAGGAAGCCGTCGTCCTGATCTCGCAGTCGGAATCCGCCTGGGAGGTCGCCCGCGGCAACAACGACTTCGCTTCGTTCGAGCCGTTCCTGGACAAGGTCATCGGGTATACGAACCAGTTCATCGATCTATGGGGGCCGAAGGCTACCCGGTATGATACGCTGATCGACGATTATGAGCCGGACATGTCCGTCGCCGAGCTGGACAGCATCTTCAGCTCGCTGCGCGACGAGCTCGTCCCGCTGTCTTCGGCCATCGCGGACTCGCCGAACAAGCCCTCCCGCGAATTTCTGAACCAGCTGTTCGACAAAGGCGCGCAGAAGGACTTCAGCCTGTTCATGCTCGGCCAGATGGGCTACGACTTCGAAGCCGGACGTCTGGACGAGACCGCGCATCCGTTCGCTACGGGAATCAATCTCGGCGACGTGCGGATCACGACGCGTTATCTGGCCGATGACGTGACGAGCGCTTTGTTCGGCACGATCCATGAGGGCGGCCATGCGCTGTATGAGCAGAACGTCTCGCCGGAGCTCGCCGGAACTTCCCTGTGCGGCGGAACGTCGATGGGCATCCACGAGTCGCAGTCGCGCTTTTGGGAGAACACGATCGGCCGCAGCCGCCCGTTCTGGCACCGGTATTTCGGCGACCTCCAGAGCCGCTTCCCCGGCCAGCTGAACATCAGTCCGGAGGAATTCTACCGTTCGCAGAACACCGTCCAGCCTTCCCTCATCCGCATCGAGGCCGACGAGCTGACCTACAACCTGCATATCATCATCCGCTACGAGATCGAGAAGATGATCTTCAACGAAGGGGCGAAGGCATCCGATCTCCCGGCGATCTGGAACGACAAATACCGGGAATACCTCGGCATCACGCCGCCGGACAACGCTCAGGGCGTCATGCAGGACGTGCACTGGAGCGCCGGGCTGTTCGGCTACTTCCCGTCCTATTCCCTCGGCAACATGTACGCGGCGCAGATGGCCGACACGATGGAAGACCAGCTTCCGGAGATGTGGGAGCTGGTTGCGCGCGGCGAGCTGACGCCGATCAAATCCTGGCTGACAGACCGCGTCCACAAATACGGCAAGCTCAAGACGCCGAAGGAAATCATTGTCGGAGCGACGGGCAAACCGCTGGACCCGAGCTACCTCGTGAAGTATTTGCGGGCCAAATACACGGATATCTACAAGCTGTAAGGAGCAAGCGGCGCCGAGCTGCAGCAGCCCCAAGGCAGCGACGCCTTGCCGGCCCCAAGCTCCGGCGGCCGGGCTGCCCGAGCTTGGACCAAGCCTCTCCATCTGCCGTTCATATGGCGGAGGAGGGGCTTTTTTGCCATGTCCTTTGAAATCGGAACAGCGGTCTTGACGGATGCCGCGCCGCTTGCCGGCGAACGCCCGCCGTCGCTCCCGCCATTCACCATCCGGCTGCCGCCAGCATAGGCTGTAGCACACAAAGGTCCACATGGGAGGAAACATCCATATGAAAAAACAAGCTATCGGAGGCCTGCTGCTGGCGGCTTCGCTGCTGCTGACGGCCTCGCTGTCCGGCTGCGGAAGCAAAAGCGGCGGTCCGGTGAAGATCCGTGTCGGCGAAGTGACGCGCTCGCTCTTCTACGCTCCGGAATATGTCGCCTTGTCCAAAGGCTTCTTCAAGGACGAAGGGCTTGATGTCGAGCTGCAGACGACCGCGGGCGGCGACAAGACGATGACCGCGCTGCTGTCCGGCGCCATCGACGTCGCTCTCGTCGGCTCCGAAACGTCCATTTATGTCTATCAGCAAGGCTCCGACGATCCCGTCATCAACTTTGCCCAGGTGACGCAGACCGACGGAACGTTCCTCATGTCCCGCACGGGAGCCGCCTTCGACTGGAGCAATCTCAAGGGAGCCGCCTTCCTCGGCCAGCGCAAGGGCGGAATGCCGCAGATGGCGGGCGAATTCACCCTCAAGAAAAAAGGCATCGACCCCCACAAGGATCTCAAGCTGATCCAGAATATCGACTTTGCGAACATTACGGCGGCATATGCGTCCGGAACGGGCGATTACGTGCAGCTGTTCGAGCCGCAGGCTTCGATGATGGAGAAGGAAGGCAAGGGCAAGGTCGTCGCTTCGTTCGGCGTGGAGAGCGGCCATCTGCCTTATACCGTCTTCATGAGCAAGCAAAGCTACATCAAGAAGAATGAGGACACGGTGCAGAAGTTCACGAACGCGGTCCAAAAGGCGCAAACCTGGGTCAAGGAGCACAGCGCCCAGGAAATCGCCGATGCCGTCGGATCCTACTTCCCAAGCACGGACAAAACGATCATCGTAAGCTCCATCGACCGCTACAAGCAGCAAGGATCCTATGCGGATAACCCGGTCATCGACAAAGAGGAATGGAACAACCTGCTCGACGTCATGACATCCGCCGGAGAGCTCAAGGACCGTCCCGATCACGACAAGCTGGTGGACAATTCGTTTGCGGAAAAGGCCGGCAAATAGCGTCCGGCGATTGAACGGCAGGCCGGAGGACACGTCCGGCCTGCATGCTACGTTTCGGGGCGACGCTTGGAAAGGAGGACAAGGACATGGACGACAAATCACCGATGCTGGAGCTGCGGGGAGTCTCGCATGTCTATGTCGGCAGGAAAGGGGCTTCCCTGGCTGTCGACCGGATGGAGCTGGCTGTTGGACATGGAGAATTCATCAGCCTGGTCGGCCCGAGCGGCTGCGGCAAAACGACCGTGCTCAGCCTGCTTGCGGGCTTGTTTCCGCCGGCAGCGGGCCAGGTGCTGCTCGGAGGCAAGCCGGTAACGGGGCCGTCCGCCAAGGTCGGCTACATGCTTCAGCAGGACTGCCTCCTGCCATGGCGCACGATCCGGGACAATGCCGGGCTCGGCCTGGACATCGCAGGCAGGCGCGCGGCGGCGGAACGGAATCGGGTCGAAATGCTGCTCGAGGAAGTCGGGCTTGCCGGAACGGAGGGCAAATATCCGGGAGAGCTGTCCGGCGGCATGAGGCAGCGGGTGGCGCTGACGAGGACGCTGGCGCCGGAGCCCGATGTGCTGCTGCTCGACGAGCCGTTCTCGGCTCTGGATATGCATATCAAGATGCAGCTTGAGGATCTCGTGCAGGCGACGCTGCGCAAGCTGGGCAAGACAGCGGTGCTCGTCACCCATGACTTGGCCGAGGCGGCGGCGATGAGCGACCGGGTCGTCGTGCTCGGCCGCAATCCGGGACGCATCCGCAAGGAAATCGCCGTGCCGGAGGCTATCAGGAGGCTGGCGCCGACGGAGGCGCGCAAGCATCCTTCCTTTCAGGCGCTGTTCGATGCGCTGTGGGTAGAACTGAACGCCGGAGAAAGAGAAGGTGGGTCTCATGAGTGACGACAAAGCCTGTCATCCGGCAGGCGGAGACAAGGAAGCGGCTTCTTCGGAAGACAATGGCGGACCGCATGGCGGTGATGATCGGGCAGGATGGCTGAAGGCGCTTCATGCCGCCTACCGCCGCCGCGAGCGGAGCATCGGAGCGGCCGTTCTGTCGGTGCAGCTGCTTCTGCTGGCTGCATTCGTCCTCCTATGGGAGGCGGCGGGACGCTTGAAATGGATCGATCCGCTCCTCTTCAGCTACCCGACCAAAATCGCCGCCCAGCTGGCTTCCTCGAGCGCGGACGGCACGTTATGGCCGCATGTCGGCGTCACTGTGGCGGAGACGGCGGCGGGATTCGTCCTCGGGACGCTGATCGGGACAGCGCTTGCCGCGCTGTTGTGGTGGTTCCCGTTCGTATCGAAGGTATTCGATCCCTATCTGGTCGTATTCAACAGCCTTCCGAAAGTCGCCCTCGGGCCGATCTTCATCGTGGCCATGGGCCAAGGCTTCCTGTCGATTCTCTCCGTGACGCTGTCGATGACGGTCATCGTGACGACGATCGGCATCTACAACCGGTTCCGGGACAGCGAGCCCGGCCTCGTCAAGGTCGTGAGGCTGCTCGGCGGGACGCGGCTGCAGCTGTTCCGGCTCGTCATCCTGCCGGCTTCGTTTCCGGTCATCATCTCGACGCTGAAGGTCAACGTCGGCCTGGCATGGGTCGGCGTCATCGTCGGCGAGTTCCTGGTCGCCAAGGAAGGACTGGGCTACCTGATCATTTACGGCTTCCAGGTGTTCAACTTCACGCTCGTCCTGTCGACGCTCGTCGTGATCGCGGCTACGGCGACCTTGATGTACCAGGGCGTCGCGCTGCTGGAGAAGAAGCTCGTATCCGGCGGGAGAGAGCCGTCGTAAGGCTGGAACCGAAGCAGCCTCGGAATAGGGAGCGGCGAGAATGGAGCCGCCCTCGCGAGGGCGGAACGTGCAGGGGGAGATTCCCGGCCGACTGCTGCATCGGGGGCCGGCATCCGGAGCGGAGAAGAAGCGGCGGATCCGGGCTGCGCGGCTGCAATTGACGTGCCGGGCAGGAAGGTCTAGGATGATACGACAGGCATGGCGCCTCGGCGGCATCCGGGCGGAAGCCCGGCTGGCCGAAGCGCTTTTTTTCATGGGGAGGCGGGAGGACGGACGAACTTGCCGCATGCCGCTGCAAGGCAAGCGGCAGCGGCCATCCTCCCGCCCCGCATCCCGCGGGAGCAAGCGCGGATGCGGATGCCCATAATCGCCGCGCCCAAGCCGCAGAAGCCGGCTTGCGCGTCAAACGGAATCGGAAAGGCAGGGAGAAATGGCTGTGAAAGGAATCGGGCTTAGAGTGGTGAAAACGGCTGCTGCCGTCGCGGCTGCCATCTGGACGGCCCAACTGCTGGACCTGACGCAGCCGCTGTTCGCCGGGGTGCTCGCCATACTCGGAGTCGAGACGACCCGGCGCAAAGGCTTCCGCAGCCTGTTCGAAAGGCTGGCCGCGGGCGTCATCGCGCTGCTGGTTTCTTCGGCTCTGTTCGAGCTGATCGGATACCGGATCTGGACGGCGGCCATCTATGTCCTGCTCGTATTTCCCTTGCTGTCCAGGCTCCGCCTTCGGGACGGCATCGTGCCGGGCAGCGTGCTTGTCTTCCACGTATATGGCGCGGGGGAGGTTACGGGCGGCCTGCTGCTGAACGAATTGCTGCTGCTGCTCGTCGGTCTCGGATGGTCGGCGCTGTTCAACCATGTCTACATGCCCGGGGAGACGAAGCGGCTGCAGCAGCTTCGGACCTCCGTCGAGAGGAAGTTCGGCGAGATATTCGCCGAAATGGCCGCGGTCCTTCGCGATCCAGGCCGTGTCTGGAGCGGGTCGCAGCTGCTGGAGCTGGAGGACGACGTCGCCGAGGGAGAGGGAAGGGCGCAGCGGGAACAGCATAACCGGCCCTGGGAGCCGGACTTTTATTGGACCGTTTATTTTGCCATGCGCAGGCGTCAGCTGGAGAGCCTCGCTGCGATGCTTCAGCTTCTATCGTATGTATACGGGCGTCTGCCCCAAGGCGAGCTGCTGGCCGAGCTGCTCGAGAAGATCGAAGGCGACATCTCGTCGGATTACTATGAAGACCGGACCCGGCTCGCGCTGGCCGAGCTGCGGCGACACTACCGGACGATGGAGCTGCCCCGGACGCGGGACGAATTCGAGGCCCGCTCGGCATTGCTTCAGCTGTGCCTGGAGCTTGAACGCTTCCTGGATACGGCAAGCCGGCACAAAAAGCGCCGCAATGCCGGCGGCAGCCCCGTCAGCGGGGCGTCCCGGGAATAATTTGCCGCGCGGTGTCATCTTCTCCATGCCTGCCCCATACAATGAATCAGGGAAAATTCGTTGCGGCGCCCGGAAAAGAAGGAGTCACCCTAGACGAATGTCCTGCATACACTTGTAAGGAATGATTGTATGGAGGAGGTTAAGAAATGACGATTGCAGATAAACAGCTTCAGACTAGAGAAATCATCACGAAAGCTGTCTGCGGTAAAGGTCGCAAGTTCTCGACGGTATCGCATACCGTCACGCCCCCTCACCGCCCCACCAGCATACTGGGCGCTTGGGTCATCAACCACCAGTATGAAGCGGTTCGGTCGGGGGACGGCATTGAGGTCGTCGGATCTTACGACATCAACATCTGGTATTCGTACAACAAAAACTCTCAAACCGACGTAGCGAAGGAAACGGTCTCTTATGTCGAAAACATCCCTCTCTCCTACGTGGACCCGAAGCACCGGGCAGCCACGGAGGAAGTTTCGGCTGAATCGACGCAAGAGCCCAACTGCATCGAAGCGAATATCTCTTCGAACGGCTCTTCCGTAGTCGTGCGGGTCGAACGCGAATTCGCGGTCGAGATGATTGCCGAAACCAAAGTATGCGTAGCGGTCGTTCCGGGCGGCTGCGACGACTTTGACGGCAAAGACGGCAAGTATGGTTTTGACGACGGGGACAGCGGCTTCGACGACCTGGATCCCGATCTTCTCGACGACGAGCTGTAAAGCCGGGCCTCAAGGTTCTTACTGCAGGGTATGCAGGCATACGAAGGAATTCGAGGGCGAAAGCCCTCTTTTTTTGTAGGGCTAGCGCATAATTTCTTCCTGCTTTATTTGTGCAGGGCGAATTGTAGCGTCAAGGCCAGCTGAGGCTGCGGCAAATCACTGGGGGAGGCGATGCCATGGCTGGCAGGATGTGGCTATGGTGCGACGGCCAGGAAGACGATGCCGCCGCGTTGTCCACGCGTCTGGGCATTCCTTTATGCCAAACCGGCGAAGTCGGACCGAGCGGGCAGGATGCCGTGTTTGTCTGGGGAAGCTCGCGGCTTCCGGAGCGTTGGAGCGCGCTCTTGAGCGGCAGGGGGCCGGGAGCCGGCGAAGCGGCCGGCCTGCCGTGGCTGCTCAATGCCAATGCCGCCCGCGTAGCGGCCATGGGGCCGGAACGGCTGCAAAGGGAATTGGAGGCGGCGGGCCTGCATGCGGGAGGAGCTGCGGAGACCGGCAGGCTGTACCGGGTTGCGGTCGGAGAGGGAGAGCCTTTGCTTGCGCATCGGATCCGCTCCGAATCGTGGCGCAAGGGAATGCTCGCCGGGAGCCTGGCAAGCGCCATAGAGGAAGGCGGCGCCGGCTTGCCGCCCTCAGCGCCGACGGACAGCGGCGGTTTGCCGGGCTCGATGCCCGGCTTCCATGCGGGCGCCAACGCCGGTCCCGCAGGCCTGTGGCGGTATGCCGAGGACCCGGCTATGCGGCGTTCCGTGCGCGCGGCTCTGAGAGCGGCATACGAGCTCGGGCTTGATGCCGCCGAGGTGCTGGTCCGCGCTGCAGACGGCGGCCGGGCGTCCATCGCCGGCATTCGTCTGCCCGGCTGCCGGCGCTTTTTGCTTGCCGGCGAAGGAAAGCTTGCGGAGGCGGCTGCCGTGCCGGAAGCGGCAGCGGGTTTGTGGAGTTTCTTATGCGGCCGAATCCAAGGCCTGCTGGACGCTTCGGCGCAGCAGGACGGACCGGGCATCCGGATCGGAGCCGATCCGGAGTTCGTCATCCTGAGGCCCGACGGAAAAATCCATTCCGCCTCTCATCTCGGAGGCCTGAGCAGCCCCGTCGGAAGCGACGTGCTGCTCACCGGGCGGCAGATCAGGCAGCCGGTCGGAGAGCTTCGGCCGGAGCCGTCGGCGACGGCGCAAGGTCTGGCCGAGAATATCCGTCTCCTGCTGCTGCGGGCTTCGAGGAGGGGAGCATCGAAGCCCGGCATGCGCCTGCTTGCCGGAGCGATGCCGCTGCCCGGCCTGCCGCTGGGAGGCCATGTCCATCTCAGCGGGCTCCCGCTGACATCGCGCCTGCTCCGCGTGCTGGACAGCTATGCCGCTTTTCCGATGGCTCTGGCGGAAGATCCGCGCGGCCGGGCCCGCCGTCCGCGGTACGGCACGCTTGGAGACAGCAGGCCCCAGCCGCATGGAGGGTTTGAATACCGCACGCTGCCGAGCTGGCTCGTCTCGCCGGCCGCCGCGCGCTACGCTCTGGCCGTCAGCATGCTGGCGGCCGAGGAGAGTTCCCGCCTGAACTATTTGCCTTCCATGGATGGTCGTTACGTGAAGGCGTATTACGAGGGAGACAAGGAGACGCTCCGGGAATGCCTGCCGGCGCTTCGGACGGCGCTGGAGAAGGTTCCTGCGTACTCCAGGCATCAGGCCTGGCTGGAGCCGTTCCTGGATGCGGTCGGCAGCGGAGCGAGCTGGGACGAAAGCAGGGACCTTCGAATCCGCTGGGGAATCCCTGTTCCCGAACCAATTTCGCCGACATGAAAGGATCGCTGCCGAAGCCAGCGGGCCTATCGGTCTATCGGGCTTCTCGAGAGCGGGCGTTTACCTAGTCGGGGCGAACTTATGTCTGCTTCGCTTGAACTCATGGGAAGAGCCTATCGCCCTTTTCAGGGAGGATTTTTTTGATGCATGCGGGGCAAGGAGGACGAACAGGCAGCCTCGTTGCTCCGACAAGACGGCCGAAGCGCGCCAGCGCCCGGCCTTTTCCGGCGTTCTCCTTTTGTACGGCCATTCTTGAACTGCTATAATGAGAGATGATTGTGTTCACAAGGCCGCTGCGGCGGGAAGAGAAAATACTGGAGTTTGACCGGGAGGGCCCAATGGCTGCACTTACGCCGATGATGGAGCAGTACATGTCCATCAAGCAGGAAGCGAAAGACGCTTTCCTATTTTTCCGTCTTGGAGATTTCTACGAGCTGTTCTTCGACGATGCCGTTCTGGCTTCGAGGGAACTGGAAATAACGCTGACCGGCCGCGCTGGCGGCGGCGAAGAGCGGATACCGATGTGCGGGGTGCCGTATCATTCGGCTGAGGGATACATAGCTCGCCTGATTGAAAAGGGCTACAAGGTCGCCATCTGCGAGCAGGTGGAGGATCATGCCGCGGCCAAGGGCGTCGTGCGGAGGGAAATCGTCCGCGTCGTGACGCCGGGAACGGTCATGGAGACCAAATCGCTGGCCGACAAAGCCAACAACTATATTGTGTCCGTCGCTCGGGAAGGCGGCCAGTTCGCGCTGGCAGCCTGCGACTTGACGACGGGAGAGCTGTACGCCACCTCGTTCCCGGGCGGGCTTGAGCTGCTCCAGGACGAGATCAACGTCTACGTGCCGGCAGAAATCGTCGGGGACGCTTCCGTGCTGGACAGCCTGAAGCAGAAGCCGCCAGCAGGGGCGAGGCCGGTGCTGTACACCGCCCGCGAGCCTCTGGCGGCGCGGGAGCTGGAGGCGCTGTTTCCGGACGGAGCGCTTAACGGGCTTGCTGCTCCGAGGCTGCGCGCCGTCGCCGCTCTCGCCGGCTATCTGGCGGAAACCCAGAAGAGGTCGCTCGGCCACGTCCGCAGCATCCGCACCTACGAGCCGAACCAGTACCTGATTCTGGATCCGTTCACCCGGCGCAACCTGGAGCTGACCGAGACGGTGCAGGGACGCAGCCGCAAAGGCTCGCTGCTCTGGCTGCTCGACCGGACGAAAACGTCGATGGGCGGCAGGCTGCTGCGCCGCTGGATCGACAAGCCGCTGCTGTCTGCGGCTGCGGTCGAGGAGCGGCTGGAGGCGGTGGAGGCGCTGCACGGAAATCTCATCCTGCGCGAGGATCTGCGCGGCGAGCTGGATGGGATCTATGATCTGGAAAGGCTTGTCGGACGGGTCGCCTACGGTACGGCGGGCGGCCGCGATCTGGCGGCTCTTAGAGCTTCCCTGGAGCGCGTGCCGGCCGTGCTGGAGCTTCTTGCCGCCTCTCCGTCGCATACGCTGCGGCAGCTCGCGGGCGGCGTGGACGAATGCGCCGATCTGAGAGAAATGATCGACACCGTGCTCGTGGACGAGCCTCCGGTGTCCGTGCGCGAAGGCGGACTGATCCGCGCCGGATACGACGCCTACCTCGACCAGCTGCGCGAAGCGAGCACGGGAGGCAAGAGGTGGCTGGCCGAGTTGGAGCGCAGGGAGCGCGAGGCGACGGGCATCAAGACGCTGAAAATCGGTTACAACAAAGTGTTCGGCTATTTCCTTGAAGTGTCCAAAGCGAATATATCCGCCCTGCCGGAAGGCCGGTACGAAAGAAAGCAGACGCTGGCGAATGCCGAGCGCTACGTCACGCCGGAGCTCAAGGAGAAGGAGAGGCTCATTCTCGAGGCCGAGGAGAAAATGACGGATCTCGAATACAGCCTCTTCCTCCAGCTCCGCGACGCCGTGTCGGGTCAGCTGCACCGGCTGCAGCGGCTTGCGGAAACGATCGCCTGCGCCGATGTGCTGCAGTCGCTCGCCGCGGTCAGCGCCGAGCGCCGCTATGTCCGGCCCGCGGTATCGGACGGGTACGACCTGCTCATAGAAGGCGGCCGCCATCCCGTCGTGGAAGCGGTCATGGAGGACGTCACCTTCATGGCCAACGGAGCGGATCTGTCGCGCGATGGCGCCCGCGTCCTGCTCATAACGGGACCGAACATGGCCGGCAAAAGCACGTACATGCGCCAGACGGCTCTGATCTGCGTCATGGCCCAGATCGGCTGCTTCGTGCCGGCCCGCTCGGCGAGGCTGCCTCTGGTCGACCGGATCTTCACCCGCATCGGAGCGGCCGACGACCTCGTCGGCGGCCAGAGCACGTTCATGGTGGAGATGCGCGACATCCAGCAGATGACCGACAAGGCGACGGAGCGCAGCCTCGTCATCATCGACGAGCTGGGACGGGGCACCTCGACCGCGGAAGGCATGTCGATCGCGCAGGCGGTCATCGAGTACCTGCACGACCGGACGGGCTGCAAGGCGCTCGTATCGACTCATTTCCACGAGCTGTCTCATCTGGAAGAGTCTCTGGAGCATCTGAGCAACGCCTCCATGGCGGTCAAGGAAAGCGGCGGCGACGTCACCTTCCTGCGCCGCCTCGTGCCGGGAGCGGCCAGCACCAGCTACGGCATCTACTGCGCCCGTCTCGCCGGGCTGCCCGACAGCATCATCGGACGCGCCTATGAGCTTCTCGAGTCTGCAGAGAGCCACCATTCGCCGGCTGCGTCGAAGAAGGGCGATCCGGGCGAGGTGAATCGGGCGGATTCAGACCGTCAAGCCGGTGCCATGCTGGCTCCGTCGGGTTTGGCTCGAACGGCTGGAACGGCGATACGGGATCCGGAAGGGGCGGAGAAGGCGGAGCGGGCCCTGGAGGGCGCCGAAGCCTACCGGGCCGAAGCGGCAGTCGGCGCCGCCGTCGCGGATCCGGTCCAGCTGTCGATCTTCGGCGAGGATGCGGCGCATCGCGATGCGCCGCCCAAGCGCAAGGCGGGCAGGCACGAGGATGCGGAGGATGCCTTTGCAGACAGCCTTCGCAAGCTGGACCTGCTGAACATGACTCCGCTGCAGGCGATCCAGTGGCTGAGCGACATGAAGGCCAAGCTGGGCTAGAACAGCAGCACAGAGAGGAGACCGGCCATGGGCAGAATTCAAGTGATGGACGAGCATTTGGCGAACCAGATTGCCGCGGGCGAAGTCGTCGAACGGCCCGCGTCGGTCGTGAAGGAGCTGGTGGAGAACGCGGTCGATGCCGGAGCAACCTCCATCGACATCACGATCGAAGAGGGAGGACTCAGCCTGATCCGCGTCCAGGACGACGGCGGCGGCATCGAAGCGGAGGACATGGAGACGGCGTTCCAGCGGCATGCCACGAGCAAGCTGCTGGACAGCCGGGATCTGTTCCGCATCGCGAGCCTCGGCTTCCGCGGCGAGGCGCTGCCGAGCATCGCGGCTGTCGCGAGGGTCGACTGCACGTCGGCCGGAAGCGACAGCGGACTCGGCCGGCGCATCGTGATGGAAGGCGGGCGGATGACCGCCGACGAGCATGCCGGTGCCGCTCAAGGCACCGATATGGTCGTGCGCGATCTGTTCTTCAACACGCCCGCCAGGCTCAAGTACATGAAAAGCATCCAGACGGAGCTTGGACATATATCGGACTATATTTACCGCATCGCGCTCGCGCATCCCGGGATCGCCTTCTCGCTGACCCACAACGGCGGCAATCTGCTGCGGACGCTGGGCAACGGGGATCGGCTCCAGGTAATCGCGGCGGTATACGGCACCGCCACGGCCAAGGCGATGCTGCCGCTGAGGGGAACGCATCCCGACTACGAGCTGAACGGCTACATCTCCAAGCCGGAAATGACGAGGGCGAGCCGCAGCGCGATCACGACCGTCGTCAATGGACGCTACATCCGCAGCTTCACCGTGCAGCAGGCTCTCCTGGCCGCCTACCATACGCTGCTGCCGATCAACCGGTTCCCGATCGCCGTCCTGGAGATCGGGATGCATCCCGGTCTCGTCGACGTCAACGTGCATCCTTCCAAGATGGAGGTGCGCTTCAGCAAGGAGCCGGAGCTGAAGGCGTTCCTGGAAGAGACGGTTAAGGAAGCGCTTGGGGGCAGGCGGCATATTCCGGGCCCGGAGTCCGGCCGCTCCGAGCGTTCCGGGCCGTTGTACCGCCAGGAGCAGCTGCGCTTCCATCAGCCGGAGCCGGATGCGGGCCGCTCCTCCGGCGGCGCTGCGGCGGAGCCTCCGCCTGGCCTGGTTTCAGCGGCGCGCGAGGCA
>NZ_BIMD01000069.1 GCF_004000905.1 Paenibacillus humicus NBRC 102415
CACTTGCGATCTCCGGTACTGCTTGTCCGTTTTTCGCGTCCGTGCCGTGTATCTCTCGGCCGGAATTAGAATATACCATGGACACCTACGATTGCGCAACCCCTTTTTTTAAAAAAAGACGAAAAGCTTTTAAATTATATCCCGCTTTCCATTCATTCATCCAAATCAAGATTCGAAATCCATCTCCTTGGAATCCATATTGCCCCTTCTTCATTAGTTGCCGAGGTCTGTGCAGCAGAAGCTCCAGTCCTTGTACTTGCCGGCTTCAAGCGCTCTGCCGAGCTTTAAAACGGCATTAAAAAAAGGGGCAGCGCCCCTTTTGCATGAAAACACCTTCTATACGAAAACTTCTATAAGAAAAGACCTCAGGATACCTGCGCCGAAGCCGGGCTTCCCGACTGTAGCTGATACATGGCGTAGTACTTGCCGCCCTGCTGCATGAGGCTCTCGTGATTGCCGCGTTCGACGATGCGTCCTCGGTCCAGCACGAGGATCTGATCGGCTTCCCTTATGGTAGAGAGACGATGCGCGATGACAAACGTCGTGCGGCCTTGGCTGAGTACGCCAAGCGCCTTCTGGATGACCGCCTCGGTCTCGGTATCGATGCTCGCCGTCGCTTCATCCAGAATGAGGATGGCGGGATTGTAGGCAAGCGCGCGGGCGAACGATATCAGCTGGCGCTGTCCGGCAGACAGCGTGCTGCCCTTCTCGATGACAGGCTCGTCGATGCCATGCGGCAGACGCATGAACATCTCGTACGCGCCTACGTCGCGCAGCGCCTGCACGACCTGCTCCCGCGTAATGTCCGGGTTGCCCAGGCTGACATTGGAAGCGATCGTGCCGGTGAAGAGGAACGGATCCTGCAGCACGATGCCCATATGCTGGCGCAGCTGCTGCTTCGGAACGTCGCGGACGTCCATTCCGTCGATCGTGATCCGGCCATGCTCGATATCATAGAACCGGAACAGCAGGTTGAGGATGGAGCTTTTGCCCGAGCCGGTATGCCCGACGAGGGCGACCGTCTGTCCCTGCGCGGCGGTAAAGGAGATGTTGCGCAGAACGTTCTCGTCTTTTTTGTAGGCGAAGGTCACGTCCTCGAAAGCGACTTCTCCTCGATAGCGGGGCATTGAACCGGTGGAAACCTCCGTTCCCGGTTCGTCCATCAGCTCGAACACCCGTCCGGCCGATATCCTTGCCGTCTCCAGATTGGTGAGCTGGTTCACGATGCCCACGATCGGCTGGAACATGCGGTTCATGTAATCGATGAAGGCGTACATGATGCCCACGGTCACGGCCGCTCCAAGCTCCCCTCCCCAGAACATCCAGATGACGGCCAGGAAGATCAGGTTCCGCACGACGTTCACAAGGTTGTGTGAGGTCCACGAATTCAGCTTGAGCAGCTTGATCTGGAAGGAGTAGAACTCATCGTTCATTTCCTTGAACTCCTGCGCCGTGCTGCGCTCGCGGCGGAAGACTCGGATGATGCTCATCCCCTGGATCGATTCGTTGATCATGGCGTTGATGTCGCTGAGCTTCGCGCGGATGACGCTGTTGTAGCGGCCGGCCAGGCGGCGGTAGAAGACGATCCAGATGAAGAGGATCGGAAACACCGGTATGGCGAACCAGGCTACGGTAGGGCTGAGAATGAACAAGGCGCCCAGAATCGCCGCCATATAGACGATGCCCGAGAAG
Organism: Paenibacillus humicus NBRC 102415; assembly: GCF_004000905.1. Classification (GTDB taxonomy): domain Bacteria; phylum Bacillota; class Bacilli; order Paenibacillales; family Paenibacillaceae; genus Paenibacillus_O; species Paenibacillus_O humicus. The sequence continues at coordinate 1,693 of NZ_BIMD01000069.1, forward strand.
AAGTTGGCCAGCACGGCGACGAACAGCTCCCGGATCGATTCCGTGTCGTTCGTAATTCTCGACACGACCTTGCCTGCGGGCAGATTGTCGAAATACTGGACCGGAAGACGCTGCGTATGGGCGAATACATCCTCGCGCATGCGCTGTACGATGCGGTTCGCAGTCGTCTGCAGCAGCAGCTTTTGGCCGTAGGTGAAGATGGCTGCGATGACCAGCAGGCCGAAGTAAGCGGCAGCAAGCACGAGAAGCGGATTCAGCTCCGGCTTGTAGAACGCATAGACTTCATCGCGGGACATGCTGGCGGCGGGATAAGCGTGCTTGCTCCCGTCTGCCGAAGTCAGCAGGAGCTCGCCGTTTTCCACTTTGCGCTTGCCTTCCGGCAGCGTTCCTTCGATCGAGTAGAACTTGCTGCCTTCCTGCACGATGTTCAGCTGCGGGCCGCTGCTCTTGAGGCTGTCCGCACGGTCGGAGCGGACGTACAGGCTCCCGTTGTAGGGGACGCTTCCGTCTGCCGCCGATTCCACGGAAATCCAAGGCTTCTCGATGCCGAGGATATTGTTGTCGATCATTCGCTTTGCGAGCAGCGGACCGACCATTTCGGCGCAGACCGCGAAGGTGAGCAGAATAAGGGCTAACACGATTTGTTTTTTAAATAGGAGGGCGTACTGCAGCAGCCGCTTGCCTGTTTTCGGTTGATTCACTTGTTTTCACCTTCTTTGCGATTATGATTCAACGAATGCTTCGAGCTGCTGCCGATCGTATTGCTCCCGGTACCAGCCGCCTTGCTGCAGCAGCTGCTCATGGGTGCCTTCCTCCACGATCCTGCCGTTCTCCATGACGAGAATCAGATCGGCGTGCTGGACGGCCGACAGCCTGTGCGTCGTAATGATGGTCGTTTTGCCTGCCCGCTCCGTGCGGATGCCCTCGATGATCTCGGCCTCCGTCTTCGCATCGACGGCCGATAGGGCATCGTCGAGAAGCAGGATTTCCGGATCGGCGATGAGCGCCCGGGCAATGCTGACGCGCTGCTTCTGCCCTCCGGAGAGAGCGACGCCCTTCTCGCCGACGAGCGTTTCCAGGCCATCGGGCAGGAACAGCACATCCTTGGCAAAGGACGCGCGGACGAGCGCACGCTCCAAATCCTCCTCCGTCGCCCCATGGGCACCGAACAGGATATTCTCGCGGATCGTTCGGGAGAACAGGATCGGCTGCTGCGGCACATAGCCGAACCAGCCCAGAAGGCGGTCAAGCGGTATTCGATCGATGGAGACTCCGCTCACGGCCACTTCTCCGGCGCCTGCCGGATATTCCCGGATGAGCTGCTTCAGAACCGTCGTTTTGCCGCTTCCCGTGCGCCCGACGATGCCCAGCGTCCCGCCGCGAGGCAGCCGGAAGCTGACGTTCGAGAGGTTATCCTCCTTGGAGGACGGATAGCGGAACGTGACGTCGGAAAACATGATTTCGCCCGGCTGCTCCACTTGGACGAGGTCGCCTTTGTCCTCGACGTCCGCAGGCGTGTGCAGCGTTTCCTCCACGCGGTCGAGCGAGGCGCTGCCCCGCTGCATGACGTTGATCAGCTCGCCGATGGCGAACATCGGCCAGATCAGCATGCCGAGGAAGATATTGAAGGAAATGAGATCGCCCAGCGTGATTTCGCCCTGAAATACGAGTACTCCGCCATAAACAAGGCCGATAATGTAGCTCAGTCCGACCAGGATCTTGTTCACCGGCTCGAACAGAGCGTCGACGCGCGCGACCGCGATGTTGCGGCGGAGAACTTCGTTCGTCTTGGCATGGAACCGGTCCCGGTCCGCCTCTTCCTGCACATAGGCGCGGACGACGCGTACGCCGGATACGGATTCAAGCACTTCGTCATTGAGCTCCCCGAAGGCGTCCTGCGCCTTGATGAAGCGGTCATGGATCATGCGGCCGAAGACGGCCATCAGCAGCGCGATGATCGGCAGCGGCAGCAGAGCTGCCAGCGTCAGCTTCCAGCTGATCAGGAATACCATCATGCCGAGCAGCGTCAGCATCCACACCGTGGAATCCACCAGCGTCAGGATACCGAAGCCGGCCGTCATCGAGATCGCCCACAGATCGTTCGTTGAGCGGGCCATAAGGTCTCCCGTCCGGTTGCGCTCATAGAAAGTCGGGGTCATTCTCATGAACTGGCCCATCAGCTTGCCCCGAAGCAGCCGCTCCAGCACGTTGGCTCCGCCGAACAGGCGGGACATCCAGCCGTACGTGATGAGATAGCTGGATATCGTGATGGCCAGCCAGCCTCCCACGATCCAGTAAAAGGTCGAATCCGCAAGCCTTCCCTGGCTGATTCCATCAATGGTGTAACCGAGCAGACGAGGAGGAATCACCTCCAGAAATCCGACGAAGATCAACAACCCGACAGCCAGAGAGTAGCGCCGCCACTCCATCTTGAAATACCAGCCCAGCTTGCCTATTACACTGAACATTGGACACCTCCCCAATCCTTTGAGCCGTTAAGGGCCGCTTTAGGCTCGAGCCGCAATCCGCTCTTACCCGCAGTGCCTGAACAAGCTCTGTCATTTTCTCTCTCCAGCGTGATGCAAAGTACCCGATGTCCATCAAAAAAGGCGCGCCGCCTGTAAGCGGTGCGCCCTGCATTTCGCCGACGGATGCCCGTAGGCAAGGAGATAAGGAATCCTTGCCGCGGCGGCCATTCCGGTCGCGGAACGTATAGAGGCGCATGATTACAGGAACGTAACCGTGCGCCTGATGATTAACGGATCATCAGCGAGGCATCGGATTACGCTTGGTGCGAGCATCGTCAGGTTTGATCATTGCAAGTGCCATGCTTCGCATCCGTAATCCTCCTCAAAGGGCGTTCAGCCCCATCCTTTTGCTCCGGTCCATACCCGAACCGAAGACCACTTTGCCAATGTATCATCGCTCCGCCAAAAAAGTCAATGGACTTGAGCCGGTTAGTTTGATTATAGGCAATTTCAACCTGCGCCCACATCGCCGGCGTACAGATCGCCGGAAGGACTGCGCTCATTGTTGGAAGCGTATGCCTGCGTGCCGGAGGCGGCATTGATGACATAGCCGGCCGGGCCGTCCATGTACACCTTGTTGCCCGAAAACCGGTTGTTCACGCCCCATCCGTCCACGATCTTGTGCAGCTGAAAGGCGTCCAGCAAGGCGGCATTTCCATTCCGGTAGCCGGTATTGCCCCGGACGACGGCGTCGTTTCCTTTCACATCGATGAAGCTGTCCGCATAATTGGCGCCGCTGATGCCCGTTCCGTCGAAGCTGCAGTTCTCGACGACCGTGCGCAGCGTCCGTTCCTTGATGTCCACATGCTCGGCGCGAACGTTGGGACCGAAGCGGACGCCGGAGATGACGGTATCATAGACGGCCTGATTGTAGCTGGCTCCCTCCGCAGAGCCGACATAGACGCCTTCGCCGTAACCGGCCCCCGTCACACCGGTATCGTGGATCCACGAATCCTCAATGCGGCCGCGCGAGCTGCCGTCACGGAAGTGAACGCCCTCGTAGCCGATGTTGTACACTTCCACGCGCGTAATCAAGGAATCGTTGGACTGATCGAGGATGATGCCTTTTTGGGCATTGGTGAATTTAAGGCTGCTGACGATCCAACGGTTCCCTTTGATGTTCAGCGCATATCCCGAACCGGCGGAGTAGCCGGACAGGATCGCCGGATTCGAGGCGTCGGCGCTCGTCAGGACGATCGGATTGACGGCCGTCCCCTGCGAACCGCTGGAGAAGGACCCCGTGTACGTGCCCGCCGCAAGCTCGATGCGGTCTCCGGCTGCCGCATTTTTAAGCGCGCTGCTGAGACAGGACGAAGCGCTGCAGGAAATCGTGCGCAGCGGGACCGGAGTCGCCGCTCCGGCTCCTGGGGCCGCCGTCGGCCGAACGGTAGAGGTCGGAGACGGGGTCGCGGAAGGAGATGCGGTCGGAATCGAAGTGGAAGATGGGATCGGAGACGGAGATGGAGATGGAGTCGAGGTCGGCACCGGGGTCGGCGAGGCGGTCGGGCTTGCCGTCGGCGATGGGGCAGCGGCGATCGGCCTCCAAAGGGCGGGCACGTTCGGCGGTTCCCAGCCCGCTGTCGACGTGTGGCCCTGCAGGCATTCATAGCGCCCTCCTGCGTACGTCACGGTCGCCTTGGCCGCATAGGCTGCGCCCGGCGCCCAGGCTGAATCCTCGGCGTACACCCGCGGGCCTGCCGGATACAAGGCAGCCATCAGCAGAGCCAGCATCAGGCTCCAGATTTTCAGGCTGTCAAGCTTTCCTCTTCTGGGGTCGACCTTCTTCATCAATCATCATCCTTTCTCTTACGGGATGACTATATCTTTGAAAATAGCGGTCGGCCGGGCAAGTGCTGGAAGGCCCATACCAGCGCCTGCCGCAGAAATTTCCCCCTGTCCCCTTCAGTCATGAGGGTTGGGAGGGGACGGCACGGCTGGAGCGGAATCTCCGCCCATTCTGCGGCGCGACGTCTCCTTGCGGCCGGTAGCGGGGACATGCCTGCCCGCCTTGGCGAGTCCCATCACCGGCATGTTTCCATAGACCGCTTCATGGCTTCCGGGCTGAATCACATACGTTTCATGGAAGATGCCGACCGACCCGTCCGTTCCAACGGAACGGTTGAATTTCTTCCAAGCCTCCAGATGCATGCCGCCCCGCGCATAGCGCTCCAGCTGGTCGTAGGATCTCCAGTACTGCAGCAGCACAGGGCCGCGCGCGCCCATGTACATCTCATGGCTGATGAAGCCCATGTCCGGATTGCCGTACAGCTCCCGCATCATCGGCCCCATCGAGCGGACTACCGGCAGCCACTTGTGCACGGCCAGCAGCTTGTTGATCCTCATTCCAATGACGAACACAACGAATGTGCCGTCCATTTCCGCGGTGAACCTTCCCGATATCGCTTTAGCCATTCCTTCCACTCTCCTTTTTATTTATCAGTCAATAAATTATCAGGGGTAAAAAAGGCCGCTCCTTCAGCGGCATTTCTCATTCCCGGAACCAACTTTGCTGTACATTTCCTACATGCTCAACGTGCTTCGGGAGCTGCGGCCAAGCTTAGCAATCCAAGCTCTCCTCCCAAGGCAGCAGTTGCTTCAGTCCTGTCAGCTCGGACAAGGCGATGGCCAGCCCGAGACCGATGAACTGGGTCGCGCGGAAACCCGGGAACTCCAGGCCTGCCCGTTCGAAACGGAGCTTCAAGCCGGCATGAATGGAGGCAAACTCCTCCTGGACATACTGGCGGATGCCCGGCTCCGGTATGGAGTGGGCCGTCATGCAGAGCAGCACCTCGATGCGGAAGCCGCCCTCCAGCAGCTCCCGGAACGCATGGCCCATCGCCTGCTCGAGCTCGCCGGGAGGCGCCTGAACCGCCTCGAATGCTCCGCGGATCTGCTGTGCAGCCCTCTGCAGGACGGACATGTAGAGAGCTTCCTTCGTCCGGAAAAAATGAAAGACGTACGGCTGGGTAACGCCGACCGCGGAAGCCACATCCGCCGTTGTTGTTTTGTAATACCCTTTCTCGGCAAACAGCGCGGCGGCAGCGCTTGAAATCTGCTCTCTGCGTCCTGCTGCCTGTTCCTCTCTCGATGTCATGAGATCCTATACCTTCCCTGTATCCGCCATTTATTAATCCATAAATAAAATAACTTCCCCCATCCATTCTGTCAATCCATCCAGGCAAAAAAATCCTGCGCTCCAAGGAGCGCAGGAGAACACTCGCGCGTCTCCGCGCGGGGTGCAAGGGCAGAACGAATGTCGGGTCGGATCAAGGTCCGGCGTGATGGACTTGCTCCTGCTTCCCGACTTTCACCCGCTTGATGAACAAGGCGCATACAAAGCCAAGCACGGCAAATATCATGACGAACAGGAAAGCATTTTGAACTCCCTGGGTCATGGCCGCGGGAACGGTCGACAGATCCGCAGGCGAATGCTTGCCGTCGGCATAATAAGCCTTGCTGCCCGCCGTCATGATGCTGATAGCGAGCGCCGTGCCGATCGCACCCGCAACCTGCTGCAAGGTGTTCATGATCGCCGTTCCGTCCGGATAGAGCTCCCGCGGCAGCTGGTTCAGCCCGTTGGTTTGGGCCGGCATCATGATCATGGAAATGCCGATCATCAGAAGGCTGTGCAGGAGGATGATCTCGCCTTTGGACGTGCCCGTATTGATGCCCGTCAGCAGCCAAAGCACGACGAACACCAGCACCAGGCCAGGCAATACGAGCCAGCGGGGGCCGTATTTATCGAACAGCCTGCCCATGATCGGAGACATGACGCCGTTGATCAGTCCGCCGGGAAGCAGCAGCAGTCCCGCCGCGAGCGGCAGCAGGCCGATGCCGGCCTGCAAATACAAAGGCAGCAGAATGACAGTGGAAAGAATGATCATCATCCCGATGAAGATCATCAGCGTGCCGAGCGTGAACATCGGGAAGCGGAATGCCCTCAGATTCATCATCGGCTGCTTCATCCGCAGCTGGCGGACGGTGAACAGGATCAAGGCGACGATGCCGACGGCGATTCCGATAATGACTTTCGGGCTGCTCCAGCCATGGTCGCCTTCTCCTGCGCTGCTGAAGCCGTAGACGACGCCTCCGAAGCCGAAGCTGGAGAGCGCGATCGAATAGATATCGATCCGCGGACGGGCAAGCTCGGAGACGTTTTTCATGAACATCAGGCCGAACAGAAGCGCGACGACCAGAAGCGGCAGCGCCGTCCAGAATATCGTCCTCCAGCTGGCATACTCGAGGAACAGGCCGGCAATGGCAGGGCCGACCGCCGGCGCGAACATGATGACAAGCCCCATCATGCCCATCGCCGCTCCACGCTTGTGCGGCGGAAAGATAACCAGTACCGTGTTGAACATCAGCGGAATGAGGAGGCCGGTGCCGACCGCCTGGACAAGCCTTGCAATGAACAGGAAAGCGAAGCTCGGCGCGCTCGCCGCGATCAGCGTGCCGGCAATCGAGAAGACGAGCGATGCGGCGAACAGCTGCCGCGTCGTGAACCATTGGAGCAGCAAGCCCGAGATCGGCACGAGAATCGCCAGCACGAGCAAAAATCCGGTCGTAAGCCACTGAATCGTGGCAGGCTCGACGTTGAACGTGCTCATCAGCTCATTCAGCGCGATATTGAGTGCCGTTTCGCTGAACATCCCGATGAATCCGGCAAGCAGCAAAGCGGTCATAATCGGAACAACCTTGAAGGAAGCTCCTTCTTGAGGAGCAGCGGCTGCTTCCATTGTTTTTTCCATCTGGTTTCCCTCCTGGGACGGGGGTTTTCCCCGTCCTTTGTCTCTTTTTAGTTTCCGACCCCTCCATCGGTTCCATTCACTAGCACAGGCATGAATTCCTCCACAAGCCGGAACGGCCGGGTGTCCTTGTTCGTCATCGCGAGAATGACGGCGCCCTCCAGCATGGAAATGATCAGAATCGCCGATTTGACGGCAGATTCAGGGTCCAGGCCTCCTTGCCGCAGAGCCGCTTCCAGGCTTCCCTGCCATTCGGAGAATACCGTCTGGCATGCCTGCCTCAGCCCGTCGCTGATGCCGCTTGTCTCCACGAACATCCAGAAGCTGAACGGGATGCATTCGGCGAAATCATTCGCTCCGGCGCTTTCCGTAATTCCCCGCACAAAAGCCTGGAGAGCCTTGGATACGGAAGGCTCGCTCTCCATGCAGCTCCGCAGCGAATCCAGCACGGCGCGCTTGGACAGAGAAATGCATTCCATGGCGAGCTGCTCCTTGCCCTCGGGAAAAAAGTGGTACAGCGAGCCTTTGGGCGCCTTGCTTTCCTTGACGATCTGGCTCAGTCCGGTGGCATGATAGCCTTGCAGCAGGAACAAGCGGGAAGCCGTCTCGACGATCCGATCCCGGGTATGATTGCGGTCGACCATAGGAGCTCCTTTCGAATTAGAACGATCGGTCTAGTCAATGAAACCATAAAAAAAGGCATCCGGTCAACGGACCGGATGCCTTTAGCCAAATCTTTGCCGAGCCGCCCATGGGAAAAAGCGGACATCCGCAAGCGCGAAAAGGAGAGTGCGGAGTCGCACCCTCCTCCGCTGCACATGGGAGCCTAATCCGTCAGCTTGGCGTAAGCTTCCGCGTCCAGCAGCGCCGCTACAGCCGCCTTGGCGTCGGCGCCCGTGTCGATCTCGATCATCCAGCCGCCGGCAAAAGGATCGTTGTTGACGAGCTCCGGCGAATCGCCCAGCTCCTCGTTGACCCGGACGACCGTTCCGCTGACGGGGGAATACAGGTCGGACACCGTTTTGACGGACTCGATCGTCCCGAGAGGTTGTCCCGCTTCAACGCTGTCTCCAGCCTGCGGCAGCTCGACGAACACGATGTCCCCGAGCTGATGCTGGGCATGGTCCGTAATGCCGATCCGAACAATCGTCTCTCCAGCCGCTTCCGCCCACTCATGCTCCTCCGTATAGCCCAATCCTGCGCGAATCTCACTCACTGGACGCTCATCCTTTCCCATCATGGCCTGGTTTGGCAATCTATGCGCAAAGCGTAAACGATATCGGGCGGCTGTGTCAACATAACTCACTCGGCATGTCTTTTAGTCCGAAATTCTGTTGACACAGGTTTGTCCCATCTGTAAAACTGGTTGTAACTGAATATGCGGATGAACGCAACGGGAGAGATCGCCGGTACATGAAGCGGCGCCGAAGGAGTAACCCTGCCCGGCAGGGGAATCTCTCAGGCAGAAGGACCTTTGCGGGACGCGCCTCTGGAGAGAACGGAAGCTTGCGGCCCCGCCGCTTTGCCGACGTCACCAAAGGGGAAACCTGCGGAGACGAATGCGCAGGGTAACTCTCAGGTACCAAGGACAGAGCATGGATGACACGTTCAGCATGGCTGCGGATTTTTTGCAGCCGGCGGGCGTCGTTTTTCCTGCGCTGTCCTTTTTGCTTTTCTTCCTTTCATTATGCACCAAGGACGGCTTCTTCATCAGTCGGGCGTTGAAGGCTCGCAAGGCGAAGATGAACAATCAGCGAACAGGCTAGACTTTCGAGTACGAGCATACAAAGGGAGGACTACCATGGCCAATCTGCGCACGACCCCGCTCCATTCCCTCTACAAGGAATACGGCGAAGCCCGCTGCATCGACTTCGGCGGCTGGGATCTGCCGGTTCAGTTCACCGGCATACTGAAGGAGCATGAGGCTGTCCGGCAGCGCGCCGGGCTGTTCGACGTATCCCATATGGGAGAGTTCCTCGTCACCGGCAAGTTCGCCGGCGATTTCCTGCAGCGCGTGACGACCAACGACGTGTCCAGGCTGAAAGACGGCTCCGCCCAATATACGCTCATGTGCTATCCGGACGGAGGCGTCGTCGACGATCTGCTCGTCTACCGGATCAGCGAGGACCAGTACATGCTTGTCGTCAACGCGTCCAACATCGGCAAGGATCTCGATTGGCTGCGGGAGCATCTGATCGGGGACGTGACGGTGGAGGACCGCTCCGACGACACAGCGCTGATCGCTCTGCAGGGTCCTCTCGCAGGTGAGATTCTGGACCGCTGCACGGAGGCCGATTGGAGCGGGCTGAAGCCGTTCGAGTTTCTGCCGAAGGCGGCCGTATGCGGCGTCGAGCTGCTGCTCTCCCGCACCGGCTACACCGGGGAGGACGGCTTCGAGCTGTACGCGCCGGCTCCCGACGCGGCCAGGCTGTGGCGCGCGCTGATGGAAGCCGGAGCTCCGTTCGGCCTCGAGGCCGCCGGTCTCGGCGCGCGCGATACGCTGCGATTCGAGGCGAGGCTGCCGCTGTACGGCCAGGAGCTGTCGGCCGATATATCCCCTCTGGAAGCCGGACTCGGATTTTTCGTGAAGCTGGATGCGGGCGACTTCATCGGCCGCGACGCGCTGGCAGCGCAGAAGGAAGCCGGCGTGCCCCGCAAGCTTGTCGGCATCGAGCTGCTGGAGCGGGGCATCCCGCGCTCCCATTACCAGGTCTATGCCGGAGAGCGGCTGATCGGCGAAGTGACATCGGGCACCCAGTCGCCGACGCTCAAGCGCAATCTCGGACTCGCGCTGATCCTGGCCGAGTATGCCGCTGTCGGCACCGAGGTCGAGGTCGACATCCGCGGCAAACGGTTGAAGGCCGCTGTCGTCAAAGCCCCTTTCTACAAACGAAACGCGGCATCGCCCGCATCAGCCAAGGAGTGACAAACCCTTCATGACGACCCAGCATCGCTATATCCCCATGACCGAGCAGGACCAGCAGGAAATGCTGCAGACGATCGGCGCGGCCACCCTGGAAGACCTGTTCCGCGACATTCCGCAATCGATCCGCTACAAGGGCACGCTGCCAATGTCAGGCGCGCTCGACGAATGGGCTCTCCTCCGCCATCTGAAGGAGCTGGCCGGCCGCAACGCCGATCATGAAACGACGACGAGCTTCCTTGGCGCCGGTCTCTACGACCACCATATTCCCGTCGTCATCAACCATATGATCTCCCGCTCGGAATTCTATACGGCCTATACTCCTTATCAGCCGGAAATCAGCCAAGGCGAGCTGCAGGCGATCTTCGAGTTCCAGTCCTACATCTGCGAGCTGACCGGCATGGCTGTCGCCAACGCCAGCATGTACGACGGCGCGACCGCCTTGTCCGAGGCGGCGGCTCTTGCCTCCGCCCACACCCGCCGCAAGCGCATCGTCGTCTCCCGCGCCGTGCATCCGGAAGCGCGCGAGATTCTGCGCACGAGCGCACGCGGCCTCGGGCTTGAGCTCGTCGAAGTCGGCTTCCAAGGCGGCGTCACCGACCTGGAAGCGCTCCGCTCCGCCGTCGCTGGCGGCGAGACTGCCGCCGTGCTCGTGCAGTCGCCGAATTTCTTCGGCTGCATCGAGGATCTGGCGGCGATCGAGCCGATCATCCACGAGGCCAAGGGGCTGCTCGTCGTGAGCAGCAACCCGCTCTCCCTCGGCTTGCTGGAGTCCCCCGGAGCGCTAGGCGCCGACATCGTCGTCGGCGATGCCCAGCCGCTCGGCATCCCTTCCTCCCTCGGCGGACCGACCTGCGGATTTTTCTCGGTGGCCGAGCCGCTCATGCGCCGCATGCCGGGACGCATCGTCGGCCAGACCAACGATCTGGACGGCAAGCGCGGCTTCGTGCTGACGCTGCAAGCCCGCGAGCAGCATATCCGCCGCGAGAAGGCGACATCCAACATCTGCTCGAACCAGGCGCTGCTCGCCCTGTGCGCTTCCATCTATCTCAGCGTGATGGGCAAGCAGGGCATCCGCGAAGCCGCCGAGCTCAATATCCGCAAATCGCATTACGCGTCCAAGAGACTCGGTTCGGTGGAAGGAATCGGCCTGCCGTTCGGCTCCGCTCCTTTCTTCAATGAATTCGTGGTTTCGCTGCCGGAAGGCGCATCGGCCAAGGAGCTGAACAGCAAGCTGCTCGCCGAGGGCTTCCTCGGCGGCTTCGATCTCGGCTCCGCCTACCCGGAGCTTGAGGGCCATATGCTCGTCGCCGTAACGGAGAAGCGCACGAAGGAAGAGATCGACGCATTCGCCGCCGCACTGGGCGGCCTGACGAAGGAGGCGCGCGCATGAGCAGCCATGAACAACTGAAGAGCGCCGGAATCATCGACGTGAAACCGGAGAAAGCGCTCATTTTCGAGATGAGCCGTGAAGGCCGCAAAGCCTACTCCCTTCCCGTCTGCGACGTGCCTGATGAGGAAGGGCTCGAAGAACTGATTCCTTCCTCCCTGCTCCGCAAGCAGCCGGCTTCCTTGCCGGAAGTGTACGAGGTGGACGTCATCCGCCATTACACCGAGCTGTCCCGCCGCAACTTCGGCGTCGACAACGGCTTCTACCCGCTCGGCTCCTGCACGATGAAATACAATCCGAAAATCAACGAGGATGCGGCGCGGCTGAACGGCTTCGCCCGCATCCATCCTTACCAGCCGGAAGAGAGCATCCAGGGCGCGCTGGAGCTGTTGTACGTGCTGCAAAACGATCTCGCCGCGCTTACCGGCATGGATGCCGTCACGCTGCAGCCGGCAGCCGGAGCCCACGGCGAGTGGACTGGCCTCATGATGATCCGCGCCTACCACGAGAGTCGCGGCGAGAAGCGCACGAAGGTCATCGTGCCGGACTCCTCGCACGGCACCAACCCGGCCAGCGCCACGACGGCCGGCCTGGATACGATCACGATCAAGTCCAATGAGCGCGGACTTGTCGATCTCGACGCGCTGCGAGCTGCAGTCGGCCCTGATACAGCCGCCCTGATGCTCACGAACCCGAGCACGCTGGGCCTGTTCGAGGAGCAGATCGTCGAGATCGCCGCCATCGTGCATGAAGCCGGCGGCCTGCTCTACTACGACGGAGCGAACTCCAACGCCATTATGGGCATTACCCGCCCGGGCGACATGGGCTTCGACGTCGTGCATCTCAACCTGCACAAAACGATGAGCACGCCGCATGGCGGCGGCGGCCCCGGAGCGGGTCCTGTCGGCGTAAAAGCCCATCTGACTCCGTTCCTTCCGAAGCCGGTCGTCGGCAAACGCGATAACGGCAGCTACTTCTTCGACTTCGACCGTCCCGCCTCCATCGGCCGCGTCAAATCGTACTACGGCAACTTCGGCATCCTGGTCCGCGCGTACACGTATATCCGCACCTACGGTCCGGAAGGACTGCGCCGCGTCTCGGAATGCGCCGTACTGAACGCCAACTACATGATGGCGCGCCTCTCGGAAGCCTATGAAATTCCGTACCCGGGCGTCTGCAAGCATGAGTTCGTCATGTCCGGCCGCGGACTCAAGGAATACGGCGTGCGCACGCTCGACGTCGCCAAGCGGCTGCTCGACTTCGGCTATCACCCGCCGACCATCTACTTCCCGCTCAACGTCGAGGAATGCATCATGATCGAGCCGACGGAAACCGAGAGCAAGGAAACGCTCGACGCCTTCATCGATACGATGATCCGCATCGCCCGCGAAGCGAAGGAGACGCCGGAGCTCGTTCAAAACGCTCCGTATACGACCGTCGTGCGGCGGCTGGATGAAACCCAGGCTGCCCGCAAGCCGGTGCTGAACTGCTCCTGCTAATGCAAAAAAAGCTTTTCCCGGCACTGCCCGGGAAAAGCTTTTTTTATATGGCTGCGCATGCCTCAACTCTACATGAAGGAGATAGGCCGAATATGTTAAAGTGTATAGATACGATCCGGTTGTTAAGGAAGGAAAAAGATTGCCATGATACAAGATATTCATCCCGGCCTGCTTTTGCTTGACCGCATGGACGATTGGGCGGAGCCGGACGTGCTCCACTCTTTTGCATTGGACGAGCTGCTCTGCCGCCAGACCGGTATCGACGGCGTTCCCGTTCTTCATCTTTGGCGCCACCCTTCGGGCTTCGTCATGGGCCCGCGCGACAGCCGCCTGCCCGAGGCCGCGCTTGCCTCCAAGGAACTTGAGCGACTCGGTCTTTCCGTCGCTGTCCGCAACTCCGGCGGGGCAGCCGTGCCTCTGGATCCCGGAGTCGTGAATATTTCCCTTATCCTCCCTCTTCAGGGCAGCGCCTCGGTCCGGTTCAACGATGATTTTCAGCTGATGTACGAGCTGATCGCAGCCGCGCTGGACGGCTTCGGGGCCCGTGTCGACAAAGGTGAAATCTCGGGGGCCTACTGTCCCGGGGACTACGATCTCAGCATTGATGGCCTCAAGTTCTGCGGCATCGCGCAGCGCAGGCTCTCCCGCTCCTACATTATCCAAGCCTTTGTCAATGCCGGAGGCTCGGGAGCCGAGCGCGGCCGACTCGTTCGTCAGTTCTACGATACTGCCGCCGGCAGCTCGGGCACCGACCTCAGTTATCCGCTTGTGGAGGCCGGCACGATGGCGAGCTTGGAGGAGCTGGTCGACGGCCTTTGGCCGGATCCCGCCCGCATGTTCGCCGAAGCCGCCGCAGATGCAGCCTTTGGCAGCGGCCGCGGCCATGCCGTGTTCCCTGCCGTCCGCATGCCGGCGAGCTCCGCCATCCGCGAGCTGGCGCATTCGCTGCGCGGCCGTTATCCGATCGGCCGTCGGCCGTAACTCAGAGGCTTTTCCCGCCGCGAATGACGTACAGGGCGGGAGAAGCCTTTTCACGATTCGGCCTGACCGAATCGTGCAAGCCGGAATTGACAACCGCATAGTGCCGTTCAGAAGAGAAGTCATCGTTTTGCGTTTTTTCCTCTTCAGTGCCCTTCGTTTGCTTCGGTTTTTGTGCAAGCGGTGGAGTATCGGCAGCAGCGGCAGCGCGGCTCCACTCCCTTTGATTCCCTTCCGATTCTTGGCCCCATTCCGTCGTCGGGCCAAGGCCGATATAATAATTCCAATCGTTTATCATAAGTCACCTGATTTCTTTATTGGTTTGCTAGTTGAGCGCACAAAAAAAGCCACGGACTCCGAGTCCGTGACTTCATCAATCGGCCGCGCGGGCGGCTCCGTCCTACAAGCCATGCCGCCGCATCGTCCTATTCATGGTCCGTGGAGACCTCCGGGAATGACGCTTCCCGGTACGTGACATATTCAATTGGTGCATCGTTCCTGTATGCAGCATTAGCTGCCGTCATCTCGATTCCGTTCATGACCGTCATTTCCATCAGCCTCCCTTCATTTGCTTTCTGTGGTCATTGTATGGCGCGCAAGCCTGTCCCGTCAATCGATATGGACGGTAGAAAATGCTTTAGGCTTTTTTAGCTGATAGGAGCAAGGCCGCGCCGCTTGTCCCACAACATTAGCCGCGGCGTTTCCAGACGGAAGTTTATTCCCTCAGCCTGTACGCAGGTTTAGTCCCTGCGCCTGCATGCAGGTTTATTCCCTGCGTCTGCTCAGGTTATAATAGAAGCACACGGCTTTCATGCCGATGCTGTCCGTATCGCTACGGATTCCAGGAGGTACATACCGATGTCCTATTCCGATTATTTCGCTTCCCGCCGGGAAGAACAGCTGGAGGAATTGAAGCAGTGGCTTCGCATTCCGAGCATTTCGGCTCTGTCCGAGCATAAGCAAGACATCCAGTCCGCCGCCGCTTGGCTGGCCGACACGCTCAAGCGCGCAGGACTCGAGAATATCGAGATCATGCCGACGGCGGGCAATCCCGTCGTGTATGCCGATTACCTGCATGCCCCAGGCAAACCGACGATTCTGGTCTACGGCCATTACGACGTTCAGCCGGTCGATCCGCTGAACCTGTGGACAAGCCCGCCGTTCGAGCCGGAGATTCGCGGAGACAAGCTGTACGGCCGCGGCACGACCGACGACAAAGGCCAGACGTTCATCCATATCAAAGCGATTGAAGCGATCCTCAAGCAGGAAGGCACGCTTCCAGTCAACGTCAAGCTTTGCATTGAAGGCGAAGAAGAGATCGGAAGCATCAACCTGCCGCCATTCCTCGAGACCCACAAGGATAAGCTCGCATGCGACGCCGTTCTCGTATCCGACACCTCCCTGCTGGAGCGGGGACGCCCTGCCATCTGCACCGGCCTTCGCGGCCTTGCCGGCATGGAGCTGACCGTATCGACGGCCAACACGGACCTTCACTCCGGCTCCTACGGCGGCGCGGTGCCGAATGCCCTGCATGCGCTCGTCTCGCTACTGGACTCCCTGCATGACGAGAAAGGCAAAGTCGCCGTAGAAGGCTTCTACGAAGGCGTTCCGGAGCTCTCCGCTCTCATGCGGGAAGAATTCGCCAAGCAAGGCCTGGATGAGAACAAGGTTCGCGAAGGACTCGGACTGGACGCTCTGTACGGCGAAGAAGGCTATTCGTTCGTGGAACGCGTCGGCGCCCGTCCTACGCTGGAACTCAACGGCGTGTACGGCGGTTTCCAAGGCGAGGGCAGCAAAACCGTCATCCCCAAGGTGGCCCATGCGAAAATTACTTGCCGTCTTGTAGGCAAGCAGGATCCGGAGCTGACGATGGACCGGATCGAAAAGCACTTGAACGCGCATATCCAACCAGGAGCTCGCTTTGAGCTCAAGCGCAGCGAACGCGCCTTCGCCTTCAACATCGATCCTTCCCATCCGATTTTGCAGACGGCTGCGGACGCTTATGGGGCCGTGTACGGGACCCGTGCCCTCTTCACCAAGGACGGCGGCTCCATCCCGATCATGGAAGCCTTCTCCCGCGTTCTCCAGTCCCCGGTCGTACTGATGGGCTTTGGACTGGACGACGAGAACCTCCATGCTCCGAACGAGCATTTCAACCTGGAAAACTTCGACAAAGGTCTTCTGACGGTCGTCGAATTCCTCAAAACGGTATAAAACGGATACAAGCCTGCCCATCGTCAAGATGGACAGGCTCTTTTTAATTTTGGACAGGATATAGACTTTCTCCACCATCCCAATCTATAGTCTTTTCTCGTTGCGTAGTTCATGTCGTATAAGTAAAAGCATGTTCTCGCGCTTCAAAGATGGCAAATGGCAGGACTATCCTTTTTTATCCAATAATCCCTTTGAGTACCCAATTGCCCATAGCGTTAGCACCTTCGCATGAATAAGCTAAAGCAATTCAATATCTGCTTATCCAAATCCCGGGAGGCCCTTATGCTGAATATAGGAGTTATGGCAAGAAGGAAAGGGAAATCCTTTTTTGAGTCCAACTATTTCCGACATTTGCATAAAGAAGGAGAGAAGCTCGGATTAAACGTCTACTTTTTCGGACATGAGGATGTTCATGTAACCAAACGTCTCGTAGACGGGTATGTACCGGAAAGAAATGGAGGATGGGCAAAAAAGCCGTTTCCATGGCCGGATATCGTCATCGACCGATACCGCAGCGGATGGACGCCATCCTTCAAGAAGCTCCGTAACAGCGGACTGCTTCGCATCGCCAATCCAAAATTTACGACCAAGAACAGAGCAACGAAGCTCTTTTTGGATACGAATAGCATGAGCAAATGGATTCCGGAAACGAGACCTTACCATGCATCTGCCTTTAAAGAGATGATTAAAACTCATCCTATACTCTATTTGAAACCGGCAAATGGAACCGGCGGGGCTGGTATCGTCCAAATAAGAAAGGGGGATAACGCCATTTCCGCCCAGTTCCGTACTCGGGCTATGAAGGTTGGGAAGAACAGATTCCCGACGATTGAGAAAGCCGCAGCCGCCATGAACCGTTGGGTAAAGAAGGAGAATATCCGAGGAGGAACATTTCTGCTGCAGCAAGGGCTTGATCTGGAGCTGGCTCAAGGCCGATGGGCGGACATTCGGCTATTTATTCAAAAGAACGGTTCCGGCAATTGGGAAGTGACAGGAATCGGGGTACGTCAAGCGGCGGCGGGAAGTCCGAATACCAATTTGATCGCCAAGGGAAATAAAGGTTATCCGTTCCAATCCTTTATGGCAAAGCATTTCGGGGAAGAAAAAACGCGCCAAATCCGGCTTGAATGCGAAGAGCTCGCTCACGAAACCGTACGGGTTATCGAAAACCGCTTCGGAAGCATGATGGAATTTGGGATGGACATCGGAATCGACCGAAGCGGGAACGTGTGGCTGCTCGAAGTCAACCCGAAGCCCTGCAAAGATATCATGTGGAAAATCGGCGAGTACCAAAATTACCTTCAAACGGTGCGCCGGCCCCTTCAATATGCCAAATACCTGGCAGACAATGCGAGCGGCACACCGTAGGCTTAGTCGTTCGCTTTCTTGATTCTCCTTTTGCTTCGGGCTAAGCGATACTCGGAAACGGTTTGTTTGATCAGCTTGAAATAAGTTCTGTCCTTCAGCCTGCTGAATAAAGCATGGGATGGGTAATCGAAATTCACTTCGATAAGCCATAGCCTCCCAGAGCGATCGGCAGCAAAATCGATCCCGATCTGATACGAATATTTATATCTGTCAAATCGCCGGCAGATTTGCTGACTGCTGAGCACAAGCTGATCCTTGAACCGTTTCCTCTCTTCCTCATTCCAATTGAAGGCCTGTTTCAGCACATCATCCATAGCTCTTACACGGCCTCCCCGGCTCATGTTTGTTACGACGCTCCCGTCAGGGGCTACTTTTGCGAGCATTCCGCAATAACGCCACTGGTCCGATGCGTCCCGAATCATCATGACCCGAATGTCGAATGGCCTCCCGCCTATCCTCGCCAAGGGGATCGTCTTCTGCAAAACATGCTGTTTCTCTCCCGTATGGCTTCGTATGGCGTTATACAACGCTCCCGCATTCCCGTACCGCCGGATTCCGCCTTTCACAACTACGAATGAATAGACGCTTCCTTTTTTCCATGCCTTTATGATTCCTTTCCCCTTATGCTCCATGTTGGGTTTGATATAGACGCTGCCGTACTGTGCGAGAAACCGTTCGAATGTAGTCCGGTTGAACAGCACGGTGGGTGGCAGCAGCGTTTTGATTTGCTGATCCTTGGCGTAGAATTGATGCAGGCCCCATTTCCCCGGCATTTGAAATCTTCTCCCCTCATCAACGATTGCATTGCAGTTTATGCATTCGCTAATGCAAGTGGAAGGTTGTTCTCAAGACAAGTAGGGAATTGACATCTGGAGATAATGAAAAGCTTTCGTCCTGAATCCTGCCTCATTGCTGCAGCACTTTGGAGAATTCACGGCTAAATTCGTATAGGTACGGCAAGAGTGGTCGGATGTGCCCCAAATATCTGAATGGCAATGAACCGATTGTACAGGACAGCCAGCAAATCGGCTTCGCAACCCTAGCTGAAAATGCAAAAAATCCCCGCCGTCCGGCAGGGATGTCTCGATCATATGTATGGAGCGGGTGATGGGAATCGAACCCACGCTATCAGCTTGGAAGGCTGAAGTTCTACCATTGAACTACACCCGCGGAGAAGATAAAAAAA
>NZ_BIMD01000070.1 GCF_004000905.1 Paenibacillus humicus NBRC 102415
CAGCTCCGCTCCGCCTGCGGCAACCCTTCCGCCGCTCCGGCCCATGGCCCGCAGCCGGTTGCCCGCGCCAAGCAGCTTGGCGGCGGAGGCGGAAGCCGGCAGGCGCCAGCATTGCTGCGGCGTGCCGGTCTGGTCGATCGCGCCCTCGCGCATGATGACCAGGCGGTCGGCCATGGAGAACGCCTCTTCCGGATCATGGGTGACATGGAATACGGTCGTTCCCAGCTTCTTGAACAGGTACGCCATCTCCGTGCGCATCTCGACTCTCAGCTGCATGTCGAGGTTCGAGAGCGGCTCGTCGAGCAGCATCAGATCCGGCTTCGTCGCAAGCGCCCGCGCGATGGCGACGCGCTGCTGCTGGCCGCCGGACAGCTGGGGCGGCAGGCGCTGCTCCAAGCCTTCCAGCCTCAGGAGCGCGGCCAGCTCCGCCACGGAAGCTCTGATCGCGGTCTGGTCCTGCTTGCCCCGGCGCATGCCGTAGGCGATATTTTCGAACACCGTCATATGGGGCCACAGGGCATAGTCTTGGAACACCATGTTGATGCCGCGCTTCTCCGGCGCCAGCATGCCGGACCGGGAGGCGGCCACCTTGCCGCGCAGCAGGATCTCGCCGCGGTCGGGCTGCTGAAGGCCGGCGATCAGCTGCAGCAGCGTCGACTTGCCGCAGCCGGACGGGCCGAGCACGCTGATGATTTCCCCTGCCTGCACAGTCAGGTCGACGCCCCCAAGCACCTCCTGCTTGCCGTACGATTTGCCTACTTGCCTGATCTCGAGTATCGATGTCATGAAGTCGTTCTCCTTGAACTTCGGCGCGTCCCTCTGGCCAGCAGGTCCACGCTCAGAATGATCAGGACGACGAGCCCGGCTCCCGTCAGCGTCGCCGCCGACGCGTAGCCGAACCGGAGGTCCTCGAAGGCTTTGTTGATGACGACCGGAAGCGTCATGTAGTTGGGCGGGTACAGCACGGAGGACAGCGCCAGATCGAAGACGCTGGAGCCGAACGCCGTCAGTCCGGCAGACAGGAGCGCGCCCTTCACGAGCGGCGCCAGCACCGTGCGCAGACGGCGGGAGAAGCCGGCTCCCTGCAGCTGCGCCGCGGCCAGCAGCCGCTCCGGCACCTGGGCCATCGCTCCCGCCATGATGCGGGTAATGACCGGGATGGCTCCGGCGACGCCGCCGAGCGCCAGAATCCACGGCGTGCCGTACAGAAGCAGTCCGATAGGCTGCAGCCAGGCCTGGTTCCAGATGAAGATGTAGCCGATGCCGAGCACGATGCCGGGCACCGCCAGCGAGACGAGAGACAGGACGTCGATCGTTTTTTTCAGCTTGAAGCGGGTATAGTTCAGGACATATGCCGTCAGGAAGCCGACGACAAGTCCGATGGCCGCCGCGGCGAGCGCGATTTCGAGGGAATGGGCCAGCCCTTGCGCCAGCCGCCCGCCATCCCGGAACAGAGCGCGGTAATGCTCCAGGGTGAACCCTCCGCCGGCGGAGTCGCCCTGTAGCGACATCAGCAGATTGGAGCCGAGCGGGATGCCGATGGCGACCGCGAGGAAGGCGGCATTGCCCAGCGCCAGCAGAGCGCCGCCCTTCGCCGGACGGCGGGGCTCGGACTTGACCGCGCGGGAGGAGAGGAAGTCGAAGCGCGACTTGCGCATGGCGTACAGCTGGACGCTCATCGCGAGCGCGATCAGCAGCACGAGATAGAACGACAGCGCCCCGGCCATGTCGAAGCGGATCGGCGATGTATACAGCGCGGAATAAATGGAATAGGGCAGCGTCGGGAAGCGGAACACCGCTGCGATGGAGGCAGGCAGGCCGAAGTCGCCGACCGTGTCCATGAACACCAGCATCGCTCCCGAACAGATGGCAGGCAGCAGCAGCGGCAGCTCCACGGTGCGCAGCGCCGTCCATGGGGAAGCGCCCGACAGCCGCGCCGCGTCGCTCAGCCTCTCGACCCTCCATTCCAGCGCCGCCTTCACCGTCAGAAAGGCGAGCGGGAACTTGCTCAGCGTCATGACGGCGATCAGCCCGGCAGGCTGGAACACCATTCGGGTCGCTCCGTTCCAGCCCAGCCACTGGGAAGCGAGGCCGTCCGGAGCCGCGAACATGACCCACCCCTGAGCCAGAATGAAGGAAGGGGTGATCAGCAGCAGCCATACCGATACGTCCAGCAGCCTGGCCGTCCGGAATGCCCAGCGGGAACGGGCAAAAGCCAGCGCTCCGCCGAGGAGCGTGGCCAGAACCGTCGTGCCCAGGCCGAGCAGGACCGAGTTTTTGAGCGAGGCGTACCATAGCGGACGTCTGAAGATGTCGAGCAGCAGGGAAAGATCGCCTATCTTCAAGGTGCCGAAGAAAATGCCGGGAAAGAGCACCTGGACGACGACCGCGAGCAGCGGCAGCAGGATGAGGACGAACAGGACGGCCAGCATCAGCCAGCCCGTCCTGTTGCCTTGACTCGGTATGAACTTCATCCCTTTATTTCACCGCTTTGTCCGCGAACCACTGCTTGATCTCGCCTTCCTTCTCGCCGGCCCAGGCCGCTTCGGCCACGACAAGCTTGGCATCCGCCGCGCGGTCGGCCTTGGCGTTCACTCCTTTGGCGGACGGCTCGAAGTAGCTCTCCTCGCCCTTGTCGATCAGCTCCTGCTGCGTTTTCGGATCGAGCAGGAATTCGACGAACGCCTTGGCCGCTTCCAGATGCTTCGTCTCTTTCTGGATGGCGGCGACGCGCACCGACGCGGGAGCTCCTTCGGCAGGCCAGATGATGTCGACCGGCTCGCCTTTGTTCTTCAGCGCGTAGGCGTTGCTTTCCTGAAGGGCAGCCGCTTTGATCTCTCCGCCGGTCAGCGCTTTGGCGACGTTCGGGTTCTTCGGATACACATGCATGCCGTTTTTGAACAGGCTGTCGAAATACCCTTTCGCGGCGTCCATGCCTTGGTTCTGGAAGAACCAGGAGACGAACGGATAGGCAGGAGCGGCGACAGCAGGGTCGGCCATGCCCAGCGTATTCTTGAACTTCGCGTCAGTCAGATCGGCCCATGTCTTCGGAGCCGTGTCCTTCGTGAAGGCTTTCGTATTGTAGGCGATGACTGCGGCGGCGTGGGCGCCGGTCGGATAGTAGGCTCCGCTCGCCGGAACGAGCCCGCTGGCGAAGTCCGTCAGGTTGCCGATGTCGGCCGGCGTCCAGCCCTCCAGCAGGCGGCCGGATTTGCCGAGCTGGTCGATCATCGGCATGGAATCCATCCAGACGACATCCCAATGCGGATTGCCCTTCTCCGCTTCGATGCGGGATGCGAGCTCCGCTCCGTTGCCGGATACGAGCTCCAGCTTGTAGCCGGTCGCCTGCTCGAACATCGGCTGGATGATCTCGTCGAAGTCGTTCAGGTAGACGACGAGCGGCTCGTCCGACTTGGACGGCTCCGTCGAAGCTTCCGGAGCGGCCGAGGCTTCCGTGTTGGCCGGAGCCTGTCCTTCTGCAGCCGGGCCGGCTGCATTCTGGGACGCATTCTGGGCTCCGCATGCGGATAAGGCGAGGGAGAGCGACAGGGCGAGAAGGGCGGTAACGCGCTTGCGGCGGACAATGGTTGTCATCGAACATCCTCCTGATCAATGTCTTGATGCTCTAAGCATATAAGACCTGTGTCAGGTAGCCGTCAACGGCAAGAAAAGGTTTCATTAAATAAATTCGATAAAATTGGATGGGATCATAGATTTTTTTGTTTCCCCGAAAATAAATAAAGCGATCCCCACCACCGGTTGGTCAAGCCGGGCATGGGAATCGCTTCGTTTCCACTGCGTCAGTTCCTGCGTTAAATGAATGCCTGCAGCGTCGGGAAAATCGCCGCATCGAACCTCTCGTCACTCAATGTCGAAATCGAAATATTTCTTGGGAAACGGCTCCTTTTCGAGCGTATAATGCCACCATTCCTTGCTGTAGGGGTGGAAGCCGCGCTTCTCCATCGCTTTCTTGAGAACGGCCCGGTTAGCCGCTTGGACGGCTCCGATCTGCTTCGTAGCGTGGCTCGAGATTTCCCCGAAAAAATCGAAAGGACTGCCCATGTCGGTCGGCTTGCCTGTCTTCAGGCTGTAGGTCGTGAGATCGATCGTGCTGCCCCTGGAATGCCCCGAACGGGAGGATACGAAACCAAGCTTGAACACGTCGGCCTTGTCCACTTGTGGATAAAAGACGTCCTTCATGGCGGTATCGTCCCCATCCTTGGACCAGGACATGAACTGCTGGACAGCCTTGACCGGGCGGTAGGCATCGTAGACCAGCAGTCCGAGTCCTTTCACGGCAAGATCGTCGCTGACCGCCTTCAACGCTTGGGCCGCCTGCTCGGACAGGATGGCGTATGGCGCCTTATAGCCGTCCAGCCTTCTTCCCACGAAATTGTAGTCGGTGTAATAGCGGATATCGGATTTGAGCGTCGGGATGACTTCATCCAAGTAAACGAAGCCCTCCGGCAGCCGATGCTTTTTCTCTGCCACTGGCTTCACTCCTTGCTTGGCGGGCGCGGCCTTGCCGGCGGGGGAAGGCTGCGGGCTGACACTCGATGGCTGCGGCGCGCTCGAATCCACCGGAACAGAGGCAGTCGGGGCCGGGGTACGGGCAGCCGCTGCCGCCTCATGCCCGGCTTCGTCCGCTCCGTTCTTCAGCCCCGCGGGGCTGGCGCTGCCGGAGGAATCCACGGCATCGGCCGGGGCGGCGCAAGCCGTCAGCTGGATGGCCAGACATGCGGCCGGCAAGCATGCCAGCAGCTTCTTTCCTTTCGAATGCATGGAGCTCCTCCTCTGTCTTCTTTCCCGGTGCTTACGTCCGGCTGCGCTTTTTTTGCCGAATTCGTATACACCGATTGTATACGACTCCGCCGAAAATGTAACGTCCCGATCAGGCGCGCAAGCTTGGTTCCCGTCAAGTCAAGCCCTATAATAGTGGAGAGGAAACGGACCAAGGAGAGATGCCTTATGCCTCATGATTGGGATAAACGGGTGGCGCTGCTGTGGGGCTCCGCAGACGCCTTGAG
Organism: Paenibacillus humicus NBRC 102415; assembly: GCF_004000905.1. GTDB lineage: Bacteria > Bacillota > Bacilli > Paenibacillales > Paenibacillaceae > Paenibacillus_O > Paenibacillus_O humicus. The sequence continues at coordinate 5,028 of NZ_BIMD01000070.1, forward strand.
CAGAGAGGAACTCGTCGCCCGAATGGAACGGCTCGCTTCCGAGCTTCCCGAGGACAGTCCTGAAGCGGCCTTCGAACGCGCCGCCTCCCTGGAGCACGCCGGGCAGTCCGATCTTGCCGTGCCGCTGTACCGGCGCGCCCTATCGGGAGGATTGAAGGGAGAGCGCAGGAGGCTTGCCGTCATTCAGCTCGCAAGCCTGCTGCGCGGCATCGGCGCGCTGCCGGAGGCGATCGCCCTGCTCTCTACCGAGCAGCGGCGCGGGTCCGATCATCTGGACGACGCCGTCCAGGCTTTCCTGGCCCTATGCCTGGCCGATGCCGGCGAAGAGCGCCAGGCGGCGTCGATCGCGCTCGCCGCGCTCGCCGGCCATCTGCCCCGGTATCGGCACAAGATAGAATCCTCCGCCAAGGATCTGCTTAAGGGCTGATCCGTATCTACGAAAAATTGAAAGGGGAAATGAACCCTGAATCCATCCGTCCACCATGCAGCTCCCGCCCCGGAAGAATACATCCGTCTCCGAAAGGCCGCAGGATTGAGCGCCAAAAGTCCGGAAGGAGCTGCGATCGGACTTCGGAACTCGATCTACTGCGTATCTCTCCGGCATGAAGACCGGCTGATCGGAATGGGCCGGATCATCGGCGACGGCGGCTGTTTCTATCAGATCGTCGACATCGCGGTAGAGCCCTCTTATCAAGGGAAAGGACTCGGCAAGCTCGTGATGGCTCATTTGACGGAGTATCTGGACAACCATGCGCCGAAGGGCTCCTACGTAAGCCTCATTGCCGATGTGCCCGCTGACCGCTTGTACAAGCAATACGGCTTTGCCTATACGGAGCCCGCTTCCGTCGGCATGTACAGGAAGTACTCCCTGTAATGCGAAGGCTCGTTCCCAGCCTGCCGCTTCAGGCTGGGAGCAGAACCGATTGATCAGGGATGCATACACTAGGATAAATGGCCTAGGGAGGGACAGAAATGAACCAGCTTGCCCAGATCGATGATGCTAAATACACCCTGATCGGCAGATTGTTTACACTGGGAGGATCCGTTTTTTTCTTTATCGGATCTTTGATTGTCGCCATTCTGGCGTACAAATCGTACCAGGACCTTCTCCAGCCCCAAGCCTGAACAAAGACGCCCCCGAATAATGCTCATGCGGGCTTGATCCCGTGCTGCCGAAGTCCTCTCCTACCTTTGAGGGCTTTTATTGCTTTAGGGGCCTTGGCCGGATGTTCCCTTCTCCCTGCAAGCTCTTAGAAGAGAAGCAGCCCCTCTAACCAGGCCGATTAGAGGGGCTGCCGCTTCGCTTCATGGACGGGACAAGCGCTTGACCGCTACAGTCGCCGAGCTTCGTTCATCGAGCCCTATTTCCGAGGAAATATTGAAATCCCTCCGATTTGGGACCCGCTTCTCTTATCGGGATAAATAGGCTTCAAGCAAACCTTCCACTTCCGTTTTTTCCAAAGGGCCATAAATAAAATGCTTCTTCCCGTCTTGATCGACCAGTATCGTCGTCGGAATGGACTTAAGCTTGAAGTACTCCTCTGCCTCGCCTTTTTCATCAAAATAAACCGGCGTTTTCATCTTCATTTTCAGCTGGAAGTTGACCGCTTCATAGACCGTATCCTGCCGGGTTGCATGGACGGCATAGAAATCGACTTCCTTTTTGTATGTCTGGAACAGCTTGTCCAGGACAGGAATCTCCTTTTGGCAAGGAACGCACCAGGAAGCCCATATGTTGATCAGCTTTACTTTTCCGTCCGATAGATTCAGGTTATGCTCGCCTCCCGCCCTATCTTTCAGCAGGATCTCATCCGCAGCCTCTTCGGAGGAACTGGAAGCATCGTATACGGCATAAATAGCCAACACAAGGACAGCTGCCAGCAAGCCTCCCTGAATCATGCGCTGCCGCTTCCCTCGGCCTCCGTCTGCGCTACTTCTTGAGAATGAGCTCAGCCGCATACTCGTCTCCGCCAACCTTTTTGATTTCCTTCAGCACAAAAACGGTATTCATCAGCTTGATTTCATCACCGGGCTGGTAGTGCTTGTTCCGCTCGTCTTCAACGAGCACGAGGGAATCGATAGCAGCAGTGGTTTTGTTTTCTTCGTACGTCCACTTGACCTTCCCGTTCTCCGATACGCCCGGCAGCGGAACCAAGATACGGGCAGGGAGCGTCGATTGCCATGGGTTCAAGCGCCATAATGCCGCGGCAGCGAGCAGGAGCACAACTGCCCCTGCCATGCCTAACTTCCACTTTGATTTCAAGTTCCATCCTCCTGTGCCAAAAAAGGTGACCGCCGCTGGAATTCCGTTCCCCCTTTAGCGGTACCGTCATCATTCGATTCAAACCTTATTTCCCCTCTTTTTCCTTATAACTTACAGCTGGCGGAACGTCTGCATCCATGGCTTTAATAGAACCGCTGCTGACTGCCGGGACAACTCCGGAAAAGCTTACTTTCTTTCCTTCATAATCATAGGTTCCTTCAAAAACATATACGGGCTGCAAATAAGGCTGCTGATCCAATCTGGCCGGATCTTCGTAATAAGCCAGCTCCACCTTATCGAGAACGACGTTTTTTGCGTCCTCCGAGATATTGTGGACACCTTTGGACGTCTGCAGGTCTTGAGCGGCCTCCCGGACTGATTTCAGGCCGTAGCTCGTAAAGGCCTCCACTTCCTTGTGATATTTTCTCGCCGATACGATTTGCCCGTTATCTCCAACCTCTACCATGATCCGTGAAACACCGAGAACTGGCAATTGATCGATCTTTTGGTAGAAATGAACTGTTTTCGTCGATACATAGTCTCCTGCTTCCGTTTCGGAATTGACATCTCCAGGAACGATCGTATTGGCCGTCACTCCCGCAGGCTCGAAAGTTTCAGGCAGCCATCCGAACTTCTCGAGAAATTCCTCTGCAGATGCAACGGCTTCCTCATCGCTCGGTATGTTCTTCGCCACTTCGGATGGATAAGTCTTATCCTGGTAGTACATCTTTCCAGTATCTTTTTCTATTTCCACTAATACCGTTTCATTTTCGAATGAATACGAATTCAGTTGAGCATTCTGTTTGGGAGCCGCTTTCTCGAAGCTTGGATCGAATTGAGCTGCTTTTTTTCTGGCGTCTTCAAGGGTAATATTGAACTTCTTGAATTTATACACCTGCTGTTTTTCCGGGAGCTCGGAACTGTCCATGGATTCAAGCGACAGCTTGAAGTCGTTCGCCACGCTCTGCCCCATCCCCGGAATGAACAATTCGGGCAGCTTTTCTTCGCTCTTGCCTTCAACGGACAACGAATATCCTGCAAAAGCGAGAACGCCAAGCGCGGTTGCCGAAATGATGAGCTTTTTCATCGATGGTTTTCCCTCCTTAAGGATTTATAGTAATTTCTTTTGTCCAAGTGGTAAACGAACTTGCATTGCTGCCGTTGAAGGAAAGGCCTGCGCCCGTAGAGCTGTCCCATTTGTCTCCCCCGAGGGAAGTAGGGCCTACAACTCTTGCGATAACCTTTCCAGTCGGATTTGTTTCGCCGTACTTGAGAGCCGGCTGATAGTAAGCCGCCGCATCGAAGAAGGAGTCCTTGAGAGTCCATCCAGCGCCGATCCTGGCCGCATACCTGCCCCCTTCGCGAGAGTCGAGGTACATAATGCTCGCAAAACCCATCATGAGCCGCATTCCTTTGAACATATTCAGAATCTTGGTATCGTTGGCCGTCGAACCCAGATTCCGCAGGAAGTTGCATTGGTACATCGTTGCCCACCTCAATCCGTTGCTCCCCCATCTGATTTCGTCCCACTGCGCGTTTGCCGCATCATCAGAGTGGCTTGAGTGAAATTGGGTGGAGGAATTCAAGGTATAGAAATGCGAGGCTGCTCCCTTTCCATTGCCGATGGCATTCGCATCCAGTCCATGTCCCGCAAAAGCGAAAAATTGCTTGGAGTCTGCAAAGGAACCCGTCAAATCGCTGGACCAGGATTGATTATCCCTATAAACGGTGCCTGTGTCGGCAAGATTGTTGCCTACCATGCCATCATGCAAGGCTTGCACATATTCTCCTCCGGCACGATCGCCGTACGCGCAGCTGCCCGTTCTCTGATAGGCGCTTTGTCCGCTGTACCCATGCGTCCATTTCGCATCGGCAACTCCGGTCGCCCAAGATGATCCCATCGATACAGCCAGCAGAGCCGGGATGACTATCTTCTTTTTCACAATTGCACCTCTCATTTCTTTTATTTGGAATTTAAAGCAATTTTATCCTATCAATCTTTTTTGTTCATGGAAATAGTAAAAAATTACTAATTTCTATTTAGGAGAAAAAAATCATTTCACATTAATATTATTTCTGTATAAATATCTTTTTTATAAATTAAATGATGCTGTCACTTCATCTCTGGCCATAGCGGATTCATCCTGTACGACAAATCAAAAAGCTGTCCCCCTGCCTTTCGGCAAGGAGACAGCTTTTTTAAGACAAGAATAACGAATCAGTATTCCATCAGCATGGATACGTTCTGCCAGCCTGCGCCGACCGTCCAGAACACCAGATAGTCGCCGCGCTTGATCTTGCCGTCCCGCAGAGCGTCATGCAGGGCAAGGAACGGGCTGTTGCTGGCGGTGTAGCCGTATTTGTCCCCGACATAAGCGACCTTGGAGCCGTCGATGCCGAGCCGCTCCGAGACGAGCTTCACGTTGCCGACCGAGAATTGGGAGAACAGATAAGCGCCAACCTCCACGTCCCGGATTCCGTTGCTTTCCATCAGCTCGCGCAGGGAATCGACCGCGGAATCGACGCATACGGAGTCGTCGAACGGAGTGAATCGGACCTGGGCTTCGGCAGCGTCCCCGCGATACAGGTTCGAGAGGCCATTGGCAGGGAACAGGGAATTGTCGATGACCGCCGTGTCCGTCTGATAGAGCGAATCGATGAAGCCGCCGCTTCCTTCCTGGGATTCGAGAATGACGGCAGCCGCGGAATCGGCGAAGTTGGAATGGTACACCGGCTCCTGAGGGCTGTGGACGGAGAAGTGATCCGCTCCGACGACGAGCGCCCGCTTGATGCGGGGATTGCTCAGCATCGTGCGGCTCGCCTGCTCGACCGCCACCAGCATGCCTGCGCAGTTCGCGTTGATGTCGTAGCACATCGTCTGCTTGCTGCCGCCAAGTCCGCTATGGAGCTTGAGAGCGTTGCTCGGAAGCAGATACTCCGGCGTCTGGGAGGAGAAGATGATGAGATCGAGGTCCTCGGCAGCCAACCCGGCGGCGGCAAGCGCCTTGCGGGATGCCTCCAGCGCCATCGTGTACGTATTTTCTTCCGGGCTGTCGATGACAAACCGCTTTTCGCGGCCAAGCGCCTTCAGCAAGCCCGACACTTCGACGCCGGACTGGCGGAAGCGCTCGATATAGTACTCATTGTCCACTTCGTGGGAAGGATGGTAGATTTCCAGGCTGCGGATTCGGACGGCTGTCATTGGCTTTGCCTCCTCTGGATCGGATTTAGACTTCGGTGATTTCGCAGTTTTCCAGGCCTACTCCGCGAGCGACGCGTCCGAGCTGCATTTTGAGCACCGGATTTTTGGCAAGCAGGAGAGAAACCTTTTTGAAGCCGTCTTCCTTGTACAGCGCAAAGCAGCCTTCTAGAATCGGCAGCGAGCTTGGAGCCGAGACATTGAGCAGCGTGCAGTCGATGCGGATTTCGTACTCGGACGTATCGATCGTCGCGATGGTGGCCTTGTACGCCTCCACGGATTTCATGCCGTCCTCCGGAGAGAACGTTCCTTCTACCTGCGCGTTGAAAATCTTGTTCGTTTTATCCAGATCAATATTGAAGCTACCCATTTCGGTATCCTTCTTTCTTGGCGAGTTTAGTTGAATTCAGTTGACGACGAGCGCTTTGAGCCGGTCCAGAATCGGAGCAGGCTCGGTTCCATCGGTAATGACCTCGATGAGGCACGGACCGTCCAGGTTTTCGAGGAAGGATGGAATCGACGCCATCTCCTCGATGCTGCCGACCGACATGGACCGTACCCCGGCGGCTTCCATCATGGCCGCGATGGAGATGCGCTCCTGCTTGTAATCCGGGATGGAGCGGCTGAAGAGGAACTGCTGGCCCCTCTCCACATAAGACAGCATCGCGTTGTTGATGATGAAGTAAACGACGGGAATCCGATATTCCTTGGCGGTCAGAATATCCATCCCGTTCATGAAGAAGCACCCATCCCCTGCGATGACGGCGACCGGCCGGGACGGATCGGCGAGGGCCAGTCCGGGCGCTCCGGAGATTGCCGAGCCCATCGCTCCGTAATCGAGGTTGATTTCGAAGTCTCCCCCGTCCGGGACATGGATGTACTTCAGCGCGAAGTTGGTGAACTCCCCGATATCGCATACATAGCGGGTATCCGACGGCATGGTGCGCTTCAGGTTTTCCAGGAACAGCCGCAGAGACATGCCGGTATGGTTGAGCTCGTAAGGCGCGTTGACGGGCTCCTCCCGAATGTACCGGATGGATGCGGCCGGAACAGCCTCCAGAAGATAAGGAAGAACCTCCTTCAGATCGCCGCATACGGCTGCGTCCGTATGGAACACCTTGCCGAGCTCGGAAGGATCGCGGTCCACATGGACGACCTTCCGTCCGGCGACAAGCACGTCGTTGAAGTTGCAGGTCGAGGCTTCCCCGAGGCTGCTGCCCAGCACAAGCACGCAGTCGGGTTCGGCGGAATTCACATACCGGCTGGCTGCCTCCGTGCTGGAGAACCCGTAGTTGCCCAGATTCAAAGGAAAATCTCCCGAAACGATTCCCTTGCCGGCCGGCGTCGTAATTACGGGCCACTGCAGCTTCTCGCTGAGCTGCCTGATGCCGTCGCCGAAGCCGCGCCCGCCGCGGCCGACCATGATCAGCCCCTTGCTTGCGGAGCGGATCAGCTCAGCCGCATGCTCCAGCGAGGCAGGGTCCGGCAGAGGAGCTGAGAACTCGGCTGCAGCCGGCGCTTCGGGAATAGGAACGTCCAGATCCAAGCGCTGGATGTCGATAGGAATGCACAGGTACACCGGACCGCAAGGAGGAGTCAGAGCGATCCGTACCGCCTTGTCCAGCTCCTCCAGCACATCCTGCTCGCGCAGCACCGTCGCGCTGTACTTGGTGACACCCTTCACCATCTGTTCTCCATCGAGCTCCTGGATGGCTCCTTTGCCCATCTGCCAGCGGTTGATGCCGCCAGCGATGACCAGCATCGGGGCTTTGGCCCGCTTCGCGTCCGCAATGCCGTTCATCATGTTGCTGACGCCTACAGCTCCCGCTCCGGCGCATACGGACAGCCTTCCCGAAGTGCTGGAATAACGGGCCGCCGTATAGGCCGATCCCGCCTCGTTCTTCGCGATGACGGGCTTGATGCCCACGTCGATGAGCGAATCATAGATCGGTCCGATGATGCCGGCCGGAATTCCAAACAGATACTCGACTCCTGCAGACTTCAAATAACGCAGCATGGCTTCTGCGAGTTTCATCGAATCCACTCTCCGATTCTATAAATCTTCTCTGTAAAAAGCGGCTAGGCGTTTCCGTTGGCGGCTTGCGCCGGAGCAGGCTCATGCAGGCCTCCGATGGAGGCCGCGATCGCCGGACCGGCGGCCCCTTGCTCTTCCATGAAAGGAACGGCCTTCTTCGGCAAGTGTTGAATGCTGCCCATTTTCATCTGTTTGCTTCAGGATCAGCCGCATGGCGGGATGCTTCTTCTTGGATGGCCAGCACCTGCTGCCTCAGCAGACGTGCCGAATCGAGCGACTGCGACATGGCGTCCAGCTGCTCCTCCGCGGACATGGAGATTTCCTTGGAACCGGCCAGCGCCACTTCCGTGCTCTCCGACGTTCCGCGGACGGAGGTCAAAATTTCTTCCGTGCTTGCGTTGATCTGCTGCGTGACGCTGGATATTTCCTGAACCTTTTCGGATACGCTTCCCGTCAGGCCGACGATCTCATGGAAAGCCTGTCCGGCCGAGTTCACGCTGCTCACCCCGGACTGCAGCTCCGCGTTGAAACGGGTCATCGCTTCGGAGGAACGCCGGAAATAGCTTCGAATATCCGCAGCCGTCTTGGCGATATCCCGGGCCGAAGAAGAGGACTGCTCGGCCAGCTGGCGAATCTCGCTGGCAACGACCGAAAAGCCCCTGCCGAATTCGCCCGCATGGGCAGCCTCGATCGCCGCGTTCAGGGAAAGCAGATTGATCTGGCTGGAAATCTGGCTCACGACATGGGCGATCTTCTCGATCTCCTCGTTCAAGCCGCTCATTCCCGACAATGCTTCCGAGGAAGCCGCCGCATGCTCGGAGACGACATTCATCTGGGATACCGCATTGTCGATGACCGCGGCTCCCTGGTCGGCGGTCTCCGCTACGACAGCCGTCTCCTCTGCAAGCGACATCGAGGAGTTCGCGATATGCTCCATCCCCTTCGTGACTTCCTCCAACATGGCCATATTGTTTCTGGATTCCACTGCGATGGACTCGTTGCCGAGCGAGATCTGCTCGATGGAAGCCGTTATTCCTTCCACCAGGTCTTTGCAGAACTCATTGTCCCGGACGAGCGAACCGGAAGCGGCAGCCGCTTCCTTGGCCAAGGACAGGATGCGCTCCGTGCTCTGGGACTGCTCCTGTTCCTGCAGCGCAGAAGTCGCAGCCTCGGCCTCGCCTGCTGCCGGCTCCAGGCCGAAGCGGCGGCGAATCTTCGGCGAGAGCGCCGTCAATGCAGCCGCTCCCGCAAGAACCAGGACAAAGGTCAGCATTCCGCCCCATGCGGCGCTGCGGCCGCTTGCGCCCGCAAGCGACAGCACGGCGAAATGGACGATACCCGATGCCGCTCCGATCAGTGCGGCCGACCCGGCAAACGCAAGCGCCAGAGGCCTTCCGGCCGTAAACGGATTGTTCATGATCATGCCCGCTTTCTTTACTGACTATGGTTGCCTGTTTGCTCCCCGCCTGAATGCTAGGTTGCTTGTTGAGCTTTCGTTGATGACGATGCTCCTTTCCGCTCCCGGCGGATCGACTGCAAACATTACACATATCGGAATATAACGATGCATTCTTTAACTTCATGGCAAATTTGAACGATTTTTGTCGAAATCCGCTTTTTTTCCATGCCGCCGCCCCGAATTTCTCATGCGGAGCCGAACCAAAAAAAACCGGCCGGAAGGGCCGGTTCGGAACTAAGATCCATGGTGCCGAGCTTAGCCGAGAAAATGCTTGATAAAAAAGTCCAGCTGATATTCCATGCTCAGAGGATCGTTGAAATAAAACGCTTTTGCGTCCGCTTCAAAGACATGCTGATTTTGGACAGCGGGAATGTTCTTGTACGTTTCCGTCGTCTGGAACGAATTGTCTTCATCGGCGTTTTTGCTGAAAATGACATAGTCGCCGACATAATCGCTCAAGACTTCATTCGATACGGCGAAGTAGCCGTCCCTGCTCGTCGCTTCCTTGACCTTCTCCGGCATATGCAGGCCGAATTGCTGATAGAGGATTTCGGTTCCGCGGCCAAAGTTGTCTCCATAGACATAGAGCTGCTTGTTGAACGTCTCGATGACCGAGACCGTCGCATCGGCGCCGATCTTCGCCTTGATCTCTTCTCCGGCTTTCTTCGTACGGGCATCGAAGTCGTCTACCCAGGCTTGGGCTTCCTTTTCTTTGTTCAGCAGCTTGCCGATTTCCAGCTGCTGCTGCTTGAAGTCTACCTTTCCGTACGTATAGGTGACCGTAGGGGCGATTTCCTTGAATTTATGGATGTTTTTAATATCGGAGAGCCCGATGATGAGATCCGGGTTCAGCTCCACAATCTTTTCAAGGCTTTCTTCGTCTACAGCTTCCACCCCGTCCAGCTTGCCGGCGAAATTCGGGTTGTCCATGGACATCTGGTCCACGCCGACCAGCGGTACGCCGAGAATCATGACGTTGCCCGTCAGGAACCGGGTAAGCACGACGACGCGCTGCGGATGAGTCGGAACCTCGACAGGTCCGCTCTCGGATTGATAAGTAAAGGTTGCCGCTTCCGATGCGGGCGGCGCTGCGGGAGCCGGGGAGCTTCCGGCGTCGGCATCGTTGGCTTGATTGCCGCCGCAGGCGCTCAGCAGAACAACAAAGGCAAGGACAAATAGAACGGAAAGCTTTTTCATGACATGACTCTCTCCCTTTAGATGCGATCTCTACACAGCCAAGTAATGATTATGAAAATCATTCTCATTTACATGAGTTATTATAGAGATGCATTGGTTTTCGAGCCATGCCTTTTTGTTGGGAAATGGGCTTGGACTATTGATTGCCGGCAACGAAAACAGCTTGGACTATTGATTGCCCGTAAAAAGCGCCTCCGCCCGCCGAAGCTGCAATCGAATCGATACCGGATTGTACGGCACCCAGTCATCCTTCTCCAGAAAGTGAACGCGATTGCGGCGTACAGCGGGAAGCTCCTCCCAATAGGAAGAGCCCAGCACCGCTTCGGAATGCGCCGTCGACCCTTTGACATCCGGAAACACGATGACCATAATCCGGTCGCCCGCATAGTCCGCAAGCTGCGAAATCTCAATAGGGATGGAATGGAATTGTTCCCCGAGGCGATTCATCTCCTGCTTGATCTTGGCTGGCGGCTGCAGACCAAGCGAGCTGTAGAGGACATATCCGACATTGCGGGCTCCGTATACGAGCAGTTTATCCGGCTTGACCACCACTATCGTGATCGTCTCGCCAGCCGCTCCGCTATGCTGTATCCGTGCACGGGCTGCCTGTTCCTCCTCCTCGAATTCAGCCAGCCATCGCTCCGCCTGCTCGGCTCGCCTGACTACCTGGGCGATAAGACGGAGATGCTCCTTCCACCCGACCCCCATCCATGGAATCTCCGCAATCGGGGCGGCGACACGCAGCTGGGCGGCATGCAGCCCATGCTCGTCCAGATGGCGGCTGTCGGCAATGATCAGCTCGATGTCATGGGCGAGCAAAGCCGACCTCACCTGCTCGACGGAGCTGTCGGCATGAATGAACAGCATCGCTTGCGGCTGCTGAACCCCTTCCGCGTTCACGTATTCGCTGTTGTCGGATATGAGGACGGCCGGCTCCAGCCCGAGGAGCAGCAGGTGGCTGGCGTATGGAGTCAGCATGACGGCTGCTCGCCGCAAAGGCATCCGATTGTAGGCAGAGGGCGGCATTCCCGTCTGCTGCTTGAACCGCCGGCTGAAATAGAACTCGTCCTTGTAGCCGACCCTGAGCGCGATCTCTCTCAGCGTGCCCGAGCCGCTCAGGAGCAGCTCCTTGGCCCGATGAACGCGAAGGCGCGACAAGTATTCATTGAAGGAGAAGCCGGTCAGCTGCTTGAACAGAATGGAATAATGGGACGAGCTCACTCCGGCGATTTCGGCCAAGGCGTCTCGCGTCATCCTGCCGCTGTATTGATTCTCCAAATAAGCCAGGCTTCGTTCCATGGACGGCTGCAGGCTTGCCGCCTCCCTGGAATGCTGCCGCTCGAGCAGCATGAGAACGAGCTGGTGGAAGACGATCTGATTGCGGACATGGCGGGCTTCGCTTTCCGGAGAACGATGGACGTACAGCTCCTCTACAAGGGCAGCCATCTCCGGCTCGCAGGGAAAGAAGCGAACCTCTGAATTGGAGGCGATATCGCTTTTGCGCATCATTCCCTCTGCAAGCTGCTTCGGCTCCATGGAGCCGATGGAGAGGGTATAGGCATGGAGCGGCTGCAGACGGTCCGCAATCAGAGCGGCCTCGCTGCATGGTGGAAGCAGAATGATGCTCCCTTCCGCAATTTCGCCGCTGCGATCGCCGGCCTTGAAGATGCCTTTGCCGCCGGCGATGGCGACCAATGCGGTAGAGCTCTGCCCGATCGGCAGATTCGCGCTGCCATAGAGCGATTGGATGCTGTCGAATGTATAGAACGGAAAAAGGGACTCCACCCATTCCGGGACCACAACTTTATCCACCCCAATGCCTCCATATGAAAAAAGTGTAAACAAGCCCATCTCTTGCTTCTACTATGCCCGCTTGGACGACCGATGTGCAGACGGACGGAGAAGCGGAATCCTGCCGGCTCGGAGCCTACCTTGGAAAAGCATGCGCTATAATGTCCATTGTACCTAACCGATATAAGGAAGGAGAAGATGAAGCTGCCGAATCGGCGGGGCTGTCATCGCCTGTCTTGTTCGTTTTCCTGAGCTCGCTCTCTCTTCGAGGACATGCTTGATGATTGAAACTGCGGTGCTGCAGGTCCATCGTATCCCTTACGACAGCATACGCCAAGAAAGGAACGTAATCCTACCGATGTCTTATTCGCTTCGATCCATTTTCGCCGTCTTGCTCGCCGCCGTAATCATTCTGCTGACCGGAGCGCTGAGCTGGTCGATCGGCAGCAAAACAACCGTTGAAATCGAATCCCAGATCGGCCAGTCCCTATCGGAAACATCCTATCAGATGGCGGATAAACTGGATTCCTTCATGTGGTCACGCTCGGGTGAGCTCGATGTGCTGAGCAAGCTGGAAGCGTTGCAGCATCCCGGCTCCCCGGAGCAAATCCGAGCTTTGCTGGATCAATTGAAATTAAGCCTGCCTTCATTTACCTGGGTAGGCTATCTGGACCCGAAGGGAACGGTCATCGCATCCACCGACGGGATTTTGACGGGCAGCAACATCGCTCAGCGTCCTGTTTTTCAGGAAGGGATAAAAGGGAAGTTCATCGGAGACGTCCATGAGGCGGTCCTGCTGGGCAAGCTTCTTCCCAATCCGACCGGAGAGCCGATGCAGTTTGTCGACATCAGCCTGCCGATCTACGACAAGGCCTTGAACGTTCAAGGGGTGCTGGCGGCTCATCTCAGCTGGGCCTGGGCCCGCGAGATCGAAGCCTCTATTTTGCATCCCTTGCAAGAACATAAAGAAAAAGTAGATATTCTGGTTGTCAGCCGAAACAACGATACGGTTCTCATCGGCCCCTCCTCCATGGTGGGCAAGCCGCTGGTGCTGAACAGCTTGTCGGAAGCTCAAGCCGGCAAGAACGGCTATTCGAAGGAACGCTGGAGCGACGGCAAAACCTATTTGACGGGGTACGCGCTTGGAGACGGGCATCAGAACTACAAGGGACTCGGATGGACCGTCATCATCAGGCAGCCGATCGACATCGCCTACGCTCCCGTAGATGATATCCGGCATTTCATTATTGGGATCGGGGTATTGACCGCCCTCGTGTTCGCGATAGCGGGGTGGTTCACCGCCGGCATGGCCGCTCGCCCGTTGAAACGGATTACGGTTGCCGCCGAGCGCTTGCTCCGGGGCGAGCATTCGGCGATTCCGATCCATAAAGGCATCCGCGACATTGAAATTCTGTCGAAAACCCTCCATCACCTGGTCACGGACCTGACGAAGACCGAGCTTGCGCTCGATGAGATGGAAAATCAGGCTCATCAGGACAAGCTTACGGGACTTCCCAACCGCCGCGCGCTGGATTCGTATCTGGACCACGCGGTCGCCGCTGCCCGCAGCGGCAAGGTTCTGACCTTTCTCTACATGGATTTGGACGGCTTCAAGCTGGTCAACGACCAGTACGGCCATCAAGTCGGCGATCTGCTCCTGCAGCAGACAGCGGCTAGAATCCGTTCCTGCATACGTGCTGGAGAGCTTGCGGTCCGCCTGGGAGGCGACGAGTTCCTGGCCGTGTTCTACACCTCCGCAAACGATTCCGAAGCCGGCGGCACCGCGCTGGCGCACCGGATTATCCAGGCCATCAATGAACCCTTGCTGATTGATGGCCATTCCATTGAAATCGGCTGCAGCGTAGGCGCAGCCCGATGGCCGGATGACGACCCGGATCCGATCTCGGTCATCCGCAAAGCCGACGAGGCTCTGTATCGCTCGAAGCGCGAAGGAAAGAACAGAGTGACCTTCGCAGGCAAGGAAGGCTAGCCTTTTGAAAACGGAGAGAAGCCGCATACCGATCCGGTATGCGGCTTCTCTCTATTTCCGTCCTGCGGCCGAGCTCCGTGATGAACAGCTGAAGGAGCACGATCATGCAGCCTGCTATTCATCTTGTTATTCGGCCATTAACCTCTTAATTGCCGAACAGTACATCTTTGTCTCTTCCCGAAACCGTTATGGTTTTATCAGAGGAGCTCGGAACGAGCTTGAATTGATTCTCGTTTACTTTTACGGCGATAGCGGCTACGGATGCCGCGTTCAGCTGATTATTCAGATCACTGACCAAGGCAGCCATGTCGGCATAATTCCAATCCAGCATAATCGTTGCCGTTGCTGCGCCGTCGCCGATGGTGAACGTACGGTTTTTGGAGCTGTCCTCGTCCGTCCCGGTGTAATGATTGTTTTGGAAGAAGAAGGACCAATCATTTCCGCCCAATGTAATCGAAGCGGAAGATCCGGTTTTGAAGGTAGTGATGAAGAAGGTGTCTTCAAACCCCATCCCGCCTAAGGTCCGGTTACCAAGGTCGATTCCATGCGCATTGCAGTAGTCCTGGATAAAGCTGTCTACCGCCGAGCCTACCACCTGTCCTGTAGTGAATCCGTTCAACGGAATGTTCCAGGTCAGGTCAACCGGAATGGTGATCTTCCCGTCGCTTATCGTGAAATGCTTCGGGTTCGCTTGGAAATTTGTTGACGTTATCGTTTTGCTTTCTCCCCTGGCTTGAGCAGCATAAACGGTAGAGAAATCAAAAGTGGTCAACACTTTGCTTGTAAGGGTCTCGAGGCCAGCAATAACCGCCTCTGCTTCCGTCAAGCGCGTGATATCTCCTACAATCGCCTTCTGGGTTGCGGTCAGAGCTTCATAGGCCGTTCGTGCTTGAGCTGCTGCTGCTTTGTCGGCC
>NZ_BIMD01000071.1 GCF_004000905.1 Paenibacillus humicus NBRC 102415
AACGCTTTTTTTTGCGTTTCAGCGATCTGGCGATCGCTCCGAGATGCGGCCGGCGAAGCCGCTGAGCCTTCTGCTCGGACTCAATCGGCCTGCCCGGGCGGAAGCGGCGTCCGGCTGCTCAGCCCGGAGCCGTGCGGCCGCTTGTAATCTCCGGTTCACGCTCCGTTCACGCAGCAGCTCTAAGCTGAAGGCATGAGAAGGAGGAGATGTTCATGTTTTTGGCTTTGCGGGAAATCAGGCATTCCAAGCTGAAGTACGCGCTGATCACGACGATCATGCTGCTCGTATCTTTTCTGGTGCTGTTCGTGACCGGGCTGGCGCAAGGATTGTCCTATGCGAACGCATCCTCGGTCGTGAATATGAAGGCCGATTACTTTATTGTCCAGAAAGGCTCGGACAGCCGGCTCGCCCGATCGGCGATAACGCCGGAGCAGGCGGCAGCGGCCAAGGAGGCAGCCGGGGAGGAAGCCGTCCAGCTGCTTGGCGTGCGCATGGCTTCGCTTCAGAACGAGGCGACGGGGGCCAAGCTGGATGCCGCGCTCATGTCCGTGGAGCCGGAAGGATGGCTGGCGCCGCCCGTTGTCGAGGGGACGAAGCCGGCCGCAGGAACGGATGGCGCCATACTCGTGGACCGGAAGCTGTCGGAATCGGGAGTCGAGCTCGGGACGAAGCTTACCGACACGGTAACGGGCCGCAGCTGGACCGTCTCCGGCTTCGTGAAGGATGAATCCTACAGCCATACGCCGGCGGCGTTCGTCAGCCCCGCGGAATGGAGCAAGCTGCAGCAGTCCGGACGGGAAAGCGGCTACAACACGATCGCTTTCCGCGGCAGCCAGGCCGATGCGCAAGCGCTGCAGGGCAAGCTGCCCGGCACGGAGCTGCTCGCCAAGAAGCAGATCATCCAGGCGATTCCCGGCTATTCCGAGGAGCAAGGCACGCTGGTCATGATGATCGCGTTTCTGTTCGTCATATCGGCATTCGTCCTGGCGGTGTTCTTTTATGTCATGACCATCCAGAAGACGAGCCAATTCGGCATCTTGAAGGCGATCGGCTCCAGAACCGGCTATTTGTCGGCAAGCGTCCTCTGGCAGGTGCTCCTGCTTGCCGCGGCCAGCTTGACGGGGAGCCTGCTGCTCATCTGGGCGATGCGTGCGGCGATGCCCTCCACGGTCCCGTTCCAGCTCGATGCCGGCACGACGGCCTTCACCTGCGCCTTGTTTCTAGCTACTTCGATAGTCGGCTCGCTGTTGTCTGTCATTAAGGTGGCGCGCACCGACGCGCTGGATGCGATAGGGAGGACGGCATGATGAAACCGAGATTGCTTATGGAAAATGTGACCCAGACGTTCCAGGACGGCGAATCAAGCGTAACGATTCTGGACGGCTTGTCGCTGGAAGTCGGAGAGGGGGAGCTGGTCGCCGTGACCGGACCTTCCGGCTCCGGCAAAAGCACCTTCCTCTCGATCGCCGGAGCGCTGCTGTCTCCGACCGGAGGCGAGGTGAGCGTAGACGGGCGGCCGCTCGGCGGCATGGACGCCGGGCAGCTGGCGGATCTGCGGCTCACCAAGCTCGGCTTCGTGTTTCAATCCGCGAACCTCATTCCGTACCTGCGCGTCGAGGAGCAGCTGCTGCTGGTCGCCAAGCTGGCCGGAACTCCGGCCGCCGAAGCCTCGAAGCGGGCCAAGGAGCTGCTGGAGCTGCTGGGGCTGGCCCGCAGGAGCAGATCCTATCCCGAGAAGCTGTCCGGGGGCGAGCGGCAGCGGACAGCCGTCGCCCGCGCGTGGATGAACGATCCTTCGGTCATCTATGCCGACGAGCCGACGGCAAGCCTGGATGCCGAGCGCGGAAGGGATGTCGTCCGCATGCTGCGGGACGGCGTGAAGGCGCAGAAGAAGGCGGGAATCATGGTCACCCATGACGATCGGGTGCTGGAGTATTGCGACCGCGTGCTGAAGCTGGAGAACGGCCGGCTGCAGCCGGCTTGAGCCCGGATCGGCAGGCGAACGGAAAAAGCCCTCGCGGAACCTGCACGAAGCAGGCGTCCCCAAGGGCTTTCCGATTTTCAGGCAGCGTTTCTTTTGCGGCGCTCGGCTTGGATGATCCGGTCGCAGGCATACCCGATGGCCGCATAACAGGCGATCGTGAGGATGTACATGATCAAGACCGGCGTGGCATGGATATCGTAGAAGACATCCGAGATCCAGGCGACAGGACTGAACATGAAAAAGAAGAAGTTATGGGGATCATACCCCGTTGAGCTGAAAAGGCATAGGGCAAGGCTGATCAGGACCGCGGCGATCGTGACGGGATAACGCACCTGTTCTTGCTCCCTTCTGCTGGCATTGCCGAATGATGCGGCTTGAGTTATTATGGGTCAAAAGGGCTCGGGACATGCAGGTGATGCAAGTTCCGCGCCGATTCATGATCAAGAGGGAGCGTTTTCACTACTATGCTGACCCATATCGTGTTCTTCCGCCTCAAAGACCGCAGCGCAGACAGCGTGGAGCGCACGGCCTCCGTCCTTCGCGGCATGGAAGGCCGCATCGAGGTGCTCCGGCATCTGGAGGTAGGCGTTGATGTCGTCCATTCCGAGCGTTCGTACGATATCGCGCTCGTAACCAGGTTCGATTCCCTGGAAGCTCTTGGCGAATACCAGGTGCATCCCGTTCACCAGAAGGTCATCGAGCACATGAACGAGGCCCGCGAATCTTCCGTGAGCGTGGACTACATAGGCTGAACCAACAAGCAGGAGGAGCTCCGGCTTCTTAAGGAAGGTGCGTAACTATGCAGGAAGAATCGCTTGGGGAAGATTTTTATCAGATGATCGTCTATCTGTTCGTCGTCATCGTCAGCAGCATCATCATGATCGTCTGGCTGAAACGGCGCGGCAGAAAAAAGAATAACCGATAACGGAGGCGCTTCATGTATTACGTCAACGTGCAAGACATCCGTCTCAGGCTCGGCGCCATGCCGGAGCTTGAGCAGGCGCTGAGGGAGCTGGCGGCCGGCTGGCAGGGAACCCTGCTTCAAGGGCTTGCCCAGGAAAGGGCTCTCCATCTGGCGATCGAAACCGTGACCGACGTAGGCAGCTGCCTCATCGACGGTTATATCATGAGGGATGCCAGCAGCTACGAGGATATTGTCGAAATCATCGGCGGCGAGGAAGTCATCGATGCCGGGCTTGCCCGCAGCTTGGCGGAGCTGGCCTCGCTGCGCCGCAAGCTCGTTCAGGAATATTATGACTGGCCGCGAAGCGAGCTGCATCCATTCACGGCGCAGCTTCCCGGCTGGCTGGCAAGCTTCCGGGAACAGGTGGAGATTTATCTCGCCAAGGAACAATAACATCGCGACTGCCCGTTTTGAAGCCGCCTTTCAATGGGCGGTTTTTTTATTTTGAGATTGAAGTGTCAAGCCAAGCCCACGCCGCATCTACTGATCTCAGGCAATGGGCTCCCGCCCGGAACCGGAACATGCAGGAGGTGGAGGCATGGCAGCTTGGATCGCGGCGCTGGGCGCCGCCGTGGCGGCAATCGCGGTCGCTGCGGCTGCATGGCAGTTCGTCGGGGTGCTTCGCCGTCTGAAAGCGTGGATGGAAGAAGCCCAGTCGTCAGGAAACAAATCGCTGGAGCAGCTTGACGAGCTTCTGAGCGATGCGCGCCATGCTCTGCGGCCCGCAAGAGAGGCGGCCGAGGAAGCGAGGAGGCAGCTGATGCTGCTCGGTCCGGTGCTGGAATCCGCTCTCAAGCTGCAGGACGCAGCGAACCATGCGCAGCTCGCGGCGCGAAAGCTCGCCCATGCGGCTGCGGACACGGCCGAATCGGCTGCAGTCCGCGTGGAGCAGGCGGCCGGCAAATACCGGGAGCAGATCGATCAGGCGATCGGCATCGCCGAGGTCGCGCTCGAAGGATGGATGTTTTGGCGCAGCCGCCGCGAAAAGCTTGGAATCTCTGCATGTTCCGGACGGAACAATGGGAACCCTAACGAGGAAGGGAGCGATTAAGATGGCGAAGAAGAAATATGGATTTGCATGGGGCGCAATTGCGGGAGGTATCGTCGGATCGGTGACGGCGCTGCTGCTGGCTCCGAAGTCGGGCCGCGAGCTGCGCTCCGACATCGGCGAGTATGCGGCCAAGGCGGCCGACACGGCGGTTGAAATCGGCGAGATCATCGGCGACAAGGCTGCGGCAGCGGCAAGGCAGACGGCTGCCGGAGCAACGGCGCTGAAGGATAAAGCCATTCAAACGGCCGAAACCTTGGCATCCGGAATCAAGTTCTGGGACCGCGGCGAAGATCGCGAGCTCGCGGTCATCGCATCGGCGGCTTCGCACGACGATCTGGACGTCTCGGATTTCGTCATTAATGAACACATTGAGTCGATCGATGCCGAAGAAGACGGCTCCGGCAAAATCTGAGGAGCCTCCAGCTCATCCTAGCGGATGCGGCTGGCGTACATAGACGGCGGTTCTCCGTAGGAGCGCTTGAACACCCGCTGAAAGTAGGATACCTCGGCATAGCCGAGATAGGCCGCGATTTCTTCCACGGTGAGCAGCGATTCCTGCAGCATATACACCGCCGTTTTCATCCGCAAGGAATGGACATAACCGCTGATGGTCTGACCGGTGCCGCTTCGGAACAGCGAAGCGGCATAATTCGGCGTGCGGCCGATGCATTCGCCAAGCTCTTCCTTGGTCACATGCTCCCGGTAATGATCCTGAAGGAAAGCTTTCATCTTGTCGATATGGCGGCTTCCGGCTGCCTTGGCTTCACCCTTGGACCGCTCTCTTCCCCATAAAGCCACTATTTCCAGCAGCAGCCCCGTTCCCAGCAAGCGCGAGTAGGGCAGTCCCTCCTTGCTTTCGCCGAGCATCGACTTGATCCGGTCGAGCAGCAGATCATAAGCGGCAGGCCTTGTGCGATCCCATCTCTCCGGAAGGGGAAAGCCGGAGGCCAGGGATGATTCCATGCTGAACCAGATGACATACATCTCATGAAACACTCCCGGCAGAGCGACGGACCTGGCCTCTGCCGCCGCGGGAATGAAGATGAGGTCTCCTCGGGCGGTCCCGATCGGCTCCCCGTCTATTTCAAGCGTGAACTTGCCGTAGCTGGCCAGCAGCAATGCATTCCGATCGTCCGATCGGCGGCTGATCAGCGATTCGGAATTTCCTTGAATCCGGTTGATATCCCAGTTGTTGGGCAATTGCGCCATCGGTTGGCTCCTTTTATCGTACTATAGGTTTTTTATTATACTATAGGACGTCGTTTTGGTCTTCTTCAACAGGTACAATGGAGGAAGCAAACACCTAGGAGGACTTCAATTATGCTGCGCAAAACAAAAATCGTATGTACGCTCGGTCCGGCAAGCGAGTCGGTCGACACCCTCAAGCAAATGATGGAGGCCGGCATGAACGTGGCCCGCATCAACATGGCTCACGGTGAGCTGGAGGATCATGCCGCCCGCATCCGCTCGGTCCGCGAGGCTTCGGCCGCTGTCGGCGGCCAGCTTGTTCCCATCCTGATGGACATCAAAGGACCCGAGGTGCGGATCGGCAAGCTCTCCGCCCCATCGGTCCACCTGCAGACGGGCGCCGAGCTGGTGCTCACCACGATCGAGCTCGAAGGCGACGCATCCCGCATCTCCGTCAACTACCCCGGCTTGCCGGAGGATGTGCATGAAGGCAGCACGATTCTGATCGACGACGGCCTGATCGAGCTGAAGGTGAAGGAATCCGGCGGCACCGAGATCCGCTGCGAGATCGTCAGCGGCGGCATGCTGAAGCCCCGCAAAGGCGTCAACCTGCCCGGCGTGCGCACCCGCCTGCCCGGCGTCACGGAGCGCGACGTCAAGCATATCCACTTCGGGATCGGCGAGAACGTGGACATCATCGCCGCCTCGTTCGTCCGCAAAGCGGAAGATATCATGGAGATCCGCCAGATTCTCGAAGAGAACGGCGCCGGACATATCCAGATCATCTCCAAAATCGAAAATGACGAAGGCGTCGAGAACCTGGATGCCATCATCGAGGCATCGGACGGCATCATGGTCGCCCGCGGCGACCTCGGCGTGGAGATTCCGGTCGAGGACGTGCCTGCCCTTCAGGAAGAAATGATTACGAAGTGCAACATTGCAGGCAAGCCGGTCATCGTCGCCACCCATATGCTGGAGTCGATGCAGGTCAACCCGCGCCCTACACGCGCGGAAGTGAGCGACGTCGCCGGCGCCGTGCAGCAGGGCACCGACTGCATCATGCTCTCCGGCGAGACGGCTGCCGGCAAGTATCCGGTGGAATCGGTGCGCCGCATGGCCTCGATCGCCGTCAAGGCGGAGTCCATGCTGAACTACCGGCTTGAATTCCAGTCGCGCCGGGCGCTCCACGCCACGACGACGACCGAGGTCATCAGCCAGGCGGCCGTAGGCTCCTCGATCGATCTCGATGCCAAGGCGATCCTGACGCCGACGGAATCCGGATTCACGGCGCGCATGGTATCGAAGTACCGGCCGAAGGCTCCTATCATCGCCATCACGCCGGATCCTCGCGTCACGGCCAAGCTGAGCCTGCTGCGCGGCGTCATTCCCGTGCTCGGAGAGCGCGCGACGAGCACGGACGAGCTGCTCCAGTCCGCGATCGTCGACGGCAGCAAGACGGGATTGCTGCATGAAGGCGATTATGTCGTCATCTCCTCCGGCGTGCCGAGCGGACGCTCCGGAGCGACCAATCTCATCAAGATCCAGCAGGTTTAGAGGCAAAACCTGTCTCCGCAGCAACAGGATCTCGTCGAGAGATCAGCAGGTCTGACAGAACCTGCTTTTCGCATTCCGACAGGCAGCCCCGAAGCGATCGCTTCGGGGCTGCCTGTTTTGTTCATGGGTTCACAAGCCGCGCCCGGTAGGCGGAAGGCGAGCAGCCGGCGCTGCGCTTGAACTGCCGGGAGAAATAGAGCGGATCGGAAAATCCGCAGGACGCCGCCACCTGCTCCACGCTCAGCTCCGTGCCGAGCAGCGCCATCGCCCGGCGCAGGCGGATATTTTGGAGATATTGCATGGGAGAGAGGCCGGTGACGCTTCGGAACACCTTGGACAGATGGGAACGATGGTAGCCGAGAGCTTTGGCCAGCTCCGAGATGGACACGGCTTCGGCATAATGCGTCTGCAGCCAGCGCGCAGCCTGCTCCGCCTGCCGGCGGGCTGCGGCGGTGGAGCGGGCCGACGGCGTAGCGGCATCCGGCTGCAGGCGGGCGAACTCGGCCAGCAGCAGCCGGAGCCAGCCGCTCGCCTCCATGTCCATCAGGGAAGCGCTGTTTCCCGATGCGAGGGAATCACGCAGCCGGGCATACAGCTCCGCTGCGTTGCCGCTTCCTTGCCCGAGAATGGCGGGCTTTTCCGGCGTAATCCCGGCCTCGGCGAGCAGATGCAGGGCGGCATGTCCCCGGAAGGCGACCCAGTTGTACTGCCAGGGATCCTCGCTGTCCGCCGTATATTGGAACAAGACGCTTGGAAAAATCGCAAAGCTGTCGCCGGAAGACAGCGCAGCGTCCTTGTCCCCGCAGCGGAATGTTCCCTTGCCGCCTGTAACGGTATGGATGAGGACGTAATCATGAATGCCGGGACCGTTCTCATGACCGGGTATCGGGCTGCCTTCCCCGCTGAACAGAACCGTCAATTCGGCCGCAGGCACAGAGCCCGGGTTGTCGCTGACCTTGAAATCGTAGTGGTCCGGAGTGGCTGGCATCGGGCGGAGCCTCCTTGGCTTGTTCTGATCCCACAGTAGCGGAAACGACGACAAATGTCCATGCATTGCCGCCAACGTTCCATACCGCTGCTGAAAGCGTTATTTTACAATGATGACGAGGTGCCGGCCCTTAGCCGCTCTAGCCGGATCAAGGTCTCAGGCCGGGCTGGCAGGCACACAAATGGAACGTAATCAAGGAGGATGCAGCCTATGGACAAAATCACCTTCCTCGGCGCAGGCAGCACGGTGTTCGTGCGAAATGTGCTCGGCGACGTCATGAAGACGCCGTCTCTGCAGTCATTCGAGCTGGCTCTGTACGACATCAATCCCGAGCGGATGAAGGAATCGGAGCAGCTCCTCGGCGCGATCAAGACGACCAGCGGAAGCAGCTGCCGGATCAAGGCTTATTCCGACCGGAAGGAAGCTCTGCGCGGAGCCAAATATGTCATCAACGCCATCCAGGTGGGCGGATACGATCCCAGCACGATTACGGACTTCGAGATTCCGAAGAAATACGGCCTGCGCCAGACGATCGCGGACACGGTCGGCATCGGCGGCATCTTCCGCAACCTGAGGACGATTCCGGTCATGCATGGATTCGCCGAGGACATTCGGGAAGTTTGCCCGAACGCGCTGTTCCTGAACTACACGAATCCGATGGCGGTGCTGACCAATTACATGAACACCTACGGCGGGGTGAACACGGTCGGCCTCTGCCACAGCGTCCAGGTGTGCGTGCCCCATTTGTTCAAGGACCTCGGAATCAGCGCCGAGGGCGTCAAGACGAAGATCGCCGGCATCAATCATATGGCGTGGCTGCTGGAGGCGACCCGCGACGGGGAGGATCTGTATCCGGAGATCAGACGCAGAGCGGCGGAGCGGCAAAAGGAGAAGCATCATGACATGGTCCGTTACGAATTGATGCTGAAATTCGGCTATTACGTGACGGAATCCTCCGAGCATAACGCGGAATACCATCCGTATTTCATTAAAAAGAATTATCCGGAGCTGATCGAGCGCTTCAACATTCCGTTGGATGAATATCCCCGCCGCTGCGTGAATCAGATCGCCGACTGGAACCGGCTGCGGGAGGAGCTGCTCGGCAAGCAGGAGCTGGCGCATGAGCGGACCCATGAATATGCTTCCCATATTATCGAAGCCATCGAGACCGACGTGCCGTTCCGGATCGGCGGCAACGTCATGAACACGGGCCGCCTGATTCCGAACCTGCCGAGCGAGGCGTGCGTGGAAGTGCCTTGCCTTGTCGACCGCGGCGGAGTCCAGCCTACGCATGTCGGCAATCTGCCGCCGCAGCTGGCCGCTTTGAACCGGACCAATATCAATACTCAGCTGCTGACGCTGGAGGCGGCGGCGACCGGCCGCAAGGAGCATATTTACCAGGCCGCCATGCTGGATCCGCATACGTCGGCGGAATTGTCCATGGACGACATCATCGCGCTGTGCGACGACTTGATCGAAGCCCATGGCGACTGGCTGCCGAAATACCGCTGACGGCGGCGGAGACTGCAGGCTGCTGTACAGGCGCATGCATGGCCTTTCTTGCCTGCATCACAGGCTTCTTGTCTCTGGCCCGCGCGAAAGCGCTGCGCCTCTCATTCGAAAGCGACAGATCCCCGATTGCAGCGGGGGTCTGTTTTTTTTATTCGCGCAGGCTGCCGTGTACATATTCAGTTCATATAGGACGGTTAAGATAAGCCCAGCCGCTGATGCGGCGCCATCAGGTTTACGGAATGAGAATGAAACCGATAAAATGCCTATAAGCGCTAATGGAAAGGCGGAACCGACATGACTCACATCCTTGTCGTCGACGACGACAGCCATATCCGCGAGCTGGTCTCCCATCTGCTCCGCAAGGAAGGTTATGCGACGGAAGAAGCGGCCGACGGCCGCGAGGCTCTCCTCAAGCTGTCTTCCAGGCGAGCCGATCTCGTCGTGCTCGATATCATGATGCCGGAGATGGACGGGTGGGAGCTGTGCCGCCGGCTGGGAGAGAACTACGAGGGGATGCCGATCCTCATGCTTACGGCCAAGGGAGAAACGATGCATAAGATCAAGGGATTCGAGCTCGGCACGGACGATTACCTCGTCAAGCCGTTCGATTCCCTCGAGCTGACCGCGCGGGTGAAGGCGCTGCTGAAGCGCTACCGGATCGCGGCTTCCCAGCAGATCCGGATCGGGGAGCTCGAGCTGGACCGCAAGACGTTCCAATGCCGGATCGGCGGCAAGGAAGCCACCCTTCCGCTCAAGGAATTCGAGCTGCTCTTCCTGCTCGCCAGCTACCCGGGCAAGACGCTCAGCCGCGACTCGCTGATCGAGCAGATCTGGGGCTTCGATTACGAGGGAGACGAGCGTACGGTCGACGTGCATATCAAGAGGCTGCGCGAGCGGCTGTCCGAGGCGGAGCATCTGGAGATCCGCACGATCCGCGGGCTCGGCTACAGGCTTGAGGAGAAACAATGAAGAGGATGGGCTCGAAAAGCAGGTTCAGGCTCATGGTTGTCTTCACGATGGCGAGAGTTTCCGTGCTGCTCGTGCTTTGCTGGACGGCGTCGTTTTATTTTTTCGAGTGGCTTGCATGGAAGCCCGCTCCACTGGTCGGCCAGCTGTTGAAATCCGGGGCTGGCTTCATCCTGTTCGGAGGCATTCTGTACCTATGGGGACGGTTCGCGCGCAGAAAGCAGATGGAAGCCTTTCAAGCGATTCTGGATGCCTTGGCCGCGATTGCGAAGGGGGACTTCCGCGTGTCGATCGAGGTGCCGAGGGAGATGAACGAAGGGTATATGGAAAATCTTGTTCAAGGCATCAACAACATGGCCGCCGATCTCGACAAGATGGAGATTCTCCGCCAGGAGTTCATCTCCAACGTCTCCCACGAGATCCAATCGCCGCTCACGTCGATCGGCGGGTTCGCGCGCGTCCTCAAGGACAGCGAGCTGACTCCCCTTCAGCGGGAGCATTATCTCGATATCATCGAGCAGGAGAGCGTGCGCCTATCGCGGCTGTCGGACAGCATGCTGAAGCTGGCCTCGCTCGATTCCGACAAGCATCCGTTCCATCCCGTGCCGGTCCGGCTCGACAAGCAGCTGCAGCGGGTCATCCTGGCCGGCGAGCCCCAGTGGAGCGCCAAAAGCCTGGAGGTTGAGGCGCAGATGGACCCGGCCGAAAGTGATGCGGACGCCGACCTGCTTGATCAGGTATGGATCAATCTCCTTCATAACGCCGTCAAGTTCACGCCGGACGGCGGGTCCATCCAGATTACGCTGCGGAGGACGGGCGAGGAGGCGGTCGTCACCTTCAAGGATACGGGGACCGGCATTCCGAACGCCAGCCTGCCTCATATTTTCGAGCGCTTCTACAAGGCCGACCCGTCGAGGACCCGGACCGGCGGCGGCAGCGGCCTCGGCTTGTCCATCAGCCGGAAGATCGTGGAGATGCACGGCGGAGCCATTGCAGCGCACAACGATTCCGAGGAAGGAGCCGTCTTCACCGTCACCCTGCCGCTGTCCCGGACGCCACCGGGCTCCTTGCGTCCAGCGAGGCCTGCCGAGAGCGCCCAGCCGGCGAAGCCGGCCGCTCCTCGGCTTGAACAGGCCTGTCTAATCCGCTAAGATGAAGGTACGTTTGAAAGACGGCATTCATATGCTGTCATAGTCAAAAACGGACCCTCATTTTGTTCATGGAAAGCGGTGTGTACGTGCAAAGACCCATAGCCATCCTAGATTCCGGAGTAGGCGGGCTGACGGTTGTCAAGGAAGTGATGAGACAGCTGCCCCGCGAGAAGGTCATCTACTTCGGAGATACCGCACGAACGCCCTACGGGCCGCGTCCGTCCGATGAAGTCGTCCGGTTCACTCAGGAGATCGTCTCCTATTTGATGCAGTATAAGCCTAAAATGATCATTATCGCCTGCAATACGGCAACGGCCGCGGCGCTCGAGGATATCCGCTCCATGGTGGACGTTCCGGTCGTCGGCGTCATCAACCCCGGCGCCAGAGCGGCCATCAACCAGACGAAGACCGGCATCGTCGGCGTCATCGGGACGGTCGGAACGGTCCGCAGCCGCGCATACGAGGACGCGCTCAAGCGGCTCAATCCCAATATCCATGTCGTGAGCCTGGCTTGTCCGCTTTTCGTGCCTTTGGTGGAGCAGGGCAACTTCCGCTCCAAGGAGACGATGGATACGGTCCGCGAATCGATGGAGAAGCTCAAGGACATTCCGCTCGACACGCTCATCCTCGGCTGCACCCATTATCCGTTCCTGTCGGAGACGATCCAGGAAGTGATGGGCAGCGGCGTCAAGCTGATCAGCTCCGACAACGAGACGGCCCGCGAGATGAGCACGATTTTGCAGGAATCGGGCAAGCTCGCGCACGGGCCCGAGCTGCCGATCCACCAGTTCTTCTGCAGCGGCGAGCCCAAGATGTTCAAGCGGATCGCCCAGCAATGGCTCGGCGAGCAGATCGAGCTGACCCCGGTCGTCTGGCAAATTCCGAAGATCGGGTAGAACGGATGGCAGCTTCGCGGCCCCTTGCCTTTATGGCAGGGGGCTGTTCGGGCTTGGACCGTCATGGATGAGCGAAACTTTGCGGGAGAAATGTACAGCCCATGGCGGAATATCTCGCCGCTCCGTCGTTGGAGCCGCATTCTGCCCGGTTCCCGCCGGCATCGGAGGCGTGTTAGGTGGGCAAGTTCCCGCATACAATGGTCGTATCTCCATAAAGGGCGGGATCCTCCATGAATGTCCAAGACAACGACATTGTACGTCCATGCCTGTACGGACCGGCCGTTCTGGCGGCCGATCTGGATGCGTTGAAGAGGCGCTACCCTTGCCTCCCGAGAGTGCCTGCCGGCACGAGCGTCATGGGCAAGCCGATCGAGGCGCTGCGCTTCGGACGCGGGCCGCGCTACGTCCAGATCAACGCTTCCTTCCACGCCAATGAATGGGTGACAAGTCTCATTCTGATGAAGTACGCGGAGGCGTTGGCCGCACGTGAAGCTTCGGGAGATCGTTTCGCCGCGGAAACGACGGTATGGCTGCTGCCGATGGTCAATCCGGATGGAGTGGAGCTTGTGCTCGAGGGCGTGACGGACGGCCATCCTTACGGACGCCAGCTCCTGGAATGGAATGGCGGCAGCCTCGACTTCAGCGGCTGGAAGGCGAATATCCGCGGCGTCGACCTGAACGACCAGTTTCCGGCCGGCTGGGAGGAGGAGCGTCAGCGCCGCGGAGTGTCTGGCCCAGGTCCGCGGGATTATTCGGGGGAATGCCCGCTCAGCGAGCCAGAGGCTCGAACGGTGGCTGCCCTTACGGAACGCGAATCCTTCGATATCGTCGTCGCCCTGCATACCCAGGGGGAAGAGATCTACTGGAACTACCGGGGCTTCGAGCCTCCGGGGGCGGAGGAGATGGCGGCAAGGCTCGGCGCTGCCAGCGGTTACGCTCCCGTCGCCCTGACAGACAGCGATGCCGGATTCAAGGACTGGTTCATCCGGCGCTTCCGCAGGCCGGGATTTACGGTGGAAGCGGGCCTGGGCGTCAATCCTCTGCCGTTGGAGCAGTGGAGCGGCATGTACTTCCGCGTGAGCCTGCTGCTGGACGAGGTGCTGCGGATCGCGATGGAGAGAGAATAGGCGCCGTCGTGGAATGGAACGGAACGGGAAGCGGCAGCCTGCCTGCGGCAAAAGAATGAAATGGCAGCCGGTCGTTGACGGCGGTTGATGGGAATGAATGCAGCCGGCTTCTTGTGCCGGCTGCTGATTGAAGAGGAATGGATGCCGGCTGATTCTTGTGCTGGCGGCTGATTGGAATGAATGCCAGCCGGTTCTTGCCGGCTGCTGATTGAAGCTGAAAAAGCAGAGAGCGGCTCGATATCCGAGCCGCTCTCTGCTTTTTATAATGGCAAGCTCATCGTTATGTTTCTGGCTGCGAATCCCAGCCGCTCATACAGCCGGATCGCATGGCGGTTTTCCACGTACGCGTTGAGACGGATTTCGGAGCAGCTCTCTTGTCTCATCTGTTCGACGGCCCGCTCCATCAAGCGGCTCGCAATGGACTGCCCTCTCGCTTCCGGAAGGACAAAGAGCTCGTAGATGAAGCCGATTTCCTGGTCGGAGAACTCATCCGTTCTTTTTCCGAACAGAATCCAGCCCCGCACCTCCTGGTTCTCGGACGCAATCAAAAACCGCGAGCCTTTCGCCAGCAGCTCTCCGACCATCAGCTTCATTTTCGCTTCGGACGGCTTGGACCGGCCCATCGTGCCTTCAAAGGTGGATTGCGGCGAGAGCCTCATGATTTCTTCCCGTTCTTCGTTCGTGGGAGTTCGAATTTCCATCCGGATACGCTCCTTCCGCTTCGGCCATCCTTTGCGGGGATGTCATTTCTGCGCTTGCGGAGATGCTTCTCCGTCGCGACTATGTGTAATTCGCCATCCTTGCGGCACAAACCCTTTATTCGGGATAAAAGAAAGGAAAAACCTCTTTGGAGCGGTCCCTTCGGAAGCCGTCCGTGCACCGGGCCGGCAACGCTGCGGCTGCCGATCCGCAACCTTTGCGGCTGCCGGTTCGTATAACCCTTCGCCGGGTTTGGCTCGCGCCCGATCCGGGGAAGATAGAACCATAGGGGGAATGAGCCTTGCGCAAGCTTCTATCGCTCAACCATTGGAGACATGTGTTTGTCCGGGTATTCCGGCTGCTGCGCTCCAAGAACGTCAAGCTGACGGATAAGCTGCTGTTTCTTATTCCTGTCGGACTGTACTGGGTTCTTCCGGACGTCATGCCGTTCATGCCCGTGGACGACATCGCGGTGACGATGATGGCGGCCAGCTGGTTCGCCAAAGGAATGGAAAACAAGTACGGCGCGTCTTGATGTTTTGGCCGTCTTTCGATAGAATTACTGGATGAGAGAGATGCAGTCGACAAGCTTGCCGCGCCTGCAGCGGGCAAGCTTTACTTTATAGCCAGGAGGAACCGCCATGAATTGCAAAATTACCCGCAATGCCGCGAAGGTGCTGAAGCTGGAGCTGGACAAGCCCGAGCATGAAGGCAAGAAGCTGCGCGTCTACATCACCCACTCCCACGGAGATCATGCCCACTACGGGCTCGGCATCGACGATCCGACGGAGAAGGACGAGCTCGTATCGACGGACAAGGACATCGACGTGCTGCTCGAGAAGGGCGTCGAGCTGCTGGACGGCGTGAAGATCGATTATCTCTACACCCCGGAAGAAGGATTCGTCGTCACGAATCCGGCCAAAGGAAACCACGGTGACCACTGAGACGCTGCCCGCCCGGCAGGAGGATAAGCCCGCATCGAAGAACGACATCCGCGTCTGCGAGAAATGCAACTTCATGCGTCTGAAAACGATCATTCCAAAGCTGCAGAAGCTCGATCCGGCCGCCGACATCAAGATCGGCTGCAAGTCCTACTGCGGTCCATGCGGCAAGAGAGCGTTCGTCTTCATCAACGGACGTTACATCGCGGCTCCGACCGAGGACGAAGTCATCGAGAAAGTGAAGCCCTACATCAAGAAATAAGACCGGCGGCTGTCCGGGAGGAGCGGTATCTTCCCGGATTTGCACGCCGGCTTTTTTTTGCCGGACAAAAAAACACCCTCTGCCCGCGCATAAAGGGAGAGGGTGTTTCGCGTTATTCGGCAGAGCTCGCCGTTGGAGCGCCATCGAGCCGAGGCCTCGGAGGCAGCGGCCCCAGGTACTGGTACAGCTGGCATTCGATGCGCCCGTTGTAAAGCTTGCGCTTTTTGTCCGCGTTGCGCCCGTAGCTCTGCTCGAACGACTTGGAAGGGCTGAGGGCGAATACGGACCAGTCCTTCTTGACCGCATCGATGAAGCCGAGCTGGCGGATGACCTTGTCGGCTTCCTTCTCCGTCCCGAGCCGCTCGCCGTAAGGCGGGTTCGTGATGATGCAGCCGTAATGCCCTTGAGGCTGAACGCGCGCGATCGGCATCGTCTGGAGCTTGATCTCGCGGGCGAAGCCGGCTTTTTTGAGCGCGGCCTCGGCCACCTCGATCGCTTCGGGATCGATATCCGACCCGGCGATTTCCAGCTTCACGTCATCCCTTACGGAATCGAAGGCTTCCTCGCGGGCAAGGTCCCAGCGGCTCTGGCCCATGATGTCCCAGGCGTCGCTGCTGAACGATCTGCGCAATCCCGGAGCGACATTCCAGCCGATCATGGCCGCCTCGATCGGAATCGTGCCGGAACCGCAGAACGGATCGTACAGAGGGCGCTCCGGGCTCCAGCGCGACAGCAGCACCATCGCCGCCGCCATCGTTTCCTTGATCGGGGCTTCGGTGACGAGCTTGCGGTAGCCGCGCTTATGCAGGCTCGGTCCCGTCGTATCCAGCGTAATGAGCGCCATGTCGTTCAGCAGGCTCACTTCGATGACATAGCGCGCCCCGTCCTCGCGGAACCATTCCGTGCCGTACTGCTCCTTCATCCGCTCGACGACCGCCTTCTTGACGATCGACTGGCAGGCGGGCACGCTCGACAGCTGCGATTTTTGGGACCGTCCATTGACGGGGAACTCCCCGTCCTCGGGGATCCAGTCGGGCCAGTCCAGCGCTCGCACGCCCTCGAACAGCTCCTCGAAGGTCATGGCGCGGAATTCGGCCATCTTGACGAGCACCCTGTCCGACGTGCGGAGCCAAAGGTTCGTCCTTGCGATATCCTCCAGGCCGCCCTTGAAGGTGACGCGGCCGTTTTCTGTTTTGACATCGGTATAGCCAAGATCCTTCAGTTCCCTGGCAACCACTGCCTCCAGCCCCATGGGCGAAGTGGCAATCAGTTCAAGCTGCATCGTGTATCGTTCACTCCATCTCTTGCCTGCGGGCGGAATTTGTATCCGGCCGCAGGTCGTCATACAATCAAGTATAGGCGATAATCGCAAGCAAGTACACCGACAGAAAGGATTGAGCCGCAATGAACGAAATGGAAGCTTATATCGAAGCTTTGTTTCCGCCCGATGAGGATCTCGCGCGGGTGCTGGAGAGCATCAGGGCGAAAGGAATGCCCGAAATATCCGTCCCAACCGGCTACGGCAGGCTGCTCACGCTGCTGGTGCAGATGTCCGGAGCGAAGGAGCTGCTCGAGATCGGAGCGCTGGGCGGTTACAGCGGCATTTGCCTGGCGCGCGGACTGGGCGGCGGCGGAAGCCTCACCTCGCTGGAGCTGCTGCAGGAATACGCAGACACTGCGAAGGAGAATCTGGAGGCGGCCGGGCTCGGAAGCCGCGTCTCCCATCTCGTCGGCGACGCAGGCGAGAGCCTGGAGCGGCTGACATCCGAAGGGCGGCGCTACGACTTCTTTTTCATCGACGCCGACAAGGGCGGATATGTCCGCTATCTGGACGCGGCGATCGGGCTGGCCAATCCCGGCGCGGTCATCGTAGCCGACAATACGCTGCTGCGCGGCCGCGTCGCGGATCTCCAGCGGAGCGGACCTTCCGTGCTCGCGATGCGCGAGTTCAACGAGCGGGTCGCCTCCGATCGCAGGCTGACCGGCACGCTGCTGCCCGCCTATGACGGGCTGGCGGTCGTGCGGGTCAATCCGTAGGCGCCAATCATCCATGCAAGCGGCGGCAGGTCGGGGCGGGTCCGCCGCGACTGGCCGTTCCGCTCTTCACGCGTTCGCGCATGAGGGGGAATGCGGAGGTCGGCGCGGCCGCATACGGCCGCTGAATGCCGGCCATCAATCGACGGCTCCGGCTGCGGATGCCATCCCTGCATCGCTCAATCCAGCCGGGCAGGCTTCCTGCCCGGCTTCAGCAGCATCCGCCATACCCAGTAGGCGTTGGCGAACAGCAGCACGGAGCTGAGCAGGAAGATGCCTTCGATGCCGATCACTCCGCTGAGCAGGCCGCCGGCGATGGGCCCCAGCATATTGCCGAGCGCCAGCGTGCTGCTGTTGAGGCTGTAGGCCCGGCTTTCCTTGCCCTCGGGCGTGTATACCCGGATCAACGCGTTCACGGACGGGATGAGGCCGCCGAGGAACAGGCCGAGCAGGAAGCGGACGATCAAGAGATCCCAGACGGATCCAGCGAACGCCTGCGGAATGAACATGGCTGCAGCCCCGAGCAGCGATACGGCGAGCACCTTGGTCTGGCCGATCCGGTCGCTCAGCCGGCCGAGCACGGGGGAGGCGACCAGATTCGACAGGCCGGTGACCGAGGTCACCATCCCGGCCAAAAAGGCCAGATTTCCTTTGCTTCCCGGCAGCTCCTGCACATACAGAGGCATGAGGCTCGACGGGCTCATCATGGCGAACTGGATGAGCAGGGTGACGGTGAACAGCGCCATCAGCTGGGGAATTCCGCTCAGCTCCTTCATTCCCTGGAGGACGGAAGGCTGGATGACCTTGGCCGCCTTTTCCCGGTCGAACGACTCTCGGACGACGAACAGGACGAGCAGCGTCGCGGTGAACAGCATGGCTCCGGTTATGTAGAAGATCGGCCGGTAGCCGACGGCGTCGGCCAGCAGCCCGCCGATCAGCGGACCGAGGATGGTGCCGGCTATGCCTCCGGATTGGAGCGTGCCCATCGCGAAGCCCATCCGTTCGCGCGGCGCGCTGGAGCTCATCAGCGATACGGCGGCGGGATTCATGCCGGATATCGTACCGTTCAGCAGGCGCAGGGCGAGCAACTGCCAAGGATGGTTGGCGAAGCCCATGAGCACGATGACGAAAGCCATGCCGAAGCCGGAGCGCAGCAGCATGACCTTGCGCCCGTACTGGTCGGACAGCTTGCCCCAGAGCGGCTGGAACAGGAACGAAGTGACGAAGTTGCCGGCAAAGATGACCCCGGCCCAGAGAGCGACGCTGTGGGGATTGCTGATGCCGAGATCCTGCTGCAGGTACAGCGGCAGAAACGGGGTGATCATCGTCATTCCGGCCATGCCGAGAAAGAGCGTGACCCAGAGGACGATCAGATTTTTCATCCATGCTTCCATGGCGGTTCACCTTCTTGATGAGTCGGACCGCATCCATGGGAGGATCCGGCCTTCGATTTGGAGATGCGTAAGGATGCGCAGGACATGACGGACGGGAAGGATGAGATGTCATTGCTTCGCTGCTCGCGAAGCCGATGCCCGGAGCGGCCGGGAGCTGCAGAGCGTTGCATGAGAAGCCGATGCCCGGAACGGCCGGAAGCCGGATCTTCATAGGGCGGAGCCGGCGCCAGGCGATGCGAGCTGCATTCAGACGCTGCTGCGAAGCACGAGGCCGGGGACGAGGCCGACTCTCTCGACGGAGGAATGAGGCATCTT
>NZ_BIMD01000072.1 GCF_004000905.1 Paenibacillus humicus NBRC 102415
CCGGTAAACCTGGGGCAAGCCCGGTCATTCGGAGGCAAGAGCCTGTAAACCTGGGGCAAGCCCGGTCATTCGGAGGCAAGAGCCTGTAAATCGGGGACGAGCCCGGTCATTCGGAGGCAAGAGCCTGTAAATCGGAGACGAGCCCGGTCATTCGGAAGCAGGAGCCTGTAAATCGGAGACGAGCACGTTCATTCGGAAGCAGGAGCCTGTAAATCGGAGACGAGCACGTTCATTCGGAAGCAGGAGCCGGTCAACCGCATGCAAAAGCCCCGCCGCCCATCCAATGGATGAGCGCGGGGCGCAGTCAGGTCAAGCAAATCCGACCTTAGGCTTCTGGCGTTCCTTGAGGTTGACCGATACGGTGCGGATCGAGGAGACGGGAATATACAATTCCTGATATTCCGTCTTGTATTTCACGAACTTGTCGTCCACTTCTTCCAGAATGCCGTCCCCGATATGGGTTCCGTCGAGAAAATGAATCAGCACCTGCTTGCCTTTCAACTGCTCCAGCATAGCCATCACCCCTGCGGTTAAAGTTGGATTCCATTCCATTGTACACCTGCCGGATGCCGTCTTGGCAAAGTATTGATGGCCGAGCCGGATGCCTCTTGTTCTCAAGGCTACATGCTCGTAATGATATGGTCCACGATTCCGTATTCCTGCGCCTCTTCGGCGGACAGGAACGTGTCGCGGTCCGTATCCCGCTCGATGCGCTCCAGCGGCTGGCCCGTGCGCTCCGCTGCGATCCGGTTCATCTTGTCCCTCAACTTCAGGATGCGCGTGGCGGAAATGGCGATATCGCTGGCCTGGCCCTGCGCTCCTCCGGAAGGCTGATGGAGCATGACCTCGCTGTTCGGCAGAGCTCCCCGCTTGCCCTTGGTTCCCGCGAGCAGGAGCCAGGCCGCCATGGAAAAGGCCGTGCCGGTGCAGAGCGTCCGGACATCCGGCTTCACGAACTGCATCGTGTCGTAGATGGCGAGGCCGGCGCTCGTGGAGCCGCCCGGGCTGTTGATGTACATATGAATGTCCTTGTCGGGATCGTCGGCGGCCAGGAACAGCAGCTGCGCGATGACCGCGTTGGCCATATTGTCCTCGATCGCCGTGCCGATGAATACGATGCGGTCTTTCAGCAGCCGGGAATAAATATCATAGGAGCGTTCCCCCTTGTTGGTCTGCTCCACGACATAAGGGATATGGGTCACAGGTCGTCATCCTCCTTCGCTGGATGGGTCGGAATGGTTTTGCCACTGGTAAACGGATGACGGGTAGGGAAAGGATACGGCTGAATCGCGGAAAAGAAATTCCTCTGCCTTTCGTATCCTTTTGGCAGGATCATTCGTTTACCGGTCAGAATAACTATGCGAATTGAAAGGGGATGCCGCCGATGGAGACGGGGCTGGAGCTGGAGGAAGAGCGCGCGGCGCTGAGAAGGTATTGCCTGGCGCTGACCCGCAGCGCCTGGGAAGCGGAGGATCTGGAGCAGTCGGCCTGGTGCAGGGCGCTCGCAGCCCCGATCTGGCGGGAGCATGCCAATCGCCTGGCGCTGCTGCTGCGCATCGCCCGGAACCTGTGGACGGACCATTTGCGCAGGGAAGCTCTCCGCCGTCGGACTATGCCCGAGCGGGAGGAGGCGGGGGCCGTCCAGCCGGCGGCGAGCTGGGAGCTGGAGGAGCTTCTGCGCCCGTTGGAGCTCAGGCTGTCTCCGCTGCAGCTGTCGGTATGGCTGCTGCGCGAGGTCATGGACCGTTCCATCCGGGAGACGGCGGAGCTTCTCCTGACGACGGAAGGCGCGGTTAAGGCCGCCTTCCACCGAGCCCGGCGTTCGCTTGACGTCGTCAGGCGCGATCTGCAAGCCGGCGGCCTGCGGGAGCCGTCCGACGAAGCGCTCCTGGCGCGTCTGCGCGGTCTGGCGGCCGCGGTCCGCACGGGCGATGCGGCCGCCATCGCGGCTCTCGCCGAGCAGGATGTGCTGGAGCCGGCCGTGGCGGTCGGCATCATTGGCGCAAGCGCCCATGCCGCCGCAGTTCATCGGGGACCGCAGGCGATGCTGGGCGGAAGCGGACTCTACGCCTCCGCCGGCGGCTGGGCGTCGTACGGCATGGCGGGATGAGCTGGTCTCGGCTAGCTGCCGTTTTCACGCTGGATTTGACTGTATCCACACTGAGCTTCGGGTCGAATCCAAGCAGCCAGAAAAGAAGGGATAAGCACGCAAGGAGGCCGTAACCGAGACGGGTTGCGGCCTGTTTTGGCTGTGTGTAGACTTGTTTGAACGGCTTATCCGGTTGCTTGGACTGTCTATGAGCTTATTTGGACTGTCTATCGGTTTTTTTGTCGTGGAAGGGCGCTTCTCGGCGGCAGTCCAGTCCTTGACTCGGATTCGGCGTTGTCAGGCGGCGGTATCGGACATACGATCCGTTATTTAGAAATTATTGCCGATTTCGCCGAGCTATCGGACATACGATCCGCTATTTGTGGGAAAACAGCCCGTTTCGAGGTGTTTTCACTAAAATAAGGTATCCTATGTCCGTTAAATTTTTTTGAACGGGCATTTAAGTTGAAATAGCGGATCGTATGTCCGATACGGAAGAAGATGCTGTTAAAAAGACAGTCGGCAAGCAGAGCCGGCTTCCAGCAGCATGCACCGCCCAGCGTGCAAGCAGAGCCGGCTCCATGCCGATAATCGCACGGACGGCTATGCAGCATGGATCGGCAGTCGGCAAGCAGAGCCGGCTCCCTGCAGCATGCACCGCCCAGCGTGCAAGCAGAGCCGGCTCCGTGCAGCGTGCCATTGCTCGATCTTCGCTATGGCCGGTCCCGTGCAGCTCCATGACCGCCTTTTCGCATCATTGCTCCCGTCGGTCATCCTGCCCGCGGACTGCAGGTTGAAGATGGCCGCGCTCCTGCATATAATGAGTGTAGATAACGTTTGCAATCTGACGAAATCCATTAATTGAATAGAGCGGATGAAGGCAGCGGGAGAGACTACCTGTAACACGGGGCGGCGCCGAAGGAGTAAGCCCTGGGGACAGGGTGAATCTCTCAGGCAAAAGGACCTTTGCCGGACGCATCTCTGGAGAGAATTCCGTGGCCGCGCACAGGCGCGCATGGAATCACCCAAGGGGAAACTCGCGGAGCGGGAAGCGAGGCAACTCTCAGGTACAAAGGACAGAGCGGAAGAATCGCTGGGAATGGGCGGCACGCCCTTCTTTCGGCGCATTCTTCTGCTCTGTCCCTTTTTTCGGCCTTTACAACACTCAAGACGAAGGAGAATGGCTGTGCGGTTCAAAGACGTGTTTTCCATTATCGGCCCGGCCATGGTCGGACCTTCCAGCTCCCATACGGCGGGGGCGGCGCGAATCGGGCTTGCGGGGCGCAGGCTGCTGGGAGAAATGCCGCAGGAAGCGAAAATTTCTTTTTTCGGCTCCTTCGCGGCCACCTATCAAGGACATGGCACGGATACAGCCGTCACAGGCGGGCTCATGGGCTTCCATACGGATGACCCGCGTCTGCCCGACTCGGTCGAGCTGGCCGAGGAGGCTGGCATGGACCTGGTATTCCAGGAGGGGAAAGGGCTGTTCCCCCATCCCAACACGGTCCGGCTCGATCTGACCGCTGCGGACGGAGGTCGCAAGCTGTCTCTGCTCGGCACTTCGATCGGCGGAGGCAACGTGGAGGTTGTGGAGGTGAACGGCTTCGCAGTGAAATTCAGCTGCTCCTACCCGACGCTGCTCATCCGGCACCGGGACCAGCCGGGCGTCATCGCGGCGCTCTCGGCGGCGCTGCAGGAGGAAGGGCTCAACATCGGCGGGCTGTCGCTCAGCCGCATGGAGCGCCAGGGAGAGGCGCTGGCCGTGGTGGAGCTGGATGCTCCGGTGCAAGCGGGACTGATGGAGCGGATCGGCCGAATGCCGCATGTGCTTCAGACGGATTATATGGACTTGAACGATGACAGGGGGAACGACGATGAACTTCCGGACGCTGAAGGAACTGAGTGAGCGCTGCAGCGAAAGCGGCCTGAGCATCGGCCGTCTCATGCTGGAGCAGCAGTCGCGCGAATCGGGCCGCGAGCCCGAGGCGGAATTCGCGGCGATGAAGGACTATTACGGCATCATGAAGGATGCCGTCCATAACGGCCTGACGCGGGACACGACATCCCGCAGCGGCTTGACCGGGCTCGACGCCCAGCGGGTCGCGGCTTACAACGCGGCCGGAGAGCCGAGCCTCGGCGGCGATGCGGGGCGCGCCATGGCGTATGCGCTGGCCGTGTCGGAGGTGAATGCTTCCATGGGCCGCATTGTGGCGACTCCGACGGCAGGCTCCTGCGGCATCATTCCCGGCGTCTTCGTCAGCACGCAGGAGCGCTTCGGCTGGAGCGACGACGAGATGACCTACGGCTTGTTCGCAGCCGGCGCGATCGGCTACGTCATCGCGAACAACTCCTTCGTATCCGGAGCGGAGGGCGGCTGCCAGGCGGAGGTCGGCTCCGCGATCGGCATGGCGGCCGGAGCGCTTGCGGAGCTGCGCGGCGGCAAGCCGGAGCAGGCTGTACACGCAGTCGGACTCGCGCTTAAAAACTCGCTCGGCCTGATCTGCGATCCGGTCGGCGGGCTGGTGGAGATTCCGTGCATCGTGCGCAACGGCTTCGGCGCCGTCACGGCGCTGGCGGCCGCCGATATGGCGCTTGCCGGCGTGCGGAGCGTCATTCCTTCCGACGAGGTCGTGCAGGTGATGCTGGAGGTCGGCGCTGCGATGCCGGAGAAGCACCGCGAGACTGCAGGCGGCGGGCTGGCGCAGACGCCGACCGGCAAGAAGCTCATGAGCGAGCTGCGCAAGAAAGGCCGTCCTCTGCGCAAAGCGGAGGATGAGCGCGGCAATGCGGAAGCTTGACCGATATCGGATTCAAGGCCCCCTCGCAGGGGCTTTTTTGCGCGCTGAATTGAGGCTGGAACCCGGGAACCGCCGTCAGGCTTGGCATCATGCCGTGCCGATAGGCCGTCAGTATGCCGCTAATTCGGCATATGCGCGGAAGGAGATTCAAGCGGCGAGGGAGAAGAGGTAGACCCTGCTGAAAGGAGGAATCGTCATGCCCGTGGAATTGACGCTGTCCCAGCGGAAAGCTTTGGAGCATGTCGCCGCTTATGCCAGAAGCCGAAAGAGCGAGGCGGACCAAGCCATCGGCGATGTCCTTCGTCTGACTGGCATCGGCCGGGCCTCGTTGGATGAGGCGGTTGCGAAGCTGCAGGCCCATGCCCCGGTCGCGCTCCATTTCCATCCCGACCGGCCGGACCACAGCATGAAAAGCGTGGCTGAAGCGCTGCTCGAACAGGGGGAATACAAAAGCCAGTTCGAAACCATGCTCTCGAGCGGAAGCGTGTCGGCGTATCCCGGCGGGGAACGCGACATCTGGGAGGAGAGGATGTTTGGCGGCGCTTATCAGACCGGCGGCGCGGCCAACAGCGAGCGGCCCAAGTATGGGGCTCTGAATGTCATGCAGCATCCGGAAGGTCCCGCTCCGCGATTCGGCTCCTGCTACTTTCTGCTCTCTCCGGCTGTCTCCAGGCGCTGTACGTTCACTTATTTGGATTCCCATCTGGAGCGCAGGGAGAAGGGTACTTTCGAGGAGTTCGGCCTCGTTGCGGCTGCCCTCCTGAAGGATGCGCATTACGGCGGGTTTGCGATCGGCGAACGTGAGCTGACGGTCCAAAAGCTGCTCGGCCCTACAATCGACAGGCTTGAGAAGCCGTTCGCCGGCGATATCGGGGGAGAATCGGTACGAAATCTCGACCACTATATTGAGGCGCAAATCCACGGGGGCCTTTCGCTGGAAGAGGATGTGGAGCTGCTTGTCGCGGATCCGTGCTTCAAGGGCACCGGGACCGGAAAGCTTTTAGAACTCATTTGCCGCCGGTATTCCATCCGCTTGTACTGGCATATGGGCTTTTTCCTGAAGGCGGACGAGGTTCCGACCGATTTTAGAGGGCCTTCCATGCCTTCCCTTGCCCGGAGGATCGCTCGCAACGGAGAGATCGATGCCTTCCAGATCGGCTGTGCGGCCATGGATTTGAAGCGGAATCCGGCCGCATGGAGCGGCAGGGGCGACTACCCGGCAGTTCTGCAGGAGCTGAAGCAGCTATGGCATGTGCTCGTGCAGTACGGGCATCCTCGGCGCACGCCGGAATGAGCCGATATCAAAAAATGCGAGAGGTATCATTGAGGAGCCTATTTCCGCCGATTACGGTTTCAAAATGTCTGGAGATGGGTATGGAAAGGAAATCCGTTTTGTGCGCAAATTCTGCGGAGGCCGGAATAAAATAGTACGGTTAGGCGAATGGGGCGCGACGCGGCTGCGGCCGCAGCCGCGCCGAGGCAGTCCACAAGTCAGGAGGAATGGCGGAAGTGGTCAAAACCAGAATGGTCGGCTTATGCATGCTGATTCTTGCCATGATCGCCGCAGGCTGCGGCAGCACTTCTCCAACCGAGAAAACGAAAACGCTTACACTCTGGTATTGGAACCGAAGCCTCGACGACGGCCTCATCAAGTCCGTCGAGCAGAAGTTCCCGGGCATCCGCATCAACGCGCAGAAAATCGGAGGCGACTTCAAGTCCAAGCTGAAAACGACGCTCGCCGCCGGCTCCGCAGGACCCGATATCGTCGCTTTCAACGATTGGGTGTCCGAGCTGTTCGTCAGCTCAGACCGCTTCTACGATCTGTACGACCTCGGAGCCAAGGAGATCGAGCCGGATTTCCTCGACTGGAAATGGAATTTCGGCGTCACGCCGGAAGGAACGATGATCGCCCTGCCGATCGATACGGGGCCGACCGCTCTGTTCTATCGGGCCGATCTGTTCCGGGAAGCCGGCCTCCCGTCGGATCCGGAAGACGTGCATAAGCAGCTCGGAACGTGGGAGAGCTATCTCGACGCAGGCAAGAAGCTTCAGGATCATTTTGCCGGCAAGGTCAAGATGCTCGACAACGTCAACAACGTCTACACCCAGGCCAATGCCCAATCCGACCGCATTTATTTCTCCAAGGAGGACGAATTCATCGGCGATACGCCTGCCTCCTCGATGAAGAACGCCTGGAATCTGGCCGTCAAGGCCGCCCAATTGAAACTGTCTGGCAATGCAAACGCCTTCACGAGCGAATGGAGCGCAGCCATGAACAACAGCAGCATCGCCTCCTTCGTCGGGGCCGTCTGGATGAAGGAGGTTCTGGAGGAGGCCGCGCCGGATACGAGCGGCAAATGGAGAGTCGCCCGGGCTCCGGGCGGAGACGGCAACAACGGCGGCTCCTTCCTCGCCATCATGAAGACGAGCAAATACCCGCAAGAGGCCTTCGAAGTCATCCGCTACCTTCAAAATCCCGACAATCAGATTCAGTCCTATAAAAATCTCAATCTGTTCCCTTCCGCCGCCAAAGCGCTGGACGATCCTATCATGAAGGAGAAGGAGCCTTTCTTCGGCAATCAGGCGACCGGCGAGATTTTCTCGGAATCCGCGCGCAACGTGAAGCCGGCCTACTTCGGAGGCAAGTATTCGAATGTGAACGGAATCGTCGGCCGTGAGCTGACCTCCGTCGCCCTGCAGGGCAAAAATCCCGACAAAGCCTGGAAAGACGCGATAAGCCGGATCAAAAAAGAACTGCTGCGCTGATGCGGGCCGCTGCCCGCTGTGCAGAGTGCATTTCCAAGATCAATGGCTGACAGGAGGTCACCTCAATGGGCAATCCCATGCTGAACGCGGAGCCTGCCCGCGCTCCCGTACCCCCGCGCCTCAAAGGCAGCTTGGCTTCGAGACTATGGAGGCATCGGAAGGAATACTTGGCCATATCGCCTTTTTACATCTTGTTCGCCATTTTCGGCTTGTTCCCGATCGCCTTCTCCATGTATCTTTCCTTCCAAAAGTGGGATGGAATCGGGAGGATGAGCTACAACGGCGTGAACAATTACCGCTTCATGCTGACCGATCCCGAATTCTGGAGGGCGGTCGGCAACACGCTGCTCATCTGGATTTACTCGACGGTTCCGATGCTGTTCCTCGCGCTGGCCGTCGCGTTCCTGCTCAATTCCTCATTCGTCCGGTTCCGGACCTTCTACCGGATCGGCTATTTCATGCCGAACGTCACCTCGCTTGTGGCGGTGGCGATCGTGTTCGGCACGATCTTTTCCAACAACTACGGCCTGCTCAACTATGTCCTGAACCTCATGGGCCTGAACTCGATCGAATGGCTGAACAAAACCTGGGGCATCCAGCTCGCGGTGTCCGTCATGGTCATCTGGCGCTGGGCGGGCTACAACGCGATCATCTACCTGGCCGGATTGCAAAGCATCCCGAGCGTCCTCTACGAAGCCGCCAAAATCGATGGGGCTTCGACCGTCCAATCCTTTTTCCGGATTACGATTCCGAACCTGAGGCCGATCATCCTTTTTACGCTGATTACCTCGACCATCGGAGGCATGCAGATCTTTACCGAGCCGCAGGTGCTCGCGGGCAATGACGGAGGGGTCAGCGGTGGAGGCCTCACGATCGTGCTGTACCTGTACCGCGAAGCGTTCATCCATAACTACTTCGGCTACGGCGCGGCCGTCGGCTGGGGGATGTTCGTCCTGATCGCAATCTTCTCGATCGTGAATGGGCTGTTCGTCCAAGGCGGGCCAACCCGCGGGCAGGGGGTGAAATGATGGCGACGAGAACCAAATCGGTCCTGCTCCATATCGGCCTCGCCATCGGGCTGCTGATATCGATCTTCCCGTTCTACTGGCTGCTCGTCATGGCGACGCGCACGACATCGGATATTTACAGCTTCCCGCCGAAGCTGTGGTTCGGCACCCAGCTTCTCGACAACATCGGCCGGGTGTTCGACAACGTCGATTTCTTCGGAGCGTTCTGGAATACGCTGTTCGTCGCCTCCGCCTGCACCCTGCTGGTGCTGTTCTTCGATTCGCTTGCGGGCTTCACGTTCGCCAAGTTCGATTTCCCGGGCAAAAAAATGCTGTTCGTCCTGCTGCTGGCGACCATGATGGCGCCGTCCCAGCTGTCGCTCGTGCCTTCCTTCGTCATTATGGCCAAATTCGGCTGGGTCGGCACGTTCAAGGCGCTGATCATTCCGGGAATGGCCAATGCGTTCGGGATTTTCTGGATCCGGCAGTACGCACAGGAATCGGTGCCGTCCGAGCTGCTGGATGCCGGCCGCATCGACGGCTGCGGCTTCCTGCGCCTCTATTGGAACGTCGCCCTGCCGATATTGCGGCCCGCGCTTTCCTTCCTCGGCGCCTTCACCTTCATCGGAGCGTGGAACGACTACCTGTGGCCGCTGATCATCCTGACCGACGAGCGCAAATATACGCTTCAGGTGGCGCTGGCGTCGCTGAACGGGATTTACGTGACGGATTATTCCATGGTCATCGCCGGAACCTTGCTTGCGGTCATTCCTCTTATCCTTCTGTTCCTGTTCATCAGCAAGCAGTTCATCTCGGATATCGCAGCAGGCGCGATCAAGAGCTGAAGCGGGAGCGGGAGTCGGGGAAAAGCGT
The DNA here is from genome assembly GCF_004000905.1 of Paenibacillus humicus NBRC 102415. Lineage (GTDB taxonomy): Bacteria > Bacillota > Bacilli > Paenibacillales > Paenibacillaceae > Paenibacillus_O > Paenibacillus_O humicus. Next base: position 9,534 of record NZ_BIMD01000072.1, read on the forward strand.
GGCTTCAATTCATGGGAGCGAGCTGTCCAAGGCCTCATCGGCCGAAGGGCGGCTCTTTTTTTGCTGCTGTTAGGCAAAGACACACGGGTCCCGGGAGTCGCGGCTGCGCCTTGAACGGGATGCGAAGTGTCTGTGCGAGGAACGCGGCATACGGTGTAGTTCGCGTGCACCTGCACAAGATGCGCGATGCGCGGCAAACCGCCCCTTGTATGTGCGCTTTTCACGGGGTGCATGACATCGCGCCTTGTATGTACGCTTATCACGGGGTGCATGACATCGCGCCTTGTATGTGCGCTTATCAAGGGGTGCATGACATCGCGCCTTGTATGTGCGCTTTTCACGGGGTGCATGACATCGCCCCTTGTATATGCGCCTTCGCACGGGGTCACGGCATGCGGCATTCCACGCCCTCGTGTGCACCCTGCGCGAGGGTGATCGGCATGTCGGTGCTTGCCGCCCGCCGCGGCTTCCGTTTTCCGCAAGCCGAAGGCGCGGCTGCAAGCGCTCTGGCTTCCCTCTGCCGGTGCAGGAGCAACGCCAGCCCAATCGTTCCCGTCCTTTTTCCCTCCATGGGCATTGACACCGGGCAAGGTCATCTCTTATAGTTCCCCTGACCTGATGCATAGGTTCATTTTGTTAGCCTAACAACTTAACGAGGGTGGTCCATCATGTTCAACCGAGCCGCGCAAGCCGAACTGCCCGGCAATTCATTCGAACGAACGTTCCAGCAGGCGGTGCAGGAGGGGAACCGAACTTCCTTCCAATACCTCCTGTCGCTGTATAAAGGCAACTTCATGAATCTCGGCATCTCGCTGATGTTCATGGTGATCAAAAGCCTGCCGGTCTATCTGCTGCCGATCGTCACCGCCAATGTCATCAACATCGTCGCCCAGCCCTCCCAGCATTCCATGCGGGAGCTCTGGCTCAACTTCGCGGTGCTGCTGGTCGTCGTGCTTCAGAATATCCCGACCCATGCCGCCTACGTGAGCTTCCTCAGCCGCGCCATCCGCACCGTCGAGGCGGGGCTGCGCGGAGCGATGGTGCGCAAGCTGCAGCAGCTCTCAATCAATTCCCACCGCGAGCTGCAGGCCGGCCGGCTCCAGTCCAAGGTGCTTCGCGACGTCGAGGCGGTGGAGGGCATGTCCAAGCAGCTGATGCTGGCGCTATTCCCGGCAATCCTGAACGTCATCATCGCGTTCGGCCTCACGCTGTATACCAACTGGCTCGTCTCGCTGTTCTTCCTCGTCACGGTTCCTTCCGCGATCGCGGTGATGAGGCTGTTCCGCCGGCGGATCAAGCAGAGCAACAGCGAGTTCCGCAAGGAAATCGAGACGATGAGCTCCCATGTGTCGGAGATGGTGGAGATGATTCCGGTCACCAAGGCTCACGGGCTGGAGCAGGTCGAGATCGACCGCATCGACACGACGCTGAAGCGGCTGCAGGGCAAGGGCTACCGGATGGATCTCGTCGAAGCCTACTTCGGCGCCTCCAACTGGGTCACGTTCCAGATCGTGCAGGTCGTCTGCCTGCTGTTCACCGCCTATCTCGCTTACACCAACGAAATTCCGGTCGGCAGCATCGTCATGTACCAGGGGTATTTCGGCATGATTCTCGGCTCGATTACGGCTCTAATGAACGTATATCCGATGATTGCCAAGGGGTTCGAGTCCATCTCGTCCATTACGGAGATTCTGAAATCCCCGGACATCGAGAACAATGCCGGCAAGCTCAAGCTGCCCAAGGTGGCCGGCGAATACCGCTTCTCGGACGTCCAGCTGAAGTTCAAGGACAGCGAGCAGCATGTATTGGAGGAGCTGTCGCTGGAGGTTAAGGCCGGCGAGTGCGTCGCTTTTGTCGGAGAATCGGGGGCAGGCAAGTCGACGATCCTCAATCTCGTCATCGGTTTCCTTGAGCCCAGCTCGGGGCAGGTGAGCGTGGACGGGGTTCCGCTGTCCGAGCTGGATCTGTCGGAATACCGCCGCCATCTGGCCGTGGTGCCGCAGACGAACATCCTCTTCTCCGGCTCGATCCGGGACAATATCACCTACGGGCTGAAGGGCATCACGGACGAGAGGCTGATGGAGGTCGTGGAGCTGGCCCATCTGTCGGAAATGGTGGGCAGGCTGCCGCACGGCGTCGACACGATGGTCGGCGAGCATGGAGGCAAGCTGTCCGGCGGCCAGCGCCAGCGCATCGCGATCGCCCGCGCGCTCGTGCGGGATCCGCAGGTCATCGTCCTCGACGAGGCGACGTCGGCTCTCGACAACGCCTCGGAATTTCATGTGCAGCAGGCGATGCAGCAGCTCATCAAGGGTCGCACGACCTTCATCGTCGCGCACCGGCTGTCTACGATCCGCCATGCGGACCGGATCGTGGTCATGAAGCGCGGGAGGATCGTCGAGACGGGCACGTTCGACGAGCTGATCGCCCTCAAGGGCGAGTTCTATCATTTGAAACAGCTGCAGATGTAGCTCTGCAGGCTTATGCAGGCGCAGAGGAGCACAGGCGCAGCGGGCGCAGAGGAGCTGGAAAGATCTCCATGCCGTTCGACAGATGGTGCGCTGCAGCTTTTGGAGGCGGTTTTTCAAATCACGCCGCTCTGAAATATTTGTATGAACGATACCAAAAAAAAGAGAATTCCCTCCGGGGAATCCTCTTTTTTTTTTGTTTCCTTTTTGCATATTTCAAACCTGGAGTATAACTCTCAGGACTCTCAGACAGGAGGGTTGTTGAACCCTCGCCCGTCTGCCTGGACGATGAGATTCCCCCTCGCTGTCAAGGCCGGCGAAGCGGGTTACTTGCGCAGCTCGAAAAACTCGCAGCCGCTGCGGGAGTGATAGGCAAGGTCGGCGACGCCGGATTGGATGACGACCGTACGCTCGTCGAAGCGGACAATGCAGCTGCCGGATTCGATCATCTGGTCGTCGCGGAAGACGCGCACCCGAATGCTCTTGTCGAGCGCTTCCTGGAAATCGGCATCGGTATGCAGCGGGCGTATGTGGGCCATGGCGGGAAGCTCCTTTGTCATAAGGTCGTGGACAGTCGTTGAAAGCCATTATAGCACAAGCGCACAGCGCCGGGGCGCTGTCTGAAGGGTGGATAGTCGGACAGGTTTGGGGAGGGGCGGCGGAGGAAACGATGATACGGAGATGGATCGGCGGAAGGGGGATTGAGCGGTATGGATAAGGATCGGAGATTGGATGGGATTAGGGGCGGGGATCGGGAAAGGAAGGGAAAGACCGATCTCGGCAAACCCCGAATCTTGCCCAGCTGCGGACACGTCCGTCCGGCAGCTTTGTTCGGGCTTGTGCTTCTGTCCGCAGCGATGCTGGAGGGCTGCTTCCCTTCTTCTCCTCTGCAGCAGCCGACCCGGACGGTGATGTCGGATGTGACGGGCGGGAGTCGGATGGCGGACATCCCGGTGCTGGCGCCGGGGACGCTGTCGCAGACTGATGAGAGAGGCAGCGCAGGCGGGGATCGGAATTCTGAGGGCGGAGCGGAAGCCGGTTCGGGAGCCGAGTCGTCAGGGAGCGATGCATCCGGGAAGCTTCCCGAGCACCGTGCCGCAGTCCCTTCTCCGTCTGCGGCTCCAGGCGAAGCCGACGCCTTCCGGGACAGCGCTCCCGAGGCGCTGGCTGTCCGTTCGTCCGAAGCGGCCATGCAAGCGGCTCCATGGATCGCTACAGCCCATACGACGCGAATCAATGCCGCCGATCCGTATGAAGCCGCCGTTCTGGCGTCGCGAATGGCATGGCCCTCAACGGAGAACGATGAGCGACCTGGCGGGGTTGTGCTCGTGCCTCAAGGGGACTGGATTGCGGCCGTTCTGGGAGCGGGCTTGATCGACGATGCCGCGGACGGTCCGCTGCTGTACGCAGATGCAGACGGCATTCCGGAGGCGACACTGCGGGAGCTGAGGCGTCTGCGGCCGACAGGGATGCCCGGGAATGGAGGCGTACAGGCCATTCTGGTCGGGGCGCTGGGACCGCAGGTTCAGCGGCAGGCGGAGAAGCTCGGCCTGCGCGTCGAACGGATCGCAGCCCGCGGAGCCGCTGATCTGGCCCGCGCCGTGGACGCCTACGAAGCCGCGCAGTCGGGCGAGTATCCGGCTGATGTCCTTGTCGGATCTGCGGACGAGGAAGCCCGGCTGTACACGGCGCCCGCCGTGAGCCGGATCGCCAGCAGCGCTGAGCCGCTGCTGCTCGTCGGCCGCGCCGGCATTCCGCTGGAGACGGCGCAGGCTCTGGAGCAGCGCGGCGGCAAAGCGCGCATCCATCTGATCGCGCCAGAGTCTATCGTGCCGCCCGATGTAGCCGAAGACTTGGCCGTGTACGGCCAAGTCACCCGTATTTCGGGCGAGGATCATTTTGCCCAATCGGTCGCAATGGCCCGTTATGTGGAAATGGCCGAGACAGGCGCAGGAGGAAGCGGGGCCGGAATATCGCGAAGCGTATCGCTCGTGAGCTCGGAGTCGCCGTCTCTGGCTCCTGTCGCGGGGCTGCTGTCCCGAGCGGACATGTCCGCTCCTCTCCTTTGGACGGAGAAGGAGGTTATGCCGGAGGCGGTCCTGGCCTATGTGAGATCGCGTCTGACAGAGTCTTCCTCGGCCTCCTTTCGCCATGCTTGGCTGATCGGAGAGCTTGGCAGCTTATCCATGCGGGCGCAAGGCCAAGTCGACACGGTCATTCAACAAGCCGCGGTTCCCGGACTCGGGAAGCGTGAAGCGGCCGGTAGCTCGGGAAGCGGGCAGCGGAAGTAGGGAGAGGAGGAATTGCAGAGGGATTTGAGTAGGGAGTGGAACAGAGATCGGAACAGAGATCGGAACGGAGATCGGAACGGAGAGCGGAACAGAGATCGGACAGGAATAGGGATAGGAATATTGGTAGGAATAGGGATTAAAACATTGGTAGGAATAGGGATTGGAATATTGATAGGAATGGGGATGGTAATATAAATCCGAGTAGAGAACGGAACAGAGAGTGGTATAGTCGGAACAGAGAACGGAACAGAGAACGGAATAGAGAACGGAAAATAATCGGAGAAGAGAACGGAACGGGATAGGAGCAGGGAAGGAGCCGAGCAGGCTTCCCCGCCAAGAGGGTGGGGCTTGAAAAGCATTATGGTGAGCAATAGCAACGTACGGATTGGATTCGCGATTAGGCGAGTCTATTTGGCGTGCACAAAGGTTATCAAAGAAAATTAAAATAGGGATTAAAGCTATCATAAAGCGTTAAATGAGAAGTTAAAAAGTTTAAATTATGCATGAAAAAGAATGGAAATCACTCTCTTGCAATCTTGAATATTTGTGAAAAAAAAGAAACTTATGTAAGGTTGATGTAGGGAGGGATAGACATGAGCAAGAATCAAGAGCCTGGAGGGGATGGAAATACGCCTTTACCGATGGAAGGAGCGCCGGGAAGAAAGAGCGGCAGAAGCTGGGTTTTCCGCATCGGAATCGGCATCGTCATCCTTGTTTTTTTACTCCTCATCATAGGGGCCGTTCAGTTTATTTCCAGTAAAGACACGGGCGCGCCTCAGCAGCAGGATGGCAAGGCAGGAGCCGGTCAAGGGATAGAGACAATATTTGGGCCGACGGCTCGGCCTTACTGAAGGCACTGGAAGCGCCGGGCATATCTTATTTCGGCATCAGCCAATGAGCATGTTCGCTGAACGTTGTCCATATAGACAAGGTGTCTGATTGCTGAGCGCTTGATTGCGATGGCAAGAAGGTTGTTGGAGTGAAGTCCGGACACGCTGGATTGTTAATGGTTTTTCTGATGGATTTTTTTGAAGGAAAGGATGAGACCAACGGCAGACTACAAGGAGCTAAAGGCCTCATTCCCGATTAAATTAATCCGAATTGATTTTTCATAATCGGATCTGGGGAACCAGTTTCTCAGGTTTAAATTGGGACCTTAAGCTTGGATTGCCGCGAACAATCCAGTTCTTTTCATACTAAAGAATCATTTTTAATTTGCTTATTTTACCATATTTACCGAATAGATTACGGTGTGGTACATTCGTTGCCACCACCGCTAATCTATTTTTTTTCTTCAAAAGGCGGTTGTGAATATTCATACATAGAACGGAGGTGATATGCAGCATTTATTTTCCTGTATAGTTTTGGATTTGAAAAAAATTATGAATGGAGTGAAATTGTGTAATGAAAAAAATGATTCCTACTCTGCTCGGTACCGTATTGCTGCTTTCTTCCGCTTCCGCTGTCGCTGCTGAATCGCCAAGCCTCGGAGCGGCCGGAACTCCCGGGGTCAGCGTCGTGAACAATCAGCTCGTGACTCAATTCATCGAGGCTTCCAAGGATGCCAAGATTGTCCCGGGCTCTTCCGAGGATAAAATCTGGGCTTTCCTTGAAGGCCAGCAAGCAAAGCTGGGTGTATCCGCAGCGGATGTAAAAACCTCGTTCCTGATCCAGAAGAAGGAAGTCGATCCGACTTCGGGCGTCGAGCATTTCCGCCTGCAGCAATATGTGAATGGCATCCCGGTATATGGCGGTGACCAAACCATTCACATCGACAAGGCCGGCCAGGTTACGTCGTTCGTAGGAGCTGTTCTGCCGGCTCAAAATCAAATCACGGCAAAATCCAGCGTACCAGCCATAAGCGCATCCGACGCTCTGGCTATCGCGGCGAAGGAAGCCAGTTCCCGCATCGGCGAGCTGGGAGCACAGGAGAAGACTCCGTCGGCTCAGCTGTACGTATATCCGGAAGGCAACGGGTCGCGTCTCGTCTACCAGACGGAAGTGAATGTGCTTGAGCCGCAGCCTCTGCGCACCCGCTATCTTATCGATGCGGCCGACGGCCATATCGTGCAGCAGTACGATCTGATCGAGACGGCGACCGGTTCGGGCACGGGCGTGCTGGGCGACAATAAGACGTTCCAGACGACTCTTTCCGGCAGCACGTACCAGCTGAAAGACACCACTCGCGGCAACGGCATCTACACCTACACAGCCAGCAATCGGACCACGATTCCGGGCACGCTGCTGACGGACGCCGACAACGTATGGACGGATGGAGCCGCCGTCGATGCCCATACTTATGCCGGAAAAGTATATGATTTCTACAAAACGAAGTTCGGACGCAACAGCCTCGACGGCAACGGCCTGCTGATCCGTTCCTCGGTCCACTACAGCAGCAGGTACAACAATGCCTTCTGGAACGGCACCCAGATTGTATTCGGCGACGGCGACGGCTCGACGTTCATTCCGCTGTCGGGCGATCTCGACGTGGTCGGCCATGAGCTGTCCCACGGAGTCATCGAGTACACGTCCAACCTTCAATACCTCAATGAATCCGGCGCGCTGAACGAGTCCTATGCCGACGTCCTCGGCAACTCGATCCAGGCGAAAAACTGGCTTATCGGCGACGATGTCTATACGCCTGGCATCTCCGGAGATGCTCTCCGTTCCATGTCCAACCCGACGCTTTACGGGCAGCCGGACAACTATGCCAACCGCTATACGGGATCTTCCGACAACGGCGGCGTTCATACGAACAGCGGCATCACGAACAAAGCGTTCTACCTGCTCGCCCAAGGCGGCACCCAGAACGGCGTTACCGTCGCCGGCATCGGGCGCGACGCAGCCGTGAACATTTTCTACAACACAGTGGCCTATTACCTTACTTCCACTTCCAACTTCGCCGCGGCGAAGAACGCCTCGATCCAGGCAGCCAAAGACCTGTACGGAACGGGCTCCTCTTATGTCACCTCGGTGACCAATGCATTCAGAGCCGTAGGCCTGTAAGGCGCGGATCGGTCTGTAAGCAGAAGATAGGTCTGTAAGCAGAAGATAGGTCTGTAAGGCGAAAGATAGGTCTGTAAGCAGAAAATAGCTCTGTAAAATAAAAGAGTCTGAAAAAGAAAGGAGCAGCCGGGTTGCCGGCTGCTCTTTTTATTTGGGAATGACGGCAATTACTGGCCATGTGGGCGCTGGCCGCACTATCGGACATCAGATCCGCTATTTCGTTCAAAATGTCGAGTTTAAGCGTTTATCGGACATAGGATTCGTTATTTGTGAACAATTATCGGGATAGTAGTGAGTTGAAGGGGAATAGCGGAACGTATGTCCGATAGCGAGCAGAATAGCGCGAATTAAGAGAAATAGCGGAACGTATGTCCGATAGCGAGCAGAATAGCGCTAATTTCGAGAAACAGCGGAACGTATGTCCGAAAGCGAGCAGAA
>NZ_BIMD01000073.1 GCF_004000905.1 Paenibacillus humicus NBRC 102415
CCGCAGTTTAGCGTCAGCGGATTGACCGTTCTGTAGAAGCGTCAGCGTTCGCCTTTGAAGGAGTATTCCAGCCAATTTTAAACCCATTAAAAGGAATACGACTTCAACAGCGATCGGAAGAATGGTCAGCCGCGAAGCGATCTTCTACGGTATGCCGGCGGAGCGACGCTCTCCCAGCATTGGTCAGCCGCGAAGCGATCTTCTACGGCATGGCCGCGGAGCGACGCTCTACCAGCATTGGTCAGCCGCGGAGCGATCTTCTACGGCATGCCCGCGGAGCGACGCTCTCCCAGCATTAGTCAGCCGCGAAGCCGCCCTTCAGCTACAACAGCAGCCCGCATCGCAAAAAGCGAGCGGGCCGAATGTCAACGGTTCATCTTGTTCGTCGTCGGCTTGCCATGCCGCTCGCGAAGGACTTCCATGACAGAGTCCAGCGGAAGCCCGCGTTCGCGAAGCAGAACCATCAAATGGAAGAGCAGGTCGCCCGCCTCGGAGCCAAGCTCGGCATTGTCGCCGTTTTTGGCCGCGATGACCACCTCGATGCTCTCCTCGCCGAACTTCTTGAGGATCTTGTCCAGCCCCTTCTCGAACAGGTAGGACGTGTAGGCTCCTTCGGGCCGCTCCGCATACCGCTCCGAGATCGTCCGCTCCAGTTCGCCGAGCATGTCGAAGCGGCTCCCCTCAGCAGGCACGGAATCTCCTCCAGCGCCCGCTACCGGAAGCGGATTGTGGAAGCAGCTGTATTTGCCCGTATGGCAGGCCGGCCCCTTCTGATCCACGAGAACCAACAGAGTGTCTCCGTCGCAGTCGTAGCTAAGCGAGCGGATCCGCTGCGTATGGCCGCTCGTCGCGCCCTTATGCCACAGCTCGCTGCGGGAGCGGCTCCAGAACCAGGTTTCGCCGCTTTCCAGCGAAAGGCGCAATGACTCTTCGTTCATGTAGGCGAGCATCAGCACTTCCTTGGATACCGCGTCCTGCACGATAGCCGGAACAAGCCCCGCCGCATCATAGTTGATGGCGCTGAGATCGGCGGCATCCGCCGTCCCGCGCGGAATTTCCTTGCCGCTCATCGGACCTCGACTCCTTCCCTGCGCAGCTCATCCTTGACCGCCGCGACCGTCAGCTCCTTATAATGGAAGATCGTCGCCGCAAGCCCCGCATCGGCGCGTCCTTCGCGGAACACTTCGCCGAAATGCTCCGTCCGCCCGGCGCCGCCGGAGGCGATGACCGGAATGCCTGCCGCATCCGAGACGGCACGGGTCAGCGCGATGTCGAATCCGTCCTTCGTGCCGTCGGCATCCATGCTGGTCAAAAGAAGCTCCCCCGCACCGAGGGACTCGGCCTGCCTGACCCATTCCAGCGCACGAATGCCGGAAGCCTTGCGGCCGCCGTGAGTGTAGACTTCCCATTCTCCCCACTCCGAATTGAACTTGGCGTCGACCGCAACGACGATGCACTGGGAGCCGAAGCGCCGCGCTCCGTCGGAAATCAGCCGCGGATTGAGCACCGCCGCCGTGTTGATGCCGATCTTGTCCGCTCCCGCGCGGAGAATCCGCTTCATGTCGTCGACCTGGGAAATCCCCCCGCCCACCGTGAACGGAATTGTAATTTCCCCAGCCGTACGCCGGACGACCTCGATCATCGTCGCTCTGCCTTCGACGGAGGCGGATATGTCGAGAAAGACGAGCTCGTCGGCGCCTTCGCGGTCATAAAGCGCCGCCAGCTCGACCGGATCGCCCGCGTCGCGGAGATTGACGAAGTTGACGCCCTTGACGACGCGTCCGTCCTTCACGTCCAGGCATGGGATGATGCGTTTGGCTAACATAGGCGCTACCTCTTTTCTGAAAATCGATCTCTGCGGCTAGTTCAGCTCGCGGACGGCATCGGATAGCGCTATCGCCCCGGTATACAGGGCTTTTCCAACGATGGCTCCGCTGATGCCCTCCTCCTTGTAGGCCGCCAGCGCGCGCAGATCCTCGATCCGGCTGACTCCGCCCGAAGCAATGACATCGGCTCCGGAATACGCCGCCAGCGAACGGATCGCCTCGACGTTCGGCCCTTCCATCATTCCATCGCGGGAAATATCCGTGAAGATGAATGCCGCCGCGCCTTTCGCCGCCAGCTCCCGCGCCAGCTCCTCCGCCCGGACCTCGGACGTCTCCAGCCATCCGCGCGTCGCGACCCGTCCGTCGCGGGCATCGATGCCGATCGCTACCCGGTCTCCGTGCCGGGCAAGCACTCTCTCCACAAAAGCGCGGTCTTCAATCGCCGCCGTGCCGAGAATGATCCGCTCGACTCCAAGCCCGAGCAGCCGCTCCACATCGGCTTCCGTGCGAAGGCCTCCGCCGAGCTGCACCGGAACGTCGACCGCGGCCGCGATCTGCCCGATCAGCTCCGCATTCACGGGATGTCCCGCCTTGGCTCCGTCCAGATCGACGAGATGGATCCAGGACGCTCCTTGCGCCTGCCATTCCAGCGCAGCGTTCACGGGACTGTCGTTGTAGACCGTCTCCTGACTGTAGTCGCCTTGGACGAGACGGACGGCACGGCCGCCGCGAATATCGATGGCCGGGTAGATGGTGAACTTGGACATAAAGGTTGATTCCTCCACAAATGAGATGGGCAAGCCGCAGGCTTGCCGAAACGGATGATGACTCCGGCCAGACGGCTTGTTCAAGAGTCAGGCTGACGAAGTTCGAAAATGCTTCTCTATCAAGCGCTGCCCGGTTGCCTCATTTCCGAATTGCGGCTTATCCGCGAGCCAAGCCCAGGAAACTCGAACAGCGGCTCTGTTCAAGGCTGCCCGGTTGCCTCATTTTCGGCTTGCGGCTTATCCGCGAGCCAGGCCGAGGAAATTGCGCAGCAGGCTCATGCCGAGCTCGCCGCTTTTTTCCGGGTGAAACTGCATGCCGTATACATTGCCGCGCTCTACGATGGCCGTAACCGGCTGATAGTAGTCGGCCGTCGCGACCAGGTGGCTTTCTTCTCCGACATGGACATGATAGGAATGGACGAAATAGACATGCCCCTCCTCCAGACCTGCCGTCAGCGGGCTTGGCCGCAGGAAATCCAAGCGGTTCCAGCCCATATGAGGAATCTTGTAGTCTCCCTCGAAACGTACGACCCGGCCCGGCAGCAAGCCAAGCCCTTCATGGCTGCCATGCTCCTCGCCCTCGGCGAACAGCAGCTGCATGCCGAGGCAGATGCCGAGCAGCGGCTTGCCCGAAGCCGCGTAAGCCCGCGTTGCATCGTCCATGCCGGTCTCCCGCAGATAGGCCATCGCATCCCCAAAAGCGCCGACGCCGGGAAGGATGGCGGCATCCGCTTCAAGAATCTCGTTCCTGTCCGCGGTCACGACGGCTTTGAATCCGAGCCGCTCCACCGCTTTGCTGACGCTGTGCAGATTGCCGAGGCCGTAATCGATGATCGCGATCATCTACAGCACGCCCTTCGTCGAAGGCACTCCCTGCACGCGCGGGTCGATGGAGGTCGCCTCGTCCAAGGCGCGTCCAAGCGCTTTGAACACCGCTTCGATCATATGATGCGTGTTTTTGCCGTAATGAACGATGACGTGGAGAGTGAAGCGGCCCTCAAGCGCCAGCTTCCACAGGAATTCATGCACGAGCTCCGTAGAGAAGCTGCCCACCTGCTGGGAAGGATACTCCGCCCGATACTCGAAATGCGGCCTGTTGCTGAGATCGATGACGACCTGGGCAAGAGCTTCGTCCATCGGGACGAACACGCTTGCGTAACGCTTGATTCCCCGCTTGTCGCCAAGCGCCTCCCGCAGCGTCTGTCCGAGGCAGATGCCGATATCCTCCACCGTGTGATGGTCGTCGATATCGACGTCGCCGCGCGCTTCGACCTTCAGATCGAACTGCCCGTGCTTCGTGAACAGATCCAGCATATGGTTCAGGAAAGGAACATCCGTCTCGATCTCCGAACGGCCGCTTCCATCCACGCTGAACGCGAGCTTGATGTCGGTTTCGTTCGTCTTGCGCGCCACCTCGGCTCGGCGTTCTTCTTGCTGCCTGTTGTCTTCTTGTGCCATGATCTAATCCCTCTTTCCGTCCGTAGCTTGGTTCGCCGCTTCTGCGGCAGATGCAGCTTCCCGCTCCAAACGCACTTCGATCGCGCGGGCGTGGCCTTCCAGTCCTTCGTGCCGGGCCAGCGTCATGATGGCTTGGCCGTCCCGCAGCAGCGCTTCGCGGCTGTAGGAGATCAGGCTCGATTTTTTGATGAAGTCGTCCACATTGACCGGAGAGCTGAACCTCGCCGTTCCGTTGGTCGGGATGATATGGTTCGGCCCCGCGTAGTAATCGCCTACGGGCTCCGAGCTGTACGGCCCGAGGAAGATCGCTCCGGCGTTCTCGATCGAGCCGAGCAGCGCCATCGGATCGGCGGTCAGCACCTCCAGATGCTCCGGCGCGAGCCGGTTGACGATGTCCACGCCGGCTGCGATGGAGTCGACCAGCAGAATCGCTCCATGGCGGTCGATGGATTCCCTTGCGATCGCGGCGCGCGGAAGCAGCGCCAGCTGGCGCTCCACTTCAGCGGCAACGGCCTCGGCAAGCCCTCTCGACGGCGTAATGAGAATGCTCGACGCCATCTCGTCATGCTCCGCCTGCGACAGCAGGTCGGCTGCGACATAGGCCGGCTCGGCCGTATCGTCGGCCAGCACGGCGATCTCGCTCGGCCCGGCGATGCTGTCGATATCGACAGCGCCGTACACGGCGCGCTTGGCGAGAGCCACATAGATGTTGCCCGGGCCGCAGATTTTGTCCACCGGCGGGATGCTCTCCGTGCCGTAGGCAAGCGCGGCGATCGCCTGCGCTCCGCCGACGCGGTACATCTCCTTGACGCCGGCTTCCGCTGCCGCAACGAGGATGTACGGGTCGACGCCCGCTTTGCCTCCCGTCGCCGGCGGCGTGACCATAACGATCTCAGGCACGCCGGCGACCTGCGCCGGAATGACGTTCATCAGCACGGAGGACGGATAGGCGGCTTTGCCTCCCGGCACATAGACGCCTACCCGCTTCAAGGGGCGCAGCACTTGGCCCAGCACGGTGCCGTCCGGCTGCACGTCCATCCAGGACTGGCGCCGCTGGCGCTCATGGTAGCGGCGGATATTCGCAGCCGCGCCGCGAATGGCGTCCAGGAAATCCGGCTCCACCCGGCTGTAGGCGGCTTGGATCTCCTCTTCCGTCACCCGCAGGTCCGACGCCGAGAGAGACACGCCGTCGTATTTTTCCGTCAGCTCCAGCAGCGCTTCATCGCCGCGCGTCCGGAGAGCTTCCACCGTGCTCCGCACCGACTCATTCTGTTCCGGGGTTCCATATTCCACTTCCCGGGTCAATTTGAACTGCTCCGCCCGCATTATGCGCATACAGCGTTCTCCTCTCTATCCTTGTCGCTGCCCGTCCGAGTCTGGCATCCAGCCTGTTCCCAGGCGCCTCTCCTCAAGGCTGCGGCGAATCCAGACGCTCCAAAAGCGAGTCCAGCGTCAGATCCGCCATGGACTCCAGCTGCAAGTCGGCTCCGCTGAACGTCAAATGACGCGTGACGGAGTTCGGGATCACTACCGTCCGCATGCCGGCAGCGCGGGCAGCCGTGAAGCCGTTGAGCGAGTCTTCGAACGACACGGCCTCATGTCCGTGGACGCCAAGCTCCGACAGCGAGGCGAGGTACAGCTCCGGATCCGGCTTGATCCGCTTCACTTTATCCTTCGTCTGGAAGGAATCGAAGCGGTCCAACAGTCCATGCCTCGTGAGCAAAGGCTCGATCCAGCCCCAGGAAGAGCTGGACGCCAGGCCGACGGCGAGCCCAAGCTCGCGGGCGCGCGCCAGATTCTCCCGGACTCCCGGCAGAATCGAAGACTCCTGGACGATGGCCGAATAGATCTCCTTGTACCGGGTTTCAATGAGTTCTCTCTCCAGCGGCTTGCCCAGGATTTCTTCCAGATAAGCATAGGGGTCGAATGCCGCAAAGGAAGTGCCCACGCAGCGGGCGAACATTTCCAGCGGAAGCTCTGCCCCATGCTCGCGGTATACCCGATCAAACGCCTCGTAAGAGGGCGTCTCCGTATCCAGAATCAGTCCGTCAAAATCGAAGACCACTGCCTTGATTGCCGTCATCGCCATTCCTCCGTCTGAATCGGTTTGGTGAATAGCTGCTTGGACCGATGATTCTCAACCGGCCCTCTAAGCCTTCGCGCCCAATGCCGCCTGAAGGCGGTCGCAAAGGCTCTGGATCGCATCGTTCTTCATGCGGTAGCTGACGCGGTTGGCGATCAGCCTGCTCGTGATGCTAAAAATTTCTTCCATTTCCACAAGCCCGTTGTCGCGCAGCGTCTGTCCGGTTTCCACCATGTCGACGATCCGGTCGGCCAGGCCGATCAGAGGAGCCAGCTCGATGGATCCGTTCAGCTTGATCACCTCGACCTGCTGGCCGCGCTCCCGGAAATACTGGGAGGCTACCGCAGGATATTTCGTCGCGACGCGCGGATTGATGACCGGCTTCCAGTCCGGCAGCCCGATGACCGACATGCGGCAGCGGGCGATGCCCAGATCAAGCAGCTCGTAGACGTCCTTGTTTTCCTCCATCAGCACGTCCTTGCCGACGACACCGATATCAGCGACGCCATATTCCACATACGTCGGCACGTCGACCGGCTTGGCCATGATGAATTCCATGCGCGCTTCCGGCACTTCGACGATCAGCTTCCTCGATTCGTCGACCTCTTCGTTGATAAGGAGGCCCGCTTCCCGGAACAGCCGGGAGGCTTGCTTGTAGATGCGTCCTTTCGGCATCGCGACTTTGAGAATATCGCCTTCTGTCCTGCCGTCCGTCCTCATCGCTCGTCCCCCTCCTCTTGGTTCCCGTCAAAGAAGGGCAGGAACGTCCCATACACCAAGCCGCCGAATTTCACGGACTCGCCGTCGGCAAGCCTCCGTGCGGTGCGCTCCGGCTCTTCGCTGCCCCGGGCTTCGCCATGGCGGATTCCCGGAGCCTCCATGCGGGCCGTCACGACTGCCGCTCCTTGCCCTCTTAGCCGGATCGCTTCGGCAAGAGCGCGTTCGCGCCCCGTGCCGTCGTAGC
Source organism: Paenibacillus humicus NBRC 102415 (assembly GCF_004000905.1). Taxonomy (GTDB): domain Bacteria; phylum Bacillota; class Bacilli; order Paenibacillales; family Paenibacillaceae; genus Paenibacillus_O; species Paenibacillus_O humicus. The sequence continues at coordinate 7,099 of NZ_BIMD01000073.1, forward strand.
CGATCAGAATCCGGCGCGGAGCTTCCTGCTCCTCGCCGACCAGCTCCAGCACCCGCGTCGTCTTGACCGCGAAGCCGGTAGCCGGCGCCGGGCGCCCGAACTGCTGGAGAAGGTTGTCGTACCGCCCGCCTCCGACGACGGGAAATCCGAGATCCGCCGCATAACCCTCGAAGGTCATGCCCGTATAATACGAAAAATCTCCGATCATCGTCAGGTCGATCAGCACATGCTCGCTCACGCCGTACGCCTCGAGCACATCCCATATCTCGCAAAGATGGCGAATCGACTCTTGGGCTGTGGCATTCGGCGTCAGGCTCATCGCCTGCGTGCAGATTTCCTGGCCGCCGCGAAGGCGGAGCAGCCCCTTCAGCTCCTGCTGGACCTGCTCGGTCATCCCCAGTCTTCCAAGCTGGTCCCGGTACCCGACATGGTCCCGGTTGAGCAGATAATCCTTGAGCTTGCCCTGGCATTCCGCCCGTCCGGGCAGCAGCTCTTCCAGCAATCCGTTCAGAAAGCCCACATGGCCGACCGCGATGCGGAACTTCTCGACGCCAGCGGCCTGCAGGGAGGCGATCGCAAGGGCGATGACCTCGGCATCCGCTTCGGCCGAAGCGTCTCCGACCAGCTCGACGCCGGTCTGGAAAAACTCCGCATCCCGTCCCGCTTCGTTCTCGAACGCTCGGAATATGCTGGAATGATAGGAAAGGCGCAGCGGAAACGGCTGTTCCCGCAGCAGAGAGGATACGACACGCGCGATCGGCGCGGTCATATCGGAACGAAGCACGAGCGTCGTGCCGCGGTTGTTCAGCAGCTTGAACAGCCGCTGATCGGATGTCGAGCTGGCGACGCCGACAGTGTCGTAATATTCCAGCGTAGGAGTCATGATCTGATCGTAGCCCCAGCGTTCCATGCAGCTCAGCACGCTGCTTTCGATCTGTCTGAGCTTGGATACGGCATGGGGGAGATAGTCCTTGACGCCTACCGGTTTTTCAAATACTTTTGGTTTGGACATCGGTTTGGTCTCCTAATATAAACAGACGCTCGAAGCAATCGGCTCCAAGCATTCGCTTTTTGTAAGTTGGCTTCATACTTTAGTGAGTTAATGTGCTACCAAGTTACCATACTGCCAAAGTAAAGGTATTTGTAATCCTATCATGATTCGGTCTCTCCCGTCAACCGGCACGAGCCGCCTGAACCGCCATGCTTGCGGGTTCGGGCGGCTCGTGCCATACCGTATGAGCGTGCAAGAGCACGGTGCTTAGGAGGACCGCAGAGATCGCCATGGGCGGACCGCAAGGTTCGCCGGGCATAACACCCGCTCGGCGATTGTTCCTAAGATGGTTTCCCCGGAAGCAGAGACAGCTTCTTGCGGCGCAGAATGATGACCTCCCAGGCCGACCGCAGCCATAGGGCGCCGACAAACATGACGAGCAGAGGAAGCGTCAGCAGCAGGTAGGCCCGATCCGGAGGCTGATAGCGGTTGTGGCCGATTAGACGGGGAGCCTGCTTCATAAGCTCGATCTGCAGCTCGGGATCGTTCTCCGCTCCGCCGGCATTCAGCCGGAATCCGTTCCCTCTTCCTGGACCGTTCATGCCCGGCTTCACCGTCAGCGTCACGTTGATGCCGAGCTCCTTGCATGTGCGGAGCAGCGGCCGAGAGAAGGCTCCGTATGGAAAGGCGAGCACATCGTTGCGCACGCCGAGCTCCTTCTGCAGCGTCCGATTGGCATGGTGCAGATCCTCGCGAATGCGGCTTTCGTATTCTTTCTCCGTCTCCCGTCTGCCAAGATCGCTCCGGTATACCCTTCCGGCCAGAAGAGGCACCAGCCTGTTTCCCTTCGCATTCTCCGGCGCATAAGCATGGGAATCGTATGTATGGCTGTAAAAATCCATGCCATGCTTGCGCATGGCTTTCATCTGTTCCCAGGTCAGCTTCGGCACGCCGGCATGCTTGGGGTTTCCGATTGTGCCGGCGATGACGAAGTTGGTCGCAGTCAGCCCGTTTTTGAGCAAGACGGGATACGCATACCGGTAAAAGGATTCGTAGCCGTCATCGAATGTAAGCAGTACCGCGTTATCGGGCACCGGCTTGCGCTTCAGGATAAAAGCCTTGTATTCATCCATGCTGATGACATGGAAGTTGTTGTCGCGCATCAGCTCGAGCTGCCGCTCCAGCTTGTCCAAGGCCAGCGCCTTCGTGTCCGAAGGGGTCGGCTGGACATCATGGTACATCAGGACAATGACTTTGTTGCGGTAATAAATGCCCTTGGGCGTCCGTTCTCCGGGCTTCAAATCCTTATATTCCCCTCCGGCTGCCTCCTCGCTCATCGCAGGGGCTTCCGACAGCAGGCGCTTGACGGCCGGAAAGTGCTCCCGGTAGCGAACGGCAGCCGCGCCGGCAGCCGTCAGGCACAGAACGAAGGCCAGGACAGCAGACAGCAGCCAAAACCGCTTGACGGTACTCAATCGCGTTCTCTCCTTGCAGGTTGGACTGGCATCCTAAGGCAGAGGCCAATCCTGTAAACGAGTCCTGTCCGCAAAAAGTTGCCTTGGCTTCCTGTCCTCAATCCTGAATATGTCCTGCCTATGCCTGATCTATTCCTGTCCTTGCCGGGTCTATGCCTGGCTATGTCCTGCCGAACCCCAGTCTATGCCTGGTTTCTGTCCTGCCTATGCCTGACTAGTCCCATCTAAGCCCTGTCTATATCCGGATTCCAATCCTGTTGCCGAATGATCCGGAACGGATTCCCCCCTACGAATGCGCCGGCAGGCACGTCCCGGTGGACCAGGGAACCGGCGGCCACGACGGCGCCGTCGCCGATCGTCACACCCGGGAGGATCGTCGTATTCGCTCCGATCATGACGTTGGAGCCGATCACGACATCCCCCAGCCGATATTCATGGATCAAATATTCATGGGTGAGGATGGTCGTATTGTAGCCGATGATGCAGTTGTCCCCGACTGTGATCCGCTCAGGGAAGAAGACGTCCACCATGACCATGAGCGCGAACGACGTCGTCTTGCCGACCCGCATGCCGAGAATCCGGCGGTAGATCCAGTTTTTGACCGGCAGGGAGGGGCAATAGCGGGAGATCTGGATAGCGGCGAAGTTGCGCACCGCCTTGAACCGGCTTACGGTTCGGTATACCTGCCACAGCGCATTCGGCCCATCGGTCGGATAACGCTCGACGTTCCTCACCGGGCCTCCTGCTCCAATCCGAGCAGAGCATACAGATCCCTCATGTCCTGCAGGACATGGGCAGCTCCGTATTCGCGCAGCAGCGCCTCTCCCTTCAGAGACCAGGCGACGCCGACCGGCACAGCCCCTGCCTCGAGAGCGGACTGGATGTCTACGGCGCTGTCGCCGACCATCATCGTCTCCTCCGGCTTCGCTCCCAGCATCTCCATGGCGCGCAGAACCGGCTCCGGATGCGGCTTCGGGTTGTCCACGTCATCCAGCGTTACGATGGCATCCATATAATTCAGCAGTCCCGTCAGGCGAAGTCCTTTTTCCGTGGACATGCGGATCTTCGTCGTGACGACGCCAAGCTTGAAGCCTGCGGCCTTGAGCCGCTCCAGCACCTCGGCCGTATGGGGAAACGGCACGACGAGATCGTCATGCAGCTTCATATTCATTTCCCGGTACAAGGAAATCAGATGCGAGGTTTCTTCCTGACCGGAGAAATGCTTCATCTGGTCGACCAGAGTAAGGCCCATATAAGGAATCATCTGCTCCCGCCCGAAGTCTGCGGGGACAACTCCCTGCAGCGCGTGGAGGAAGGAGCGCATGATCAATTCATTCGTGTCGAGAATGGTGCCGTCCAAGTCAAACAGTAGGTTTCGTATGGGTTTCATCGTGATGATTCTCCTTTACTGCTTCGGAAACGGGCTGTGCCTCCTGCGGCTCTACGCCGGCGGGTAGTCCGGTCTTGCGGTTGATGACCGGGTCGGAATACCGTTCCGCGGCAAGTCCTGTCGACCGGCGGACGATAATCATGACGATGCAGAACAGAATGGCGAGGACCGCGATGAGCTGGGAACTGCGGACGTTGCCATAGGCCGGATCCAGATAGCCCGGTTCGAACAGGATTTTCATCGGGGACCACAGGCCGTTCATCAGCGATTCGAGCCAGGCGGGACCTGCAAAGGCAAGGCTGTCCGTACGCAGCCCCTCAATGAAGAAGCGGCCGATCGAATACCAGATCAGGTAGGTGAAGAACATTTCTCCGGCGCGCACCCAAGGACGTCGGCGAAGGACAAAGATAAGCAGGATGCCGATGATGTTCCACACCGATTCGTACAAGAAGGTCGGATGATGGAACTGGCCGGTGCTTTCTACATACATCTGGTCCACGATCCAGTCCGGCAGATGCAGCTCGCCGCTCAGGAACCGGCGCGTGACGGGACCGCCGTAGGCTTCCTGGTTGACGAAGTTGCCCCAACGGCCGATGATCTGGCCGATCAGCAGAGACGGGGCGCATATATCGACGATGCGCCAGAAATTGAGGCCTTTGCGGCGCACATAGAAGATCGCGCAAATAATGGCGCCGATCAAGGCGCCGTAGATCGCGATGCCGCCGTTCCAGATCGCCAGGATCTCACCCGGATGCTGGCGGTAATAATCCCATTTGAACAGGACGAAATAAGCTCGTGCCGCTATAATCGCGGAAGGAACCCCGAGCAGCAGCAGGTCCATGAAGAAATCGGACGAGATGCCGAAGCGCCTGCCCTCCCGGATCGCCAGCACCAGTCCCATCAGAGCTCCCAGTCCGAGAATGATTCCATACCAATGGACCGTTATCGGTCCAAGCTCGAAGGCTATGGGATTGATACGAAGAGAATATTCCGTCATCGTTGCCGACCTCTTTCCATAGGAAGATTACCTTTATTCATAGTCGTCCATGTCATCTGCGATCGTTTCCGTAAGCTTGTTCGTGAACTGCAGCGCGGCGTTGTATCCCATCCGCTTCAAGCGGTAGTTCATCGCGGCGACCTCGATGATGACGGCAAGGTTGCGTCCAGGGCGGACGGGAACCGTCACGAGCGGAACATCCGTCTCGATGATGCGGGTCGTCTCCTCGTCCAGGCCGAGACGGTCGTACTGCTTCTCCGGCTGCCAGTTCTCGAGCTTGATGACCACGCTGATGCGCTTGTTGTTGCGGATGGCGCCCGCGCCGAACAGCGTCATCACATTGATGATGCCGAGACCCCGAATCTCCAACAGATGCCGGATCAGCTCCGGAGCCGTTCCGTGCAGCTGTCCGTCCGACGTTTGCCTGATCTCGACGGCATCGTCCGCGACAAGCCGGTGGCCGCGCTTCACGAGCTCGAGCGCCGTCTCGCTTTTGCCGATGCCGCTGCCGCCTGTAATGAGGATGCCCATGCCGTACACATCCACGAGGACGCCATGGATCGTCGTTGTCGGCGCAAGCCGGCGCTCCAGGAAGTTGGTCAGGCGGCTGGAGAAGATCGTCGTTGAAATCTGGCTTCGCAGCACCGGAATATGCTTCTCCGCCGCTTGCTCGATCAGCTCGAGCGGCGGCTCCAATCCGCGGGTGAGCATGATGCATGGCGTCTCATCGTTGCACAGCTTCTCCAATCTTTCCTTGCGCTCACGGCTGTCCAGCGTCTGGATGAACGCAAGTTCCGTCTTGCCGAGCAATTGAACCCGCTCTTTGGGGTAATAATGGAAATAGCCGGCCATCTCCAGCGCGGGCCGGTACAGATCGTCGGTCGTTATAATACGCTGCATGCCGTCTTCTCCTGCCAGAATCTCCAGTTGAAACGGCTGCACCAATTCGGATACCTTGACTTTTTTAGCCATGAGGGCCCTCCTGTATGTTTCCCTGTTCCAGGGCATATGTACGTTGCTTGCGGGCAATTCGTAGAGCCTTCTGCCTATTAGTTCCATCCTAAAGGAAAACGGGCATCAGCGCAACGTAGCGAGCATCCACAACATTTACGCCATCCATTGCGTCCATTACAATGGATTTAGCAGACTACCATCAAGCGAGGTGGAAAAATGCGCTCCAAACGAATTCGCCGCGGCAGCCGGAGCCGTTTCGCCCGGCCCGCTCTTATTGCCGTTGCCCTTGCGGCTGCAGCTGTCGGATCGGCATGGTCCGAGTACGGACCCTCCCATCCAGGCTTCGCATCAACGGCCGGAATGCAGCCTGCCGCGGCTGCGCCGGCCCAGATTCGGGCTGTGGACGAGTCCACCGTTTCCTGGCCGCCCGTAGCAGGCCTAAGTAATGCCCAAAGCCAGGAAATCGCCAGACGAATCGGATCCATGAGTACGGAAGAGAAGGTGGGACAACTGGTCATCGCAGGCGTGGAGGGCATCAAGCCGGACAAAGAAGCCGAAACTTTGGTCCGGGACTACCGCGTCGGGGGCTTCATCCTTTTCCGAGACAATATGAAGACTTTGCAAGGAACCGTCGATTTTCTCAATGGACTCAAGGCTCTGAACAAGGCGGAAGGAAATCTTCCGCTTATGCTCGGGGTCGATGAAGAGGGCGGCAAAGTGACCCGGATGCCCGCATCGGTCGAGAAAATACCGAGCAACGGCATCATCGGCAAGTCAGCCAATGCCGAATACGCACGCGATGTCAGTCAGTTGCTGGCGAGGAGGGTCAAAGCATTCGGCTTTTCCGTGGACTTTGCTCCCGTGCTCGACGTCAACAGCAATCCCGACAATCCGGTCATCGGCGACCGCTCTTACGGCAGCAGCGCTCAGCTTGTAACCAAGCTGGGAACTGCCGCCATGCTGGGATTCAAGAAGGAGGGCATCCTCGGCGTCCTCAAGCATTTTCCGGGGCATGGAGATACTTCGGTCGACTCCCACAAGCAGCTTCCCGTCACCGGCAACGGTCTAAGCAGGCTGCAGGAGGTGGAGCTTCCGCCGTTCCAGGCGGCCATCGACCAGGGAGCGGACGCCGTGATGGTCGCTCATATTCTGCTGCCCAAGCTGGACGCCGAGTACCCGGCTTCGATGTCCAGGCCTGTCATTACCGGGCTGCTGCGGGACAAGATGAAATTCAACGGGCTTGTGTTCAGCGACGATCTGACCATGGGGGCCATCCTGGAAAACTATGATGTCGGAGATGCGGCTGTCCGAACCATATCGGCCGGCGGAGATATCGTCATTGTCTCGCATGGCAATGACAACATCATCCATGTGCTGCAGAAGCTTCGGCAGGCTGCCGCCGACGGATCGATACCCGCCACACGGCTCAACGAAAGCGTCTACCGCATTATGGCCCGCAAGCTCCAATACCAGATGACAGACGGCAAGGTAAGCTCTATTTCGGTCGATCAGCTCAATAAAGATGCCCTCAAGGTTCTTGATGCCTATCGGAAGTAAGCCTGTTTCTTTCTAATAGTGAAATTAGTTCTGCGACAACGGGATAAAGGTCACTCGTCAAGAGTATGCTGGCCTGGCCCTATATGCAAAAAGGCTGCCGATCATGTTCCCATGATCGGCAGCCTTTTTTTATCTTTAGGATTAGTTCTCGAACAGGTTCAGCTCCGTCGCTTTGTCGAAGACATGAACTTTGTTCATATCCAGAGCGAGCTTGACGCTTATGCCGTCACGCATGCCGGAACGTCCGTCAACGCGGGCGATAACCGTATCGTTGCCGATTCCGTTCAGGTACAGGTACATTTCGTGGCCAAGGTTCTCCGCCACTTCGATGTTGGCATTGACGATGCTGTTAGGCGATGCTTCCAGGAAGACCGGCTCTTCGTGCAGGTCCTCAGGACGAACACCCAGAACGACTTCTTTGCCTACGAAGCCTTTGTCGCGCAGGACGTTGGCTTTGCCTTCAGGAAGAACAACATCCACACCCGAAGCCTTGAAGCGCAGCGCGCCGCCTGCTTCGCTCAGCGTACCGGTGATGAAGTTCATCGCTGGCGCGCCGATAAATCCGGCTACGAAGATGTTCACCGGGTGATTGTAAAGCTCATCCGGGGTTGCGTTTTGCTGAATAATGCCGTCTTTCATGACTACGATGCGATCGCCCATCGTCATGGCTTCGATCTGGTCATGCGTTACGTAGATCGTCGTCGTTTCCAGACGTTTCGTCAGCTTGCTGATCTCGGCGCGCATTTGGCCGCGGAGCTTGGCGTCAAGGTTGGAAAGCGGTTCGTCCATCAGGAACACTTGCGGTTCGCGGACGATAGCGCGGCCCAGGGCGACACGCTGGCGTTGGCCGCCGGAGAGAGCTTTCGGCTTGCGCTCCAGAAGATGTTCGATATCAAGAATTTTTGCCGCTTCGCGAACGCGCTTATCGATGTCCGCTTTTTTGAACTTGCGCAGCTTCAGGCCGAAAGCCATGTTCTGGTACACGTTCATGTGCGGGTACAGGGCGTAGGATTGGAATACCATCGCGATGTCGCGGTCTTTAGGGGCGACATCGTTCACAAGGCGATCGCCGATGAACAGCTTGCCCTCGGAGATTTCCTCCAGACCAGCGATCATGCGGAGCGTCGTGGATTTGCCGCAGCCGGAAGGACCGACCAGAACGAGGAATTCCTTATCCTTGATGTCCAGGTTGATGTCTTTTACCGATGCGTTGTCGGATCCAGGGTATTTCTTGTAAACATGTTCTAAACGTACGCCTGCCATGTTTGTTTCCCCCTATGTGAGTGAGTAGGTGATACCTCTACGGTTGAATGATCTTATGAATCTATATTAACCGAAAATGTAAGCGTATGACTATGCACAAACCCTACAAAAAAACTAAGGTCTTTTCGTGACTTTATCCAATAGCAGAATAATCTTCACCATGACGGCGTCCCGGAAGAGCCTGACGTCCAGTCCCGTTTCCTGCTTCAGCTTGTCCAAACGGTAAAGAAGGGTATTCCGGTGGATATACAGCTTCTTCGCCGTCTCGCTTACATTGCAGTCCAAGGCGAAAAATGTCTCCAGTGTCGTGAGGATCTCCGGCTCCATGTAATAATCCGACCGGCTGAGCGTCTGCTCGATGAACTTGCTGCGCTCCCGTTCCGGGATGGCGCTGAGCAGCCTCTCGAGATTCAGCTGCCAAGGCAAATGAAGGTTGGAACCGACATGGAACCGCCGGCCAAGCTCGATCGTTTCCTTCAGCAGCGCCGCGCTATCGACAAGCGACTTCAGAGGCTGCATCGGCAGCGACAGCGCAAGATGGCATTCGCCCAGCCATTCGCTCGCCAGCATCTCATGAAGCCCGAGACCGATGGATTTCAAGCTTTCCTCCTCCGATTCGTCCTCTTCGGTTCCTTCCAGCTGGGAATCCCTGAGCAGGGATACCGGACTCAGAATGAGCCATTCGTTGCGCTGAAGCGGAATCAAGAGCACTTCCTCCGGAAAGAAGGACAGGAGCAGCTTCTCGAGCTCGCTGTAGGAATCGTCTGCCGCTCCGGGATATTCCCGCACGAGCAGAATCGGTATCATTTCGGCGTACAGCCGCCCTCCCTCGGCAAGCGAAGCCGGCAGCGGATCATGTCTTGAGCTGTCCAGCTGGCCATTGATCCATCGACCCAATTCGGCTGCCGTCTTCTCCATGCCCGTAGCCGGCTTGACGTTCCAGGCACGTTCCGGCCTGGCGTATTTCAACGTCAAGCGAAGAAGCCGAATCTCGGTTTCCGATAGAGGCTCCGTACGGTGGATTTCCAGGCACTCGACCTTGATTCCATCTCCGGCCAGCCTTACCACTAATCGATCCTTGTCTACAATCCAATTGCCATTCTGCTCCGCCTTGATGCCTCCGCCTGCCATGTCCCGCCACTGCGCCGCGGAGAACTGGCGAATATCGAGATCTGTTCCTAGAATGCCGCGCAGCTCTTCCAGCCACTCTCCTGATGCCATCGTATGTCCCGCCTCCTGCGCACCAGCCCTTGCAAGCCGTATGCAGCCATATAAGCAAGTTTACCATGAAGGCATTCCTGCCCGCCAACCTCTGCGACGGTCAGAGCCTGTTTGCGATGGGAATAACCTGATTCTCAATGAATTAACCTGTATTTTCAATGAACGTCAACCAGCTTTGCGAATATCATCAAGCGAGCTTGCGAATATCATTATGCCAGCTTTGCCAAGACCATCAAGCGAGCTTTGCAAAAAACCATCAGCCAGTCAGAAATGCGATTTAAATGTTTTCTTCCGTTGAAAAACAAAAAAGCACAGACAGAGTCTGTGCTTGGAAGGTTCAGTTATTGGGGAAGAAGTGAGCCATGAAGGACTCGAACCTTCGACACCCTGATTAAAAGTCAGGTGCTCTACCAACTGAGCTAATGGCTCTTAAAAATGAAGTGGTGGAGGGCGATGGATTCGAACCACCGAACTCGTCAGAGAACAGATTTACAGTCTGCTGCGTTTGGCCACTTCGCTAGCCCTCCACAAATGCTCTAAGATGCGCCTTATAGCTCACTTAGAAAACCAATGGTGGCTTGGGACGGAATCGAACCGCCGACACAAGGATTTTCAGTCCTTTGCTCTACCAACTGAGCTACCAAGCCTTACTTGCATG
>NZ_BIMD01000074.1 GCF_004000905.1 Paenibacillus humicus NBRC 102415
CGGGAGCAACCGGGGACACGGGAGCCGCGGGAGCGGTCGGCCCGACAGGTGCAACCGGAGCGGGGGCGACAGGAGCGACAGGGCTGGCCGGGGCGACAGGAACCACAGGAGTCACGGGTATTACAGGGAACACGGGCCCAACCGGAGCAACAGGGTTGACTGGAGCAACCGGAGCTACAGGAGCAAACGGAGTCACAGGAACAATCGGCGTAACAGGAGCAACGGGAGCCGCAGGAGTTATGGGTGTTACAGGGGACACGGGCCCAACCGGAGCAACAGGGTTGACTGGAGCAACAGGAATTACGGGAAGCACAGGAGTAACGGGGGCAACCGGAGTCACAGGAGCAACAGGCGTAACAGGAACAACGGGAGCCGCAGGAATTACAGGTGTTACTGGTGTTACAGGGGACACGGGCCTAACGGGAGCAACAGGGTTGACTGGAGCAACCGGAGTCACAGGTTTAACAGGAGCAACGGCAGTCACAGGAGCAACGGGGGTAACGGGAGCCACAGGACCAACCGGAACAACCGGATTCACAGGTTCAATCGGGGCAACCGGGGCAACAGGAGCAACCGGAGCAACCGGAGCCCAAGGAGTAACCGGGGTAACAGGTGTCACTGGACCAACCGGGGTAACGGGCGTGACCGGAGCGACTGGAATTACGGGAATCACGGGGGCAACCGGCTCCACAGGTTCAACAGGAGCAACCGGATTCACAGGTTCAACCGGGGCAACAGGAGCCACAGGCCCAACGGGAGCGACAGGAGCAACAGGAACCACAGGATTAACCGGGGTAACAGGCGGCACTGGACCAACAGGAGTCACAGGAGCAACGGGAGTCACAGGAGCAACAGGAACCACAGGATTAACCGGGGTAACAGGTACCACTGGACCAACAGGAATAACGGGAGCAACCGGAGCAACGGGAGCAACAGGAGCAACAGGAGCTGCAGGTTTAACAGGAGCAACTGGAACTACAGGGGCAACCGGGGTAACAGGTGGTGCTGGACCAACAGGACCAACTGGAGCGACAGGAGTCACAGGTTCAACAGGAGCAACAGGAGCAACCGGAGCAACGGGGTCAACCGGTATTGCAGGTACGGGGGCCATCATTCCTTTCGCATCCGGCACTCCTGTCGCATTGACGACGATTGCTGGGGGGCTTGCCGGAACGGGCGGGCTTGTCGGTTTTGGCAACTCCGTGTCGAGCGTCAATGTCGGAGGTGCCACGATTGATTTGACGGGCGCGGCGGGGACGCTGCTCAATTTTGCCTTCTCGGTTCCGCGTGCGGGTACGATTACTTCCTTGGCCGCATATTTCAGCACAACGGCTTCGCTAAGTCTGATCGGCTCTACGATTACAATCACGGCTACGCTGTACAGCTCGGCGACACCAAATAATACTTTCAGCCCGGTAGCCGGAGCTGTCGTTTCGCTCGCGCCGGCTCTTACCGGGACTCTGTCGATCGGAACCGTCAGCAACGGCCTGACGTCGGGTCTGTCCATCCCGGTAACCGCACAGACTAGACTGCTGCTGGTCTTCTCGGCGACGGCGACGGGTTTGACGCTCGTCAATACGGCGGCGGGTTATGCGAGCGCGGGGCTGGCGATCACTTGATTCCGGTGATGAAAGAAGGATGAAGCCAGTTTGGATTCATATAAAGATTTTTCCATGAACTAAAACCGATCATGGCCGGGTTCTGTCCGTCTAACATGACCGGGAATGCGGCCTGCGGCGGAGCGGAATCTTCGCCGCAGGCTTTTTCGCCTCCGGCGGCGCTGCCCGCTCCGCCTCCTTCTGTGCCGGAAGGGACAAGCCCGCCCGTTCACGAACGTCGGACCCTCCAAGGCGGCAATGGATTCCAAGCCAAGACACGGAAGCCTCTTTGTGCTATGATGATACAGGTTTTTTGGCGGAGACGCGGCCGGGAGCTCCAAGCTTCCGGCTGCGTCCATTTGCCGCACGCGGTTCGTAACCATCCCGCGTCACCAAAACTAGGGGGTAGTATGTTCATGTTCAATTTCACCTGGGGCGTGTTCTTCGTCCTGGTCAACTTCGCGCTGTTCCTGGCGTGTTATCGTTTCTTCGGCAAAAAAGGCCTCTATGCCTGGATCGGCTTCGCGACGGTGGTCGCAAATATCCAGGTGACGGAGACGATCTCCATGTTCGGCATCGTCATGACGCTCGGCAACACGATCTATGCGTCGCTTTACATGACGACGGACTTGATCAACGAGCGCTACGGCGGCAAGGAGGCCCGCCAGGCGGTATGGTTCGGCTTCTTCATTCTCATCGCCACAACGATCCTCATGCAGATGGTGCTCAAGTTTGATCCGGCGGAGACCGATTTCGCCCACGAATCGCTGTCGACGATCTTCGGCCTGATGCCGCGTCTGGCGCTTGCCAGCCTGAGCGCTTACTTCATCAGCCAGTTTCTGGACGTGCGCGTCTTCTCGGTGCTGAAACGGCGCTTCGGCGGACGCAACCAGTTCTGGATCCGCATCAACGGAAGCACGATCTTGAGCCAGTTCGTGGATTCGCTCGTCTTCTGCACGATCGCGTTTGCAGGAGTCAGCGGTTATTCATGGGATATCTGGATTCAAATCTTCCTAACCACGTACGTGATGAAGTTCGTCATCTCCATCGCATCGACGCCGGTGCTCTATCTGGCGCGAACGTTCCGGTTCAAGGACGAATAAAGCCGCTCGGCGGCAGCCGCAGCAGCCCGGCCCGCATGAATGCGGCCGGGCTGCTGCCGTTTAGAAGGCGTATTCGCTGCGGAAGCGGATGAATTTTGGAAGGGAAAAAGCGTTGGATGTCGAATTCATTCCTTCCAAGACAAGGAGAGGTGGACAGCCTATGCAGGAGAGACCGCAGAACCATGAAGTGCCCGATTACGAGAAGCCTTATGTCGGGGCCGTTCCCGATGGAGACCTGCTCGCCATTCTGGAAGGACAGCAAGCCGACATGCTTGGCCTGCTGGATACGCTTGCGGAGGAACAGCTGGAATTCCGCTATGCGCCGGGCAAATGGAGCATTCGCCAAGTCATCGGCCATGTGGCCGACAACGAACGGATACTGGCCTACCGGCTGCTGCGTTTCGCACGCGGCGATGCCACGGAGCTGCCGGGCTACGACGAGAATCTTTTGGTTGCCGAGGGGCCTTTCACCAGCTGGACGAGGGCTCAGGCCGCGGCCGACTATTCCGCTGTGCGGCAGGCGACATTGACGCTGCTTCGCGGTTTGCGGCCGGAAGATTGGCAGCGCGAAGGAGTGGCCAACGGTCTGCGGCACTCGGTTCTGCTGCTGGCCTGCGTCATTGCCGGTCATGAGAAGCATCATTTAAACATCCTGCGGGAGCGTTATATGAAGGAGTGAGGGAAGAGAGAGCCGGGGACAGTTCCCGGCTCTCTCTTTGCGGATTTCATCCTGGAGATGGGACGGACTGCCTGCCAAGGGACGGCTTCTCGAGATCAGGTGCGGACAGAAGAGCATCCGCAGATATTTCGTTTGCCAGAGATGAATCCTCTGCGGTCAGGCTTGTGATTCGTTTCCTTGGGCTTTGATCCGCTTCAGCTGGGCTACGATCAGAATGCTGATTACGACGAGCAGGAACCAGGAGCTGAGCTTGCTCCAGTGGACCATCGTCCAGTCCAGCTCCTGGTCGGGGTAGCGCCAGGCGCCGAGAAAGGTGGAGATATTTTCGGCGATCCAGATGAACAGAGCGATCAACCCGAAGCTGAGCAGCATCGGCATGCGCATCGTTCTGCCTCCCGCCGTATAGGAGACGGTCGTGCGCCAGAACAAGAGGGCAAGCAGAGCTGTCAGCCACCAGCGAAGGTCGGGCAGCCAGTGATGGGTGAAGAAATTGGCATAGATCAGCAGGGCCGTCCCTGCGGCGGCATAGGAATTGGGCCAGCGGTGGAATTGAAGGCCGAGCCTTCTCCAGGCCTGGCAAATATAGCTGGCCACGCTGGCGTACATGAAGCCGCTGTAGAGCGGAACGCCGCCGAGCTTGCTCCAGGCTTCGCCGGGATAGCTCCATGAACCCATGTTTACCTTGAACAGCTCCAGCGCCAGGCCGATGAGATGGAACAAGGTGATGACCTTGAGCTCATCCCATGTCTCCAGCCGCGTCCATATCATCGCCGCCTGGGCCGCCAGACAGATGACGAGGAGCAGATCATAGCGGGATAATCCAGGAACATGCACAAGCTTGGTCATTCCGAGCGAAGCGAAGATGACAATCGGAAAGGCGCAGCTGAGCGCCTGGCTCCAGCCGAAGGCCAGCAGGGTGCGGAGGCTTGCTGCCGGAGACCAGGCTCCGAAGCGGCCGGTCAGGCTTTTCAGCATGATTTCAGCTCCTTTGAAGCCATGAACGAATGGGGTTGGAAAAAAGTTTCCACACGAGCAGGGAAGCCGGAAGCGGAAGCTTGCCCGCTTACGCGGCTTGGCGGCAAAAAAGGATGTCGGCAAAAAAACAGGACCGCGGGCAGCGGTCCTGTTCCAATGAATAGTTGCGGAGCTTCATGGAATGATTCTCGTCCAGGCCACGCTTCGTCTTGCAATGGCGGCACAAGGAGCCGGACGCCGACTAGCCGAGCCGCGCCGAGAGTACGGCTGCGAAGCGCTCCAGCTGCACGCGGTCGATATCGTCGAAGCGGTTCAGGATCGGGCTGTCGATGTCGAGCACGCCGATCAGGCGGCCGTCTGCCGTCAACAGAGGCACGACGATCTCCGACTGCGAGGCGGCATCGCAGGCGATATGGCCCGGAAAGGCGTGCACGTCAGGGACGAGCATCGTTTCCTTGCGCTCCGCCGCGGTGCCGCAGACGCCGCGCCCGACCGGGATGCGGACGCAGGCCGGAAGCCCTTGGAACGGGCCGAGCACGAGTCCCTGCTCGTCGAGCAGGTAGAATCCCGCCCAGTTGATATCGGCGAGGAATTGCGCGAGCAGCGCCGAGGCGTTCGCCAGGTTGGCGATGGCGTTCGGCTCGTCCTCGATCAGCGCTTCGAGCTGGCGGATGACCGTCCCGTACTGCTCTTCGCGGGTTCCGTCGTAAGTGACTGTATGGAACATTTGCTTCTTCCCCTTTCTTCGTGGACTTACAATATCATATCTGCGGCACTGCGGTAAATGGCATGGCGGTCCAATTATTGACCGATCGTTCTGAAACGAATATACTGGACTAAAATTTGAAGCCGATAGGAACAAAATGGAGGTGCAGGATGGCCAGACCGAAGGAGTTCGACCCTGCGAAGGCGCTGGACCAGGCGCTGGAAGCATTTTGGGATCAAGGCTACGAAGCCGCATCCGTGCAGGGGCTGTGCTCTGCCATGGGCATCAACAGGGGAAGCCTTTATGATACGTTCGGAGACAAGGAGACGCTCTTCACCGCCTGCATGGATCGTTTCCGCGCCTTGCAGGAGCAAGGGCTCTACCGGATCCTGGAACGCCGGGAAGAAGATCCGCAGGAGCAGCTGCGGCTGTTCTTCGATGCGGTCGTCGAGTCTTCGCTCGTGAACTTTTCCCGGGGCAGAGGGTGCTTCATGACGAACACGACGCTAGGCTCGTCGGTCCGTCTCCCCTCGATCGCGCAGCGTGTGGAGGATTATCATCTCTATACCGAAGACGTGCTGCTGCGTTTTCTGGAGGATGCGTCGAAGCGCGGATTGACCAAGGATGGCTTGCAGCCTCGAGAGGCGGCGCGCTTCCTGCTTGCCATCAAGCAGGGAATTCATGTCACCGCACGCACGGAAGCGGGTCGGAGCATGCTGGAGGATGTATGCCGGATGGCTGTGAATGCCGTATTTTGAGCGGCGTTTGCGCGCTCTTTTTTGAACGATCGTTCCAATAACCTGTCCAACCGAAAGGAAGTGTCTCTAATGAAAAGAATGCTCGGCATCCTCATCATCATGTCGCTGGTCGCCACATCGGTGTCCTCCTTGTTTCCGCTGTACCATCGGGACTATGGCCTGAACAGCCTGGAGCTGACCCTGCTGTTCGCCAGCTACGCGGCCGTCCTGCTTCCTGTCCTGCTCCTGACCGGAGTCCGTGCCGCTTCCTGGGGGCACAAGCGGGTCATACGGGTCGGAATCTGGCTGTCGATCGCCTCGTCGCTTCTGTTCATGCTCAGTACCGACGTCTGGATGCTGTATGCGGCGAGAATGGCCGAAGGAGCGGCATACGGCCTGTTCACGGGAACGGCGACCCCGTTCCTGCTTCGCCACACGCCGTCGTCCCGGACGGGGAAAGCGATTCTGCTGTCCGGCATGACCGTTTCCCTCGGCTTCGGAATCGGGCCTGCCATTACCGGACTGTTCGCCCAGTATGCTCCTGTCATGCCTTCACGGCTCCCGTATGCCCTGTTCATCGCCCTTCTGCTGGCATGCGCGGCTGTGCTGGAGACGCTCCATTCGCATGAGGAGGAGAACACAGGGGTACAGGCGCCGGACTTGGATAGAGATGCAGCAAGCGGAGCCGGGCTCCATAGAATTCCTGCGGCCGATGCCGCAAGCGCGCTCGGAGCGGAAGGGAAGAGCCGTGAGCGCCGGGGCACGCTGCTCGGCGTCCCGGCATCCATCGGCAGACATTTCTGGACTATGAGCGCTTTGTCGGGGTTCACCATTTTCACCTTGAACGGGATTGTCCTCTCGCTCATTCCGACATTCGTCACGAACGTTCTCCACAGCTCCAATCTCTCCATCAGCGGCCTGCTGGTGCTGCTGCTGCTTGGAGGCGGCGCCTTGACGCAGCTGATTCCCCTTCCATTGAATCCCGTCGTGCGCCTGCGGGCCGGGCTGCTCATTCTGGCAGCCGGCGCCTGGACAGTCGTGCTCTCGGGCCATGAAGGAAGCCTCGGCCTGTTATGGTTTGGCGTCGGCCTGCAGGCGCTCGGCAGCGGCTGGTCCTTCCAGGCCAGCCTTCGCTTCGCCGGCGAGCTGCCCCGCCCCGCAGACCGTCCGCGCGTCATCACGACCTATTACCTCGCAGCCTACTCCGGCTTTATCGTTCCGATGACCGGGCTCGGAGTGCTCAGCTATGCCTTCGGCATGTCGGCGGCGATGGTGGTGCTGAACATTCTCGGCCTGCTGCTTGTGCTCTACGCCGCCTTTTATTCCGTAGGGTTCAAGCGCGAGTACGGCGCGCTGCTGAAATGCCGGGCCGCCGCATCCGTCAGTGGGGGGCGCCCGGCAGCGGCGGAAGGCTGATCGATAAAGAGACAGCCGCAGGCCTATCAGGCCTGCGGCTGTCAGTCCAGCTGGCAGGTCGCAGACCGCTCGCTTACGGCGGGCGCGTCATTCCGGAGAAGCGGCTGCCCGTCTATTCCACTGGTTATTTAAGGCAAGACGGGGAGAACGGACCGGGCTTGCCGTCTCCCTTGCCATCGTCGAGCGCTGCAAGCCGGCAGCCATAGTCGTTCTGAAAAAAATAGAAATGCATATTAATCGTATGATGAACCGCTATCCCATGGGTCGCCGCCAGTTCAGAAAGGAGGAATAGCCAGCGATAGAATGATCATCCTGTTTTGGCTTCGCAAATGTAATCGATTATATTTCAGAGAAAGGTTGTGTTCCTGATGAGTCTTCCTTCTTTCCTCCCCAAAAAGCTGGCTTTTACGTTAGCGCTTCTGGTCGGTATTTTGATGATCGCATTTCCGCCAGCCAAAGCATCCGCAGCGACTCTATACAGCCTCCAAGCCCGAGCCAACAACAGTTATGTCAGTGCCGACAATTATGGCAGCAATCCTTTAGTGGCCAACCGGACTTCGGCCAGCGCATGGGAACAATTCCAGGTGATCAACAATTCGGATGGCACCATCTCTCTCCTGTCCATGGCCAACAACAGGTATGTGGCGGCCGATCTTAATCAAGGAGCCAAGCTGATTGCCAGAAGCGCCAGCATCCAGCAATGGGAGAAATTCACGAAGGTCGTCTTGGCGGACGGAACCATCGCGCTAAGAGCCTTGGCCAACAATCAGTATGTATCGACCGATTTGAACAACGGCGCGGTTCTGGCGGCGAACAGAGCTGCCGTAGGCGGCTCATGGGAAGCATACAACCTTGTCAGCACCGGCTCTACGGGCGCGGGCGTATCCAAGCCTGCCGAAGCTCCCGGCTATATTTGGAACTATGCGGTGAATGCGGACAATCGGTTTGGCAAAAACGGCGATTTCGCTTTGCTCCTCTGTGCCGTGATCAAAAAAGAAACGAACTATGGCACCTATACATCCGGTCCATCCGGTGCGGATGGACTGATGCAGGTGGAGCCCAACACAAGAAACGGCTATTCCAGCCAGTTCCTCTCTACATTCGGGCATGCCTACAACCACGGCGATCAGCAGGACCAAGTGTATATGGGAGCCATGATTCTAAATGATATGATCAATAGGGGAGGATACATCTGGAAAGGGTTGGCGCTCTACAACGGGGGACCCAACTGGTATCCGGGAGCGACGGATTCCTACGGCCGTGTCATCCATGCCGAGCAATACGCTGACGAGGTCTATGCCACCTACCGCAGCTACGGCGGCGTGAACTGAGACGAACGAATCCGGGCCAGGGCGCCCATGAGAAGCACCGTTGTTTTTCATTATGATCGGCCCCTCTTCTTCCTTGCCGCATGCTGACTATAAAGGGCGGCTCTATAGGCCAAGGCTGGCGGACTTCCCTTCGATTGTGAGGGGGAGTCCGCCAGCACTGGTATCGGCAGGAACCGCTCCTCGCAATTTCTGCACATGCAAAATCCGGCATCTCCCCCTGAGGCAGAGGCCGGCTTGGGCCTTGTACTGGATGCGCTCCATAGGGGCGTCGATCGCCTCATGGACGATCCCTCGCAGCCGGGCGGCAGGCTCCCGCTGCCAAGGCTCCTTCACGGCTCCGGATTCATGGCCATTCCCCTTCTTATAAGATTGAAAATACGGTTGCCAAGGCGAAGAGGACCGCGATGGCGGCAGCCGTCATCGCGAATCCCTTGACATAGCTGCGGGCGAAGGACGGCCCTTCCTGCGGCTCGCGGCCGGACCACTTCCAGATGGCTCCAAGCGCGAGACCGGCCAGCGCGATCCGGACGGCAAAGCGGAGAAGGTTCAGGATGTAGTCCCGCAATGGAAGCTCGGCCACGCTCTTTACTCGACCGGAAATCTGCGTGACGGAGTCGGGCACGAGGAGCAGTCCCAGGGCCAGGCCGAGCAGAAACGTGTACAGGGCCGTTTTGAGCAGGTAACGCTCCATAGGCCGGATTCCTCCTTTCTATCTTTCGATGGACCCGTTCTTTAGAGGGCTCATCGCTGTTCTGTATTTGAAAAAGCTTCCGATCCTCCATACGGCGATGTAGCAGACGGCGATCGACATCGTGAGAAAGACGAATTGGCCCGGCTGCAAATGTTGCAGGTACCGGGACAAAGCCAGCCTGAGAACGATGACGGCTAGGATGACATACTTGAAATTCGCATTCGGCTTCGTATAGACGCGCCCGTCCGCATTCAGCTCGTATCCGGTATGGTACAGCATCACGGCGCCAAGCGCGATCCCGATCAGCACGGCGCACAGCTCCTCCCACAGGGGAGGGTATTGCACGGCTTGGCCGGTTGCAGACAGGGACGACACGCTGGCGAAGAAGCCGAGCAGCACGAACAGAATCGGCAGCATCATGAGCCACCCGCCGGCGCGGATCGGACGGGCCTGGGAGGAGCGCACGGAACGGCGCCAGTAGACGAGAAGCAGTACAAGCAGGATGAAGCCATAGGTGCCTAGCATTTCCGAATTCAAATTCCTCACTCCTTGAGCGGCCGCTGGGGCGGGATTGCTGTATAGGATAAGTGTAGGCTTATTCCCAATTCCATACAATAGCGAATAGGCTCGAAATTTTATTTCAACGACAACTTTGGTTTAGGCCGAATTCGCCATTGACGATCGAGAGGGGGCTGAAGTACAGTAACGGAATGGAAGGAAGTGTTCGTATGTCAGGGGAACAAACGGCGGGTGCCGTCAAGCCCGCCAAGGGCTGGGGCGTCTACCGGGAGATGCTGGCCCGCTACGTTTTTCCGCAGCGCCGGCTGCTGTGGAGCCTTGCGGCGCTGCTGCTCGTCTCGATCGGGCTGCAGCTGGTCAATCCGCAGATTATCCGGTATTTCATCGACAGTGCCCAAAGCCAAGGAAGCATCACGGCGCTGTACTATGCGGCGGGTCTGTTCATCGCTTTTTCTTTGCTTCAGCAGGGAGTATCGGTAGCGGCGGCCTACTTCAGCGAGAATCTCGGCTGGACGACGACGAACAAGCTGCGCGCGGAGCTCGCCGAGCATTGCCTGTCGTTGGATATGAGCTTCCACAAGACGCAGACGTCGGGCTCCCTGATCGAGCGGGTGGACGGCGACGTCAACGCGCTGGCGAATTTTTTCTCCAGCTTCATCATCCATCTGGCCGGCAACATCGTCCTGATGCTCGGCATCCTGGCGCTGCTGTTCCGCGAGAGCTTCTGGATCGGACTTGTCATGACGGCGTTCGTCGTCGGGGCCGTCTACGTCATCCAGTGGATCCGCAAGTTCAACGTGCCCGTGTGGAAGAACTGGAGGCAGATCAACGCCGAGTTCTACGGCTTCATCGGGGAGCATCTGGAGGGCACCGAGGACACCCGGGCCAACGGAGCGGCGGGCTACGTCATGAACCGCTTCTATGAGATGACGCGCCGCATGCTGCCTATCCGCATGCGGGCCTTCCTCGGATTCTGCATGATGTGGAGCACGACGATCCTGGTGTTCGCGCTCGGCAACGCGGCGGCGTTCATCGTCTGCGCGATCCTGTGGAAGAACGGCCAGAGCGGCCTGACGATCGGCTCCATCTATCTGGTGTTCTATTATACGGAGCAGCTGGCGAAGCCGATCGAGAAGATCCGCACCCAGCTGGAGGATCTGCAAAAAGCGGACGCCAGCCTCATGCGCGTGCGCGATCTGCTGGCGACGAAGCCGCTGATCCAGGACGGGCCGGGAGCTCCGCTGCCTGATGGGCCGCTCGCGGTGGAATTCCGCGATCTGGAATTCGCCTACGAGGAAGGCGGCCGCGCCACGCTCGACCATCTGCAGCTGAGGCTCGAGCCGGGACAGACGCTCGGCCTGCTGGGACGGACCGGCAGCGGCAAGACGACGATCGCGCGCCTGCTGCTGCGCTTTTACGATCCGCAGTCGGGCGCTATCGAGCTGGCGGGGACGGACATCCGCCAGTTCAAGCTCCACGAGCTGCGCCGCAAGGTGGCGATGGTGACGCAGAACATCGAGATTCTGGAGGGAAGCGTCCGCGACAACCTGACGCTGTTCGACGACAGCATCCGGGAGGAGAGGATCGCCGAGGTGCTCAAGGATCTGGGTCTCGGCGCCTGGTATGAGGCGCTGCCTGACGGCCTGGACACGATGCTCGCCTCCGGCGGAGGCAGCCTGTCGGCCGGAGAAGCGCAACTGCTCGCCTTCGCCCGCGTCTTCCTGACGAATCCCGGCCTCGTCATTCTCGACGAAGCCAGCTCGCGTCTCGACCCTCTGACGGAAGCCCGCATCGAAGCGGCCGTCGACCGGCTGCTGGAGGAGAAGACCTGCATCATCATCGCCCACCGGCTGGCGACGATCCAGCGGGCCGATCGGATTCTGATCCTCGAGAACGGCCGGATGCTGGAGAGCGGACGCCGCGAGGAGCTTGCAGCCGATCCGCAGTCGCGGTTCAGCCGCATGCTGGCTGTAGGGATGGAGGAGGTGCTGGCATGAAGACTAGACATTTTTTCTGGCGGCTAATCGGCTACCGGCCCGGCTTGTATCTGCTCAACCTGTTGACCTGGTCGCTTATCCATATGGCTCCTCTCGTGCCCGGCCTGCTGACCAAAGCCTATTTCGACCATCTGGAAGGAACGTACGAGTTCCCCTACGGCGTATGGGCGATCGCGGCTCTCCTCGTCGCCGCGGCGCTAGCCCGGATCGCCCTGATCTTCGGAGGCTTCCTGACCGACGTCAACTTCCGCTTCCGGATGGCGATGCTGATCCGTCGCAATATGCTCTCCCATGTGCTGAGACAGCCGGGCGCGAGGGCGATTCCGACTTCGCCGGGCGAGGCGATCAGCAACTTCCGCGACGACGTCGATCATACGGAGGAAGCGATGAGCTGGTCGGTCGACACGCTCGGCCTCGTCGGCTTTGTCGTCGTTGCGAGCTGGATTCTCGTCTCGATCGACGCCCAACTGACCGTATTCGTGTTCGTGCCGCTCATCCTCGTCGTCACGGCGGCCCAGATCGCGACGGCGCGCATCCACAAGTTCCGCGCCGCCAGCCGGGAATCGACGGCCAAGGTGACGGGCGCGATCAGCGAGATGTTCTCCAACGTGCAGGCCATTCAAGTGGCGGGCGCAGAGAAGCGCATCGTGGACCGGTTCGTAGCCTTGAGCGAGAACCGCCGCCAGAATATGGTCAAGGACAAGCTGCTGACCGAAACGCTGTCGTCCGTGTTCACCAACTCCGTCAATCTGGGGACGGGCCTCATTCTCGTGCTCGCAGGCTATAAGATGCGCAGTGGAGGCTTCACCGTCGGCGACCTGTCGCTGTTCGTGTACTACCTCACCTTCGTCACCCAGCTGACTTCGAACGTCGGCAACTTCATGACCTACTACAAACAGATGGCGGTCAGCTTCGAGCGCATCAAGGCGATGCTGCAGGGGGCGCCGGCTTCTGTTCTGACAGCGGCCCGATATATCGGCCTTGGCAAGCGTGTCGGGGGACGGCCGGACAGGGCGGCATTCCCGGCTTCCCATCACGCTGAGCAAGCGGCGCCTGGCGCAGGCGGACCGGAGACGGGAACGGCTGGCCGGCCGGCTTCCGTGCGGAGAAGCCGGAACATGGACGACGAGCTGCCGTATTTCCAGGCGCCACCGCTGGAAATGCTTGAGGCAAGGGGGCTTACATACCGCTATCCGGAGACGGGGCGCGGCATCGAAGGCATCGATCTGAACATCCGGCGGGGCTCCTTCACTGTCGTTACGGGCATGATCGGGAGCGGCAAGACGACGCTCGTGCGCTCGCTGCTCGGCCTCCTGCCGGCCGAGGCCGGCGATATCCGCTGGAACGGCGAGCTTGTCGGGAATCCGGCCGACTTCTTCGTGCCGCCGCAGAGCGCGTACACCGCCCAGATTCCGCGCCTGTACAGCGACCAGCTGCGGCACAACATCCTGCTGGGAGCGGAGGATCGCCCGGGCGGCGTGGAGCGCGCCTTGCATGCGGCCGTGATGGAAGAGGACATGAACAATCTCGAGCATGGCCTCAGCACGATGGTCGGGCCTCGCGGCGTCAAGCTCTCGGGCGGCCAGGCCCAGCGCACGGCGGCGGCCCGCATGCTGGTGCGCGACGCGCAGCTGTATGTGTTCGACGACTTGTCGAGCGCTCTCGACGTGGAGACGGAACGCCGGCTGTGGGAGAGGCTGTTCACCGAGAAAGGGGACGCGGCCTGCCTCGTCGTTTCGCACCGCAAGGCTGCTTTGACCCATGCAGACCACATCATTGTGATGAACGGCGGCAAGGTTGAGGCGGAAGGCACGGCCGAGGAGCTGCTGAAGACAAGCGACAGCTTCCGCCAGCTGTGGTACGGCGAAGAAACCGGCTGAATGGATGAATGGCCGATTGTCCGTGCAGAGCGGAATCGCACCAGCTTTAGAACCTTACAAGAAGAGGCTGTCCGCAAGTCATGAACATGACTACGGACAGTCTCTTTCCTTTTTTTGGCGCTCCGGCTCCATTGCAATCAGGGATAAGCTCAAACGGCCTGCATCAAGAAAGCAGAAAGTCGGTAACGGACACCTTTGGGAAATTTCATTCATCGGGACCATCTTCGCATTCATGCGGTCGCTCCCTTTCCTTTCCCTGGCTGCAGGTCGAAGGGCCTGCCGGCTTGGGCAAAAAAGCCCTGCCATCTGGCAGGACCGGACAAGCGAAGCGTATGGATGCCGATTCAGAGCAAATAATGATACACATACGTTTTTCCGCACATATTGCGCATATCCGCGTCGTAGACGCGAATTCGAAGCACGTCGCTGACCGTCAGCGACTGGATATAGTCATTCAGCTCGGATTGGCGCTGGAACACGAGCTCCGGCTGCTGCTCATCCTGCCCATCCGCATACCGCAGCGTCCAGGTAGACATAAGGCGGATCCTCCATCTCCTACAGTGAACTCGGATAGATTCAGTTTCTCCTATATTCAATCAACCTAATCAGAACCCGTGAAACCGGATCATCAGGCGGGCCGCAGGCTGTCGCGGACGATGCCCGCAAGGGACAGCTTCTCGTCGGGCGGAAGCCATTCGGCGAGCCTCGCGGCAGCGAGAACCGGCATCCAGGCTTCGAGTTCTCCGCGCTCCAAGCCGCTCAGCCGCAGGTAGGTGCGAAGATAGCGGGAGAGCAGCAATCTGCGGACGGAGGTCAGAATGAGCTCGAAGGCGCGAGAGGACTCCTCCGGGAGCGAGCCCGTGCGCAGCATGAGCACGGTGCGGGCGGCATCCGCGGCAGGGTGGCCGTAGCTGGCGGTCATCCAGTCTATGATCCAGCCTTTGCGGCCGTCGATCATGATGTTGTCGGGATGAAGGTCGCCGTGGAGAAGCTGGCGGCCGACGGGCAGCTTGTCCAGGCTGGCGAGAACGCCTGCCTTCTCTTCGCGGGACAAAATAGGCGCCGCTTCGATCTTCTCCCGCAGCGCTTCCTTGAGGCAGGGCAGCCCGGAGTCCGGTCCGGCGCCCGTACGGTGCACGGCTACATGTAGACGAGCCATATGAGCCGCATCGCGGAAAAGATTCCACGGCTTCTGAACGAGCCGGCGCAGCATCGTGCTGCCGGACAGGCGCTCGTAGACGATGGCGGGGCGGTCTTCCCATTCCAGCAGCTGCTCCGGCTTGGGAGTGGGCAGGCCGGCTTTGACCGCGAAGCGTCCGGCCTTGAATTCGAACTCGGCATAGGCGCGCGGCATGCCTTCCTTGAAGATTTTCAGCAGGCGGTTCTGCCCATAAAGACGGATTTGCGCGGTACGGCCCTGTGCCAGTACCGCTCCGGGTGCATGCTCCATGGGTATTTTCATCTCCGATCCTAGAGGCAAGGTTCTCGTACAAAATACCTATTCTGGAAACGATTCCATAATCCTTCTTCTCCCAGACAAGGAATCGGGCCTCTGTAGCGCGGGAGAGCCCGGTTATGGTACGCTCAAGGTACTTGAACCGGGAGGTGAGTTTATTGTTCGAGCTTCATGAATTGCTGTCGTGGATCTGGTCCATCGGCATCGTCTGCTCCGCGGCTTATTATTATTTTGCCTGGTTCCATGATGCCGTCCAGGATGGCGGCTGGCGCCCCTCCGGAGTGCGCTTCGCGCCTCCGGGGGCGCCGAAGAGCGCCGCGATTCCAAGCCCGCTGCGGCTGCGGCTGGTCCGCCTGTCCAAGCGCAAGGATTCCCCCGATGATGACGGAGCGGATTGCCTCTCCCTATTCCAAGGCCGCTCAGCCAACGAATGGGGAGGATATTATTCATGGACACGAACAAGGACCGCCGATTCGCGGTTGCGGATGAGGTAACGAACAACCGCCGGAACGAAGCTCCGCGCAAGCGCAAATTCTGGAGCCGTCCGGCCAAGGCGATCGCCGCCGCGGGCAGCCTGCTGCTGCTCGCGGGATGCGGAGCCAAAGGAACCATCGACTCGGATACACCGGGATTTTTCAACCATTACGTCGTTTATCCGCTATCCTGGGTGCTGGAGCACCTCGCTTCTTTCTTCAGCGACAACTATGGCCTCGCCCTGATCGCCGTCACGCTGCTCGTGCGTCTCGTGCTCATGCCGCTCATGCTCCGGCAGTACCGGAGCCAGCAGATCATGAAGGGCAAGATGAAGAGGATGCAGCCGGAGCTCGACGACCTCAAGGCGCGCCATGCCGACAAGTCGCCGGAGACGATGCAGAAGCAGCAGCAGGAAATGATGGAGCTGTACAAAAAGCACGGCTACAATCCGCTGGCCATCGGCTGCCTGCCGATGCTGATCCAGCTGCCGATTCTGACGGGGCTGTATTACGCCATTCGGATGAGCCCCGATCTGGCCAGCCACACGTTTCTGTGGTTCCAGCTGGGCAAGCCGGACATCATCCTGCCTTTCCTGGCCGCCGCCGTATACTTCGTGCAAGCCAAAGTATCCCAGAGAGGCGTCGAACAGACGGACATGCAGCGCCAAATGGGCTGGATCATGTACCTATCGCCGATCATGATGGGCTTCTTCTCCTTCACGGCTCCCGCAGCGCTGCCGCTGTACTGGGCCGTCGGCGGCATCATCGTCATCCTGCAGACGCTGCTTGGGCAGCGGCTGTTCCGCCATTTGGCGGAGCCCGGACATCCGGAGGCGGCGGACAGCGGTCCGGCTGCTCCCGGCGGGCTCGCGCTGGCGGGCGGCGGAGCGTCGGTCTCGG
>NZ_BIMD01000075.1 GCF_004000905.1 Paenibacillus humicus NBRC 102415
ATGGCTTGGAAAAATATGGGAATGGAGAGGGGTACCTTATAGACAGGGGCTCATCCGGCCAGCTCTTTCGTCGGCAAAATATCCAAGCGCACATCTACCTATACGACAAATCTGCCCCTGCCAAGCTCTGCTCCATCCGGTCATACGCAATAAACCATGCAAAAAAAAACCGCCCCTCAAAGGGGCGGTTTTGAATTTCATCCTGCTCAGCTCGCCGAGGCGGTCAGAATGCCGGTCAGCTTCTCCTGGAAGGCAGGAACGCCGACGCGGTTGACGAACTGGTGGAAGGACTCGCCGGCTTGGCGGTCGTCCTTGTAATAGCCGATCAGCTGAGCCAGGACGGACGGAACGTCGCCTGCCTTCACACGGCCCTTGAGCGGCTTGTTGAAGGTTGCGCCGGGGCCGAGGATGCCGCCGACGGCGATGTCGAAGGCGTCGACCATGCCGTCCGGGGTTTTCACCAGGGAGCCCTGGAGGCCGATGTCTGCAATATGCTTCTGGCCGCAGCCGTTCGGGCAGCCGATGAAGTGAATGCGGATCTTCTCGTCCAGCTCGACGTTCTCGTCGAGGTATTCGGCGACGACGCGGGCGAATTCCTTGGTCTCGACGATGGCGAGATTGCAGAACTCGTTGCCGGTGCAGCTGACGGTGCGGCTCATGAACGGCTTCGGATTCGGCGTGAGGCGTTCCAGCACCGGCGCGGCCAGGGCCGCTTCCACGTTCTCGTCGGCGACGCCCGTAATGATGATGTTCTGGGACATCGTCGTGCGGATCTTGCCTTCGCCGTACTTGTCGGCGATGTCGCACAGCTGCTCGAGCTCATCGGAATTGGTGCGTCCTACCGGCACATTGAGGCCGATGTAGTTGCGGCCGTCCTTCTGCTTGTGCACGCCGTCGAAGTAGGCCGCCTGCCAGCCGGCCGTCTTGCTCTCGCCGCGCGAAGGCATGTCGCCGATCAGCTTGAGCAGCTCCTCCTGGAATTTCTCCGGGCCCCAATCGGCGACGAGGAACTTCAGGCGGGCATGATGGCGCTTCTCGCGATAGCCGTGGTCGCGGAACAGGGTGGTGACGCCGACCGCAACCTTGAGAGCTTCCTCTGGACGGACGAACATGTCGAGCTCCTTGGCCAGATAGGGCTTGGCCGAGAGTCCGCCTCCGACCCAGGCGTGGAAGCCGATGACTTCTTCGCCGTCGATGACTTTGACGGCCGGCGTGAAGGCCAGGTCGTTGATTTCCGCATGCGCGTTGTTGTAGATATTCGCGGAGACGGACATTTTGTATTTGCGCGGCAGGTTGGAGAAGTCGCGGTTCATGAGGAAGAAGTCGTTGATTTCCTCGACGAGCGCAGTCGTATCCATCAGTTCATCCTTGTCGATGCCCTGAAGAGGGTTGCCGACGATCGTGCGCGGGCAGTCGCCGCAGGATTCGTAGCTGTACAGGCCGACTTCCTCGAGCCGCTTGAAGATATCCGGCATGTTCTCGATGCGGAGCCAGTGGTACTGAATCGCCTGGCGGGTCGTGACGTCGATCAGGTCCCGGCCGTAGTCGCGGCCGATCGAGGCGAGGGCTCTGGCCTGAGCGGTCGTCATGACGCCGGAATTGATGCGGATCCGCATCATGAAGTAGCCGTCGCGCGGCTTCTGCTCGTAGACGCCTGCCCATTTGAAGCGGTTCATGTCGTCCTCGGGAATAGAGTCATAACCTTCCAGGGCATACTTCTCGATAATCGTGCGGATGACATCCAGTCCGTCCTTCTCGATTTTCCAAAGTTCCATTTTATTCAGCTTGGACGTGTCGGCCGTCCAGGGCATTTCGTAAGCCATGGAAATGAACCTCCTATAGTTGGTTCCGGTATTTTAATATCCGATAAAAAAGGTATGATTACGCTAATCCGATCGTACCATAGCGGGATCGCAGGGGCAATAACCGGGAAGCCGCGGCCTATAAGGAATGTTGATGCAGGCTATCCGGAATTTTTATAATGGGAAAGAATAACCGGACCGGAGGCGCGGCAAATTAGAAGGTGACAAAATTGTGGCAAACGTGTTACGGAGCGAAAACATCTTGCATCCGGCACGCCTAAAAGATACCATAGCTTATATACGTCCATAAGCCGCCCGAATCCGGTCCAGGCATTTCGGCATCGACGCCGTCGGAAGCGGTCTCACAGCAATCTAACCCGGGAGGTAGCACCCCATGTATCTTGCAGCAGAAGCGGCCAAGGCCGCGACGAGCAACTTCAATACGTTCGACATCTTTATGCTTTTGTTCACGATCGTCATCGCTATCGGGCTTGTACGCCTTGTCGGCCAGCGCAAGAAGAACATCTTCGCCATCGGCTGGGGCGCCGCATGCCTGCTCGTGTTCCTCGTCATCGACTATATCATGATCTTCAAAGTATGGCTGGCGTAAACCGCTGCCCTACATACCGCGCTTCGAACTAAAAAGGCTTCCCGATGCAGCGTCTGCTGCCGGGAAGCCTTTTTATCTCCTGCGCTTACGTGCGGGTCACACCCACCACATCTCGCCGAGCGGCTCGCGGATGAGCACCTGCTGCAGGTTGGCGACCGCTTTGCTGAAGCCTTCCTCGACGCTCATGAGGCCGTCTTCATGCTCGATGCTGACGACATAGTCGTAGCCGACAAGGCGCAGCGCGCTGATGATGTCGGCCCATACCTTGAGGTCGTGGCCGAAGCCGACGGAACGGAACTGCCAAGCGCGGTCGAGCATGAGCGTGTAGGACTGCATGTCCGTTACGCCGTGCTTGTTGACGTTGATCGGATCGATCGTCGTATCCTTGGCATGGAAATGGTGGATCGCGCCTTCGCGGCCGAGGATATGGATCGCCTGGACCGGATCGATGCCCTGCCACCACATATGGCTCGGGTCAAGGTTGGCTCCGATCGCTTTGCCCGTCGCTTCGCGCAGGCGGAGCATCGTGGCCGGCGTATGGACGGAGAAGCCGCCGTGCAGCTCGAGGCCGATCTTCACGCCAGCCGCTTCGGAGATGTTGTTGATGTCGGTCCAGTAAGGAATGACCTTCTGTTCCCACTGCCACTTCAGCACTTCCTGGAAGTCGTTCGGCCATGGCGCTACCGGCCAGTTCGGATACTTGGCGTCCTCATGGTCTCCAGGCAGGCCGGAGAACGTGTTGACGACCGGAACCTCCAGACGGTTGGCCAGCTCGATCGTCTTGCGGATGATTCCGTCATGCTCGGTCGAGATCGCTTTCTGCGGATGCAGCGGATTGCCGTGGCAGCTCAGGGCGCTGATGATGAGGCCGCGGGATTCGACCGCCTGCTTGAACGCGCGGCGCTTGCCGTCGTCGGCAAGCAGCTCGTCCAGGTCAAGATGGGGGCTGCCCGGATAGTTGCCGGTTCCGATTTCAAGAGCGTCGAGCCCTTTGGACGCGATGTAGTCAAGCGATTCCTCGAACGTTTTTTGCGCAAACAGAACAGAGAATACACCAAGCTTCATGGTGAATAACCTCCCGTGGATTAGAATGACCCATAAACGCTTTCATTATAGCATGCCCCCCACCCGCATACAGCCTGCAAAGCGAGATGATGACAAAAACGCATAATAACTGGACAATCCGTTGAAGCGCTTCCGCCTCGACTTCATGACCGGGAATAGCGGCAAGCGGAGGGCAGGACTGCTTTAGTCCATCCTCCCCTTGCTCCTATGGAAATCGGTTTCCTGCGCATCCGAAATCAGACGATTCCGCCTCCAGGCGACGGAGTAGACGGTAAATGAAGCGAGAAGAACCCCCGGAAAAATAACGAGCTGGTAGGAATGGTGAATCAGCATCACGGAAAAGGATATGCAGACCAGGCCGACGGCAATGCCGATCAGCAGCTTCTCGTTCGCGGAGGTGAAGTAGTTCTCCTTCACGGAGAAATCATGGGGAGGCTGCTGGATGAAGGAAAAGCCTTTCCCGGACGCTTTCAGGATGAGGGCGATTACATAGGCCGTCAGGATGGATGCGATTTGAAGCAGGAAGACGTAGCCGGTACTCTGGGCCATCACTTCTTCGGGCACGAGTCCCGAAGCGGTCAGCAGGAAGTAGAGCCCGAATTGAAGCGGCATATACAGCATGTACCCCGTCACGAGTGCGAGAGTCGACCAGAAGAACCGGATTTTCAGCATATAGCGGCATAAAAGCAGGAGAATCACAAATTGGATAGGCGTATCCAGCACGGACAAAGGCAATACCATGCGGTTGACGTAAGAGAGCAGAGCGATGAAGACGCTGCTGCCGAGAAGCCGCCATCTATAGGCGTAAATGGGAAGCTTGAAAGGGGTCAGTGCGCAAGCCCAGATGGCCAGGGCATCGAACACGCCCAACAGGATATAAATGAAATCTTCCGTCATCGAGTCGGCTCCGATTCTACACGTATTTAATCTCCAGGGGCAAATGCTGCCCATCTATATAAAACAAAATCAGTATAGCAACTTTAAAGGTTTAATGACATACGGCGTTAACGATAAGCCTGTTCCGTTCATGCCGTTAAGGAAAATGGAATCCAGTTGTGCAAGAACGGCGTTTCCGCTATACTGATTCAAATGCATACCGTCACCATGCCGATGATGAGAATCCAACTCGGAGGCGTTTTCGCCAAGGGAATTCCGTTCCCCTAAGTTTGCCGGACCGCCCGTTACCGCGGAACCAAAGAGGGTCGGATCTTTCAGCCGGCCAAATTGGGTGGCACCGCGAGTCAAGCGCTCCTCGTCCCAACAGGACAGGGCGCTTTTTGTGTTTTTTTCACAGACAAAGGAGCGGTGCGGCATGTTGGAAATGGGATGGATCCGGGAAAATCCGGAAGAAGTGAAGAAAGCGGCGGCGGCGAAAGGCTCGGCGTTCAATGTGGAGGAGCTGCTCGCTGCGGATGCGCTGCGGCGGAAGCTGCAGGGGCAGGCCGATGAGCTGCGGCAGGCGCGGAACCTGGCATCGGCGCAGGTCGCCGCCCATATGCGGGCGAAGCTGCCCGCGGCAGCCGAGAAGTCGAAGCAGCAGGCGCGCGAGGCGAATGAAAGGCTGCTTGAAGTCGAGCCGGCACTGGCTGGCGCGGAAAGCGACTATCGCAGGTTGATGCTGGAAGTGCCCAATCCCGTATCGGATGACACTCCTGCGGGCAAGTCGGATCTTGACAACGTGCAGGTGGATGCATGGGGACAGCCGCCGGAATTCGGCTTCGCGCCGCTGAGCCATGTCGAGCTCGGCGAGCTGCACGGGATGGTCGATTTTGCCAGGGGCGTCAAGACGGGCGGCACCCGCAGCTATTATTTGAAGGGAGACGGCGCGCTGCTCCACAGGGCGGTCCAGCAGCTGGCGCTGGACGTCCTGCTGCGCGAGGGCTTCACGCTGCTCGAAGTGCCGGTCATGGTGCGTACGGAAGCGTTCACGAGCACCGGATTTTTCCCGTCGGGCGAGGATCAGACCTATCGCCTGGAAGGGAGGGACGAGCGGCTGGCCGGCACGGCGGAGGTGCCGCTCGTGAACTACTACAGCGGCGAGATCATCGACGTCTCGGAGCCGCTGAGGCTGGCGGCGGTGTCGGCCTGCTTCCGCAGCGAAGCCGGCTCGGCCGGCCGCGACACGCATGGCCTCTACCGGGTGCATCAGTTCGCCAAGGTCGAGCAGGTCGTCATCTGCCGGGCCGACCGGGAGGAGGCGGAACGGCTCCACAGGGAAATTACCGGTCATGCCCGCAAGGTGCTGGAGCTGCTGGAGCTGCCGTACCGCGTCATGGCCGTCTGCGGCGGGGATATGTCGCAGAAGACGCACAAGCAGTTCGACCTGGAAGCCTGGATGCCGAGCCGGGACGCATATGGGGAGACGCATTCGTCGTCGAACCTGCTTGATTTCCAAGCCCGGCGTGCCGGCATCCGCTACCGGGACGACGAGGGCATGCTGAGGCATTGCTTCACGCTCAACAATACGGCGGCAGCTTCGCCGCGAATTCTTATTCCGCTGCTGGAGATCCATCAGAGGGAAGACGGCAGCATTCGGATTCCGGACGCCTTGAGACCGTATATGAACGGCCGGAGCGAAATCCGGACCTGAGACCGTATATAAACGGCGGGACCGAAATCCGGACCTGATGCCGGCTTCCCCGCGAGGTCGAGCAGGCTTCGCCGACGTCATTGAATGGAAACGCCGTCCGTCAAGGCGGTCTTCCTCCCGAGCGGGAGGCCGACCGCCTTCTCCTTTTTCGCAGTGCCGGCTCTGCCCGGTCAAGGCAAGAATTCCTCCGCCGCTGGGGCTGCGGCCTGAAGTTGCCAGCCTGCTTTTTCCCCGGAATGCTTGGTGCAACCGGCCTTCCTCTGCTACACTAGCAGTATAGCGGCCGTGTCAGACGGCCACACTAGTTGAGAAGATAGATACGGAGGCATATCGAGGCAATGACCTTAACCATACAAAGGCAAGACATCGAGCTGCTGGCCCCGGCCGGCGATTGGGAGTGCATGAGGGCGGCGGTCGCGAACGGAGCGGACGCCGTTTTCTTCGGCGTCGAGAAGTTCAACGCGAGGGCGCGCGCCAACAACTTCCGGATGGACGAGCTGGCGGAAATCATGGCGTTTCTGCACAGCTACGGGGTAAAGGGATTTTTGACGTTCAACATTCTCGTCTTCGAGGATGAGCTGCGAGACGCGAAAACGCTGATCGAAGCTTGCGTGGACGCGGGCGTGGACGCGGTCATCGTGCAGGATCTGGGACTGGTGAAAATGATTCGCGAAATCTCGCCGGATTTCCCGATCCACGGCTCTACCCAGATGACGATCACCTCTCCGGAGGCGGTGGAGTTCACCAAGCCGTTCGACATCGAGCGCGTCGTGCTCGGACGGGAGAACAACCTCAAGCAGATCAAGACGATCGGCGAGAAGGCCAAGCTGCCGATGGAGGTATTCGTTCATGGCGCGCTGTGCGTCAGCTATTCCGGCCAATGCCTCACCTCGGAAATGTGGGGAGGCCGCTCCGCCAACCGCGGCGAATGCGCGCAAGCGTGCCGCCTTCCCTACGATCTGATGGTCGACGGCGAGCGGAAGCCGATGGGCGATATCGCCTATCTGCTGTCCCCCAAGGATTTGGCCGCGATCGACATCGTGCCGGAGCTGATCGAAGCGGGCGTCACTTCCTTTAAAATCGAAGGACGTCTGAAAAGCCCCGAGTACGTGGCCAACGTCGTGTCCAAGTACCGCAGCGCCATCGACGCTTACTTTGACGGCGACCGTTCCGGCCCGTCCAAGGAGGAAGTGCGCGAGCTGCAGCAGAGCTTCTCGCGCGGCTTCACGCACGGCTTCCTCAAGGGAACGAACAACAAGCAGCTGGTCGAGGGCACGTTCCCGAAAAGCCGGGGCGTCTACCTCGGCCGCGTCGAGCGCATCCTGCGCGACGGCGTCGTCTGCCGGCTGGAAGCGCCGCTCAAGCGGGGCGACGGCATCGTGTTCGACGCCGGAGATCCGACTCAGAAGGAAGAGGGCGGACGCGTCTACGATATCCGCCGCCAAGGCGTGAAGATCGAGGGCGAGGCGATGGAAGGCACCGTGCTCGATATCGTGCCGGGCCGCAGCGACGTCAATCTGCAGCGGGTGAAGGTCGGCGACCGCGTCTGGAAAACGAACGATCCGGCTCTGGACCGCCGCCTGCGAGCGACGTACGAAACGGAAAAGCCGTATCGAGTGTTCCCGCTCGCGCTGAGGGTGGAGGGCGCCGAAGGGCAGCCGCTGCGCACCTGGTGGACCGACGTCCAGAAAGGGACGACCGTCGAGGCGGTCAGCGAGATGCCGCTGGAGAAAGCTCTCAAGCGGCCGATGGACCAGGCGCTGCTTGAAGACCAGTTCGGCCGGCTCGGAGGCACGCTGTACCAGCTCGAGGAGCTGGAAGTGAAGCTGGACGGCGAGCTGATCATTCCGGTGCGCGAGCTGAACCGGATGCGGCGCGAAGCGGTGGAGCAGCTCGCGGGCGAGCGGCCGAAGCCGCCCGTTTACGTCAAGCGGGAGGCGGATATCTTTGCGGACGCCCGCACCCAGGAGCAGCGCGACAAGGACGCCGCCGTCGCGGCAGGTCCCGGCGCTGCGCGCCTGACCGCTCTGTGCCGCACGCTGGATCAGGTGAAGGCTGCCTGCGCTACGGACGTGGAGATGATCTACGCCGACTTCGAGTTCATCAAGCAGTTCCCGGCCGCCATCGAAGCCGCGCGCGCGGCAGGCAAGCCGATCGCGCTGGCGACGCCGCGCATCCATATGCCCAACGAGAACGGCTACCACGCCAATATTCTGCGCCTGAAGCCGGATGCGGTTCTTGTGCGCAACACCGGCGCGCTGTATTATTACCTGCGGGCCCGCATGGAGCGGCCGGGCGAGCCTTTCCCCAAGCTGATCGGGGACTTCTCGCTCAACATCGCCAACCATAAGGCGGTGGAGCTGTTCCGCGAAGCGGGCTGCGACGTGCTGACGCCATCCTACGACCTCAATATCCAGCAGATGGTCGACCTGCTCGGCAACACCCGCGACACTTCGGCGCTTGAGGTGGTCATCCACCAGCATCTGCCGATGTTCCATACCGAGCACTGCGTGTACTGCACGTTCCTCAGCGAAGGCACCGACTTCACGAACTGCGGCCGTCCTTGCGAGGAGCACAATATTTCCCTGCAGGACCGCATCGGCATGTCCCACCCCGTCCGCGTGGACGAGGGCTGCCGCAACACGGTCTACAATGCGATCGAGCAGTCGGGCGCGGAATACCTGCGCAACTTCCTGGAGCTTGGCGTGCGCTCCTACCGGGTCGAGTTCCTCGAGGAGCCGGCCGAGAAGGTGGGCGAGGTGCTCGCTCTGTACCGCGACGCCATCAACGGCCGCATCAGCGGCACCCAGGTATGGCGCAGCCTGAAGGCGACCAACCAGCTCGGCGTCACTCGCGGCCAGCTGGTGAAGTAAGGGCTCGGCGCTCGGAGCCAGCTGGTGAAGCGCCCAGCGCGCGATGAGTTCGCATTTGACGGCGGTCAGCCAGCATGAAGTTCCATGAAATATCAAGGCTTTTCGCCCCAACGCTTCCCGGTTTCCGAGAGGCGTTGGGGATTCATTTTGCATACAGAGAGGGTTATGACGGATGAATGTCAGCAAGTTTGAAGGGCGCGAGCCTGTTTCCATGATTATTGACGCCGATACGGGGATCGACGATGCGTTGGCGATCCTGTACGCCGTGAAGTCGCCGGCTATCCGGCTGGAGGCTGTATGCACGGTGTTCGGCAATATCGACGTCGATCAGGCGACGGACAATACGCTGCGCCTGATCCAGCTCGCCGGCGCGCGCGACCGCGTGCAGGTCGTCAAGGGCGCCTCGAAGCCGCTGGAGCGCGAGTTCCAGGGCTCGACCTCCCATGTGCATGGAGAGAACGGAATCGGCGGCGCGGTGCTGCCCCCTTCTGACCAGCTGCCGCTCGGCGAAGCCGCTGCGGATTATCTCGTCCGCATCGCGAACGAGCGTCCCGGCGAGGTGACCCTCGTCCTGATGGGGCGGATGACGAACCTGGCGCTTGCGCTGCGCCGCGATCCGTCGATCGCCTCCAAGTTCCGCAGCGTCGTCGTCATGGGCGGCAATGTGCTCGTGCCGGGCAACGTGACGCCGGTCGCCGAGGCCAACTTCTGGGGAGACCCGGAATCGGCGGCGGTGCTCATGGAAGCCGGGCTGCCGCTGACGGTCATCGGGCTCGACGTGACGCTGCAGACGCTGCTTACCCGCGATGCCTTGGACGAGCTGGGCAAAACCTGCCTTCCTGAAAACGCTCCGCTGGTCGATTTCCTGAAGGATTCGTTCGCGATCTACTTCGACTTCTACCAGCAGGTGAACAAGCTGGACAACGCCTGCCCGCTTCATGATCCGCTGGCCGTCATCGCGGCCGTATTCCCCGAAATGGTCACCTGCACGACGCTCCATGCGTCCATCGCCTGCGGCGACCGGCTGACCGACGGCATGGTCGTCACCGACCGCCGGGTCTTCCCGAGCGTGGGGAATCCGGTATCGTTCGCTCTCGAAGTCGATGCGGACACGGCACTGGAGGAGCTTTACTCGGTGTTTAAATAATCGAGGAAATAACCTAAGTTGTATTGATAATAAGATAAAAAATAATCCCTAAGAACCATTTGTGGAATGGAATAAGGTTTTATTTTCCTTCTCATGGTACTATCTTCCTATATTTAATGGGAGAAGGGAAGATTTGATCGTGAAGCACAAAAGGTGGATAGCTTCTACTATTCTGGCTGTTGTCATGGCTTGTTCGGCGCCTGCAGGCGTGTGGGCCGGCGGAAGCAGCCGCGTCGTTGATTTTGACGGAACAAATTACTTGCTGGAGGACGGCACGGTCTGGATCCAAGGAAAAAAGGGCTATGAGATCGCCGACGTCAAGCTGAGCAGCATCGAAAACGGGTATGGATTGACTCCCGGCGGCGGCCTCGTCGGCTTGGACGGAGGAAAAGCCGTCTCGCTGGCTCAAGGCGTCAAAGCGTTGGCCGGCAGCTGCCTCCTTAAGCAGGACGGAACGGTGTGGGAGCTAGGCGGCGGCCAAGTCGGAGGGACGGCGCCTCAAGCGTCCTTGGCCGATTGCGGAGGAAACCTTACCGCATCCATGAATCCATCCGGGCAGATCTATGCCGACGGCAAATTCGGCAGCGGCAAGCTGGTCGCTGCCGTCAATGCCGAATCCGTCGTTTCCCTTCGCGCCACATCCGGCAAAGACGGCCAGGATTCCGTCTTTGTTGTCCTCTATCGCACGGGAAAGCTTGAAGCCTACGATTACCTTGGCTTCGACCGTGCCGACTTGACGAAGTACGTGCCGAGACCGATCGTGGAGGATGCCGTCAGCGCCGATTACAGCCGATCCGGAATGCTGGCGGTTGTCCGCAAGGACGGAACCGTCTGGCATAACGACATCAGCAACAAGTTCAAGTTGACGGAAGCTTATCCCGGTTTGACAGGCGCATCCGAAATTGTCTACTTCAGCGATTCGTATCTCGTTCTCCGCATGCAGGACGGCAAGCTTGAGGCGTATGAGACCGGCAGCGGCAAACGGTTCGAGATGGAGCTGCCGGCCGTCGAAGAGCTCAAAATGGAGCTCGAAGCGACCGACCTTGCGGTAGGCGATAAAGTGCATGTCTCCATCGAGGAGAAGTGGGAAGGAATGGCGGCCCGCACCGTTCCGCTGGCTGAAGCCAACGTGACGATCGAGAAGCCGAGTCTGCTGCAAAAGCTTCCGGACGGACAGCTCAAAGCGCTTGCGGCTGGCGAGACGGACGTGACCGTCGTTTCCGGGGGACAAAGCCGAACGGTCCATGTGACCATCAGCTCGAACCAAGCGCTGGAGGGCGGCGCTTATCTGGACGGAACGATGTATTTGCCGCTCAAGGGCACATTCAAGGAACTCGGTTATTCGGTTGCCTGGGATCCGGGCTCCAAAACCTTCACCGTCAAGCAAGGCAGCCGGGTCATCCAGCTGAAGCAGGGCAGCGCTTCCGCGGTTGTAGACGGCAAGCCGCTGGCTATGCCGGGCAAAGTCCAGACGGTCGGCGGAACGGCGGTATTCCCGGCGGCTCTGCTCAAGTCTGCTCTTGGCGCTTCCTTGGACTGGAACTCCTCCTATCAATACATGACCGTGACGATGGGCAAAGCCGTAACGCAGATTACGACTCCGCGGACGGACCAAATCATCCGGCAGGAAAAGCTTGGAGGCTTGACTCGTCTGATCGGCAAGAGCTACTGGATCAACCATTTCGACAGCGATTACCGATTCCAGAAAGTTACGATTGAAGACATCTATCCGGAGCAGGGCGGTTCCTTCACGCTGTACTTCAGGCTGGCTTCGGGCAAGCTCGTATCGCATACGGCCTACGATGCCTCGATGGTAAGCGAGCTTCTCGGCAACAGCGAGAACTTCCTGACCGCGGATCCATACAAGACCTACAAGTGGTCCCAATCGACATGGTCCTTGGTCAAGCAGGAAAAGGTGGCTGTCGGAATGAACAAGGAGCAGGTGCTTCTCAGCTGGGGCCGGCCAAGCTCTAAAAGCGTTCTCAGCAGCAGAGGCATTACGGTTGAAACCTGGAGTTACGGCTACAGCAATTATGTGACCTTTACGAATGGAAAGGTCGGCGCCGTTTACGGCTCCTAACCGTCTGGTCCAGCGTTCCGCTCCCGGCATGAAACGGGGCCGGAGCTGCCGGATTTGCTTGAAGCGGGATCGGCGCTGATGGTATCGCTAATAAAAAGAAAGCAAAAGGCTGCGTGCACGCCCCGAAAGGGACGGCATGCAGCCTTTTTTGGTGCAGGACTATCAGATCTTGGGCTCCTTATCGTAGCCGGGCAGATCGAAGTCCGTATTGTTCAGCTCGCGGAACAGGTTCGTGCCTTCAATGAAAGCCCGCGTCTCGGCCGTCCCCAGCTCGTGAATCGTCATGTACAAATCGTTCACATGGCTTTGATAGCGCTTCTGGGTCGGGCTCCTGTCGTTGGACTTGTACGGAATGGCCGCCACGAGGGAGCTGACATCGTCGGTCGACTCCATTTCGTCCAGCAGGATCTTGAGCTTCTCCAGCTCCTCCTGGGTCGCGCTGATCTCAAGCTGATCCGTGCCGGAGCGCTCATGCTCGATCGTCTTTGAAGTGATGGAAATGAAGTAAGGCAGGCGAGGGTCGCTGGCGGACGAACGGTCCAAATCGCTCGGCACGCGTCGTCTGTCGCCTTCCTCGTCA
The DNA here is from genome assembly GCF_004000905.1 of Paenibacillus humicus NBRC 102415. Classification (GTDB taxonomy): domain Bacteria; phylum Bacillota; class Bacilli; order Paenibacillales; family Paenibacillaceae; genus Paenibacillus_O; species Paenibacillus_O humicus. The sequence continues at coordinate 12,748 of NZ_BIMD01000075.1, forward strand.
TCCTGCGGCTCGTCCTGCTGGACCGGCCCGTCCGTTCCTTTGACCGCAGGAGGATGGACCGCGCTGTCTGCCTCCACGATCCCTTGCGGCTCGTGGCCGCTTGGATGCCCGCCGTTCGGATGCGCCTCCGTCCGCTCGAGCTCTTGTCTCGTGCGCTGCTCGTCCTTGATCGCTCCGGTTTCCGTTTCCATATGGTCAACGTCTGCTTTGCTCATGATCGTTTCCTCCTTCGGAAGTGGAATTGCCTTGTTCTCTTTGTAGGTTCCATTACCAACATGCTTCCCGCCTTGAAACAAGAGAGGCCGCTCCATGCGGTTGCGAAGCTGCCCGGGAAGGAGATCCTCTGAGCGATCGAGGAGCAAAGCGGGTGCGGCAGCGGAAAAAGGGCCGCTTCTTTTGAAACAGCGCTCCAAGCCCGGCTTGAGGGAGCCCGCGCCGGCAGGTTTTTTGGGCGGATCCAACGAAGCGGGGAGGCCGCGCTGCGCCGGCATCCAGCCCGAATTGACAACGAAGCCGGCCCTTCACTAGACTGGAACAACAGGCTTGGAAGCGACAAGACGAATGGGAGACGGAAATCATGGCGGAAGCATTTGACCAATGGAGGCATGTATTCAAGCTGGATCCCGACAAGAAGCTCGCCGGCAAGGAGATGGACCGGGTCCTGTCCTCCGGCACGGATGCGATACTGGTCGGCGGCTCCAGCGGCCTCACCTACGAGAACACGGAGTCTCTCCTGCATTCCATGGAGGGCTCGGGAATTCCCGCCGTTCTTGAAGTGTCGAGCCTCGAGCTCGCGGTGCCCGGCTTCGACTTCTACTTGATTCCGATCGCTCTGAATACCCCTGACGGGGATTGGATTACCGGACGCCAGGCCAAGGCTCTGGAGGAGTGGGGGCCGCTCATTCCTTGGGAGAGGACGCTTGGCGAAGGGTATATCATTCTGAACGAGGCTGCCGAGGCGGCCCGTGTGACGGGGGCAAGGACGGATCTGGACGAGAACGGAGCCGTCGCCTACGCCCAGCTGGCCGACAGGCTGATGCGGCTGCCGATCGTCTATTTGGAATACAGCGGCCGATTCGGCGACATGGAGCTGGTGCGCAGGGTGAGGCGGTCGCTGCGGCAAGCCAGGCTGTTTTATGGCGGGGGCATCGACGGTCCGGAGCGAGCGGCTCTGGCGGCGCGGACGGCTCCGACTGTCGTAGTCGGCAATGTGCTGTACGATCATTTCGACAACGGGCTCGCTACGGTGCGGGCGGTCAAGGAGACTAAACTGGCGCCGTAGGAAAATTTCTCCTCTATAGCGTAAGCGTGAACGCAGCGGCGACGAAGCCGTTCCCTTTCGGCTGCCGATGCTGCTGTTCAGCATTTCCGCCTGCAGCCACCGCTGCAGCTGCACCGCCTTATGCCTGCAGCCACCGCCGTAGCTGCACCGCCTTATGCTGCAGCGGCGGATGTACGTGACTGCGACTCGCGGGGGAGACGGCGATAGCCGCATACAGGCGCCTCTGCAAGCTTGCGCCGGCAAGCAGGCGGAGATGAGGAAAATTACCTTCTGTCCGGCCCGGTTCCTTCATTGACACTTCCGGCCCGGTTGCCCTAGACTGGAGACAGGCGAACAAAGGCGAACAGCAGGCGGATCCGCGAAGGCGCGGTATTCGTTCGGAGGCTGGCGCCGAGCAAAGGAGAACGAATGCATATATGATGAACGACATCGGAATCGAAGCCGCGGTCGGGAAGCTGAATCCTCCCCAGCGCGAGGCCGTTCAGGCGACCGACGGGCCGCTGCTGATCATGGCCGGCGCCGGCTCGGGCAAGACGAGGGTGCTCACGCACCGGATCGCTTGGCTGATCGAGAAGCGGCGCGTGGCTCCTTGGAGCATTCTGGCCATCACCTTCACAAACAAGGCTGCCCGCGAGATGAGGGACCGCGTGTCCAAGCTCGTCGGAGCCGGCGGCAGCGATATATGGGTATCGACCTTCCACTCCATGTGCGTGCGCATCCTGCGCAAGGACATCGATCGGATCGGCTTCACGTCGAACTTCTCGATCCTGGACTCCGGCGACCAGCTGTCGGTCATCCGCGGCTGCATGAAGGATCTCAACATCGACACCAAGAAGTTCGAGCCGAAGGCGGTGCAGGCCGTCATCAGCAGCGCGAAGAACGAGCTGATCGATCCGGTCCGTTTCGAGACGAAGGCCGGCAGCGACTACTTCCAGAAGGTCGCCTCGGATGTGTACAAGATGTACCAGAAGCGGCTGCGCAGCAACAACTCGCTCGACTTCGACGATCTCATCATGTCGACGATCCAGCTGTTCACGGATGTGCCGGAGGTGCTGGATTTCTACCAGAACAAGTTCCGCTACATCCATGTCGACGAGTATCAGGATACGAACCGCGCCCAGTATATGCTCTGCCGCATGCTGGCGGACAAGCACCACAACATCTGCGTCGTCGGCGACAGCGACCAGTCGATCTACCGGTGGCGGGGAGCGGACATCACGAACATCTTGAACTTCGAGGAAGACTACCCGGAGGCGCGGACGATCCTGCTGGAGCAGAACTACCGTTCGAGCTCCAATATCCTGAACGCGGCCAATGCGGTCATCGGCCAGAACACCGGCCGCAAGGACAAGCGCTTGTGGACCGAGCGGGGCGCCGGCGAAGCCATCAAGATGTACCAGGCCGATTCGGAGCATGACGAAGGCTACTATATTACGGGCGAGATCCGCACGGGGCGCAATGGTGGCCGCAATTATGCGGACCATGCCATCCTGTACCGGACGAATGCCCAGTCCCGGGTCATCGAGGAAATTCTGATCAAGTCGGATATTCCGTACCAGATCGTCGGGGGCATCAAGTTCTACGACCGCAAGGAGATCAAGGACGTGCTCGGGTATCTGCGCCTTGTGTCCAATCCGGACGACGACATCAGCCTGACCCGCATCATCAACGTTCCGAAGCGGGGCATCGGCGACACGACGATCGCCAAGCTGGCCGAGGAGGCGGCGCGCCGCGGCTCCTCGATCTTCCAGGTGCTTGGCGACCTGTCCGGCGTCGAGGTCAACGGACGCACGCGCACGCTGCTGCAGGACTTCCGCACGATGATCGACAATCTGACCGGCATGCGCGACTACCTGTCCGTGACCGAGCTGACCGAGAAGGTGCTGGAGCTGTCGGAATACCGGCTGGAGCTGCAGCGCGAGAACACGCTGGAGTCCAAAGCCCGCGTCGAGAACATCGAGGAGTTCCTGTCCGTGACGATGGAATTCGAGAAGCGCAACGACGACAAGTCGCTCGTCTCGTTCCTGACCGATCTCGCGCTCATCGCCGACATCGATTCCATGGACAAGGACGAGACGCCGGACGACGCGGTCATCCTGATGACGATGCACAGCGCCAAAGGCCTTGAGTTCCCGGTTGTGTTCATCATCGGCTGCGAGGAAGGCGTCTTCCCGCACAGCCGGGCCTTCACCGACAACGAGGAGCTCGAGGAGGAGCGGCGCCTCGCCTATGTCGGCATCACGCGCGCCGAGCAGCAGCTGTACATGACCTGCGCCCGGATGCGCACCCTGTTCGGGCGCACGAGCAGCAATCCTCCTTCACGCTTCCTCAAGGAAATCCCGGATGGCGTGAAGGAGCTGGCTTCGCCGGGCGGCCGCACGATCGGCGGCGGCCGGTACGGCGGCTCCGCCGCCTCGGGCGCCG
>NZ_BIMD01000076.1 GCF_004000905.1 Paenibacillus humicus NBRC 102415
GGCTTGCCGCCTTGCGCAGCAGGCTGGCGGCGCGGGCGTACGTGTACTGGAGATAAGGTCCGGTCTCTCCTTCCATGCTGACCATTTCATCCATATTGAAGTCGACCTCCAGCATGCGGCGGCTGCGCAGGTCTCCGAAGACGACGGCGCCGATGCCGACCGCCTCCGCGACGGCCTCCTTGTCCGGCAGATCCGGCGTCTTGCTGTCGATGACCGAGAGGGCGCGCTGCGCCGCCTCGTCGAGCACATCCTGCAGGAAGACGACCTTGCCGCGGCGGGTCGACATTTTCTTGCCGTCCATTTTCATCAGGCCGAACGGCGCATGCACGCGCTGCACGTCTTTCCAGGAGCCGTCGAGCTTGTCGAGGACCCGGAACACCTGAGTGAAATGAAGGATCTGCTCCGCCCCGACCACGTAAAGCAGCTTGTCGCCCTGCATGGCTTCCCGGCGGTACAGAGCCGTGGCCAGATCGCGCGTGCCGTAGATCGAGGAGCCGTCGGACTTCAGAATGAGGCAGGGAGGCAGGTTCTCCTCGTCCAGGCGGACGACGGCAGCCCCGTCGCTCTCCTCTAGAAGTCCGGCCTGCTCCAGCCTCGCGACGGCGGCCTGCAGCTTGTCGTTGTAGAAGCTTTCTCCGAGAATATGATCGAACTCGATTCCCAGGCGGTCGTACAAGCGGTTGAATTCCTTCAGGCTTTCGCGGATAAAGAAGGACCACAGCTCGCGTGCTTCCGCGTCTCCCAGCTCCAGGCGGCGGAACCAATCCCGGCCTTCGTCGAGAAGCTCGGGACGGGCATCCGCCTCCTCGTGGAAGCGGACGTAGAGCTGCAGGCTTTCGCCGATGGGGTCGGCTTCCAGCGCTTCGCGGCTGCCCCAATGCTTGTAGGCCGCGATCAGCTTGCCGAACTGCGTGCCCCAGTCTCCGAGATGGTTGACGGTCTCGACCCGCCACCCCGCCGCGCGGTGCAGGTTCGCCAAGGCGCGCCCGATGACCGTCGAGCGCAGATGCCCGATGCTGAACGGCTTGGCGATGTTCGGAGCGGAATAATCGATGACGACCTTCTTGCCTGCTCCGTCGGAGAGTTGGCCGAGCCCGGGGGACTCCGCTTCCCGGAGCAGGGCTTCCATCCAGCCGGTGCCTGCGGCGCGCAGGTTCACGTAGCCGCCGGCGGCATGGGCATGCCAATGAATGATGGGTCCATCGCCGAATTCGGTCCCAAGGAGGCCGGCATTTGATTTCCATCCCGCATCATCCGGCAAAACCGCCGGCGCGGGATTATCGGTCTCGCCGTTCAGCCGGCCGGCGAGCTCCTCCGCGATCGCCGCCGGGGAGCGGCGCAGCTCCTTGGCCAGCGGGAAGCAGGGCAGGGACAGATCGCCCATCTCTTCATCGGGCGGGTATTCCAGCCGTGATGCGATTTCCTCCCCGGTCAGCCCCGTCAGCGGGGCAAGCAGCGCAGCGGCAGATCTTTTCAGCGTTGTCATCGTCCATTCCTCCTTATTCGATTTGCATGCGAGAACGGCAAAAAGCCCCCGTCTCAAAAGAGACGGAGGCCTTGTGAGGTCCGCGGTGCCACTCTTGTCGGCCTCCTGCGGGCAGGACATGCTCCCGGTTGGAGAGCATGGACCTGCAAGCAGGAGGCAACTCGGCAGGGTATCGGCCAGTCCGGGCGCGCCTACGCATCCGCCGCAAGGCGGAGTTCGGGCGCCAGCTCGCGGGACCGTTTCCCCGGCCTGCCGCAGCCGGTTCCCACCCTCCCGGCTCTCTGCATGCAGGCGCGGCCGGGTACTTCCCCGTTCATCGCTTGTCGCAATTAAATTTTTCCCAGTATAGCGGATGGTTGGGGGGATGTGCAAGACCCAGTAAAAAAGCATGTAGTCTGACGGGAGAAGATAGGCCGCCATGTTAGTTCACTCGTCCTCTGAAATGGCCTTCCTTTATGTTCCGTGAAAGGCTCTTGTTTTGCTTGTTTTTATTTATTCCGAGATTCCTGCTGTTGATTCTCCTCTTGGCGGTTTATGCCGTATTTACGAGCCCAATGCCATGAATCGTGCCGAACGCAGGTAGGGATTCGCGGCATGGAACCCGAAGTACAAGATATAGGCATCGGTTATAGGAGGAAGGGTGGACGAGAATGGTCAACGAGCGCAACTGGGCAGGCAATTACAAGTACGGAGCAACGGAGATTCTGGTCCCCAAGAGTGTATCGGATATACAGAAATGGGTGTCTCGAAGTTCCCGGATCAAGGTGCTGGGCTCGCGGCATTCGTTCAACGGCATCGCGGATACGGCCGGGAGCCTGATTTCGCTGCAAAAGCTGGACCGGGTCGTCGAGCTCGACTCCGCGAACCGCAAGGTCGCCGTCGAAGGCGGCATCCGGTACGGGGATTTGGCCCGCTATCTCCATGAGAGAGGCTTTGCGCTGCACAATCTGGCGTCGCTGCCGCATATCACGGTCGCAGGCGCGATCGCCACGGCGACGCACGGCTCGGGCGTCCTCAATGGCAATCTGGCTGCCGCCGTCCATGCGTTGGAGATGGTCGCTGCCGACGGAGAGACCGTGACGCTCTCCCGCGACATGCCGGATGCCAAGGAGTTTCACGGAGCGGTCGTCGGGCTTGGCGGCTTGGGCGTCGTCACGAAGGTCACGCTGGATATCGTTCCCACCTTCGAGATGACCCAGCATGTGTATGAGCAGCTGCCGCTGGAACAGCTGGAGCGGAACGCCGAAGCGATCTTGTCCGCATGCTACAGCGTCAGCCTGTTCACGGACTGGAAGGCATCCTCGTTCAATCAGGTGTGGCTGAAGCGCCGCGTCGGGGATCCGGCGTCCTCGGACCAGCCGGACGGAGTGTTTTTCGGAGCGGTTGCCGCCACGGACAACCGCCATCCGGTGCCCGGCCATTCCGGAGCCGTCTGCAGCGAGCAGATGGGCGTCGCGGGTCCTTGGCATGAGAGGCTGCCCCATTTCCGCATGGACTTCACCCCAAGCGCCGGGGAAGAGCTGCAGAGCGAGTATTTCGTCCCGAGGAACAAGGCCGTCGAGGCATTGCGCGCGATCGACGGTCTTCGGGGTCTGATTGCGCCGCTGCTGTACATTTCCGAGGTCCGCACGATTGCCGCGGATCGGCTCTGGATGAGCCCTTGCTTCGGACAGGATTCGGTCGGAATCCATTTCACTTGGAAGCAGGACGTGGAGGCGGTCGGCCGCGTGCTGCCCGTCATCGAAGAAGCGCTGCGCCCGCTCGGGGCGCGTCCGCACTGGGCCAAGCTGTTCGCGCTGCCGCCCGGCGAGGTTCAGCCCCTTTACGAGAAGCTCGCGGATTTCCGCCGGCTGCTGCTGCGGTACGATCCCGCCGGCAAATTCCGCAATGAATTTTTGAACCGCTACATCTATTGAGGGGACGCGAGGAGTGAAATGGAAACGCATTTGTTCTTGTTCGGGGGAGGGCCGCCGTTCTCGACGGGGCTGGCCGCGCGGTTCGCAGAGCTGGCCGGCGGGGCTGGCTCGCTCGTAACCATTCTGTGCGTGGATCGACCGGGATGGGAGGAGTATATGCCTCATTATACGAAGGCTTTGGAAGAGCGGGGAGTGGCGCGGTTCCGCTATGTGCCGCTTCCGACGACGCCGGAGATCGAGGCGGTCGAAGCTCTCCGCGCCAGCAGCGGCATCATTATCGGGGGCGGGGATACGAACCTGTACGCGGATTATATCGTCGAGACCGGGATCGGCCCGGTGATCGCGGAGAGGCAGGCAGCCGGCATTCCGGTGGCGGGGTTTTCGGCGGGAGCGCTGCTCAGCCCGGACCGCTGCCTGATCTCGCCGAAGGATAACGAGGAGTCTGCTTATCAGGACCGGAGGGGACTCGGTCTGGTTCATGGAATCTCTATTGCCGTTCATTTTTCCCAATGGCAGGACGAGAAGCAGCTTCTGGCCTCTGCCGACAGATATCCCGATTATCGCGCCCATTACGGCGTGGATGAGGACTGCGGCCTGTACTTCCGCAATGGCGGGTTGGAGAGGACGGAGGGAGAAGGGGTGTTTGTTCTCGAGGACGGCGTGATCGGGAAGCTCGTTCTCTAGGTCCTGAAGAATGGAAAGTCATAAGCAAAAGAAATAGACTTAGATCATTGGCTTGATAAAAAATAGAAAACAACGCTTCGTTACCCATAAGTGACATTAACATCTTCTACATAAATGATCCCACCGGCATTTTCTTCCAGAGCGCGAAAAATAACGGGCAAAGCGGCTTGTTCAGGTGTGTTGATTTGGGTTTCCATTATTTGAAAAGCTCCGTTCGTCGTTTGACTCAGATCCGAAACAGTCGCATCAATAATGTCCTGTGGCATTGTAATAGTCGACATAAAGCTGGACCTTAGATTTATACAAGCTCTGGACATTGACGGCAGTTTTGACCTTCAGCATTTTGTTCGGTTGAATTTTCACGATTTGATGGATGCCTCTAATGTCATATTGTTTAATCCACCATGCCGAGAGGTTAAAAGAGCGATTGCCTTCATATACGGGTAGATCCATTTTTGTCCCCGGGACTTTGATTCTATTAATCAGATTGCCATTTGCATCATACTTGTAAGTGGTTAAAACAACTGCACTAACCAGTTTTTGTTGAGTAAATAACAATTGTCCTCTATTGCTCAACGGACACGGAGATGTGACGGAGCTCCGTGACAGTACAGGGAACACCAGTCAAAACCAGTATCAGTACGATATTTGGGGCGGGCTCATCACAAGTAAAGAAACGAAGTCAAATCCATTCCTGTATTCTGGTGAATACTGGGACTCCATTGCTCGGATACAGTATCTGAGGGCACGCTGGTATGATCCGAGCGTGGGGCGGTTTATTATTGAAGATACGTATGAAGGGGAGATAAAGAATCCATTAAGTTTGAATCAGTATACTTATGTTGAGAATAATCCTTTAGTCGCTACTGATCCTAGTGGTCATGCAAGATTCGATCGTGATTTCCGAAGTGGAGCTTCGATGAACTTTAGAAGTTTGATTGGAGGTAATCCAGCGGTCAACGGTTCAAGCGGAGGAGGTTCCAGTGGTAGACTTCCGACGACAGTTATTCGTGGGAATACAGCCTCCGTTGCTAGTCTCCAACAGGAGCGGCTAATGTTACGGGAAATGAGAGTTTCCCAGGGTGCGGGAAATGCTTTAGTTAAAGACACTGGAAGCATTGCTAAGAACACCGCTAATTTGAGAACTTGGGCACAAGAAAAGGGATGGGTGAGACAAGATACTGCTGGTGGCGTCGAGCAATGGGGAGTAAAAGACGCCAATGGAAAATTTAGTTGGAGGTTGAAGCTGAAACCTGAAACAAGTACAAGGCCAGGACTGGAAGCAGGAAGCAATCAACCTCGCTTTGATGCTCGATTAGATGCTGAAGGAACACCGACATCATACATTAATCCATTTACAGGACAAATAGGTGGGTCGAGTGTCGGTACTCATATTCCATTAGGGAAGTGAAATATTATGAAGAAAGAGAAACTTTTAGAGATATTAAAAGACCCAACTGCATCAGATGCGGAAAAAGATGATGCAGTAATTGATTTAGGTATCAATTTTCAAGATACTGAGACAGTGGACATTTTAATACAATTGTCCAATGACAATAGCTATGATGAGATGATTGCAGCTAGCTGTGGTGAGTATTTAGGTCAGATTTGGCTGAATACGCAGCAAATAAATTATGAAAAGCTGTCTCAGTTAAAGGGGGTTGCATTAGCAGAGGTTCTTTCTCAAATTAAAGCGCAGCGCCCTGAGTGGTACAGAACATATTTGGAATTGTTCCCTCAATCATTATAGCTAACGTGCTTTGCCCTAAAGTTCATTTTCTTTAGGGCTTTTTTTTTGGCGGGGGCTACCTAGTGCCGAATGAACCCAACATTCAACCAATAATACATCTAACCCATGTAATACCCGTATAAAGATATCTAGAATTTGTTGTGCGTACGTCATTGCTTGAATTTGTAACCTAAATAACGCTATGACGATACATCAAACAGGTCGATTATGGTCAGATACCACCATGATTGACCTGTTTTTTGTGAGCGATAGTTGGGATGCTTTACCGCTACAAGAATTTCTTCATTTATTTTCTACGCACATAAATACGTAGTAGCAAAAATTCTTCGCAACAAAACGGAAGGATAGTCCGACTACTTTTATTGTCAGGAAGTAACTGAACATTTACAACGGGAAGGTCACGTGTTAAAGGCTAGCCACCTGCCCCCCCAATTAAGCCCGAAATTCATGAAATGCTTTTCGCAACGGCTAGCTCCTCTTGGTCAGCCGCCGCCGCTTCTCCGCGTCCGGATCTAGCTCGACCCGGCTGTCGGCGTCGAAGATCATCGTCGCGCGCCTGGAGGCCTCGTAAGCCGGCCAAGCAAGCTCGGCGGTCGACGGATTTCCGGTGCGTGCGAACGCGATCCAGGCGTCCTGAACCTTTTCCGCCATAACGCGCATGCTCGCATTCACTTCAACACCAACATTCTGAAGCAGGTCCAGATTGTTGAACACGAACGGAATCTCCGCCGCGTGGAAGGCCTTTGCAAACACATCGTGCCCTTCGACAGTGAAATCGTACCGGTACATCCAAACGGGAGCGTACGGAAGCTGCGCGTCCGCCAGCAGCAGGGAGGAGCGCCAGAAGAAGAGATCCGTCATGAGCTGCTGCTGCCCTTCGGTCGTCCTCGGATAACCGCGCGTCCATTCCGCCGCCTCCGGCGCGCCCGTCACGGCGACATAGGCTTGCGCGTTCTTCTCGTCGGAGAGAAGCGGCATGCCGGGCGGGATGAACAAGGCGCCTTCATCGCGGTTGACGCCAATGAGAACATCGATGCCGTCGGCGGAGCCCGCCTCGATCAAGTTCTGCGGGAAGTCCGGCAGAGTCTTGCCGTCGACGACCGGCTGGAACAGCATGACGGCGGATTCTCCGGCAGCCCGCTTCAGCTTGTCCGCCGCTCGCGTCAGCTCGGACGTCGGGATATCCGCCAGCCGGTCCAGCTCGCCCGGCCCGATGCCAAGCATATGCAGGTAGGCTCCGGCGAGCACCGAGCCTTGCCGTTCCGGAAGCGCCTGGGAGGCGCCGCTCTGCAGGATGGCTCTCCGGAAAAGTCCTTTCGCAGCGGGCATGGCCAGCAGGGCGGCGATGCTCATGCTGCCTGCGGATTCGCCGAACACGGTCACCTGAGCCGGATCTCCGCCGAAAGCGGCGATGTTGTCCTGCACCCACTCCAGCGCGGCGATCTGGTCGAGCAGGCCGGCGTTGGATACGTAACCGTCATCCGCATCCGAGCCGTCGGCGTAAGGAGACAGATGCAGGAAGCCGAGAGCGCCAAGACGGTAGCTGGTCGTGACGACGAGGAGGCCGCCTCTGCGGGCAAGTTCCGTCCCGTCATAGATCGGCAGTCCGCCGCCGCCTGTGACGAACGATCCGCCGTGGATCCAGACCATGACAGGCAGCGGCTTGGCCGAAGGCTCCTGCGGCGCCCACACGTTGACGTTCAGGCAATTCTCGGATTGCGGGATGGAGGTGCGCACGAGCCGGAAGCTTCCGCCGGACGGATCGACCGGCTGCGGCGCCAGCGGGCCGGGCTCGACAGCCGGGAGCATTCCTTCCCATGGCTGGGCGGGCAGCGGCTTGCGGAAGCGTCTGGCTCCGACGGGCGGCTCCGCGAACGGAATTCCCTTCCAGAATCGGACTCCTTTGCCGCGGGCTCCCTGAACCAGGCCGCTGCTCGTGCGGATAATGAGATCGTCCAAGCGTAACATCCTCTCTCTGCGAAGCATGATGCTTTCATTTTACCACTAAATCAATCCTTACCCCAACCGAGGTCCGGCGAACCCTGCGAGGCAGGGGCCGTATGGAACTTAGCGCGCTTTATCGGAGTTAAAGCAATGCCGATTTAGGGCTCTTCATCGGAGTTGAAAGGATGCCAATAAGGCTCATATCGAGCCTTAAAGCAAGGCATCAGAGGTCGTTGGAATGCAAAAAAAAAGGCTCCTGAGGAGCCCTTAGATCTGATTGCAGCCTGCAAGAAGGCGACCAGCCCGCAGGATGCGTTCAACCCGTATGATGCGTCCAACCCTCACGACCGAAACGCTGTCCTGCCCGAGGCGTTCTATTTAGCCGCCGCATCGGCGCTCGTGCGCAGGACGGTGATTTCCACACGCCGGTTTTTGGAGCGGCCGCCTTCCGTGCTGTTGGAGGTGACCGGCCGCGTATCGGCGTACCCGGCTATCTCGAACTTGGTCGGGGCCAGCTTGCTGCTGCCGATGAAGTAGTGGAGCACGGACAGCGACCGGGCGGCCGAGAGTTCCCAGTTGTCGGCATATTGCCCGCCTGGATTGATGGGCAGGTTGTCGGTGTGGCCTTCGATGCTCACGGTGTTGTCCAGCGACTTGAACAGGCTCGACAGCTTGTCCAGCACCGGCGTCGCCTCTTTCTTGAGCTGCGCCCGACCGAGGTCGAACAGGAACAGGTCGTTCAGCCGGATGGCGATGCCCTTGGGCGTGTCGGCGACGTAGACGCGGTCCTGGAGCTTGTGGTCCTTGATATAGGTTTGGATGATCTTCAGCAGGTTCTGCAGCTCTTCCTCCTGCAGCCGCTTCAGCTGCTCCTTTCCCGTTTCCGCGCTGGAGACGACAGGCTTGGCTGGAACCGGGCTTTGAAGCGTGGAGCCGTCTTGTATCGCTTGACCGGCGACTCCGCGGCCGCCGTCCAGCACCGCATCCGATTTGTTGAACTGGAACTGGAGAGACTGCGCCAGAACCTCGTATTTTTTGACATCCAGCTGACTCATGGCATAGAGCACGACAAAGAAAATCAGCAGCAGCGTGATGAGGTCGGAATAGGTAATGAGCCAGCGCTCATGGTTTTCCGGGGCAGCCGCGGCCGCGCCGCGCCGCCTAGACCTCCGCCGCATTCCCGTCCGCCTTTCCCTCTGCCGCGTCCCGCGCCGCCTTCGGCTTTCTGCGCATCGGCTCGTCCTGGACGACGAAGGACTGCAGCTTCTTGCGGATCAGCTGCGGGTTCTCTCCGGCCTGGAGGCCCATGATGCCTTCGAGCATCATCTCCATGCGATGCACCTGCTCCTGGCTGCGGGAGCGGATTTTGGAAGCCAGCGGCAGGTAGACGACATTGGCCGAAGCGACGCCGTACAGCGTAGCCGTGAACGCCACGGCGATCGAGGAGCCGAGCGAGCCGGGATCATGCAGGTCGCCGAGCACTTTGATCAAGCCCATGACGGTGCCGATGATTCCCATTGTCGGAGCGAAGCCTCCCGCGCTTTCGAAAATTTTGGCCTGCTGCTCATGGCTCCGCTCCATCGCCTCGATCTCGAGCTCGAGAATGTCCTTGGTCAGGTCTGGATCCGTGCCGTCCACGACCATGAGGATGCCTTCGCGCAGAAAGCGGTCGTCGAGCTTGCCGGCATGCGTCTCCAGCGCCAGCACGCCGCCGCGGCGGGCGATCGTCGCCATCTCGGTCATGCGCTCGATGATCTGCTGCTGCGAATCCTCGTCCTTGCTGAAGGCGAGGCGAAGGGCGGATGGAATGCCGCGCAGGCGGGAGGCGGGGAAGCTGACGGCGACGGCGGCGAAGGTGCCGCCGAAGACGATCAGGATGGCTGTCTTTTCCACCAGGCCGTGCATTTCGCCGCCTTCCCAGAGGAAGCCGCCGACCAGAGCGGCGATGCCTGCCGCGATTCCGATTAGTGTCGTTAAGTCCATGAGGCCGTTCACGCTCCTTGAGTAGGTCCCTATATGGCAGAACGTCTTGCCGCCGCGGCGGAAGAAGCGTTCCTATAGAAAGGATTGCGGGTATAGATATAAATCCCTTGCCGAAGATGGAGAGGGCGTCCGGAAACAGGCTGGATTGCCAAAGTGTTCTCATTGCAAGCCAAGAAACGACTCGGTATAATGAATGGGAACAAATATTCTTATGAAATTCGGGGACGTCTACTTTATCGGCTCTCCGGGGTATACAGTTAAATAGGGAATTATTCATATAATAGTAGATTTCACTTGCTATACCGGGTCTTTGGGACCGGGTCTTTAGCTTCATATATAGAGGAATCGAGGTGTTTCAGAGCCATATGGCCGATACCGTACAGAAACTTTTCAACCTGAAGTCGGACTATACGCCCCAGGGCGACCAGCCCGGCGCGATCCAGAAGCTCGTCGAAGGGGTGCGGGAGGGACAGAAGCACCAGATCCTGCTCGGCGCCACCGGCACGGGCAAGACCTATACGATAGCCAACACCATTGCCAAGCTCAACCGCCCGACGCTCGTAATCGCCCACAACAAGACGCTTGCCGCCCAGCTGTGCAGCGAGTTCCAGGAGTTCTTCCCCGACAACGCCGTCTCCTACTTCGTCAGCTACTATGACTATTACCAGCCCGAAGCCTACCTCCCGTCGACCGACACCTACATCGAGAAGGATTCCAGCATCAACGACGAGATCGACAAGCTGCGCCACTCCGCGACCAGCTCGCTGTTCGAGCGCCGCGACGTCATCATCGTCGCCAGCGTGTCGTGCATCTACGGCCTCGGCTCGCCATCGGAGTACGGCAGCCTCGTGCTGTCGCTGCGCAAGGGGATGGAGAAGGGGCGCGACCAGATCCTGCACAAGCTTGTCGACATCCAGTACCAGCGCAACGACATCAACTTCGTGCGCGGCACGTTCCGGGTGCGGGGCGACATCGTGGAGATCTTCCCGGTCGCGAACAACGAGCGGGCGATCCGCGTCGAGCTGTTCGGAGACGAGATCGAGCGCATCACCGAGATCGACGTCCTGACGGGAGAGATCATCGGAGAGCGCGACCATGTTGCGATCTTTCCGGCCTCCCACTTTGTCACCCACGAGGACAAGATGAAGATCGCGCTTGTCAACATCGAGCGCGAGCTGGAGGAGCGTCTGGCCGAACTGCGCGAGCGGGGCAAGCTGCTGGAGGCGCAGCGGCTGGAGCAGCGGACCCGCTACGACATCGAGATGATGCAGGAGATGGGCTTCTGCTCCGGCATCGAGAACTACTCCGGACCGCTGACCTTCCGCGAGCGGGGAGCGACTCCGTATACGCTGATGGACTATTTCCCGGACGACATGCTCATCGTCATCGACGAATCCCATGTGACGCTGCCGCAGATCCGCGCCATGTACAACGGCGACCGCGCGCGGAAGGAAGTGCTGGTGGAGCACGGCTTCCGGCTGCCGTCCGCCATGGACAACCGGCCGCTGCGCTTCGAGGAGTTCGAGGCCAAGGACAAGCAGACGATCTATGTGTCCGCGACGCCGGGCCCGTACGAGCTGGAGACCGCTCCGGGAGAGCCTATCCAGCAGATCATCCGCCCGACGGGACTGCTGGATCCCATCATCGAGGTCCGTCCGACGAAGGGGCAGATCGACGATCTGCTCGGCGAGATCCGCGACCGCATCGCCAAGGACGAGCGCGTGCTCGTCACGACGCTGACCAAGAAAATGGCGGAGGATCTCACCGACTACCTCAAGGAGGTCGGCATCAAGGTCCGCTACCTGCACTCCGACATCAAGACGCTGGAGCGGATGGCGATTCTGCGCGATCTGCGCGTCGGCACCTTCCATGTGCTCGTCGGCATCAACCTGCTGCGGGAAGGCCTCGATCTTCCGGAAGTATCGCTGGTGACGATTCTCGATGCGGACAAGGAAGGCTTCCTCCGCTCCGAGCGGTCGCTCATCCAGACGATCGGACGGGCGGCGCGCAATTCCGAGGGCCGGGTCATCATGTACGGCGACAAGATCACCGATTCCATGAAGCTCGCGATCTCGGAGACTCAGCGCCGGCGTTCCATCCAGGAAGCGTACAACGAGAAGCACGGCGTGACGCCGACGACGATCCGCAAGCGGATCCACGACGTCATCGAGGCGACGAAGGCGGCCGAGCAGAAGGCCGACTATCTGTCCGGTGTCTCCGGCAAGCTCACCAAGAAGGAGCGCCAGCAGGTCATCAACCGCCTGGAGGCGGAGATGAAGAACGCCGCCAAGAACCTCAACTTCGAGAAGGCGGCGGAACTGCGCGACGCGCTTCTCGAGCTGCGGGCCGAAGACAGCTGAGCGGAGCGGCGGGATTCCCTGTTCAAAGGAGCGGCACTGCCGCTCTCTAATATAGAAGCAGCAAGGAGCGGCCTTTCGCGGCCGCCCTATTGGATATAGGAGGGTACCAGCCTGTGGCAAGCGACCGTATCGAGATCAAGGGCGCCAGAGCCCATAACCTGAAAAATATCGACGTGACGATTCCGCGCGACAAGTTCGTCGTGCTGACGGGCCTCAGCGGCTCGGGCAAGTCCTCGCTCGCGTTCGACACGATTTACGCCGAAGGGCAGCGCCGCTATGTGGAATCTCTGTCCGCATACGCGCGCCAGTTCCTCGGCCAGATGGAGAAGCCCGACGTCGATTCCATCGAGGGGCTTTCCCCCGCCATTTCCATCGATCAGAAGACGACAAGCCGCAACCCGCGCTCCACGGTCGGAACCGTCACGGAGATCTACGATTATCTTCGGCTCCTGTTCGCCCGGATCGGCAAGCCCCATTGCCCGGAGCACGGCATCGAGATTACGTCCCAGACGGTGGAGCAGATGGTCGACCGCATCCTGGAATATCCGGAGCGCACCCGGCTGCAGATTCTGGCCCCGATCATCTCCGGCCGCAAGGGCGAGCACACCAAGCTGCTGCAGGACATCCAGAAGCAGGGCTTCGTCCGCGTCCGCGTGGACGGCGAGCTGCGCGACCTGAGCGAGAGCATCGAGCTGGAGAAGAACAAGAAGCACAGCATCGAGGTCGTCGTCGACCGGATCGTCGTCAAGGAGGATATCCGGACCCGTCTCGCCGACTCGCTGGAGACGGCGCTCAAGCTGTCCGAAGGCCAGGTGATCGTCGACATCATCGATCAGGAGGAGCTGCTGTTCAGCTCCAACCTGGCTTGTCCGATCTGCGGCTTCAGCATCGACGAGCTTTCGCCGCGGATGTTCTCCTTCAACAGTCCGTTCGGAGCCTGCCCGGAATGCGACGGCCTGGGCGCCAAGATGATCGTCGATCCGGATCTGCTCATCCATGATCCGGGCAAGACGATTTCGCAAGGTGCTTTCGAGGCATGGGCGGGCAGCACGTCGAACTACTACCCGCAATTCATGGCCGCCGTATGCAAGCATTACCACATTCCGATGGACGTGCCGGTCAGCGAACTGACCGCCGAGCAGATGAAAAAGCTGATGTACGGCACGGGCGGGGAGCGGGTCAAGTTCCAGTATGAGAACGACTTCGGCTTCCGCAAGGAGGCGTATGTGCCGTTCGAGGGCGTCGTGAACAACCTGGCCCGACGCTACCGCGACACGGCCTCCGATTCCATGCGCGAGTATATCGAGGAATACATGAGCGCCAAGCCTTGCGGCAGCTGCAAAGGCCAGCGTCTCAAGAAGGAGAGTCTAGCGGTTACGGTCGGAGGGCAGAACATCGCCTATACGACCTCCTTGTCCATCGGGGACGCGCAAGACTTCTTCGGATCGCTCGATTTGAACCAGAAGGACCGGACGATCGCGAATCTCATTCTCAAGGAAATCAACAGCCGGCTCGGCTTCCTCGTCAATGTCGGCCTGAATTACTTGTCCATGTCTCGGGCGGCGGGGACGCTGTCGGGCGGCGAGGCGCAGCGGATCCGTCTGGCTACCCAGATCGGCTCCAGCCTCATGGGCGTTCTCTACATCTTGGACGAGCCCAGCATCGGGCTGCACCAGCGCGACAACGACCGGCTGATCGGCACGCTGGAGCATATGCGCAACCTCGGCAATACGCTCATCGTCGTCGAGCATGACGAGGACACGATGCTGGCCGCCGATTACATCATCGACATCGGGCCTGGAGCCGGCATTCATGGCGGCCATGTCATCGCCCAAGGCACGCCGCAGGAGGTCATGAAGGACGAGAATTCCCTGACCGGCCAATACCTCAGCGGCCGCAAGTTCATCGCCGTGCCGCAGAAGCGCCGCAAGACCGACGACCGCTGGCTGGAGATCCGCGGGGCCAAGGAGAACAACCTGCGGGGCGTCAACGTCAAGGTTCCGATCGGCGTATTCACGGCCGTTACCGGCGTATCCGGCTCGGGCAAGTCGACGCTCGTCAATGAGATTCTGTACAAGACGCTTGCCAGGGATCTCAACCGCGCGAAGGTCCGTCCCGGCGAGTACAAGGAAATTCGGGGACTGGAGCAGATCGACAAGGTCATCGACATCGACCAGTCGCCGATCGGCCGCACGCCGCGCTCCAACCCGGCGACCTATACCGGCGTCTTCGACGATATCCGCGACGTCTACTCCTCCACCAACGAGGCCAAGGTGCGCGGCTACAAGAAAGGCCGATTCAGCTTCAATATCAAGGGAGGCCGCTGCGAAGCGTGCCGCGGCGACGGCATCATCAAGATCGAGATGCACTTCCTGCCGGACGTGTACGTGCCATGCGAGATCTGCAAGGGCAAGCGGTACAACCGCGAGACGCTGGAGGTCAAGTACAAGGGGCACAGCATCGCCGACGTGCTGGATATGACGATCGAGGACGCGACGGAATTCTTCCGCAACATTCCGAAGATCCACCGCAAGCTGCAGACGCTGATGGATGTCGGCCTGGGCTACATGAACATGGGCCAACCGGCGACGACGCTGTCCGGCGGCGAAGCGCAGCGCGTGAAGCTCGCCTCCGAGCTGTACCGGCGCAGCACGGGACGCACATTCTATATTCTGGACGAGCCGACGACGGGTCTCCATATGGACGACGTCGACCGTCTGCTTCAGGTGCTGCATCGCCTCGTCGATTCCGGCGAGTCTGTGCTCGTCATCGAGCATAGCCTCGACGTCATCAAGACCGCCGACTATCTCATCGATCTCGGACCGGAGGGCGGCAGCGGCGGCGGCATGATCGTCGCGACGGGCACGCCGGAGCAGGTCGTCAAGGTAGAGGGCTCGTACACGGGCAAGTACCTCGGCCCGGTGCTGGAGCGCGACCGCAAGCGGACCGAGGAAGCGGTCGCCCGCGCCGAGGCGTCCGGAGCGGCTGCCGAGGTCGGGGCGGCCGGCGAGCAGATGCTTGCCGCCGAGAGCCGCGGCGAATACGTCACGGCCCCGAAGAAGCGCGGCACGGAAGCTGCCACGAAAAAGAGAGGCACGGAAGAGGCGCCGAAGAAGAGAGGCCGCAAGCCGAAGGATACGGGCTCGAAATAGGAGCTCAAGGGAACGGAGTATGAGCTGACTTTCCGGCAAACGCGTTATCGTGTCGTTGCTCTCCATGGAATTCGTCCGGCAGCTTGCAACCAGCAGCCTTCGTGCGGCATATCCGCTCGAGGGCTGTTTTTTTGCTCTTCGGGATTAAAGACAATGAAGCCGTGCTCTGGAATGGGAAGAGCTGCCGATTTGAGGCTTTAAGCGTGAATCAGCGTTTTGTTTATCGTATCGGACATAGAATCCGTGATTAAGCATCAATCGGCGTATTGCTAGCGTATTGGAGAGAGAATCCGGAATTGGGCGTGAATCAGCGTTTTGTTCCTCGTATGGGACATAAGATCCGTAATTTGGCGTCAATCGGCGTTTTGTTCGTCTGTCGGACATAGGATCCGTTATTAGGCGTAAATCAGCGTTTTGTTCGTCTATCGGACATAGGATCCGTTATTAGGCGTAAATCAGCGTTTTGTACGTCTTATCGGACATAGGATCCGTTATTTCTTTAAAACGTATTGATATACGGATACGAATTCGAGAATAACGGAACGTATGTCCGATAAATTC
>NZ_BIMD01000077.1 GCF_004000905.1 Paenibacillus humicus NBRC 102415
GTCACAAAAATCCATAATAACCGCACATCATGCCATACCATGCCGGCTCCCGCAGCTATATACTGGACCTATAGATGACAGCAAGAGGAGCGGCTGACGACAGCTGAAGCCGGCTCCAAAATTCCTTATGAACAGGATGATCAAAATGGCGGATCTGCTTCAACTGAACCAGCAATTCCTGCAAGCTTTCGGCGAGAACGGGCAAAACATCCAGTATTATTACGCTCCGGGCCGAGTCAACCTGATCGGCGAGCATACGGACTACAACGGCGGGTATGTGTTCCCGGCGGCGCTGACGTTCGGCACGACGCTGCTGCTTCGTCCCCGAGGCGACCGGGTGCTGCGGATGGCATCCGCCAATTTCCCGTTGACGGGAGAGATCGATCTGGACTCCATCGCCTACCGCGAGGAGGACGACTGGATGAACTATCCCAAGGGAGTCGTCAAGGAGCTTCAGAACCGCGGAAAAGGGCCTGCCCACGGTTATGACATGCTGTACAGCGGAGAGATTCCGAACGGAGCCGGCCTTTCCTCCTCCGCTTCCATCGAGGTGCTGACCGCCTACGCGCTGCTGGCCGAAGGCGGGCATGGCATCGACAGGACGGAGCTTGCGCTGCTGGCCCAGAAATCCGAGAACGAGTTCAACGGCGTCCAGTGCGGCATCATGGACCAGTTCGCGGTGGCGAACGGCCGCGAGAACGAGGCGATCCTCCTGATGTGCGATACGCTGGAGCATCGGCATGTTCCCTTCGATTCGGGAGACTGCGTCCTCGTCATCGGCAATACGAACAAGCGGCGCGGACTCGTCGATTCCAAATATAACGAAAGACGGGCGGAATGCGACCAGGCTGTGCATGACCTCCGCTCCGCCTTCCCGGATCTGACGCTGCTGGGGCAGCTGACCCCGGAGCAGCTGGAACAGGAGTCCGGACGGATAGCGAGCGATACGGTCCGCAAGCGCGCGAAGCATGTCGTGGAAGAAATCGCCCGCGTCCTGGAATCGGTGCGCGTTCTCGAGAAGGGCGACCTGAACGCATTCGGAGCGCTGATGAACGCGTCCCACGATTCCTTGAGGGATCTGTACGAAGTAACCGGTCCGGAGCTTGACGCCATGGTGGAAGCGGCCCGCATGGCGCCGGGCGTGCTCGGCTCCCGGATGACAGGCGCCGGCTTCGGCGGCTGCACCGTCTCCCTGGTGCGCAAGGACAGCGTGGACGGCTTCAAGGCCGCTGTAGCGGACAGTTATACGAAGAAGACCGGGCTGATCCCGGACTTCTACGTCTGCTCGATCGGCGGCGGCGCCGGCCGTCTGGACGCTCCGGTCTGATCGTTGCGGACAATGAAGCTTCCGGCCCGGGACAACCAGCATCCCAAGCCGGATGCCCAAGCGGCGGAATATGTCGTATGATTCAGTAGGCAGCATATCAGACGAGCTTTTCGAGAGGAGAGGGAACCATGGCTGTATTGGTAACGGGAGGAGCCGGTTATATCGGTTCGCATGCAGTAGCGGCGCTGCTGGAAAACGGCGAGGAGGTTGTCGTGGTCGACAACCTGCAGCAGGGCCATCGCGAGGCGGTGCTCGGCGGGAAGCTGTACGAGGGAGATTTGCGGGATGCCGGGTTGCTGGACCGGGTATTCGGCGAGAACTCCATCGACGCGGTCATTCATTTTGCGGCGAGCAGCCTGGTCGGGGAGAGCATGAAGGACCCGGGCAAATACTACCATAACAACGTCTATGGAACGCTGTGCCTGCTGGAAGCGATGAACCGCGCCGGCGTGCGCCGGATCGTCTTCTCCAGCACGGCTGCGACTTATGGAGAGCCTGAGCAGGTGCCGATCTCCGAGCTGGACCGCACGGAGCCGACCAATGCCTATGGGGAAACGAAGCTGGCGATGGAAAAAATGATTCGCTGGTTCGACCGGGCGCATGGATTCCGGTTCATATCCCTTCGGTATTTCAATGCCGCAGGCGCTCACGAAAGCGGGCGAATCGGAGAGGATCATGATCCCGAGACGCATCTGATTCCGATCGTGCTCCAGACAGCACTGGGCCAGAGGAGCCATATCTCGGTATTCGGAGAAGATTACCCGACGGCAGACGGCAGCTGCATCCGCGATTACATCCATGTCAGCGACCTTGCCGACGCCCATATGCTCGCCGTCAAGCGCCTGCGCCAAGGAGCGGACAGCGCCGTCTACAATCTCGGCAACGGACACGGCTTCTCCGTGAAGGAAGTCGTCGAGATCGCCCGCCGGATTACGGGCCGCGAGATTCCGGCGGTCATCGAGCCGCGCAGAGCCGGCGATCCCGCCGTGCTGGTCGCTTCTTCCGAGAGGGCCCGCACGGAGCTCGGATGGAATCCGCAGCGCAGCGATCTGGAGAACATCATCGCCAGCGCTTGGCAGTGGCATCAGGCCAAGCCGCAAGGCTACAACAGCTAAACGGCTGCCAAGACCGGCCGTATTCCCGGGAGGAGAGCATTTCCATGAACGAAAGTCCACTTATTCCGCATGATCAGCATGTCTCGGAAGCAATCGGGAGGCTGGTCGCCTTTGCTCTGGAGAGGGGCATGCTGGAGCCGCTGGACGCAGGCGCAGCTCGCAATTCGCTCCTTGACCTGCTCGGTCTGGCCGCTCCAGCGGCCGGCTCGGAAGAGCTTCCGTCCTGGGGGCAGGGGCTGCTGGATGCGCCGGATGACGCCGATAGAGCCTCGCTGGCGGCAGGCTTGCCGGCAGCGGGGGCCGGGGCGCCGGAGCTGCTGCGGCCGCTTCTGGACTATGCCGCTGCATCCGGCATGATCCGGGACAGCGTTACGGAGCGGGATTTGCTGGATGCACGATTGATGGGATTGCTCATGCCGCGGCCGTCCGAGACGCATGCCCGCTTCCGGGCTGCTGCGGCGGAGCGCGGCATCCGGCAGGCGACGGATGAGTTCTATCGGCTCAATATCGACGCCAACTACATCCGTCTCGACCGCGTCGCGCTCAATAGGAACTGGATCCATCCGACGGCTTACGGACCGCTCGAAATGACCGTCAACCTATCGAAGCCGGAAAAGGATCCCGCCGAGATCGCCATGCTCAGAAGCATGCCCCCTTCGGCCTATCCGAAGTGCCTGCTGTGCAAGGAGAACATGGGTTATGCCGGAAGAGCCGATCATCCGGCCCGGCAGAACCACCGGATTCTGCCCTTGCGCCTGAGCGGCGAGTCCTGGTTCCTTCAATATTCTCCGTATGTGTACTACAAGGAGCATTGCATCGTCTTCCGGGCCGAGCACAGCCCGATGTCGATCACGCACCGCACTTTCGGCAGGCTGCTGGAGTTCACGGAGCAGATTCCGCATTATTTTGTCGGCTCCAACGCCGATCTTCCCATTGTCGGAGGCTCGATCCTCAGCCATGACCATTTCCAGGGAGGACGGCATGTCTTCCCGATGGAAGAGGCTCCCGTAGAGGAGAGCTTCTCCCATTCATCCCGGCCGGACATCTCCTACGGAATCGTCCGATGGCCGATGAGCGTGCTGCGGCTGGCGGGCCGAGACCGGCGGGAGCTCGCCGAAGCCGCATCGGATGTACTCGACGCCTGGAGAGAATACAGCGATCCCGAGGCGGAGATCCATGCTCATACAGAGGCGCATGGGACGCGCATTCCGCATAACACGATTACTCCGGTGGCAAGGCGCAAGGAAGACGGAGTGTACGAGCTTGATCTCGTGCTTCGCAACAACCGGACCAGCGAGGAGCATCCCGAAGGCATTTTCCACCCTCATCGCCATCTCCATCATCTGAAGAGGGAAAATATCGGCCTGATCGAAGTGATGGGGCTGGCCGTGCTGCCTGGGCGGCTCAAGGCGGAGATGGAAATCATCGCTGCGTGTCTATCCGGAGCGCTGCAATGGGAGGATGTCGCAGCGGGAGCGGACGGCGCGGCCATGGCTCCGCATGGACGCTGGTACGCCGAGCTGATGCAGGCATGGGGAAAGACGATGGATCGCGAAGCCGCTATGCAGGCGGTACTGGATTCCGCAGGAGACAAGTTCCTGCAGGTGCTGACGGATGCGGGCGTCTATAAGCGGACGGCTGAGGGCCGCGCGGCGTTCAAGCGGTTTGCCGCCGCTGCCGGGCTTCAGCCGGACAACGGCTGAGCGGAACATTTGGATGTCGATGGGCATGGCGGCACAAAAACGCAGGACGGCATTTCAAGCCGTTTTGCGTTTTTTTATGCACAAAAGTAAAAGAGAGAGAGCGAATGATGTCGAATGGTCTGGAAAAGGTGAACATTTTTTCGAAAGGGCAGAAGCATATGTTCAATAATGGCGAATAATAAGATAAAAATTCACTCATTCAAGCGAAAAAATAATTGTGTAAGTCAATTTTCTATGGTATTTTTTAATATATATTCGTTAATTAATAAATGATAATGAGACACATCTGATATTTGGAGGGGTAAAATTTGATGCCGATTATGCCGCTTGATGAATTTTTGAAGCTGGAATCCGATGAGCAAGTTGAAAAACTTAAGCGCTGGAAGACGGATTACACGCTGAAAGATATCCGGGAAGCTTGGGGCTTCAAGCATTCCGCTCAATATTACATGCTCCTTAAGAAGCTGCGCATTTACGAGCGCGTAGTCAACAAATCCGACAAGTTCTATCCGGACCAGCTGGCAGGCTCCAACCCGGGAACGGGCGAATTCGCTTATATGCCGCGCGAGGTCAAGCTGCCGGCCGACCAATTCGGCTATCAGCTCAACGTATCTCTTACGGGACCGGAGCTGGCCGACAAGCTCGAGCGGCTGGCGCAGTTCCTTCGCGGCGAGCAGAAGCTCGTCAACGTGAAGCTTTCCGTGGAAGCGGCTGCCGAAGAAACGGCTGCCAGCGAAGCTGCACCGGAAAAAGAAGCCGTCTAGACGGCGACAAGCCAAACACCCCCGCATGCATGCGGGGGTGTTTTTTGCTCTCCGGAGCTTTGCGGCCCGGACGGGGATCAGCGTGGCGCGCGGAGCTTGCCGAGTTCGGAGACGAGAGCCTCCACTTCGCTGATGCTGAAGTTGGATTTGGACGATACGATTTCATAGAGTTCCCGGATATCCTCATAACAGCCCGGTCCGAAGCTGGAAGCCTGCATGGCGGCCGCTGTGGCCATTTTCAGCTTGGTTTTGATGGCTTCGATCATGAATTCTACATTTTCCTGGGTCGGCTGGCTAAGGTCAGTCATGGAAAACCTCCTGCGGATATATGGCTTTCATCCATTGTACCATGAAAGCCATTGCCTTCCCATGTGCGCCATCCGGCCGTCAAATTGAACGGAGCCTGCTCTTCCGGTACAATAGAAGCAAACTAATCTGCCAGCGTTAATGGGGGCGCGGATATGAAGCGGGAACTGAAGCAAATCCGTCCGGAAGACGCGGCCAAGTGGGCAAGGGTCGACGGGCGGGGTCTGGAAACGTTTTTTGAATCGGTTGCCGAGAAACATCCCTTGCGGGACGAGGTTGTCTTTTTATGCATCGGAAGCGACCGTTCGACGGGCGACTCGCTGGGACCGCTCGCCGGCTCCATGCTGCGGGAAAAAGGCTTTCCCCGGGTGACGGGGACGCTTGAGCAGCCATGCGATTCGGAGCAGGTCGGTCCGATCCTGGCGACACTCAGCGAGACGGCATGCGTCATCGCCATCGATGCTTGCCTCGGCCGCTCGGAATCGACGGGGCTTTACCTCGTGCGCAGCGGTCCGCTGCAGCCGGGACAAGCCATCGGGCAGCAGCTGCCGCCGGTAGGAGACTACAGCGTCGCCGCTGTCGTCAATACTCAGGGACATAAGCCCTATTGGATCATCCAGACGACGAGCCTGTACCGCGTCATCGGCATGGCGCAGGGAATCGCGGACGCAGCTGCGGCTGCCTGGCCTGCGGCGGCGTCGGACATGCCTGAGGAGGGTGGAACCGGAGGTCAGTTCGGTTTCGCGAGCAGGTCCGCGGACAATCGCAGGGGCAATGACGCTTCTTGATGCCGAGAACGAAGTTCGAATTCCGAGTTCAACTTTCAACTTATAAGGCAAAGGAAAGGAATGATCGAAGATGTCCGACCGATCGCTTGCAACCCGCAAGCTGACGCTGAGCAACGGAACGGAGCTGGCCTATAGAGACAATGGAGGCGCAGCGGGACAGGATGTGCTTGTTCTTCTGCACGGCTTCTGCGGAAGCTCCGCCTATTGGGAGAAGGTGCTCCCGATCCTGGAAAAAAGATATCGGGTGCTGACGCCGGATTTGCGCGGCCACGGCGGTTCTTCGGGAGCCCGGGAAGCGGTGCTCGGCATGGAGGAGCTTGCGGAGGATGTCGCTGCCCTCCTGGATGCGCTGGAAGCCGGGCCGGCTGTCGTGCTGGGCCATTCGCTCGGAGGTTATGCGGCTCTTGCTCTTGCCGAAAGACATGCAGCCCTCCTGAAGGGATTCGCGCTGGTCCACTCCACGCCGCTGCCGGACAGCGCCGAAGCGCAGGCCGGGCGCGACAAGGCGGCTGCGGCATTGCGCGCGGACGGCATCAAGCCCTTCGTGGATGGCCTTGTTCCGAAGCTGTTCGCGCACGAGCGGGCCGAGTCCGAGCTTGCCGAACGGGCGAAGGAGATCGGCTACGGCACGTCGGCGGAGAGCGCCGCTGCCATAGCGCTCGGCATGAAAGCCCGTTCCGGCCGCAGCCATGTCGTGGAGCAGTCGGAGCTGCCCGTGCTGCTCGTTGCCGGAGCCAAGGACGGCGTCGTTCCGCCGGAGCGGGTGTTCGCCGCGCGCGGCAGCCGCTCCAGCACGATCGTGCTGGATGACAGCGGGCATATGGGGATGATGGAAGCTCCGGATAAACTGGCGGAAGCGATCGAGGACTGGATGCGGGAAAGCTTCCCGGCCAGCGAATAAACAGCCGGGCTGGATATTCCGGCGGCGGGAAGGAAGAAATTCATGTTCCAGCGGGATTATATCATGCGGATGATCGAACAGCTCGGACAGGTAGCCGGGGCCGTGCTAGGGCTCAAAAAAGAATGGAGGCATGCGGAGGCGCTCCAGGCGATCGAGGAGCTGCTGGAGAAGCAGTTCCGGCTCAACTCGCGCCTGCTGCGCAGCTTGTCCGACGAGGATCTCGTCGCCATGCTGTCGCGCAGCGGGAATCCGGACCATGCCCAGCTGCAGGTGCTTGCCGTCCTGCTTCGCGAGGAAGCGGACTTGCTGCTGGAGCTTGGACAGGAGTCCGCCGCCTTCGTGCTCCGTATCAAATCGCTCCATCTGTTCATGAGGCTGTCCCTGATGGGCGCGGAACGGATCGCGGCGGATCCGGACGAAGAAGCCGAACGCCAGCTTGAAGCGCTTGCTTCCTACGAGCTGCCCCCGGATACGAAGCGGCTGGCAGCCCGCTGGATGGAGCAGCGGGGAAGCTATGCCCTCGCCGAGGATCTGATGTTCGAGCTTGAGGAGGACGGGGAGCTGGCGCCGGGAGAGAACGAGGCGTTTTACCGCAGGCTGCTGCTTCAAGACGATGAGCGGCTCGCTGCGGGAGGAGTTACCCGGCTTGAGCTTCTTACGGTTCTCAAGGAAGACCGCATAGGATAGGCGGACGGTTCTAGAGACAAGAAGTCCTGACCATTGCACGAGCAGCCCGGATCCTCGGACGGGGCCCCGCGCCGGCCTGTCGCCGGAGCGGGGCCCCGCTTGGCGGATACGATTCAAGAAGGAGTTATGGATGACATGGACAAGCAAGAGGAAACGACCGCCTGGGAGCAGACGATAGGCGAAGCAGCCGAGAGAGGAGAGCTTCTGCAAGCTTCGATGAGCGGCCTGAGGAGAAGCTCGGACGAGGTCGCGCCGCGAACGGTCGTCCGGCCGGTCAAGCTGAAGTCGGGCTTCCGCTACCAGTTCGAGAGCCATCACAAGACCAAGGTGCTTCATGAAAATCTCGACCCGGAAGCTGCGGCCGCGCGCATCGTCCTGCTCATGAAGGAGCATTACCGCCAGGCGATCTTCAAGACGCCGGAGGCCGATCTTCAGCTTCTGCTGAACAAAAAAGGAAAAGCGGCGCTGCTTCGGAAGCCGGCGACCGCGAAGATGGCGGAGATCGGAACGGCCTCCCATGACCGCATGAAGAAGCGGGTGCTTGAAGGCTCCGCGCCGGCGCCGTTCCTTGTCGAGCTCGGCATCATGACGGCAGAGGGCCGGGTGAAGGCGGACAAGCAGGATAAATATCGCCAAATCAACCGTTTCCTTGAAATGGTGAACGATGTGGCCGACCAGCTGCCGGAAGGCCGTGAGCTGAAGATCGTCGACTTCGGCTGCGGCAAGTCCTATCTCACCTTTGCCTTGTACCATCTGCTCGCGGTCGAGCAGAAGCGCTCCATTTCCGTCATCGGGCTGGATCTCAAGGAGGATGTCATCGCTTTCTGCTCCTCGCTGGCGGACAGGCTCGGCTATGAATCGCTTCGCTTCCAGGTGGGGGACATCGGCCGCTTCGGCGAGCTGTCGGCCGCGGACATGGTCGTCACGCTGCATGCCTGCGACACGGCTACCGATGCGGCGCTGGCCAAGGCGGTCGGCTGGGACGCTTCCGTCATCCTGTCGGTGCCATGCTGCCAGCACGAGGCATTCGGCCAAATACGCAGCGGGGAGCTGGCTCCGCTCCTGGGGCATGGCCTGCTGAAGGAGCGGTTCGCGGCGCTGGCGACGGATGCGGCCCGGACGGCGCTGCTGGAAGCGGCAGGCTATCGGACCCAGGTGCTGGAGTTCATCGACCCTGAGCATACGCCCAAAAACCTGATGATCCGCGCGGTCCGCAGAAAAGGCTCGCCAAGCGGCAAGCCCGAAAAGGAAAAGCTGCTGGAGTACCGCCGCTATCGGGACAGCCTCAATCTGGATCCGGCTCTCGAGCGGGAGCTTGCGGCGGCCGGAAGGCTTCCTTCGCTGTAGCTCCATTCCTTCCAATTATCGATATGTTCAGAGAACCCTGTTCCTTTATCGGAACAGGGTTCTCTGTCGCGCTCAATTGAGGGTGGCGGACCCTGATGCCTGTGATATAATGGAAGACAATGGATTTTTAAGCGAATGGGTGAAGCAATTGGAATCATGGATATGGGCTGATTTCAGTTTGTTCGTGTTTATGCTTGGCCTATTTTTCTATCTCTTTCTTCATAACCCTATGACGCGGCTACATAAGGTATATTTGCTTTTCCACTTCTCGATGATGTTATGGCCGCTGACTCAATTCGCAGCCAGGACGACGGACAATCCTCATTTCCAGCTGTTCTACATTTCGGCCTCCTTCTCGTCCCTCGCGCTGCAGGGAGCCGGCTGGCTCGTGCTCACCTTCTTCCTTACAGGCCAGTCCTATCTGCTTACCCGCCGGGCATCGACAGCTCTGGCCGTCCCCGTCGCCTTGACGGTGATCGGCATACTGGCCAATCCGCGGGGGCTGTTCGTCCGGACAGGCGGAGACATATGGGTTCAGAGGGAGTACGGCCCTATTTTCTGGATCCTGTTCGCCGAGATTGTCCTGCTCTGCCTTCTGTCCATGATCTGTATCGTGAAAGCGCTGCGACGGGGGGTGACCCCGAGGCACCGGAGCCAGGTAGGGATGGCTCTCAAGGGACTGCTGCTCTTCCTGGCCTTCGGATGGGCCGATCTTCTCGTAAATGTCGTGTTCAGTCCGTATTTCCCCGATATTCCCGGCATCACCTCGCTTGGACTCGCTCTTTCGGCCTTGTATTTCACGACATCGATCCAGCGCTACCGCGTTTTCGATATCGTGCGGATCGCGCAGAAAGATATCGCAGATTCGCTTGCGGCCGGTCTGATCGTCATCGATGCGCATGACGTGGTGCTGGAATGCAACCGTTCAATGGAATCGTACATGGCGGCAAAGACGGGGGACCGGGTCGATCTGGCGGCATTCCTTCGGGAATGCGGTACGGATACTGCGGAAACGGAGGCCTTCATGGCCAAATATGGCTCCGTCATACCGGAGCGGGTACAGATGGAGCTGGCCATTCCAGGACCGGACGCCGTCGGCATGAGGCATGTCCTTCTGGATGCTTCCCCCATCCTCTCCGGGACGAAAGAGCTTCTCGGCAGGGTGATCTCCATGCAGGATGTGACGGAGATCCGCTATCTGGTGGAAGAAAAGAACCGGCAGAACGAGATGCTGCAGCTTCGCAACAGGGAGCTCGTCCAAATTCAGGAGGAGCTGTTCAAGGCGAACCTGAAGCTGGAGCAGATGGCGACGACCGACAGCCTGACCGGCTGCTACAACAGGCGGTTCCTGATGCAGCGGCTGGAGCATGAGATGGCGGCGAATATCCGCTATCACATTCCTTTCGCCGTCATCATGTTCGATATCGACCTGTTCAAGCAGATCAACGACAGCTACGGCCATCTGATCGGGGATGAGGTGCTGTTCGGCACGGCGGAGGCGGTGAGGGGCATCCTGCGCAGATCCGATCTATTGGCCCGCTACGGAGGGGAGGAGTTCGCCATCTACTTGCCCCACACGAACCGGCAGCAGGCGGAGAAGCTGGCCGAACGGCTCAAGGAGACGGTGGAGAGCAACCGCATCGTGACGGGAACGGCGGGACTTTACATATCGATTACGATCAGCGTCGGCGTGTTGTCCGTCGAGGGCCGCCAGACTCCTTCGGAAGCAAGGGAATCCGCCGCTTACATCCGGCATTTGTTCGAGCAGGCGGATGCGGCTCTGTACGAGGCCAAGAACAACGGCCGCAATTGCATCGTAGGCCGCAAGCTCGCTTGATGCCCATATGGGACAGATGACCCCCTTAAAGGCATGACACGACCGCGAATATTCTGATAGAATAGAACCAATTCCTGCAAGTTCAATTTTAGCTGCAAGAAGGCATGATATTCTAAAAGCGGAGCCGTAAGTCATGAGAAAAGTACTAGTTAGCAGCGTACAGCCGGGCGCAAGGCTCGCAAGGCCAATCTTTCGCGAGGACGGCAACATCCTGCTCGGAGCGGGCATGGAGCTCAGCAGCCGTTATATCCAGCGATTGACCGAGCTTGGCATCGACATCATATTTGTGGAGGATGCGCTTACCGAGGGCATCGAGCCGAGCGAGACGATCCGGGACAGCACTAGGCGCAAAGCCGCGGAAGCGATGCATAAGCTGATGACGGTCCAGATCAGCCAGCCCCAAGCCAGGGGCAGAGCCGCGCTTCCGGAAATGGGCAGGACGTTCCGATCCGTCTTCGGCGATATCATGAACGATGTCCTGACCCGGGAGGACGTATTCGTAGAGCTCGGGCAAATTCATACCCACGATTCCTATCTGTTCCAGCATTCCATCAATGTGGCCGTGCTGGCCGGCATTATCGGCATTGCCAAAGGGTTCAACCGCAACCAGCTCGAGGAGCTCGGCATCGGAGCGCTTCTGTTCGACATCGGCATGACGCGCGTGCCGAAGCCGCTGCTGCAGAAGCCGGGGCCTCTGACAGCGGAGGAGCGGAAGATCGTCGAGAACCATACTGTGGAAGGCTTCGATCTTCTCCGCAAGCAGCATGACGTCTCCCTGCTTTCCGCGCACTGCGCCCTTCAGCATCATGAACGCTATGACGGGAGCGGCTATCCCCGCGGGATCAAGAAAGACGAGATCCACATCTACGCCCAGATCGTCGGCATCGCCGATGTGTTCGATGCGCTGACCGCGTCACGGCCATACCGCAAAAGATACACGCCTTCCGAGGCGATCGAATTTTTATTCGCATCCGGCAACACCTATTTCGATCTTGATCTGGTCCGGCTGTTCTGCAATCATATTTCCATGTATCCCGTCTCTACGACGGTGGAGCTGAACACGGGGCAGATCGGCGTCGTCTCCAAAAACTTCCAGGTCGCCGTGCATCGTCCGATTCTTCGCATCATCAAGGAAGCAGACGGCTCGGAGCCGTCCGTACCGTATGACATCGACCTGCGGACCGAGCTGCATCTGACCATTATCCGGGAAGTTTAGTTTTGCCAAGGCACCCCACAGGCTCAGGAGGAATGTTCCATGATGCAAATGCCGGAATCATCGCCGACCCCTCAAGCAGAATCGGGTCACCAGTCTGGAGACGACAGCACCTGGCTGGAGCAGACATTGATCCCTTCGCTTCTGCTCGGCAGCCGGACGATCGTCGAGCAAGACGGCTTGATCGAGGAAGGAACGCTTACCTTGATGGAGGGAGACCTCATCGAGGTCGGCGTTGCCAGGCCCCAGCTGTTCGTGCTGGGCAAATCCGTCTGGCTCACCGTGGAGTCGGTTTCCGGTATGTATCGGATGCCTTCGCGGGTGATCGGACGCCGGGAAGGCTCCCTCGCCCTGCTGTTTCCTTACGAGCGATACCTGCTTCCGGAAGAGAAAAGGATTCATCCCCGGATCGAAGTGAACTGTGCCGGCCGTCTGCTCGTCGGAGACCGGAGCGCGAACCGCAAGCCGACCCGCACGGATCTGCTCCGCTTCCAATGGTCGGACGAGCTTCGGCACAACGGGCTTGACGAGGCGCTGCTGCAGAAGCTGGAAAAGCTGATGGACGAGGAGGATCTTTCCCATCTGGAGCAGCAGGACGAGCTGCGCCGCAAGAAGGCGGCGCTGGCCGAAATCACGGTATGCAACATCAGCCTGGAGGGCGTCGGGTTCAGGGCGTCGAAAGAGATCGATCTTCCCTGCTCCGGCGAAGTGGAGGCCGTCCTTGACCTCGGGTTCGAGCTCCATTGCAGGCTCGAGGTGTTATGGAGGCAGGACGCTGCCGGCGCGCCATCCTATGGAGCGAGATTGGGGGCGCTGGAGCCGGAAGCGGCCCGCCAGCTCCGCGCCTTTATCGTCCATGAGCAGATGAAGCAGTATTATTTGGCCCGCAGAGCCGGACGGCAAGGTTCGGAGGATGGGGCTGCCGAATAGGGATTGCCCGAGATCATCCCGGCCGCTGCCGCTTGCAGAAGCCGGGATGATTTTTTTGCCTTCAAAAGCCTGCTCTGCAGGCTTTTTTGTTTTTGGCTGACGAAGGCGAAGATAAAGACAAAGACAAAGACAAAGACAAAGACAAAGACAAAGACAAAGACAAAGACAAAAACAAAAACAATGACAATGACAACAGCAGCTTCAAGAAGTTCTTTAAACGATAGGGCCTTAATGGGATTCCCTGAATATAAGGTTTGGAGGCTTGGATAGCGGCAACAATGGGAGCAGAAGGGGGGCTGCCTCATGCAATCGGAATCCGGTGGAAAAAGCGTTCAGAAAGGGGAGGAGACTCCTGCGCGAAAAAGAGGCCGGAAGACGCTTGGCCGCATCCGGATGAAAGGGATATCCTTGCACGGAGCGGCGGGGGCTGCGGCTTGCGCAACGCTGCTTGTTTGGGTAATGAGCCGGGCAGGTATGTACTTCGATGAGCGCTACTACGGCTTGCAAACGATGCTTTGCCTAGCGGCTGCTGCTTCGCTCCTCGGGGCAGGACTGAGGCGTAAAGGGACAACGGCAGCAGGGCGGAGAGTGAAAGCGAGGAAGCTCGCCGAAGCGAGGCTGTTATCGCAGCCGGATAAATGGCCGTCGGCAATGCGGAGAACGCGGGATAAGATGCGGGCGGCGGGGAGGTCGGGGACACAGGGGAAGATCTGGACGGCGGCGAGGCCGGGAACGCAGGAAGAGTTGCGGATGGGGGCGAGACGGGGAACGCAGGAGAAGATGCCGACGGGGGCGAGACGGGGAACGCAGGAGAAGATGCCGACGGGGGCGAGACGGAGAGCGAGCAGGATAAATGGGCTGCTGACGGCGGCCTGCTTCCTTGCTGCGGCGTTGTCGGTGCTGTGCGTTGTCGGGCTTGCTTTCTCGCCTGTTTCGGTGCGAGGCAGCCTGAATGAAGCGCTCCGCTGGAGCGTGCCGGCCGCACTGCTAGTGCTGCTGCGAACTCGTGTGGCCGGAAGCGGCAGTCTCGCTGGCGGCATTCAGCTGTTCGCAGCTGCCGCGGTCGCCGTCTCTGCAGCCGCGTGGTTCGGCTGGATTACCGGAACCGATTATATTTTGTTCACGGGAGATGAACGCTTGTCCGCATCGGGCATGAGACTGGCGGGCTGGCTGCAGTACAGCAATTCCCTCGGGGCTTTCATGGCGGCACTCCTTGTGTTCCAGTGGAAAATCCTCGCCGGCGGCAACCGCTTGCTCCGCTGGAGCGCTGCGCTTCTCGCCGCTCCTTGCTTTGCCGTTCTCGTGCTGACGGAGTCGCGCGGCTCATGGGCGGCTGCCGGAGCAGGCCTGCTGCTCGGGATGCTCCTATCTCCAAGGAACATCCGATCGCGATGGCTGGTGTCAGCCGCCGGGACTTTGCCGGGGGGAGCGGCGCTGACGGGAATAGCCTATTGCCTTGGGTACGCCGCTTGGGGCATTCCCAACGCCGGAACGCCGTTGAGAGAGGCGGCGGCTTGGGCCGCTGCTCCGGCCGTGCTGGCTGTTGGCGCCTTATTCCTGCTGCAGCTGGTCTCTATTTGCCGGAAAGAGATTCCGTCCGACCCAATTTTCAAGTCTCTGGCAAAAAATAGATCGGGATTTCCAAACGAAGCTGCTTCAAACCCGGGGAAGCGAGGTTGGAGGAGCCCGCTTTCTGCTAAGCCTTTGAGTTGGAGACTGCTTGCGTCCGGAGGAATCCTGTTGGCGGCCGCGCTGCTGTGGCTGCCTTTGAGTCCTGTCCATCGGGCGGCCGCTTCGCAGGAGACGGGGGCATCGCGGCTGATGTATTACCTGGATGCTCTAAGCATCGCGGCCAAAGCTCCTTTTCTAGGGACGGGAGGGGATTCGTGGCGGAGCCTATTCCGCTCTGTGCAGCGAGTTCCGTATACGGGAAGCGAAGTCCACAGCGGCTACCTCGACCAGCTTATGGATCATGGAGCTGCAGGCCTGCTGCTGATGCTGCTGTTTGCCGCCGTCCTGCTGGCATTGGCCGCTACGGGCAGAAAGGATGGGGCCGCAGCGCCTGCGGCGCTCCTTCTGCATGCCGCGGTGGATATCGATATGTCGTACGGGCTGTTCTGGATCTTCCTTATTTTCCTGGCTGCCGGAAGCGCCTCGATGGAAGCGGGAGGAGACGCGTGGGAAACGGTACGGCGAGAGCCCAATGCCATTGTCATGACGGCAAAAGAGAGAGGGGCGCCTATGATCAGGCGGCGCGAAATGCCACGCATCGCGCGCCGGGCCGCGCTGCTGCTGTTCGCCTGCTGGCTGGCGGCCGCTGCCGCCGCCAGCCAGCA
>NZ_BIMD01000078.1 GCF_004000905.1 Paenibacillus humicus NBRC 102415
GGCGACCGCATCGCGGTCTCCGGCGCGCTGCAGCTGCCGGCGGGGCCGGCCAACCGCGGCGGCTTCGACTACCGCCGCTACCTGCGCAGCCAGGGCATTCACTGGCTGCTGCAGGTCCAAGGGACGGACGCTGCCGACGTCTCGCCCGGCAGCCCTTGGAGCGCAGCCGCGCTGCTCGGACGCGCGGATGCGGTCCGCTCGCAGCTCGGCTCCGCGCTGGAACGCTCGTACCCGGCCGCGCAGTCCGGGTACATGAAGGCGCTCGTCCTCGGCGACTCGGACGACATCGACCCCGGCCTTTACGCCCGCTTCGCCCGTCTCGGCCTGACGCATATCATGGCCGTCAGCGGCATGAATGTCGCCGTCATGCTCGGCCTGCTCGGATTCCTGCTTCGCCTCTGCCGCCTGACCAAGGAACAAATCCTGCTTGCCCTCATGCTCGCCGTGCCGCCTTACGTCCTGCTGACAGGAGCCGCTCCATCCATCATCCGTGCCGGCGTCATGGCGCTGATCGGCCTGGCTGCAGCGCGGGCAGGCAAGCTGAAGGACGGCCTTCATCTGCTCGCTGCCTCCGCCGTGCTGATGCTGCTCTGGGATCCCCTACTGATCGAGAGCGTGAGCTTCCAGCTTAGCTTCATCGTAACGGCGGGACTGATTCTCGGAGTGCCGGCCGTGAACCGGCTGCTTCCAGACATCCGCAAAGGGAAGTTCCTGCTGGACTCGCTCGTCGTCACGGTCGTCGCCCAAGCCGCATCCTTTCCGGTATCCATTTATTATTTCAACCAGTTCCATCTGCTTTCGCTGCCGGCGAACCTTCTGCTTGTTCCGTTCATCAGCCTCCTCATCATGCCGGCGGGCGCAGCTGTCATGCTGCTGGAGCCGATATGGCCGGGTGCGTCGCATTTCATCGCAGCCTTATCCTCCCGGGGGAACGACTGGTCCTTCCGGGTCGTGGACGGCATGAGCTCCTGGCGAGGAGGGGCGACCATATGGGCCAAGCCGTCCCTTTGGTGGATTTCTGCCTGGTATGGCGTGCTTGCGTGCCTGCTGGCTGCTTTGGCTGTCTGGAGGCGCGTGCGGAAGAAAAAGCGGCAGCGGAGTCCAGAGGAAACTTCCGGCGACGAGACCCGGCCGCTCTCGGATGGGGGTCATCTTGATCCTCATTGGCCTGAAGGTAGAAATGGGGATCGACGGTTGACGAGATTCAATCGTCATCATGGCCGGCACGGCAGCACACCGGGCGGCAGCAGGCAGGAATACGATTTTTCATCCCTATATTCAGCCGGGGAAAAAACTCCGGCGGTTTATGTAAATCGTCGTTTTCGAGCATTCGCCAACGAGGCGCCCCGATTTCTGCGCAGTCCGGGAGTTTGCTCGTTTGCCTGTTTTGCGGCGGTCGGTCTTCTTCTGTTTCATGCCTATCATCCGGACTGGCCGCGCAGCAGCGCGCAAGTGGATTTTCTGAATGTCGGCCAGGGAGACTCGACCTTGATCCGGACCCAATCGGGAAAAGTCATCCTGATCGATGGTGGAGGAACGATGGATTTCGGCAAGGAGCCTTGGCGAATCCGCCGCGATCCGTATGAGATCGGACGCAAAACGCTCGTTCCGCTGCTCATGCAGCGGGGCGTTCATGGGATCGATCTCCTCGTCGCCACGCATCTGGATCAAGATCATGTCGGCGGTCTGTCTGCCGTCCTGGATTCCATCCCCGTTCGCCGGATGTTGTGGAATGGAACGTTGAAGGAAGCGGCCAAGGCAGAGCCGATCCTGCAAACGGCTATCGGCTTGGACATTCCGGTCTACTCCGCCGGATCCGGCCAGAGCTGGCAGGCGGATGCCTCGACCCGTCTGGACGTTTTATGGCCGCTTGCCGCCAGCGGCCAAGCATCCATTACCAAGGGAGAACGAGAAATAGCGATTGCCGAGGAACAAAACGAAGAAAGCGTCGTGCTCATGGTTTCCATTTACGGCAAGCGTTTTTTGCTCCCGGGCGATCTCGGCTCTTCGAGCGAGCAGAAGCTCGTTCGAGAGGGCATGACCGAGTTCGTCCAGCCGTCAACAGAAGCAACCGCGTTAGGCAGGACATCAGCAGCAACCGGACTCGGCCAACCTTCAACGGAAGCCAAGATCGGCCAGCTTCCAACGGAAGCGAGGGGCGGCCAGTCATTAACGACTACCGAGAAGGACACGCCAATCGCATCCGTGGATGTGCTGAAGGCCGGACATCACGGAAGCAAGAACTCCACTTCTCCGCTCTGGCTCGCGTATTGGAAGCCGTCGATTGCCGTTTTATCCGCTGGTTTGAACAATCGGTACGGGCATCCAAGCGGCGATACGATGGAGAGGCTTCGCGCGGCGCGCACCTTAGCGGTGAGGACGGATCTTGACGGCGAAATCCAATTTGAGATTCGTAGAGATTCCCTGAGCATGCGGCTTCTCCGTCCGTGAGTTCTTCATCCATGAGCCCTGCTTCATCCAACTGCCTTGGCAAATGACATATACCATGATATATTATTATAAATTGCTGCTGAAGCAGGTTGTCATTTTGACCGCAAGGAAAGGTGTAGAGGCCTGAGATGTCGAGCGAACAGTCCAAACCGATGTACGAGAAAATAGTCGAAGCGCTGCGCGGCCGGATCGTGGAAGGGAAGTACAAGGCGGGCGACCGGGT
Source organism: Paenibacillus humicus NBRC 102415 (assembly GCF_004000905.1). GTDB lineage: Bacteria > Bacillota > Bacilli > Paenibacillales > Paenibacillaceae > Paenibacillus_O > Paenibacillus_O humicus. The sequence continues at coordinate 2,675 of NZ_BIMD01000078.1, forward strand.
CCCCTCGGAGAAGGAGCTCGGCGAAGAATACAAGGTCAGCCGCATCACGAGCAAAAAAGCTCTCGAGCTTCTGGCCGGAGAAGGATACATCGTCCGCCAGCCGGGCAGAGGCTCGTTCGTATCCGAGAAGCCGCCGCTCCAGGCGGCGGGAAGACAGCCTCAGCATCCGCTGCTGCCGCATCAAGGCAAGAAGACGGGCAAGCTGCTGATCGGCCTTGTCATAACGGATTTTGCCGACAGCTACGGGACCGGCCTGATCTACGGCATGGAACAGGCCTCGCGCGAGCAGGACTGCTATCTGGTGCTCCGCCGCACCTTTGGCATCCCCTCCATCGAAGAGGAAGCGATCAAGGGACTGCTTGAGCTCGGCGTGGACGGATTGATCATCTTCCCGGCGCAGGGCGAATATTTCAACGCGGAGATTTTGAAGCTGGTCATCAACCAGTTTCCGTTCGTGCTTGTAGACCGCCATCTGAAAGGAATATCCGCAGGCTCCATATCCACGGACAATGCGGGAGCGGCCCGCGAGGGAACGAACTATCTGTTCGAGCTCGGCCACAAGTCCATCGCGTTCCTGACTCCGCCGCCGGCCGATACAACCGCGATCGAAGAGCGGATCGAGGGATTCATCCAAGCGCATGCGGAGAAGGGCGTCATGGTCGACCGGGACCTATGGCTGGAGGACATCGCCTCGACGCTTCCGCAGGCCAATACGGAAGAGAACCGGCTGGAGGATATCCGCCGGATCATCGGCCATCTGCGCAAGCATCCGCACATAACCGCCGTTTTCGCGACGGAGTACAACATCGGCCAGCTGGCGATGGAAGCCGCCCGGGAAATGGGCAGGTCCGTTCCCGGCGATCTGTCCGTCCTCTGCTTCGATTGTCCCGAGACGAACGGACGCTTCCCGCTGACCCATCTGAGACAGAATCAGACGGAGATGGGGAGGCTCGCCTTCGAAAACGTGCTCAAGCTGATCGACGGGCAAGCCGTGCCGAACAAGATCATGCTGGAGGCGGCTCTCATTCGGAGCGAATCTACCGGACCTGTGCCGCGGAACGCTGGGACTTACTTGTGAAGGCTCCCCCAGAGGCTTTTTTAGTTGGATCAAAAGGTCATTCGGAATTTTCCGAATGGCCTTTTTTCAAGGCCATCTTGATCATGAGGCCGCCGCAGGCAGACGGGATGAATCAGAGGCTTCGCAGGCTCGATCCATCATTTGGATAGTATAACTATTGATATAAATGATCTAAAAAATACATATTGACATACTAACTTATGGAAACCTATAATGACAATATCAAATGAAAGCGGTTTACTTAAGACTTGAAGCAGACAGGAGAGGTCGGACAGATGGGAAAAGTCGCAGGAAGCAGCTCTTCAATAGAAAAGCTGCAGCAAAAAATAAAGGAGATTTTACCTGATTTTCCTGGAATGACGGCCATATTCGACCATTGCTTCGGCAACACTCTGAACACGACCATCAAACGAATGCCCGATGGCACCACATTTGTCATAACAGGTGATATACCAGCTATGTGGCTTCGCGATTCCGCCGCCCAGGTACGGCCTTTCCTGGCATTGGCGGCAGAGGACGAGGAGTTGGCGGACATGATCGAAGGACTCGTACGCAGGCAGCTGGAATGCATTTTGCTGGATCCATATGCGAACGCTTTCAATGAATCCCCGAATGCAGCAGGCCATCAGGATGACGAGACGGAGATGAGTCCCTGGCTGTGGGAAAGGAAATACGAGATCGATTCCCTCTGTTATCCGCTGCAGCTCAGCTATCTGCTGTGGAAGAATACGGGCCGCACATCGCATTTCAATGAAACCTTCCGGCAAGCAGCCTCGACGATACTGGGACTGTGGCGGACCGAGCAGCATCATGAAACCGAATCGCTTTACCGGTTTCAGCGGCATAACGGCCCTGCGAGCGACACGTTGGCCAGGGATGGCAAGGGCAGTCCGACCGCCTATACCGGGATGACCTGGAGCGGCTTCCGGCCGAGCGACGATGCCTGCGCATACGGGTATCTGATTCCTTCCAACATGTTCGCCGTCGTGGTTCTCCGATACCTCAGGGAAATCGCAGCCGAGGTTCTGAACGACGAGGATCTGGCGGGCGAAGCGCTGCTCCTGGCAGAGGAGATCGACCGCGGAATTCAAACCTGCGGCATCTGTGAGCATCCCGACTACGGACCCATCTATGCCTACGAGACCGACGGCCTCGGAGGCCGGAGCCTGATGGACGACGCGAATGTGCCGAGCCTGCTCTCCATTCCTTATCTGGGCTATGCGGACAAGGACGATCCCGTCTACCGGAATACGAGGCGATTCATTCTAAGCGAGGCCAATCCGTATTTCTACAGAGGATCTGCGGCGGAAGGCATCGGAAGTCCGCATACCCCCGAGCGCTACATCTGGCCGATCGCGCTGGCGATGCAAGGGCTTACCGCCGATGCCCCGGAGGAGAAGCTGCGGCTGCTTAAGCTGCTGGAGGCGACGACTGCCGGCACCGGACTCATGCACGAGGGCTTCCACGCCGACGATCCGTCCCGCTTCACGCGGCCATGGTTCTCATGGGCCAACATGATGTTCAGCGAGCTGCTGCTGGATTACGCCGGCATCCGGATCAAGACTTGAGACGCGGTTTCAAGCGGAGGGCATTTTCCTTCGGAAATTATAGAAGAGATTCACACCAAAAGGGAGGCTTCAAGATGAAAAAATGGGTATCCGTTCTTGCCATGTCCGCCGTTCTTCTCGGTACGGCCGCAGGCTGCGGCAACGGCGATTCGGGAGGAGACGCGGCAGCCGGTAATTCGGCGGGCCAGAGCGGCTCGAAGGGGAGCGGCGAGCCGGTCGAGCTGACGTTCTGGGGCGATTGGGGCGGCGAAGGCCAGAAGCAGTTCGAGACGATGGTCGACGCCTTCAATAAATCCCAGGATAAAATCAAGGTCAAATATGTGCTTCAACAGGATATGATCACCAAATTCCTGACGGCCTCCACCTCCGGCGGGGCCCCGGATATCCTGTTCTGGGACCGTTGGCGGACTTCGCTGTACGCTCCCAAAAACGTGCTGGCTCCGGTGGACGACTTCCTGGCCAAGGACGGCCTCAACAAGGACGACTTCTATGGCGAGGCTCTCAAGGAGCTGTCCTACAACGGCAAGCTGTACGGACTTCCGCTGACTGTGGATGCGCGCGCTCTCTTCTATAATAAAAAGATTCTGGATGAAGCCGGGGTCAAGCCGCCGACGACATGGGATGAGCTGGAACAGGCCGCGATCAAAACGACCAAGTGGAACGGCAGCAAGCTGGAGGTTGCGGGCTTCTCCCTCGGCGACAACGGCTTGTTCAATATGTACCTGCAGCAGGCCGGCGGCCAGATGCTGACGGAGGACGGCAAGAAGACGAACTTCAACAACGACAAGGGCAAGTCGGTTCTGGAGTTCTGGGATCGCCTGCTGAACAAGGATAAGGTGTACAAGGTCGGCTTCGAGCAGGGCCTGGGAGAAGGCACGGACGCCTTCGTCACCGGCAAGCTGGCGATGCAGTATACGGGGCCATGGATGCTCAGCACGTACAAAAAATACGGCAAAGACCTCGACTTCGGCATCGTTCCGCCTCCGGTCGGGCCGAACGGCGACAAAGGCAGCGTCATGGGCGGCTTCGGCCTGGTCATTCCGCAGGGATCCAAGCATCAGCAGGAAGCCTGGGAGTTCGTCAAGTGGTGGACGGCGAACAAGGACAATGCGCTGCTGTGGGCCAAAACGAGCCTGAACATGCCAGGCTACAAGCCGGCGCTGGAGGATCCGTTCTTCAAGGACGATCCGTTCTGGAAGCCGTTCCTGGAAACGCTGGACATGGCCAAGATTCGGCCGGCCCATCCGGGATACTCCGTCATGGAGAACGACGGGCTCATTCCGAATCTGCAGCTGTTCCAGCAGAACAAGCTGAGCGCGGACGATGCGCTGAAAAAATCGCAGCAGCGCGGAGACCAGCTGCTGGCGGACAACGAAGCCGCCAAGTAAGAAGACTCATCGGCTGCAGCACCGGGGCGGGCGAGGGGAGCTGCCGCTTCCCGTTCCCGCCGCGTGTCTGCTTGGCCGCAAGCCCTCCTTGAGGGAGAGAAAGGAGGAGTGCCATGTCTTCCATCGGGAATCTGAACAAGCACCAGGCCCGGACGGCCTACTTGTTCATCACGCCGACGATGCTGCTGTTTTTCGCCTTCACCATCATTCCGGTCGCAATGGCGCTTTATTTGAGCTTTACGAACTACGATGTCGTCAGCCGGATGGATTTCGTGAAGCTGGACAACTACAAGCGGCTGCTCAAGGACGACCTGTTCTGGACGACCTTCAAAAACGTCGCGTTCTACTCGGTTATTTTCGTTCCCTTGAACATCATCCTGTCGCTGCTGCTGGCGCTGCTGCTCAATTTCAAGAGGTTCGGCGTCAAGCTGTTCCGGACCATGAACTACTTGCCTACACTGACCTCGGCGGTCGCGGCCGCGACCGTATGGATCTGGCTCCTGCACCCGGAGTTCGGGCTGGTGAACAATCTGCTCGGGTATATTGGCGTCACGGGACCGGCCTGGCTCTCGCAGACGGAAACGGCGATGCTGTCCATCATCATGGTGACGCTCTGGCAGGCGGTCGGCTCCAACATGGTCATCTACATCGCCGGCTTGCAGGGGGTTCCGGACTATTTGTACGAATCCGCCAAGCTCGACGGGGCGAACGCAATCCAGCGGTTCCGCTATATTACTTGGCCGCAGCTGCGGCCTACGACGTTCCTGGTCAGCACGATGTCGATCATCGGGGCGCTTCAGCTGTTCGACCAGGCGTTCGTATTGACTCAGGGCGGTCCCGGCAACGTCACGAAAACGCCGGTATACCTGATCTATCAGCAAGGCTTCAACCAGCTGCAGATGGGCTATGCTTCGGCTCAGGCGTTCGTGCTGGCGCTGGCGATCCTGATCTTCTCGTTCATCAACATGCGCGTGACCAAATCCGAAGAGCCCGTCGTGTAAGGAGGATGCATCATGGCTGAACCATCTCTGCCGGCAGCAGGCGCCGGAATGCCAGCGTCGACAGCCTTCGCGGCCCGGAAGGCTCTGTCGGGAATATCGTTCTACGCGGCTGCAATACTCATTTCCGTGGGCATGTTCCTGCCCTTCTTCTGGAGCTTGATTACATCGTTCAAGCCGAGCGATGAGATTTTCTCCGTCCCGATCAAATGGATTCCTTCCAGCTTGACGCTGGAGCATTACCGAAGCGCGTTCACGACCGTTCCGTTCGCGCGGTATTTCCTCAACTCCTTCATCCTGGCGGCGAGCGGCGTGCTGTGCAACCTGTTTTTCGGCTCGCTCAGCGGCTACGCCTTCGCCAAGCTGAACTTCCGGCTGAACAAGCCGCTGTTCAAGGTGCTGCTGGCCGCCATGGTCATTCCGGGAATCGTGACGATGATTCCGAGCTTTTACGTTTTGATGCACTTTCCGCTGATCGGCGGCAACGACATCTCCGGAGCGGGCGGACACGGCTTCCTGAATTCGTTCTGGGGCATCGTCCTGCCCGGCGCTTCCGGCTCGTTCGCGGTGTTTTTCATGCGGCAGTTCTTCCTTACGCTGCCGTCCGACATGATGGAGATGGCCCGGATCGAGGGCTGCGGAGAGTTCCGGATCTTCTGGAACATCTACCTGCCTCTGACCAAGCCGGCCCTGGCGACGCTCGGCATCTTCACATTCCAGGCGGGCTGGAACAGCTTCCTGTGGCCGATGATCATTCTGAACGATCCCGAGAAGGCGACGATTCAAATGGGGCTGCAGGCGTTCTCGTACAACCACCAGACCGACTTCGGCCCGATGATGGCAGGCGCGCTGATCGCGACGCTGCCGATTCTCGTGCTGTTCCTCATGCTTCAGAAGTATTTTGTGCAAGGCATCGCGTTCAGCGGCACCAAGGGGTAACAAAGCGGATTTTGCGAATGCGAGGCCAGCAATAGAACCCTTTCCAAAGGAGAGTGCTTGGACATGATCTTGGGAAAACGCATCGCGATTCTGGTCGTTGCGGCTGCGCTGGCGCTGCCTGCCTTCGGCGGAGCGAAGCCGGCAGCCGCGTTCACATCCGCCAATGCCGACACGGCCATGAACGGACTGATCAACACCTTTTACGATTCCTCCGCCAAATACTTCTACACGAACAGCGATCACGCCGTCCACTCGCATGCCAGCGGGCCGAACGGAGGCCTGTATACCGACTTCTGGTGGGAAGCGCAGCTTTGGGAGACGGTGATGGATGCCTATCAGAGGACGAACAGCTCCGTCTACCGGACGATGATCGACGACGTATATGCCGGCTTCAACGCCAAGTACGCCGACATGATGGCCAATGACTTCAATGACGACCTGGGCTGGTGGGCGCTGGCCTGCATGCGGGCTTACGAGCTGACCGGAACGGCGGAATACCGGAACCGGGCCTCCTTCCTGTTCGATCAGATTTATGCCTTCAACGACAGCACGTACGGAGGCGGCATCTGGTGGAAGCGGGATGGAACCTCGCCCCAGAAAAACGTCGCGACCAACGCGCCGATGATCATGACAGCCATCAAGCTGAAAAATGCGACAGGCGACAACGGATATCTGACGAAAGCCCAGGGGCTGTATGCCTGGCTGAAATCCCGGCTCGTATCCGGCAGCAAAATCAACGACCATATCGAAGGCTCCGGCAGCGGCACGGCCGTGAACTGGGATTTCACGTACAACTACGGAACGTTCCTGGGGGCGGCGCTGGCCCTCTATCAGGCGACGGGAACGAGCAGCTACCTGACCGACGCCAACAACGCCGCTAACTATGTCATCAACAATATGACGCTCTCCTATTCGCTGCCGTATGAGGGGGAGGACGACGGGGCCGGCTTCAAAATGGTGTTCGCGCGCAACCTGAACCAGCTGCGCATCGCCACAAACAACGCCTCGTACCTGAACTTCCTGCAGCAAAATGCGACGCAGGCCTACAACCACCGCCGCGCCTCGGACAACGTCATCGGCAGCGATTGGGCGGCGCCGACCGGAAGCGGCTACGTGCAGAGCCTGGCTGCAGCTGCCGGCGTTTCGATCCTGCAGTTCGTTCCGGCCGACAACTATACCGGCTACATCGCCGGCAACGGCGTCTACGAGGCCGAAAACGCCAGGCTGAACGGAATCGGCACGGAGGCGGTCCAGTCCGGCTACTCGGGCCGCGGGTATCTGGCCGGGTGGAACACGAACGGAACGAGCGTCACGTTCAACGTCAATCAGAACAGCGCCTCCACGAGGACCGTCACGATCCGCTACGCTGCAGGAGCCGGCAATGCCTCCCGCTATGTATCGGTCAACGGCTCTGTCGCGGCCGCGAACCTCAGCCTGCCGAGCACAGGCGGCTGGGGAACATGGGGCACTGTGACGCTTAACGTGAACCTGAACGCGGGCTTCAATACGATCGTCATCGGTTATGACAGCAGCAAGGGCAACAGCAACTATGTGAATCTGGATAAGATCTCCGGACTGTGACAAGCAGAGCGGCTGGACGATAGACGCGGGCGGGGACGGAGCGCTTTTTTTGCGCGGGAGTCTCGGAGCGTGCAGCCGTGCAGCGCATTTTCGCCCCGCTTGCAAGAAGACAGGGAGTGAGCAGCATGACTTGGGCAGAACGTGCCGAGCAGGCGCAGCAGGCGCTGGAAAACTTGTACTGGAATCCTTCCATTCAACTGTACGACATTGAAATTCCATGTCCCGACGGGAAGTGCAACACCATTTTCCACTACTGGTGGATGGCTCATGCGGTCGACGCCTTGGTAGACGGCTATCTCCGGACAGGAAGTTCCGTCTATGCGGATCGGCTGGCGGAGCTCCATGACGGCATTGTCCGCCGCAATGGCGGCGATTGGCCCAATGAGCTCTACGACGATATGGAGTGGATGGCTATTGCCTGGCTTCGCGCATTTGAGGCGACAGGCAGGAAGGAATACAAGGAGACGGCCGACATTCTCTGGGCCGATATCCAGACCGGCTGGAACAGCCATATGGGCGGCGGCATCGCCTGGCAGAAATCCCAGCTCGATTACAAAAACACGCCGGCCAACGCGCCGGCGGCCATTTTGGCGGCAAGGCTGCACCGGCAATCGGGCCGTCCGGAGGATTTGGCCTGGGCGCTCAAAATTTATGAATGGCTGAAAGCCAATCTGGTCGATGCTGCGACCGGATTTGTCTGGGACGGCATGAACCGCACCGGCGACGGGACGATCGACAAGGACTGGAAGTTCACGTACTGCCAGGGCGTCTATATCGGCGCCGGCGTGGAGCTGTATCGGATCACGGGCGATCGCGGCTATTTGCAGGATGTCGTGCGCACGGCGGAAGCGATGCGGAGGGAGCTGGTCCATCCCGCGAGCGGCCTGCTGCCCGAGGAGGGGGACGGAGACGGCGGCTTGTTCAAGGGCATTCTGGTCCGATATTTGGGAGAGCTCGTTGCCGTAGCTCCACAGGAGACGGCCATAACCCGCCTGCTGGAAGCTCAAGCCTCTTCGCTGTGGAGCCGCGGACGCGATCCCCGGCGCCAGGTGTTCAGCACGTGCTGGTCGGAGCCGCCGGAGGAAAGAGTGACGCTGAGCACCCAGCTGAGCGGCATCATGCTGCTGGAGCAGCTGGCGGCGATGGAGAAAAAAGGTCTGGCGGCGATGTCGGATTCGGGCATCGCGTATCCATGACCGTCCGGTATGGCCGTGCATTCTTCCTGCGGACGGTCCGCAAAGCAAAGAGGAGTCCCGGAAGGGGCTCCTCTTTCGTGTCGGTCCTATTGTCTCCTATGGCTCGCCAGAAGCTTGCCGCACGAATGAGGCTTCTCCCGGCACATTCAGCCCGGCATGAACTATGGCCGCCGCTCATTTCACCTTGTCCGGATGACGGAAGCGCAGCGCGGACCACGTCTCGTCGATCGCCACGTTGCTGACGGGGCGCAGGCCGGTGAGCTCCTGCACGAGCGCGGCCAGGCTGTCCCGGTTGATGTCGGGCTTGACAGATTTGCTTTTTTTCGGGTAGGAAATCCAGAACACCGCATCTTCCTCCAGCATTCCGGCCGCCTCTGGCGCCCGCTCCCGCACATCCGCGGCGCTTCCGACGAACAGTTGGACAAAGGCGTACTTTCCTTCCGTCCCTCCTGTGTCCTCGACATTCAGGCTGTAGCCTTCCGGCGCGAACAGAACGGCTGCGGGACCTTGCTTGTAATGAAGCTTTTTCAACAGCTGCTCCTGCATCATGACCACCCTTTCCCGTTATGGCTTGGCTTGCGTCTATTGTACGAATTTCGATAGGAAGGAGACAAGCACGGACTTATCCGCTGAAGTACGAGCATTATTTTTACTTTGTTCCCGGCGCGGCAAGCTTGTCCGAGGAAAGCAACATTTGCCTTGCGAACGAGCCGGGAGGAGCCAACCTGGCGGTCATTCCGGTCTAGGCCGGAGCGATGCGGTTCCGCTTGCAGGAAGGCAAGGTATCGAAGATCGTCTGGATCCATCGGCAGGGCGGCGAAGCCAAGGGGTGCGGCGGTGAAAAAACCGGGAATAACCTAGCGGCGAAGCGGAAAGCGGGCGACCTGCAACCGGTCTCGCCGCTTTTTTTGGCGTTGAAAAAAATAAATTCGCCAAAGCGCAGGGGAAACCATGAACTGCTTCGTCTATTCATGGGAAGGGGGGAAACGACATCCAAAGCGATATCGAATGGCTGCAGTCCGTCCGCGACGGCGGACCGGAACGGTTCGGCGAAATTATCGACGAGTACGGGGCTTACCTGTACCGGACCGTGTATGCCGTCCTGCGATCCCCCCAGGATACCGAGGACGTCCTGCAGGAAGCGCTGCTGGCGATCAGCCGCGCGCTTCCGGAATGCAGGCTGGAAGGCTTCAAGACGTGGATTACCCGCATCGCCGTCAACCGCGCCATCGATTACAGGCGCAAGCGGCAGCGTCAGGAAGCGAAGTCAGGATCAGGCGAAGGTCTTGAAGACTCGCCGGAATTCATGATGACGAGCGAGGAGTGCGATAGCTCCCCGCCGGATCAGCTGATTGCGATGGAGGAGCGCCGGCGAGTGCAGGACAAGCTCGAGGAGCTTCCTCCGGAATATAAAGGGATCGTCCGGGACTATTATTTCCGCCGCCGATCCTATCAGGAAATCTCGGAAGAACGCGGGCTGAAGCCCAAAAGCGTCGAGTCCAAGCTGTATCGGGCCCGAAGCTGGATGAGGCGCCACTGGAGAAGGGAGGATTTCGATTGAGCGAGAGCCGGCATTACAATCAGGAGGCGTGGGCGGCTTACGCCCGTAATACGCTGCCCGACAGGCAGCGGGAGGAGATGGAGCTCCATCTCTCCCAATGCGACGGCTGCCTGGAGCTGTTGGTCCAGGCGGTCGACATCCCCGGAAGTCCGGCGGAGGAGGCCGGCGTCGTTTCCAGGCCTGGCTTCTCTGGCATCGACTGCATGGCGGATCCCGCTCCGGCTGCCGCCATGGAGCGGATCCGCTCGAATGTGCTGGAGCTTATGGAAAGGGACCTTCCCGGCGTCCGGCGTGCTCCAAAATCGCGAACCGCCTGGCTGAGGCGTCCCGCTCTCCATTACGGGCTTGCCGCCTCGCTCACGCTGCTCTTGTATATGAGCGGGGCTTTTACGGACATGGACCGGTTTCTTCAAAGCAGGGAACCGCAGCAGGGAGCTTCCGCAGCGATTCTGAATCCGCCATCCGGGCCGTCTTCCGAGAGCTGGTCGAACCGCATGCTGGATCGGACCGCGCATCTGCTTCAAGAGATCCAGGACCGCAGATACCGTTGAGTGGAGAGAACGCAATGCACGCCAGGGAACCTGCGGACTGGAGGGAACAAACCCGAAACCAACGGGATGAACCGAGTAAACCCTGAATAACGAAGCAACCCTGAATAACGAAGCAACTTTGAAAGGATGATTGCCCTACATGAGAACTCCTCCAAACCCCTTTATCGCGCTGCTTCTAGGCTTTATCCCAGGCGCCGGACATGCCTATTTAGGCAAATATTTGCGGATGTTCGTCTACGGCGCATTTGTATGGGGGCCGGTCGCCTTCATGCTGCTGCTCGCCGTCACGAACAATCTGGACGGGGATGCCGCTCCGCTCCTTCTGATTCCGTTCGGAATCTGGGGAGTCAGCATGATCGATATTCTTGTGACGGTGCTGGCCCGTCCGGCGCAGACGCATGCCTATGCTCCCGGTCCGCTGGACGGCAACGGGATACCGTCGGCCCGGCCTTACCCGGTCCGGTCCGCCGAGGATCAGCGGGAAAAGGCGCTGACGATCGTGCTTTCCTTCATCCCGGGTCTTGGACATATGTCGCTTGGCCTCATGCAGCGCGGAATCGCTTTCATGATATCTTTCGCCGGCCTCGGCGCGTTCATCATTTTCGTCGCCGTTGTCTTGCATACGCCGGTTTTCCTCGTTTTTCTGCTGCTGCTGCCGGTTTTATGGATCTACAGCATGTTCGACGCCATCCTGCATGTGAACCGCAAGCAGGCTGGAGAGCTTCTTCGAGACATCTCGTTGTTCGAGGAAATGGAGAACCGCTTCTCCGGATCCCGCAAAAACAAAACGCTCGCGGCGCTGCTGTCGTTCCTTCCCGGCGCTGGCCATTTGTATCTCGGCTTGCAGAAACGGGGGCTGCAGCTGCTGCTCGGGTTCCTGCTCCTTATCTATCTCATGGACAGCATGCGGATAACGCTTTTCCTGTTCATGCTTCCGCTGCTTTGGTGCTTCTCGCTTTTCGACGCCTTGCAGCAGTACGGCCGTTATCAGCGGGGCGAGTTGCAGGATGTCCCCGTCCTGACCGAGCTTGCCCGCTACCATCGCTGGCTCGGAGCCGCGCTGATGGCGTTCGGCGTCTATTATATGATGGACCGCTTCCTTGGCCAGGCCATCTACCATTATCTTCCTCGATTCGCCTCGGCCTATGACTGGTTCTTCCGCAACCTGCCGCTGGCGGTCACATCCTTCCTGCTGATCGCGGGGGGCTTGCGGCTGTTCTTCGGGAAGCCGGCTCCGCCGGCGCCGATGCCGCTTCATGAGCGTCCGGCGACTTATGCGAGCTACGGCGGACGGGAAAGTCTGTCTCCAGAGGAGAGGTAAGACGGGACTCAGATGCAAAAGCGGCTTGAGGTCGAATAAGACGAATTTTCCGTCTAACTCCATCGCTCAGGGCGGCTTGAGG
>NZ_BIMD01000079.1 GCF_004000905.1 Paenibacillus humicus NBRC 102415
TTCGTGGAAATCAGCTCCATTGTGGACTCTATCGGACATCAGATCCGTTATTTCCTCAAAAACCTGTCATCCATGGCCATTTTCTTAGGAATAACGGATCGTATGTCCGATAAAATGAGAAATCGCTCTAAATGGACCCAATAACGGATCGTATGTCCGATAGGTTGCGCAGGCCACCGCCGTTTTTGCCAAAATCAAAGTCAGGATCGAGATTAGCAATCAAACCGCGAAGCCGGCTGACAGTCTAGGTAGGTTCCATGTTCCGCTCGAGTGATTTTCCGCTTAAAGAAGAGGTCTATATATCGCTCTTCAAATGCATTCTTGCGCTCTTCGCAGCCAAGCTCCCTGCGGGAACAGCGAACGGGATGCGTCACTACCGGATAAAGGAGTCCCTGAAATCATGACGACGGAACAAGTGCAAGGCAAGACAGCAGTTCGGACAAATGGAGAGAAGCTGGAGCCCGCCTCGCGGGATGCGCTCTGGTATGAAGCCCCTGCGGGCGCTTGGACCGAAGCTCTTCCGATCGGCAGCGGCCGGCTTGGAGCGATGGTGTTCGGCCGGCTCGGCGAGGAGCGGATCCAGCTCAACGAGGATTCCCTCTGGTACGGCGGCCCTGGAATCGGATCGAGCCCGGATGCGGCGGAGCAGCTGCCGCGCATCCGCCAGCTGCTGCTCGCCGGCGAGCCGGAGCTGGCGGAGGAGCTGGCGATGACGGCCGTGATGACGCAGTCCGGCCATCTCGCTCCCTACCAGACTCTGGGCGAGCTGCTTATCCGCTTCCCCGGCGAGCCTGCTGCTGCGGAGAGATATATTCGCGAGCTGCGCCTCGATGAGGCGGCGGCTGTGACCCGCTTCGGCTGGGGAGCCGTGGAGCGCACCCGGACCGTCTTCGCGAGCGAGCCGCATGCCGTGATCGTGGTCCGGATCGAGGGCAGCGAGCCAGGCGGCTTGTCGTTGCGGGCAGGCATGACGCGCCGTCCGTTCGAAGGCCGCATGACGCAGCTGGAGCGGGGCGTCGCCATGGAGGGGCAGTGCGGACCGGATGGCGTCCGCTACGCCGCCGTGCTGCGGGCTGAAGCGGAGGGCGGCAGCTGCCGACTGCTCGGCGATGCGATCCTCATCGACGGGGCGGATTCGGCGACGCTGTACATCGCCGCGGCCACGACCTTCCGCAGCGGGGATCCGCTGGCGGAGAGCCTGGCGCGGGTGCAGGCGGCACTGGACGCGGGCTACGACGAGATCCGGGAGCGGCATCTGCTCGCTCATCGCGCCTTGTACGACCGCGTGACGCTGGAGCTGGGAGCAGGAGCGGATGCGGGACAGGGACCGGGACAGGGACCGGGCAGGGAGCATGAGCCTGCTCGCGGGCAGGAGTCCGTTCAGGGACGGCAAACCGTACCGGGACAGGAATCCGCATCAGGACAGGAATCCGCATCAGGACAGGAATCCGCATCAGGACAAGAATCCGTACCGGGACAGGAATCCGGCCCGACGCTTGACTGTCTGCCGACCGATGTGCGGCTGCGGCTGCTGCGGGAAGGAGGAAGCGATCCCGGATTGGTCCGCCTCTTTTTCCTCTACGGCCGATACCTGCTGCTCTCGAGCTCGCGCCCGGGATCGCTGCCGGCGAACCTGCAGGGCATCTGGAACGAAAGCTTCACCCCGCCGTGGGAAAGCGACTATCACCTCAACATCAATCTGCAGATGAACTATTGGCCGGCCGAGGTTTGCAATCTGGCGGAAACCCACGAGCCCGTATTCGATCTGCTCGACCGCCTGCGCGAAAACGGCGTCGTCACGGCACGGGAAATGTACGGAGCCGAGGGCTTCGTCGCCCATCACGCGACCAATATGTGGGGAGATACCGGCATTGTCGGAGTCTGGGTGCCCGCGGTCATCTGGCCGACGGGAGGCGCCTGGCTTTCCCTGCATCTGTGGGAGCATTACCGCTATCAGCCGGATCGCCGGTTCCTTGAGGATCGGGCTTACCCGATGCTGAAGGACGCGGCGCGATTCTTCCTCGACACCCTGCTTGAGGACAGCAGAGGCAGGCTCGTCACCGGACCTTCCGTGTCGCCGGAAAATACGTACGAGCTCCCTAACGGCAAGCGTGGCGCGCTGTGCATCGGTCCGTCCATGGACTCGCAGATCCTCCATGCGCTGTTCTCGGCCTGCGGGGAAGCGGCGGCGGAGCTCGGCGTGGACGCGGAGCTTGCCGCGAAGCTGGAGGCGGCGCGCCGCCGGCTGCCCGAGCCGGAGATCGGCAGCCGCGGACAGCTGCTGGAATGGTCGGAGGAATACGGGGAGCCTGAGCCCGGACACCGGCATATCTCCCATCTGTTCGCGCTGCATCCCGGCGAGCAGATTACGCCGGAGCGGACGCCGCAGCTCGCCCAAGCGGCCCGAAAGACGCTGGAGAGCCGGCTCGCCCATGGCGGGGGCCATACCGGCTGGAGCCGGGCGTGGATTCTCAACTTCTGGGCCCGGCTGGGCGAAGGCGGCGAGGCGCATGAGCATCTGATGGAGCTGCTGCGCCATGCGGTCCATCCCAATCTGTTCGGCGATCACCCGCCGTTCCAGATCGACGCCAACTTCGGCGGCACGGCAGGCGTCGCCGAGATGCTCCTGCAGTCCCATGGCGGCGAGCTGAAGCTGCTGCCGGCGCTGCCGCCGGAGTGGCCCGAGGGACGAGTGACGGGACTGCGCGCCAGAGGCGGAGCGGAATGCGACCTGTCATGGGCGGGAGGAAGGCTGACCGAGGCCGAGCTGCGCTTCACGCATGGCGGAAGCTTCTTCATCCGGCATGTCGGGGAGCTGACGGCCGTGGACGGCGCCGGCCTGCTCAAGCAATTCATTTTCGAGGACGGACGGTACCGATTCGATGCCAGAGCGGGGGACGTGCTCAGGCTTGCGGCCGTTCGGGCATGATGCGGCAACAGCTGAAACGAGCTTGGGCGGCCGGCAACGCGATGGAACCGCTGGAACGGAGCTCAACCGCTGGAACGGAACTCAACCGCTGGAACGGAACTCAACCGCTGGAGCAGTGCCGCCGGAGCTATACGGCCTGTTTCGCGGGCGGACCCAGCTTATATCGGCTCCGACCGAACGGGCGGAGCCAGGACGAAGGAGACCAGAACATGAACGAGACCTACACGGGGGCTGTGCCCTCGAAGCATCAGCTGATCTGGCAGGACATGGAGATGGGGATGTTCATCCACTTCGGCATGAATACGTTTTGCGACCAGGAATGGGGAGAAGGCGGGGATTCGGCTCTACTGTTCCATCCTGAGGAGCTCGATGCCCGGCAATGGGCGCGCGAAGCGCGGCAAGCGGGAATGAAATATCTCATTCTCACCGCCAAGCATCATGACGGCTTCTGCCTTTGGCCGAGCGCGCAGACGGATTATTCCGTCGCCTCCAGCCCTTGGAGGGACGGCCAAGGAGATGTCGTGCGGGAATGCGCGGACGCATGCCGCGAGGAGGGCATCGGCTTCGGGCTCTATCTGTCCCCATGGGATCGGCACGAGCCGAAATATGGAGACAAGGAAGCCTATGACGATTTCTACTGCGCCCAGCTGACGGAGCTGCTCACCGGCTACGGCGAGCTGATGGAAGTATGGTTCGACGGCGCGGGCTCGGAGGGACGCGTCTATGACTGGCCGCGCATCATCGAGCTCGTCCGCCGGCATCAGCCCGGCGCGATGGTGTTCAACATGGGCGAGCCGACGATCCGCTGGGTCGGCAACGAGGACGGAGTCGCGCCATATCCTTGCTGGAATACGGCCGAGTCGGCTCCTCTCAGCATGTTTGCCGCCGAGAGCGCGACCTGGCTGCCGTCCACGCCCAAGTGGGTGCCGGCCGAATGCGACGTGCCGATCCGCCGCCATCAATGGTTCTGGCATCCGGATTCCGAGGATCGCCTGCACGATCTCGACCATCTGATGGACATCTACTACCGCTCCGTCGGCCATGGCTGCAATCTGCTGCTGAATCTGTCGCCGGACCGAAGGGGATTGCTGCCGGAGCTCGATGCGGCCCGCCTTCAGGAGCTTGGCGCCGAGATCCGCCGCAGGCTGGGGACGCCGGCCGCCGAGACATCCGGCGAAGGCAGCGAGCTGACGCTGGAGCTGGGCGCTCCGACGGAGATCGGCCATCTCGTCATCATGGAGGATATCTCCCGGGGCGAGCGGATCCGCGAGTATGCGGCCGACATCCGGATCGACGGCGAATGGCGCGAGCTGGCATCGGGCTTCTCGGTAGGCCACAAGCGGATCGAGGCGTTGACTCCCGTCGCCGCGGAAGCCGTGCGGCTGAGAGTGTTGAAAAGCGAAGGCGAGCCGTTGATCCGCTCGCTGCAGGCTTACGCCGCCGTCTGACGGCAGCGGGACGCCCGTCCCTGAGCCTATGACTGTCCGACGCAGCGGGGGGCCATGCAGCCAGGCGGATTGGCTGATCGGTCCCTGAGCCTAGACAATCTGCGGCAGCAGGCTTTTTAAGCTTGACAAGCCGATGGCAACATCCTACATTCAATCGGAGAGCAGGGGTTCAGCTCCTGCCGGCCGAAGCTGCGCCCGATGACCAGCGAACCGGGATCGACGGCTCCCGGCCCGTTCCTTTCCACTCTGCCGCCATATTCTACAAAGTGGTGATCCTGTGACATCTTTGGCAATCCTGCTCGTAACCGCATCGGGTCTGGCTCATTCGGTGTGGAATCTCCTGGCCAAAAAAAGCCGGGACAAAGCCGTCTTTCTCTGGCTCATCTTCAGTTTCACGACCATTCCTCTGCTGCCCTACCTCGTATGGGAGCTCATCCACCTCCACGGGGGCTGGGTTACGCTTGTCCTGTCCTTCGCCTTTCAGGCCGCGTACGGCCTGCTCCTCTCCCTCAGCTATAGGGAAGGGGACATGTCGCAGGTTTATCCCATCATGAGAGGAACCGGCATGTTCCTCGTGCCGCTGCTGGGGATGCTGATCTGGCATGAATCGCTCAGCATCTGGGGCTGGCTGGCGCTGCTCATCATGCTGCTCTGCTTCTTCTCGCTCAGCGGGTGGCCCGCTCCAGGCAAGCGGGTCGCCATGCGGCCCGTCCTGCTTGCGCTCGGCGTCGGCCTGTGCACGGCGGGCTACGTCACGATGGACAAATTCAATCTGCAGCATCTGTCCGCGCTGTCGCTGCTTGCGCTCGGCAATCTTGGCGTCATGGCTGCGCTCACTCCTGCCGCGATGCGCAAAGGCAAGCTGCGCGCAGAGTGGAGCGGACGCTGGAAGCAGACGCTGGCCGGCGCCGTGCTGAGCCCGGGCTCCTATCTGCTGTTCCTGCTCGCGATTCCTTACGCGCCGATCGGACTCATTTCGCCGATTCGCGAATGCGGCACCGTCTTCGCCGCCATCTTCGGCGTGCTGCTGCTCAAGGAAAGCCAAGGCTTCCGCCGGATCGTATCATCTGCGGTCATGGCCGCGGCGATCGTGACCGTGGCTTTGTGGGGCTGAGGCGCGGGCGCAATGAACAAGGGCGGTCTCCCAAGGCCGCCATGACAAAAGGCGATTTCCCCGCAGGCCGCGGCCTGGAGGAAATCGCCTTTTTCATTTGAACCAGCCTTTCTCCTTGAACCTGGAGATGGCCTCGATCCGGTTGCTGACGCCGAGCTTGTCGAGAATGACGGAGATGTAGTTGCGCACCGTGCCGCTGGACAGGAAGAGCTCCTTGGCGATGTCCTTGGTGTTCTTCCCTACGGCGACGAGCTCCATCACTTCGCGTTCGCGTTCGGTGAGGGGATTCTCCTCCACGTTGTACACCTCGTCGACCAGCTCGGGAGCATACAGCCGCCTGCCGGTCATGACGCTGCGGATGGAGTCGGCGAGCTCGTCGCTGGAGCTGTCCTTGAGCAGATAGCCCTGGACGCCCGCCTTGAGCGCCCGCTCAAAAAATCCCGAACGGGCGAAGGTGGTCAGAATGATCACTTTGCAGCCGTCGCCCTTCAGCAGCTCGGCCGCTTCGAGCCCGTTCATGACGGGCATCTCGATATCCATGATGCAGACGTCGGGCTTGTGCTGGCGCACCAGCTCGACCGCGATCTGCCCATTGCCGGCCTGGCCGACGACCTGCATGTCTTCCTCGAGGTCGATCAGCGACCCCAGCGCGCCGAGCAGCAGCCGCTGATCCTCGGCGATGACGATCCGTATCATCCTTCCACCTCCTTCTCCACCCGGCTGACGTTATGGGGAACGGTCATCGTAATTTCCGTTCCCGGCGCGCCGGATATTTCCAACGTTCCGTTGAGGAATTCCAGCCGCTCCTTCATTCCTTGCAGTCCATTGCCGCGCTCGAGCTTCCGCACGTTCCGGATCCCGCTGCCGTCATCCTTGACCTTGACGATGAGCAGCTCCGGAAGCTGGGTGATGGAGAGGGAGCAGGAGGCGGCGTTGCTGTGCTTGACGACATTGGTGACAGCTTCCTTGATGCACATGCTGAGCACGTTCTCCGTCAGCCTCGACGTATGAGCCAAGCGGGGGTCTCCCTCCATCTCGAAGGAAATCTCCGCCGCGCCGAGAATCTGGCGCACCCGCTGGATCTCGTCCTCCAGCCGCGCGCCGCGCATATGGGAGACCATCTCCCTGACTTCCTGCAGGGCGATCCGCGCCGTCTGATGCACGTCGGCCATTTCGCCGCGCGCCCGCTCCGGGTCCTTGTCCAGCAGCTTGCCGGCGAGATCGCTTTTGAGGCGGATCAGAGACAGCTGCTGGCCGAGCGTGTCGTGCAGGTCGAGCGCGATGCGCTGCCTCTCCTCGTGCACGAGCAGATCCGCGATCCGGCGGTTGGCGTCCTCCAGCTGCCCCTGCAGCTTGACCTGCTTGAGCGTATTGTAGCGGTTGAACGGAAGCACCGCCACGCCGATCAGGCAGACAAGGACAAAGGGCCACTGGGAGATGAAAAATTCGTTGCCGATCGCGAATCCCGCATAGACAGCTCCGAGCGTGACGACCAGGTGGACGATATACAGGCTGAGAAAACCCGCCCAGCTTCTCGTATTGCCGATGAATACGGCGAGAAAGAAGCTGAAGTACGGGTAATGAAAGTAGATCGTCATCGCAGCCGACACGGCCATCTGGATGGAGATGCCCGTATAGAGCTTCCAGCCTCTGTCGGAAGAGGTCAGCCGGAAGCACAGGAAGAACAGAGCGACGAGAAACCCGCCGAACAGCATATGACCGGTCTCCGGGAACCGGAAGATGAAATAGAAAGGCAAGATGATGAATGCCAGCCATACATATAAGCTGAATCCCGTGCTGCGGGGAAAGATCCGGTACCATTTCTGCATCGATGCCGCTCCTTGCTTGAAATGCTGATGCTACCAGTGTAGCATAACGGGCTTATTCTCCGCTGGTTCCGGTCCTTGCTTTGACTGGCGTCGCAGCAACGCGGGCGACGGGGAAGGGGCGGAGCTCCGCCTGATGCTTGCCCTCGATTCCGGCATCCGGCCGCTGCGCGATCAACCGCTTGCCGTCCCGGAAGGAGACGAAGCTTCTGTTCACGTCGTCCCAGAGGTTGAAGCGCAGCGACTTCAGGCTGGTGCGGAGCGTGATGGTCGTCGCATGCTGCAGCGACGGAGCCGCTTCATGGGCGCCTTGGAGGCGGTAGTTCGGAATCCGCGGGCTGAGATGATGGACATGGTGGAAGCCGATGTTGCCGGTCAGCCACTGCAGCCAGGCCGGAAGCTTGTAGTACGAGCTGCCGTCGACGGCAGCCTTGAGGTATTCCCATTCCGGATCATGCTCGAAGTAGGAGTCCTCGAACTGATGCTGCACATAGAACAGCCAGATGCCGGCGGCGCCGGAGATCCAGAAGATCGGCAGCTGCACGAGCAGGAACGACTGCCAGCCGGCTGCCCAGGCGAGCAGCGCGTAGAGGACGACGATGCCGGCATTGGTCGCGTACGTGTTCAGCCGCTCCTTGCGGCGCGCGCCCTTCTCGTTGAAGCGGTAGGCGAAGAGGATCAGGACGATCGGACCGAGTCCGAACAGCACGAGCGGATTGCGATAGATCCGGTAGCTCAGCTTGCGCCATCGGGATGCCTCGGCATACTCCTGCACGGTCAGGATCCACATATCGCCGATGCCGCGCTTCTCGAGATTGCCGCTGCCCGCATGGTGGATATTGTGGGCATGTTTCCATTGTTCATACGGGAACATGGTCAGAACGCCGAGCAGATACCCCAGCAGATTGTTGGCGCGCTTGCTTTTGAAAAACGATCCGTGGCAGCAGTCATGGAAGATGATGAAGCTGCGGATGACGAAGCCGGCGGCGGCGGCACTGAACAGCAGCGTCAGCGCATAGGAGACGTTCAAGCTGAGATAGGCGGCGTACCAAAGCAAGGCCAAAGGGGGCAGCGTGTTGAGCAGCTGCCAGACGCTGGCGGCGGAATCCGATTTTTCATAGGGCGCTATCATTTGGCGCAGTTGTTTTAGTGGAGACATCCCGAAACCTCCTGAATGTGGCTGAAGTGGCGCAGTCTTGGAGATTCCATTATATCCGCTGCGGCAATGGGCTTAGCAGTCACAGGCGTAATGACAGAGGGTGACATTTGTCATGGTTCCGCCCAGATATTTCAAGCCGCGGGGGTCGAGGGTGAGGATCGAATGGTTGAACGGACATGCTTGCCTGGTGTAGCCTTGAAGAAGAAATGCGGCGGGCTTCCGAAGCTTGCAGCGGGGAGAGATGGAGATGTCGTTATTCGATAGAATGAAGCAGGGAGCCGCGGAAGCGGCCAAGGCGGCTCAGCAGACGATGGAGATCGCCAGGCTGAAATCGCTGATCGTCCTGAAGCAGCGGGACATCGGCAAGCAGAAAAAAGCGATCGGAGACGCGGTCTACGAAGCTTATCTCAGAGAGGATATCGCCTCCTCGCATGATTCGGCGTTCCGCTTGTGCCAAGGCATCGTGACGGCGGAGCATGACATCGCCGAGCTGCAGGAGAAGATCCGCGTGCTGAAGACGGTCAAAGCCTGCCCGTCCTGCGGACGCGAGGTGGAGCTCGGAGCTGGCGTCTGCACCGGCTGCGGGCATGTCTTCCCCCAGGTAGCCGCCGCGGAATCCCTTCAGCTCGAGGGCGAGGTCCGGGTGCTGTGCGGCAGCTGCAAGTCCGAGAACGCGCTCGACGCCCGCCGCTGCGCTTCCTGCGGGAAGGAGCTGGGCTCATGGGCTTAGCGCAGAGGCTGCAGATGAGGATGCGATGGGACCCGGAGCATGCGCTCGCCGATAGCAAGACAGGGCCGGGCGTGGTCCGGAGCCATCATATTCGGGAGAAGAGGTCAATAGGATGAATCCGGTTTCCTTGCCCCGATATGAATGCCCTTACCGGCAATTCAAAACGCAGCATGACGGCGTAGAAAGGGCCAATGGCGATCCTCTCCGCGTCCGGATGCCGAAAGAAGACTGGGGAGACGGACGGGCCAATGGCGATCCTCTCCGCGTCCGGATGCCGAAAGCCGACTGGGGAGACGGATGTGCCAATGGCGATCCTCTCCGCAACGCAATGCCGCAGGCCGACTGGTCCGGAGTTCCGTCTGTCCGGCTCCGCGACACGGTAACGGGAGGGACTGTCCGGGAGATGACATCGGTGCAGGCTTGCTGGAACGAGCAGGGGCTGCTCGTGCGTTTCGCTTGCGAGGATTCCTATATCCTCTCCGATTTTACCCGGCGGGACGAGCCTCTATACGAGCAGGACGTCGTGGAGCTTTTCATCGATGAAGAAGGCGATGGCAGACAGTATATGGAGCTGGAGGTCAGCCCGCGGGGAATCGTCTTTGACGCCCGAATCTCCAATGATGGCAGCGGCAAGCCGCAAGGGATTCAAGCCGACACCGGCTGGGATGCGGACGGCCTCGCCGTGAAGGTAGAGACGCCCGCAGCGGGGAGCAGGGCGTATGAGCTGTTTTTGCCCGCTGCCGAATTCCGCTCCCCGCTCCGCAAAGGCTTGAAGTGGAGAGTCAACGCCTACCGGATCGACCATGCGCCCGGAAGAGATCCCGAGCTGCAGGCGTGGAGCCCGACAGGCAAGCCGTGGTTCCATGTGCCGGAACGGTTCGGGCAGTTTGTCCTTGGAGAGTGACGCTGTCCATTCAGCCGATTAGATTGTTTGCGACCGCTTGGCCAGCGTTGGCCAGGCGGTCTTTTTGCCGATCGGGGAAGGCGAAGGCGATTGAAAAAGGAAAATTCAGGGTATGCTATCAGCGTTGGATACGGCATGGACAGCGGTTTTTTCGACAAAAGAAAGGCCTTGAACAACAATGTTTCTCTAGGCCCACTGGAGCCGGAGCGCGTATTATGGTCGTATCGCGAGGAGAGGGGCAAAACCATTCGTGTCTACCGAACAGCAGTATGCCGACATCCGCAAGGGAGAAAGGGGCGCTTGGGTCAGCATCGCCGCGTATCTCGTTCTGTCCGCCGCCAAGATCGTCGCCGGATACTACTTCGCGTCGAAGGCGCTCTCCGCGGACGGCTACAACAACCTGACCGATATCGTGGCTTCCTTCGCCGTGCTGATCGGCCTGCGGATCTCGCAGAAGCCGCCGGACAAGGACCATCCCTACGGCCACTTCCGGGCGGAGACGATCGCCTCGCTGATCGCTTCCTTCATCATGGCGACGGTGGGCCTGCAGGTGCTGATCAATTCGGTCAAGTCCTTGTTCCGAAGCGCAGGAGAGCCGCCTAATGCCCTGTCGGCCGCAGTAGCCGTCGCGTCCGCCGTCATCATGTACGGCGTCTACATCTACAACCGCAGGCTGTCCCGGCAAATCAACAGCAGCGCCTTGAACGCGGCGGCGAAGGACAATCTGTCCGATGCCCTCGTCAGCATCGGCGCCGCCGTCGGCATCGGGGGAGCGGCGCTGGGCTGGGCATGGCTCGACCCGCTGGCGGCGATCGCCGTCGGCGTCATCATCTGCAAGACGGCATGGGAGATCTTTTACAGCTCGACGCATGCCCTTACGGACGGCTTCGACGACAGCGAGCTGCTGACGCTCCGGTCCTCGATCGAGAAGGTGGACGGCGTGAAGTCGATCAAGGATCTCAAGGCCCGCGTGCATGGCAGCCATGTGCTGGTCGATGTCATCGTGCTGGTGGATTCCCGGCTTACGCTGGTGGAAAGCCATCGGATCAGCGACGAGATCGAGACCCGGATGGAGCGCAAGCACAATATCATGAGCGTTCATGTGCATGTCGAGCCTTACGAGCCGGCATGAACGGCTTAGGCGCGGCAAGGATAGACCCCTGAGGAACGGTTCCTCGAGGGTCTATTTTTGTTTGGGGAGGGTATAGAGCGGGCTTTGGACTAGATTGTGCCCGTCCTTCTTACGCTGGCGAAGCTGTTACTATAGGTTTTCATGCCGGGAATAAGGAAGGACGGACATGCCGGGAATAGGAATTGGAATGGAGCTGTGTGGAGAGGGTGGCCATGCCGGAATTAAGGTCTGAGGTGGGGCCTATTGAGCGTGGAGAGGACTGATGTGCGGAAAGAAGGACCGAACGGGCCTTAATTGCATGAGGACTAGCATACCGAAAAACAGGACCGAAATAGGTCTCATCCGCCGTGTGCGGGAGCTGGACAAGCTATTTTTGGGAACAAGGTACGATGTTCCTTTTGCGGACAAGATTCTACAATAGATGGCAGAGGCAGCTAAAGTTCCTCCCTTCATTTGCCGATAGATCAGATACGGGTTTGTCTATTTTTGCTGTACTGCAGCTGGCGTGCTGGTTGGCCGGCTGCTGCAATCTGCTTGGATGATTGGCGAGGCCGGGTCCTGATTAGACAATCGACATTGGACAGATGAAGGGAGTCGTGATCGACGCATGAACAAATCATTGGCAGCCGCCGTTTTGGCCGCAAGCTTGACGCTGGGACTTGCCGCCGCTCCGCCCGCCGTATCGGCGGCGACGCAGAAAGCCCAGACGCAGGGCAACGTGAACCTGCGCGCCGAACCGGCTACAGCCGGGAAGGTTCTCCGCACTCTGCCGAAGGGGGAGCAGATATCCGTCCTGCAGCGAGTGGACAACTACTGGCTCAAGGTGCAGGACAAGTCCGGCACGATCGGTTATGTGTCCGCTTCCAGCTCCTACATCACGATGCTGGACGCCGCGGCTGCCGAAGCTGCAACCGACGCTTCCGCCGGCAAGCCGGCCGCATCTGCAGCGGGCAGCAAATTCGCGAGCAATGCGAAAGCCGCTTCGACGGTAGCTCTGCGTGTCGGCCCATCCACAGCGAGTGCCTTGGTCAGGTATTTGAAAAAGGACGAGCTGATCGAGGTCAAATCGATTCCAAGCTCGTACTGGTATCAGATCGTGGATGCCAGCGGCAAGACGGGCTACGTAAGTTCGGATGCCAAATACATAACCCTAACAGGAACGCTCCCTGGCGCTAAGAGCGGCAGCACCGCCGCCGGAACGGGCGGCAGCACCGCCGCCGGAACGGGAAGCGGCAGCAGCGCCGCCGGAGCGGGAAGCGGCAGCAGCGCCGCATTCGCTCCGAACGCCGTTACTGTTGCGGCCGTGACGCTGCGCAAGGGACCGTCGTCGTCCTACGACCAGATCCGCAACCTGAAGAGCGGAGAGTCGATCCAGGTGACAGCTGTGCCGAACGGCTACTGGTACATGGTCAAGGATTCGGCCGGTGTCACGGGCTACGTCAGCTCCGACACCAAATATATTTCGGTTACGGGAACGCTCCCCGGCGGCGCCGCCCCAAGCCCGCAGCCTTCGGTCCCGACTCCGAATCCAGCACCGACTCCTCAGCCTTCCACGCCATCGGCCGGGACAAGCTTGAGTCCGCAGGCCTCCGAGCAGATCGAGGCTGTCATCAATGCCGGACTCAAGTATCTGGGAACGCCTTACGAGTACGGTTCCAGCCGCAGCGACACGTCTACGTTCGACTGTTCGGACTTTGTCCGGCAAGCCTTCCTGGACGCGCTCAGCCTGCAACTGCCGGTGGACTCCAGGGGACAAGGGCAATATGTGCTGGATCGAGGCGCTTATACGACGGACTGGAACTCCCTCAAGAGAGGGGATCTCATGTTCTTCGTGTCGTCCGGGACCAAGGTGAACAGCTCCGGTCCTTTGGATTCGTCGATCATTACGCATGTAGGCATGTATCTCGGGGACAACAAGATCCTGCAGACTTACTCCAAGGAATCAGGGGGCGTGCAGGTCACGACGGTATCTCCGACATCCAACTGGCAGTTCCGCTTCCTCTTTGGCGGCAGCGCTGTCTAAAACAAACGAACAAGCAGGGCGCCATCCCATGGGGTGGTGCCCTGCTTGTTTATTATATATCCGCTCAACCGGGAG
>NZ_BIMD01000080.1 GCF_004000905.1 Paenibacillus humicus NBRC 102415
GAAGCATCCCTTCGCAATCCTTAAGCGAGCCACATCTGCGGAAAAGGCGAGCCATCACCCCTTCACCGCCCCGATCGTCAGCCCCTTCACAAAGAAACGCTGCACGAACGGATA
Source organism: Paenibacillus humicus NBRC 102415 (assembly GCF_004000905.1). Taxonomy (GTDB): domain Bacteria; phylum Bacillota; class Bacilli; order Paenibacillales; family Paenibacillaceae; genus Paenibacillus_O; species Paenibacillus_O humicus. Next base: position 115 of record NZ_BIMD01000080.1, read on the forward strand.
CAAGAAAATAATCGGGCCCGTCACAATGACAGCGGCTGCCATCTTGAGCGTCTCGGCCGGCGGCTTGAAGTCCGGCGACAGATTGCCCGCAATGCTCGTCTTGAGGACGGCTGCGCTGGCGAGAATCTTGTAGAGCAGGAACTGGAGCGGATACTTCGACTCCGTCGTGATGAACAGATTGGCCGTGAACCAATCATTCCAGTAGGCCAGCGCCATGAACAATCCGATCGTCGCCAGGCCCGGAGCCGACAGCGGCAGGATCAGCTTCCGGTAGATGGTGAAGTCCCCGGCCCCGTCGATCTTGGCCGATTCGGAGATCGACTCGGGAATCGACTTCATGAAGTTCTTCATGAGAATGATGTTCCAGGCGCTGAGCAGGCCCGGAAGCAGCAGCGCCAAGTAGCTGTCCTTGAGCTGCAGATGGTTGACGATGAGGATGTACCAGGGGATCAGGCCGCCGCTGAACAGCGTCGTGAAGTAGATGAAGAACGCCAGATTGCCCCGGTATTTGAAATCCTGGCGGGACAGGACGTATCCCGCCATCGAGGTGAGGAACAGCCCCAGCACCGTCCCGCATACCGTCAGCAGGATGGATACCCGGTAGGCGTTGAAGATCTGCGTCGGATCGCTGAAGACGGCGCGGTAGGCATCCACGGAAAATTGATCCGGGACGAGCTTGAAGCCCTCGGTGATGATCTCGTTCTCCGAGGAGAACGATCCCGATACGATGAGCAGAAACGGCAGCAGGCAGAGCAGGGCGAAAAGCGTCATCAAGACGTAACCGATCGCGTTGAACAGATGGGTCGATTTCTCCGTGCGGATTTTCATGAGCGGCTCCTCCTAGAACAACGCGTAGTCTTTATGCGTTTTGCGAATGATGTAGTTCACCGTAACGACCAGCACCAGTCCGAAGAAGCTCTGATACAGTCCCGCGGCCGTGCCCATGCCGATATCGAAGTTGACGGCAAGCGAGCGGTAGACGTAGGTGTCGATGATGTCCGTCGAGTTGTAGAGGACGCCGTTGCTGCCGATGATCTGGTAGAACAGATCGAACTGTCCTTTCAAAATGCCTCCCAGGCTGAGGAGGATCAGCAGGATGAAGGTCGGCACGAGCATCGGAAGCGTGATGTAGCGGATCCGCTTGAATATGTTCGCTCCGTCGATTTTCGCGGCTTCATGATACTCGTCGCTGATGCTCATGATCGCGGCCAGATAGATGATCGTGCCGTAGCCGAGCCCTTTCCAGATGTTGAAGAAGATGATGATGTACTTCCACGGCGCGGTGTGCAGGTAGAAATCATACGGCTGCAGGCCCAGCTGGACCAGCACCGTGTTGATGACGCCGTTGCTGGAATTGAACAGGTTGAAGACGAAGGCTCCGACCAGAACGAACGAGACGAAGAAGGGCAGGAACATGATGGATTGCGTCAGCTTGCGGAACCACTTGCCCGGCAGCTCGCTGAGGAAGATCGCGCAGATCAGCTGGAGCGCGTTGCCGAGCAGGATGAAGGCCAGATTGTAGAGGACGGTGTTTTTGGTCAGGTTCCACAGCACGCCCGAATCGTAGAGAAACTTGAAGTTCTGCATGCCGACGAACTCGCTGCCGAACAGCCCGCCCTCGAAGTCGAAGTTCGTGAAGGCGTAATAGACGCCTACCATGGGGATATACGAGAAGACAACGAAAAAGATCAGGGCAGGCAATATCATGAGAAACATGATTCGGTTGCGGGACAGCTCTTGGAGAAAGCCTTTCATTGGATTACCTCCGGCCTAATCGGATGATGGTTGCTGTAATCGATTTCTTTTTACCTCGAAAAGAGAGGATTGCCGGACAAGCAGCTTCGATCCGACCTGGAACGATCTCCTGTCCGCATACTGGTTGCCGCCAAGCTGATCGATCAGCTTCTCGGCGAGCAGGGCGCCCATGCTGTACTTGGGCTGGTCCACCGTGCTCAGCGTCGGCGTGATGTACTTGCTGACCCGGTTGTTGTCGACGCCGATGACCGCCATGTCCTCCGGAATCGACAGGCCTCTCTCGGAGCAGGCCCGATAGATGCCCAGCGCCATCTCGTCATTGGCTGCAAACACCGCGGTGAACGGATGGCCTTTGTCCATGAGGCGGTGGAACGCATCATAGCCGCCATTCTCGCTGAAGCCGCCGTTCTCGATCAGCTCCGGCACGAACGGCAGTCCCGCCAGCCGAAGCGCTTTCATATACCCCTCCAGCCGCTCGTAGCTGTCGGTCGCATCCGCGAATCCGCTCAGGAATGCCAGCCGCTCATGCCCCTGGATCGTCAGGTGGCTGACCGCCTCCTGGGCTGCTCCTACATTGTCCGTGTACACGCAAGGAATGAGCGGATGGTCGATCGATCTGCCGATCAGCCCGATCGCATACCCTTTCTCCGCATAGGCTGCCAGCTCGGCATCCGTAAGCTTGGGCGTAATGAGAATGATGCCGTCCACCGTCCGGTTCATGACGAGCGTCATGTAGTCGGATTCCTTCTCTTTTTGGTTCTGAGCGTCGCAAATGATGATTTTGTAGTGCAGCGCATTGGCCGTATTCTCGATCCCTTTGATGATTTCCGCGTAATAAGAGACCAGAATGTCCGAGACGATGACCCCGATCGTCATCGTGCGCAGCGCCCGCAGGCTTTTGGCGGAAGCGTTCGGCATGAAGCTCAGCTCCCGGATCGCCTCCTCGACGCGCAATCTCGTCTTGGCGCTTACCGCCCCGCTCCCGTTGAGCACCCGGGACACCGTAGCGACCGATACGCGGGCCGCCTTGGCCACGTCGCTGATCGTGCTGTCTGCTTTGATGTCTTTCAATTCATTCACATTCTCTCTTGCTCCAACTTGGCTCGTAATGTTATCGATTACATTTTGGATGAAAAAAAATGGCTCCGACCTAAAGAGTGACAATCTCCCTTGCTTTTCCATGCCAATTCTGTCCAGCGGTTACATTTCGGAGTATAGCAAGGACGGAAAACGATTACAAGAACTTTTTTAGGTTGTGTCTCCCGGGTTGGATCGTCTAAAATGAAAGCAATGCTGAAAACGATTACAGTTCCCTTTGCTTCTTGCTTCCAACGATCGGAACTAGTCCTATTATAAAGGTTGATGTCTATCATGGATGTGAAGATTGTCGATGTCGCCCATCGGGCCGGCGTCTCTACCGCCACCGTGTCCAGGGTGCTGAACGACAGCTCCGGCGTCACGGCCAAAACCAAAGAGAAAGTGCTTCAGGCGATCAAGGAGATGGGGTATTACCCCAACGCCGTCGCCAAAAACCTGCGCGTGCAGAAGACGAAGACCATCGCGGTCATCGTGCAGGATATCAACGTGTCCTATTTCACGGAGATCATCAAGGGAATGGAGAACATGGCATACGTGAAGCATTACAAGGTGCTGATCTGCGATGCCGAGAACCAGCCGTCCAAGGAGCTGGAATACCTTACGCTCCTGATGAACCGCACCGTGGACGCCGCGATCCTGGTCGCTCCAGCGATCCCCGATTCCGACATCCTCGACATAGCCGGCAGAGGCTACGCCATCGGCATCGTCGGCCGCCACATCGAGCATGAAGGCGTGCCCTGCATCTATACCGACAACGTCAAATTCTCCACCGAGGTCGTGACCCATCTGGTCGGAATGGGCCACACGAGCATCGCCTTTCTCAGCGGTTATGCGGAATCGATCGACAGCTACGAGCGGCTGGAAGGATACATGAAGGCGCTCAAGGAGCATCGCCTTCCGTTCCGTCCCGAGCTGATCGAGAACGGGAACTTCAGCGAGGCAGGCGGCTACGAGGCGATGGAGCGGCTGCTGTCGCGGTCCGCCGATTTCACCGCCGTGTATGCCGCCAACGACGAGATGGCTTTAGGCATCTACAAGATCTGCAGGGAACGCGGCATCCGCATACCCGAGGACCTCGCTGTCGTCGGCGTCGACAACAACCGCATCAGCAAGTACATCACGCCGACGCTCAGCACCGTCAACCAGCCGAAGTACACGATGGGAGCCCTTATCGTCGAGAAGCTGATCGACTCCATGAACGAAGACCAGTTCAGCGACAGGCGCGTGTTCAAGGTCGATTCCGAGCTGCTGGTGCGCAGCTCGTCCTCCTTCCAGCGGAATTCCTCGTGAAGGCTGCGAACCCGAAATTTTCGGCCTTGATTTTTGGATAACGATCCCTTACGATATTTTCACCCGGTAAACGCTTCCAAAAAAGCGGGAATCCGGGTTTTGTGCCCGTTGTTTTGTAATCGATTACAGGGTGGGAGGTGTCCGTTGGTATCTCCGCTGGAATCTGGCTTTCATTTTTTCCTAGCGGCTCTGCGAAGGCATAAGCAACCTTGTATCCCTTATCCCCGAAAGGAGAATGATTGATGACGGCATGGAAAAAGAAAACCGCCTCTGTCGTGCTGGCCGCGGCGCTTGTCGCCGCAGGAGGCTCCTACGCCCCTCAGCCGGCCAAGGCTGCAGGCGAGCAGGTCGAAGTCTGGATCTCCACCTCCGACCCGAACTCCGAGCCGGCTGTAGGCCTCAGTCCGAGCGCCCGCCTGACGCGGATCGGCGACAAGAACTTCAGCGGCAGCGCGGGCAGCGCCGATTATACGATCACGGTGAACGAAGGCACGACCTACCAGCAGATGGACGGCTTCGGCGTATCCCTCACCGATTCCTCCGCCTGGCTGCTGAACTACAAGCTTGACGCGAACAAGCGGGCCGAGGTCATGGAGAAGCTGTTCGGCAATACAGGCATCGGGCTCAGCGTCCTGCGGCAGCCGATGGGCAGCTCGGACTTCACCTGGAGCGCCTATACGTATGCGGACACGGCAGGCGATACGGCACTCAACAATTTCAGCATCAGCCGCGACCAATCCTACATCATTCCGATGATCAAGGCCGCCCAGGCCAAAAATCCCGGCATCAAAGTATTCGCTTCCCCTTGGAGCGCCCCGGCCTGGATGAAATATTCCGGGACGCTGAACGGCGGCAAGCTCAAGGCCGAATACTACGGCACCTACGCCGAGTATTTCAAGAAATACATTCAAGCCTATCAGGGCCAAGGAATTCCGATCTACGCGGTCACCGTGCAGAACGAGCCGCTGTATGAGCCGACCCACTACCCATCCATGGGCATGAACACCCAGGATGAGATCGGCTTCATCGGCGACTATCTCGGACCGACGCTGAAAAACGCCGGCATCAACACGAAAATCATCGCCTTCGACCACAACTATCTGGACTGGGGCTTCCCGAACACCGTCATCACCAGCCTCAAAAACGCGGGCAAAGGCAGCTATGTATCCGGCAGCGCCTTCCACCACTACGACAGCGGCGACGGCTCGCAGATGACCTCGATGCACAATGCCCATCCCGACAAGGATGTCTGGTTCACCGAGGGCGGCTTCGGCAACTGGAACGATCCGCAGAACGGCACGTCGCAGGGCTTCGATACGATGATGAACGAGTTCATCAACATCACGCGCAACTGGTCCAAGTCCATCATCCTGTGGAATGCGGCGCTCGACCAGAAGGACGGCCCTTCGCTGCTCGGCGACAACAACAGCAACAAAGGCATGATCACGATCCAGAACTCCGACAACAACAACGCCAGGCCGGAAAATACGGTTACGTACAAAAAGCAGTACTACCTGCTCGGACACTTCAGCAAATTCGTCGTTCCCGGCGCTTACCGGATCTCGACGAACACCGGCAGCGAGATCAAGGACGTCGCCTTCAAAAACCCGGACGGCTCCAAAGTCGTCGTCGCCTACAACTCCTCCACCTCTGCCCGCAACGTGAAAATCCAGTGGGGCAGCCAGAGCTTCAACGTGACGATTCCGGCCAAATCCGCCATGACGTACAAATGGTACGGCACGGCTTCCTGACGGATTCCGCCCTTGTCCCTCAGCTTCCTGCATAGCGGTCAAAACAGACGAACAAGCAGCCTTCCCGGCTGCTTGTTCGTCTGTTTTTGGTTTTGCTCTGATTGCGTCCGCCCTTATCCCGGTCATGGATTTTCCAGATACAGATTGAACATTCCGTTCTCGCCGTTGCCCTCCCCGCAGGAACCCAGAAGATATTCCGTCCCGTTGTCCTTCTTGTTCTCCTTGATCGATCTGCAGAAGTCAAAGCTTGTGCGGGGCGTTCCATAAGCATCGTGGGTCGTGTCGTGCTTGTGCATGATCGTCTTCCCGTCAAACGACAGATTGTCGAAGATAGGGTCGCCTTCAATGGTGTACTGAACGACCTGAAGCTCGGCGGGAATGCCGGCCTCCACATTCGACTTGAATGTTTCCCATTTGTCCCGGTTGCTCACAATCCCGTGGGCGTTCACCAAATCCCCGTTGGCCGCCGCTTGATCCGCCCCGTATTTCAGCCCCCAGATCAGATCGCACAATCGGCGGGTCGATGTCTCCGTCAGCGTGTAGCCCGTCCCTGTGTCGGATACATACGTATACATGCCTTGCTTCGAATCGGGACGAAGCCAGAGATGAATTTCCGTCCGCTTGCCGTCTTCCGTGATGACGACGTCGTAATCCGGCTGGGCCACATCGAGAATGCCTTCGATTTTCGTAGCGGAACGGATCGCCTTGTCGAACGCTCCGAGCTGCCCTTTCTCCGAAAAGCTGCCGTAAGGAGCCTCATTGACTTGGCCAAAGCGGAGCGATCGGCTCACCGCGACTCCGTCGGCAAGCTTTCCTGAATCCCCCTGCTCCGCTGTCGATATGGAGCGAATGCCCGGCGAGGAGGACACGGAGTGCTGTCCTTCCCCGCAGCCGGACGTTATGCCAAGCGTGGCCGCTGCCAGCAAGATGATCGTTTTTCGCAAAAATACCCTCCTCCGTTCTTTACTTCCCTAACGGTTCGGATGGGGAAATGGTTGTTCATCCCATCATTTTATTTTTTTTGCTCCTCCTGCCGGCGTGTCTACATTCGTAGGGCATTCAATTGCTTTGAGACTTGGGCGCAGAGGCATAGACTCCTGCCCCGGTTGCGTTTGCCTGGAATCCTATGGTACACTCAAACCACTTTGAATTTGAACGGAGGGTTACGTGTGATTAACTACATCCGAGTTCGCACGGTGCGTCGCTAATTGAATAGCGCCCATGTTCTGCCTTGTGCAGGGAACTCAGATGTGGTCTGTCCACGTACATAGCTCTAGCTGCCTCCATTTCGGCCTATCCGCTCCCAGGGTGCGGGAAGGCCGCCGTGGCGGCTCTATATGAGGCTATGCCTGGATAAGGAAGGATCGACGGCAGTCATTGCCGCCTCCTTCCTGCCGCCGCCATATCCAGCACACCTACGAGGACACGGGCTTTTTATGCCCGTGTCCTTTTTGCTGCTTCCCGAATCAGGGTATCCTATTTCTAAACCAGGCGGCTGCAAGTCCACTCGCACACCGAAAGGAAGATCAACCTTATGACCATAGCCCCAAAAGAAAAAGCCATCCTCGTGGGCGTCCACGAGCAGAACAACCACCAATTCGCCTACTCCATGGAGGAGCTGCGCAATCTGGCGGAAGCCTGCAACGTCGAGCCCGTCACGGAGCTGACGCAGAAGGCGGAGCGCATCCATAAGACCCATTATCTCGGGTCCGGCAAAATCGAGGAGCTCGCCGCGCTGGTGGAGCAGTTCGACCAGCCGACCGTCATCTGCAACAACGAGCTGTCCCCTTCCCAGATCCGCAACCTGGAAGCGGAGCTCAAAACCAAGGTCATCGACCGCACGATACTGATTCTCGACATCTTTGCCGAGCGGGCCCAGACGCGAGAAGCGCAGCTGCAGGTCGAAGTCGCCCGGCTGAGCTACATGCTGCCCCGTCTGGTCGGCCTCCGGGAATCGCTGGGCCGCCAAGGCGGCGGGGGCGGATCGGGCCTCGCCAACCGCGGCGCCGGAGAGACCAAGCTCGAGCTGGACCGCAGGCGGATCGAGGAGCGCATCCATGGGCTTGAGACCGAGCTGGAGAAGCTGGTCGCCCAGCGCCAGATCCAGCGGCAGCGCCGCAAGAAGAACGAAATTCCCGTCGTCTGCCTCGTCGGCTACACGAACGCAGGCAAGTCGACGCTGCTCAACGCCATGGTCGATACCTTCCATCCCGACTCGGGCAAAGGCGTACTCGCGAAGGATATGCTGTTCGCCACGCTGGAGACGTCCGTGCGCAGCATCGAGCTGCCGGACCGAAAGTCGTTCCTGCTGACCGATACCGTCGGATTCGTCAGCGGACTTCCCCATCATCTCATCAAGGCATTCCGCTCCACGCTGGAGGAAGTATCCGAAGCCGACCTGCTCGTGCATGTCGTCGATACGTCCAATCCCGAGTACGAACAGCAGATCCGGGTGACGGAAGAGACGCTGAAGGAGCTTCGCGCCGATCATATTCCGATGCTGTATGCCTATAACAAGTCGGATCTGGCGGAAGTTTCCTATCCGCGCGTGGAGGACAGCCGCATCTACCTGTCCGCTTATCGCCGCGAAGGCGTCGACGAATTGGTCGAGTCGATCCGCAAGAGCATTTTCACCGACTATGTCCAGACCGAGATTGTCGTGCCTTACGACAAGGGCAGCTGGGTCGCCTTCTTCAACGACAACGCCCATATTCTCGAAACCGAATACGAGGAAGGCGGAACAAGGCTCAAGCTGGAATGCCGCGAGGCGGACTTGAACCGGTTCAAGAGCGAGGTCGGCGATACCGTCAGCGAATCCTGAGCCTATAAATACCGGGAATCAAACGGGAATGCCCATCGCGGCGAAGGAGCAGTCGATCGCTGCGCCCGCCGATATCCAGCGCCGGAAAACTGGTTTCATCACGAAAAAAAGCCTCTTTCCCTTCGGGGAAAGAGGCTTTTCGTATGGTTGTTATTTCTTCGCCAGGATTTCCGTCAGAACCGGAACGACCTGCGATTTGCGGGACACGATGCCCTTCAGCGTCGCCTTGTTGGCGTCCAGCTTCACGCCGAACGCTTCCTCGAAGGCAGCCGTGTGCTTGCCGAGAGCGATCGCGACGGAGTCGTTGTTGATGATGTCCGTCGTAACGAACACGAACAGATCCAATCCTTTGGAAGCGATGATCGCGTTCAGCGCCGCTTCGACTTCCGCCTGGCGGGAGAGCACATCGTTCAGGTCAACGGCGTTGACTTGAGCGATCTCGACCTTGGCCGCGCCCATGGAGAATTCCTTGGAGTCGAGGCTGATCAGGTCGGCGACCGTCTTGTCGCTGAGGTCTGCTCCGGCCTTCAGCATGCTCAGGCCGTAGCTGGCGGCATCGACGCCGGCGATTTCAGCGAGCTCGCGCGCCGCTGCCACATCCTGCTCCGTGCAGGTCGGGGACTTGAACAGCAGGGAGTCGGAGATGATGGCGGACAGCATGAGGCCGGCGATTTCCTTGCGCGGCGACAGGCCGTTCTCCTTGAAGATCTTCAGCAGGATCGTAGCCGTGCATCCGACCGGCTCGGCGCGGTAGTACAGCGGCGCCTTCGTCTCGAAGTTGGCGATGCGGTGATGGTCGATGACCTCGATGACCGTTACTTCATCGATATCGGAAGCGCTCTGCTGGCGCTCGTTATGGTCGACAAGGATAACCTGCTTCGCCTCGGCGGCGACAGCCTCGACAAGGCGCGGCGCGCCGACTCCAAAGTGATCGAGAGCGTATTGAGTCTCGCCGCTCACCGTTCCGAGGCGGATCGCCTCGGCGTTCCAGCCGAGCTGGTTTTTCAGGTCCGCGTAGGCGATCGCGGAGCAAATCGTATCCGTATCGGGGTTCTTATGGCCAAAAACAAGTACTTTTTCCATCATCGTACTCCTTCGTCAATGAATTCATAAGCTCGTCCCCGATTATACCGTAAATCTCCGGGTCTCACCATACCTGCACAGCGAAAAACCGACCATTCCGATCATCATTGATTTCGCACCTTTTGAAGAGAGCGGCCCAATCCGCTGCGTACGAGCTTTCATATGCTGAAATCAAGGGTAAATTTATTATGCGGAACCATACTTGGACTATCCAGCCGCCCATCCATGAACAGAAGCGAGGCGAAGCTCCCATGTACGCCATCGGACAAAAATACCGCCATCTCCTGACCCAGGAGGTCGTGCAAATTTATTTCATTTATCGGCACTCGCAAACAAATCAGGAAATGATCTTCGATCTCGTCAGCGCCGTCGCCGACAGCGACTGCTCCTCCGCAGCCGAGCTGAGCGACGCGCTGCGCAGGACAGACCGGCGCAAGCTCCGCTTCTGGCATGTGATGGAGGATACGTTCAAGCACTATTACGACCGGGCTTGAGCCGCATCCTCACGCGAGGAAGCCCGGTACAGCCCGATTCCGAACAGCAGGCCGACCAAGGACAAGCCGGATATCGTCAGGTACAGCGTTTGGCCGCCAAGGCGGTCATACAGCCACCCTCCTCCGTACGAAGCGACGATGCCCGATACGCCGAAGAAGAGCAGAGCGAGCACCGTCTGCCCCGTCGCGCGCCATTCCTCCGGAACGATCCGGTACAGATACTGGATCGCGGCCGAGTAGAAGATCGGGAAGGTGACGATCTGAAGCAGCTGAATCGCAACGAGGCCGTAAGGTTCCGTGATCCACGCGGACAGGAAGAAGCGGATGAAGTAGAAGAAGCCGGCGATGGAAATGAGCAGCATTTCCTTGCCGCGGCGGAGCCACCAGAAGCTCAGCGCGAAGACGACGATCTCGCTGCCGGCGGCCAGGAACCAGGCTTGGCCGACCAGCTCGGGCTTGCCGCCCAGCTCCCGGATGTAGACGCCGAGAAAGGTGTCGTTGATCCGCTGCGGCACGGCGCTGATGAAGATGAGCAAAAGGAACAGCTGCGTCCTCCGATTGGAGAGGAACACCCGCAGGCTGGCGACCGTGACGGGCTTGCCCGACACTTCGGCATCTGGCAGCATGAGCGCGACCAGCAGGCTGACAAGGCCCGCGCCCGCGAACAGCCAGGACAGGCTGCCTGCTCCGAGATAAGACATGACGTAGCCGACCGCAAGCGACATGACGGCGTAACCGAGCGCTCCGTAGGTGCGGATGGAGCCGTAGCTCGTCCCCAGCCGCTCCGCCGTCCGGAAGTTCAGGCTCTCGATGAGCGGATCGACCGGCATCAGGAAGAAGTACATGAGCATGGCGAGCAGCAGCAGCATGCCGAAGCTCGAGGAGTCGTACAGGAAGTAGCCGATGATGGACGAGCAGGCCACGAGCAGGAGCAGCACCTTCTGCACGGTGCGCATCCGGTCGCTGATCATGCCCCAGAGCGGCTGGGCGATGAGCGTGATGAAGCCGCCCGTTCCCGTGATGAGGCCGATGCGGGCCGGATTCAGTCCTTGATCGCTCAGGTAGACGGGCATGAACGAGACGAACATGGCCAGCAGGGCGAAAAAGAGAAAATTAAATGCTTTGATCGGAGCCGTTCCACGCATTAGCGCATACCTCTTTCTTTCCAGGTTTCCATTCTATCCACCAGAGCCCGATTTTTTCCTGGAGCCCAAAAGACATTACGCCAGTGTAGCACAAAAAAGGCCGCTCCGCACCCTGAAAATCAGGATGGGAAGCGGCCTTCGGCCCGAACGTATCCTTGTGCCCGGATAAGGCTCCGAGCTCAGCTTACCGGATCAATGCATCGCAGCCGCATGCTCCTGCTCCTGGCGTGCGACCTCCTGCGGATCCATCCTGCCGCTGCCCATGAAGAAGGAGAACATGAGAGCGATGGCCGCAGGCAGGATCGCCCAAGCGAAGGTATGCACGATGGAGGAGCTGAGCGCCGAGGTGATGGAGTCGAGAATCTCCTGCGGGATGTGCTTGCGGGCTTCGGGGTCCAGCAGCTGGCGCGGATCGCTGAAGTTCAGACCTTCCGGCAGGCCGGCTCCTCCCGCTGCCCCTGCGACGGCTCCGCCCG
>NZ_BIMD01000081.1 GCF_004000905.1 Paenibacillus humicus NBRC 102415
GCGCCAAGCGCGACGCCAAGCGCGACGCCAAGCGCGACGCCGACGCCAAGCGCGACACCGACGCCAAGCGCGACGCCGACGCCGGGAACGGAGCTCAAGGCTCCGCCTGTGCTGCAGCCGGACGGCGACGACAACACGGCCGGGCGCGCCATGGTGATTTCTTTTGAAGAGGACAGCCGGTGGAGAGCCGCCATTACCGCCGTGAGCGTGAACGGGACCTACTTGGATGCAGGAAGCTATCATGCGGATTCGCCAGGCATGCTGGAAATCGGCGCAGGAGCATTTCCGGGCAAAGGCGTATACACCGTGAACGTGGAAGCGAAGGGCTACCGGAGCGTCCAGGTCCGGCAGCAGGTCGGGGAGTGGATGCTGACCTGGTCGGACGAGTTCGATGGAAACGCCGCGCAGCCGGATACGAACGGAGTCGACCTGTCCAAGTGGGGATACCAGCTTGGGAACGGCTCGGATTACGGCGTTGCCGACTGGGGGAACAACGAGCAGCAGTTTTACCGCAAGGAGAACCTGAAGGTGGAGAACGGCAGCCTCGTCATTGAAGCGCGCAAGGAAAGCGTGAACGGCAAGCCGTATACTTCAGGCCGGATCTGGACATCCCCGACCTTCAGCCAAGCCTACGGCAAGTTCGAGGCCCGCATGAAGCTGCCGGCCGGCCAAGGGCTGTGGCCCGCCTTCTGGCTCATGCCGAAGGACAGCGTATACGGCACCTGGGCCGCCTCGGGAGAGATCGACATCATGGAGGCGCGCGGACGCTTATTGAACGAGGTCGGAGGCACGCTGCATTACGGAAAGCCTTCGCCGAACAACCGTTATACCGGCAAGACATACACCTTCCCGGAAGGGGAGGACATTACAGGCTTCCACACGTACGGCGTGGAGTGGGAGCCCGGCGAAATCCGCTGGTACGTGGACGGCAAGGTGTACCAGACCCAGAACCGCTGGGACAGCCAAGGAGCGGGGCAGCCGGACAAGTATGCCTTCCCGGCTCCGTTCGACCAGCCGTTCTATATTATTCTGAACATGGCGGTCGGCGGCAATTACGACGGCAACCGCCTGCCGGAGGATTCGGCGCTTCCGGCCCGCATGGAAGTCGATTATGTCCGCGCCTACGAAATCGACGGACGGCCTTATCGCACCCCGCAGGAGCCGGTGGCCGAGCGCGAGCCTGTGCCGGCGGACGCCAAGCTCCCGGTGAACGGCAGCTGGATCTACGACGAGACGTTCGAGCATGGCCTGAAGGACATCGCGGCATCGGGGACGGCGCTTGATCCTCTGTACTGGAACTTCCTGCATACGCCGGACTACGGCGGAGCGGGCAGCGCTTCGATCGAGACGGTGGACGGCAGGAAAATGGCGAAGATCGCCATTTCCTCCGGAGGCGTGCAGAACTACGCCCTGCAGCTGATCCAGTACGCGACCTTGGTCAAAGGGCATGCCTACAAGCTCAGCTTCGACGCCAAGGCGGCGGCGGACCGGACGATCGCCGTGAAAATGGGCGGAGACGAGGACAATGGCTGGGCTGTCTACACGGACCAGTTCTCGCCCGCACTCGGAACGAGCCTGCAGCATTACGAGTACCGCTTCCTTATGAACGGCGATACGGATTCGACCGCCAGGCTGGAGTTCAATGCCGGCTTGAACGCGAGCGCGGTATGGATCGGAGGCGTCAAGCTGGAGGAAATCGACAGCGTCGCCGACCCTTCCGCCGCCAAGGAACCTCTGGCGGACGGCAACCACGTCTACAACGGAGGCTTCGATCTCGGCACGATGGACCGGCTCGGCTATTGGACCGCCGCTCCTGCCGGCTCCGTCTCGGTTGACGCCGCAGCGCGCGAGGCGAGAATGCATGGATCCGAAGGGAAGCCGGTATCGCTGGAGCAGAGCGGCCTCAATCTGCTGCAGTCCGACGATTACGAGCTGACTTTCCTCGCCCGCGCTTCTGCCGCGGGACGCTCCTTGACGGCATCGATAGGCAGCGGCGACGGCTCCGCCGTCTTCGGCTCGCAGGCATTCGAGCTCGGCAGCGGAATGGGCGCCTACAAGCTTGCCTTCACGATGCCGGCAGGAGTTACGGATGCGCACGGCAAGCTCCGCTTCCTGGCGGAAGCCGGCCAGGGCGACATCCTGCTGGATTCGGTGCGTCTGGTGCGAACCTCCAACCGCAACGTCGATTACAGCGGCGTAGATCTGTTCCCGCTGAAGAACGGCGGCTTCGACGCCGGCTTTGACGCTTGGGAGCCGTTCCAGCAAGGGGCGCAGGCTTCCTTCGCCATCGATCATGGAGCGGCCCGAATCGATATCGCGAATGCCGGTCAGGAGGCCTGGAACGTCATGCTCAACCAGGGCGGCATGAACTTCTCGAAAGGTCTGACTTACCGTCTCGAGTTCGACGCCCGCGCAAGCGAGGCGCGCGGCATTCTGGCGACGCTGGAGAATGGAGCCTATACGCGGCGCTTCGATTCCGGCACGCTGCCTCTTTCGACGGAGTGGCAGCATTTCAGCTATGACGTGAAGATTTCGGAGAAGGAAAGCCTGGCGTTGAAATTCCAGCTCGGCAAGCTGCCGGGAACGCCGGCGGGCTCTCATCAGGTATGGATCGACAATGTCGTGCTGGAGGTCGCGAATGCTCCGGTCAAGCGGCCGCCGCTGCTCATCGCAGACCAGACCGGCAATACGGCCGGTGCCTTGCTGGAGCTGACCTTCGCCGACGATGCGGCTTGGCGGGCTGCGGTTGCGGGCGTGGCCGTGAACAACCGCTTGCTGGAAGCCGGTCTGTACGAGCTGCTGCCTGGCGTCCTGAAGCTGCTGCCGGGAGCGGTAACCGAAGGCGGGACGGCGGCTGTGACCGTCAAGGCGGCCGGTTATGGAGATGCGGCCGTACAGCAGCCGGTCAAGGAAGCGGACGGCAATCTGCTGGCCAACGGATCGTTCAGCGCGAAGGATGCGGGCTGGATCTACTGGAAGGGAGACGGCGGGAATTCCGAGTTCTCCATCCAGCAGGGAACTGCCCAAGCGGTCATTCTGAACAACGGCGGCATCCATCCCCAATGGAACGTTCCTGTCAGCTGGTCGGCCCAGCTCATTCAGGAGAATTTGCAGCTCAAGGCCGGCCGAAGCTATGAGCTGAGCTTCCGGGCTTGGGCCGATGCGGACCGTCCGATCGCGGTGGAATGGGATCCGGGCAAAACGTTGACGCCGTCCGTATTCCGGATCACCGGCGACGACCAGGCCGTCTACCGGACGGTAATCAAGCCCGGGGCGGATATCGCGACCCCGCTGAAATTCCTGCTCGGCAATGTCATCGACGGCGACGCCGCGACCCCGTCCAGCCCCCACACAGTATGGCTGGACGACATCGCGGTGCGGGAAATCGCCGCCGCTCCCGCTTTTTCCATCCAGGGCAGCAGCCTTGCCGGTCAAGCGGTGACGCTGGCTTTCGCCGATGATCCGGCTTGGAGGCAGGCGGTTTCCGCCCTCGCGGTGAACGGCGCGCCTGTTCCGGCGGACGCCTGGACACTGGAGGCGGGCAAGCTGACGCTGGCGGCCTCGCTCTTCCCTCAGGCCGGAGCGTACCGGCTGACGGTCGAAGCGGCGGGGCATGCTCCGGCGGGAATCGTCATCCAGGCGGCTTCATCGGCTCCGAATGTCGCCGCAGGCAAGCCGGCATCGGCATCCTCCGCCAAGCAGGCCGCGGCGAACGCCGTGGACGGGGATTCCGGCACCCGCTGGGAGTCGGACTCCGCGGATCCCCAGTGGATCGCCGTCGACCTCGGCGGCTTGTACCGGCTGGACGAGGCTGTCCTGCACTGGGAAGGAGCCTTCGCGAAAAGCTACCGCATCCAAGTCTCCTCGGCCGAATCGCCGGGCGACGGAGACTGGACGGTTGCATATGCCCAGCCGGCCGGAAACGGAGGGGTCGAGAGGATTGCCCTGAACGGCATCCAGGCCCGCCATGTCCGCGTGTACGGCCTGCTTCGCGGCACGCAGTACGGCTACTCGCTATGGGAGCTCGAAGTGTTCGGCAATTCGGCTTCCTCATGAAAAGGAAAGGTCGGCGCAGCGCGGAATCCGCGGCATGCGCCGGCTTTTTTTCTTGTCTGTCCCCGTGTGTGTCCAGCGGCAGCGCCGCCTGCTCCTCCCATAGGTTTTAGTCATGATGGAAAGACGGCGTCCATATGTTCTACTAGCACGGCTTCAAGACATCCGGACAGAAGGGAAGATGAGCATGGCCATTTCCTACATGGACTACACCTCGCCCGATCTGCAGTTTTTCTTCGACGTGAATAAAAGCAACGCGTTTTTCACCAACAGCAAAAACTACATCAACATTCTCGGCTACAAGCAGCTGAATACGCTCGGCAACGCCTCTATCCTCGATATTTTCATGAGCAAGGGCCATTATGTCGAGCCGCACTATCATCAGAACGCGACCGAGCTGGTCTACTGCGTCTCCGGCAAGATTGCCGTCTCGTTCATCAATCCGTTCACGAACAAGCTGTACAACATTCCGATCACTCCCGGCCAGGTGGCCAACGTGCCTCAGGGATGGTGGCACTACGAGCAGGCGACAGAGGACAACACCCATGTCGTCGCGATCTTCGACGCCCCGATGCCGGAGGTGATTCTGGGCTCGGACATCCTGCGGCTGACTCCGCCGAAAGTATTCGCGGATACGTATTGCCTCGACGAAGCCAAGTGGAAGGAAGCCGTGGCGCCGATTACGAAAACGGTCGGCATCGGACCGCTCGACAGCTGCGGCAAAACCCGCGCCGA
The DNA here is from genome assembly GCF_004000905.1 of Paenibacillus humicus NBRC 102415. Lineage (GTDB taxonomy): Bacteria > Bacillota > Bacilli > Paenibacillales > Paenibacillaceae > Paenibacillus_O > Paenibacillus_O humicus. The sequence continues at coordinate 4,789 of NZ_BIMD01000081.1, forward strand.
CGGCGGCTTCGAGGCTCCATATGCGGATGAGCCGGAGCAGAACCCTTATCAAGGCTACGGCTCGCCGCCGATATCGGAGCCTTACCGGGCGCAGGCCGCTGCTTATGCCCAGCAGCAGCCGTACGTTTACCGGACGCCGCCGTTTCCTTATGCGCCTTATCCGGCTTCTCCTTACCAGGCCGGCCCTTATCAGGGAGGCGGCTATCCGCAGGCGCATCAGCCTCTTGGCCAGCCGTATCCCTCGTTTCCCTACGCTCCTTACGGGTACCGGCAGCTCTGAAGCTTCTGAATCCCTTGCGGTGCAGGCAGCCCGAACCGCTTGAATCCCTTGCGCTATAGGCATCCCTGAAACGCGCAGGGACGTTCCATAAGCGGCTCAAGTTCTCTGCATGCCCAGGCATCTTCGGCAGCTGCCAGTGGGCAGAGCCTCTTTAGCTCCTGAGCCCTGCGGCTCAGGAGCTTTTTTAGTGCAGACCGGTTCAAGCCGATCTGATAGACTGGTAAATATTAGGCGGTGGAGGCGGTCTTTTGGGCAAGGAAGGAACAGGAAGAGGAAAAGGAAAAGAAGGAGGAATGGGCAGAGCCAGCCTTATCCGGCTCCGGCTGGCTATCCTGCCGGTGCTTGCTCTGCTGGCCGTCATGTCAGGTCCTTGCGGGACGGCGCTCGCCAACGGCGGGCCGGTCTACGAGCCGGCGGAAGGCTTCGGACCGATGCGGCTGGAGCATTCGGAGAGCCTGCTGCTCATCCGGGAAAAGGTTTCCTACTTCATCCCGGATGACGCTACGGTTCGCTACGGTCCATTTCCGGAGGTGACGGTCGACTACGAGCTGCATAACGGCGGCAAGGATCCGCAGCAGGTCGAGGTTCTGTTCCTGTACCCGGACGGGGACGAAATGGAAGGGCTGCGCGTGACGGAGAACGGGGAAGCTCAAGTTCCCGTCACGCCGGCATCGGAAGATTCGCTTAAAGGCTTGATCGGGCGGCCGACGATCAGGCCGACGATCATGGAGCCGTTCTCCGGCATGCCTCTTGTGACCCGCTCAAGCAATCATGGGGTCGGCGGCGGCCGCTTTCCGCTGGAATTCCGGGCCGGCGAAACGAAGCGAATCCTCATTTCCTACCGGGACCCGGGAGGCTGGGAGGAATCGGCTGTCGTCAACCGGGTCGGGTCCCATCTGTATTACTTGTCTCCGGCCTCCTATTGGGCCGGCAAGCCGAAGGTCGAGCTGGAGGTCCGGCTTGCGGACCGCAGCTCGCGGCTCAGCTCCAATATCCCCATGAACAAAGAAGGCCCTGGCTTGTACCGGGCCTTCCTGAGCGAGCTTCCGGAGGAGGAGTGGGTGTTCTCGCATGCTTCCGGACATCGGCTGCTGCTTCCGCTTAACCGCCAGCCGGAATACAACCGGCTTGTCCTCCTGATTGCGGGCATAGGGGGCAGTCTGACCGCCCTGCTGGCCGCCAGGCTGCGGCGGCTGTGGATCGCCTGGCTCGGAGCCGTCTTTTGGACCGCTCTCGTCATCGGGTCGATCGCCGATATGGGCGGTTATCCGTTCCAACTCATTCTGATCCCGTCTGTGTACGGGGCCAATGCGGCGTTCCAGCTTGCCGTCGCGATTGCGGCAGGAAGACGGATAAGAAGGCGCAGGAGCAGGGGGAGGATACCGCTTGATCCGGACGGACCGACAGCTTGAATGCGCCGATTGGGCTTGGCCGCAGGCGGTCCGGGCTCAGACCGGTCAAGATGGCCGCAGGCGGTCCAGATGCAGACCGATCAGCTCGAGCAGCGCGGCAGGATCGGCGCTCTCCGGTGCCAGCAGCGAGTGGATGGCCAAGCCGTCCACCAGCGCGTGAAAGCGGCGGGCTTCGAGCTCGGCTTCCGGAGACAGGACGGCTGCCGGGTTTTCTCCGAGCCAGTACGCGGTCATCTTGCGGAAGCCTTGCAGCAGCTCGTCATGAACTTCCCGGAAGAGAGCCAGCAGCTCGGGATCGGCCAGGCTTTTGGCGGACAAGGCGAGCCAGACCTCGCCCTCCAAGCGGCGATCCTCGTCCAGAGGCAGCAGCTGGGAGGAGAGCAGCAGAATATCCTGCCGCAGTTCGCCGCTCAGCGCAAGGGAGGCCATCCTTTCATTGACCCGTTCGGATACGAGGCGCATGGAGAAGGCGATAAGCTCGGATTGGGTAGAGAAATAATGCCGCAGGGAACCGAGCGACATGCCGGCGGCGTCCGCGACGTTGCGCACCGAGGCGTTCTCGATGCCGCCCTCGCGGATAACCTGCCAGCAAGCCTCGGCGAGCTTCCTGCGGCGCTCGGAATGATCGACTTGTTTGGGCATGCCTCATTCTAGCATGGTTGTTTTTTGTAATACAACTGTGCTATTATGCATACTATGTAATAATACAACTGTATTATAAAAAGGGGTGTTCTTCTGGTCGCGTTCATCATCGCCTGCGAAATCGCCTTCTGGGTGTTCGTTGCCGCCGGTCTGGCCTGCCGATATCTGCTGCGGCGAAAAAGGCTGGGAGCCGCGCTGCTGATCGCCACGCCGCTGATCGACGTGCTGCTGCTGGCGGCGGCGCTGTGGGATATCCGCTCCGGAGCAGCCGCCACAGCCGCTCATGGCATCGCGGCCATCTACATCGGCGCTTCCATCGCCTTCGGCCATTCCATGATCGCTTGGGCCGACGCCCAATTTCATCACCGGTTCTCAGGAGGACCTGCTCCCGCCAAGCCTCCTAAGCATGGCACGGCCCACGCTGCCCGTGAGCGCAAGGGATGGCTTCGGCATCTTCTCGCTTACGCGATAGGGGGAGCGATCCTGCTTGGCATGACGGCTTTAGCCGGGGATGCCGCGGAGACTGACGCTCTGATCAAGGTGCTCCGGACGTGGACTCTCGTGCTGGCGATCGATTTCGCCATCAGCTTCAGCTATACGCTTTGGCCCCGCAAGCCCAAGGCGCAGACCAAGGCTTCCTGATGCGGCATCGGCCGCTTCGGGGGCTTTTTTTCGTTGGAGAGGCAAGAAAGAGGCGCAGACGCATGAAAGGAGAGCCGCACGCGCGGCGCGATGATCGTTGCTCCTTGCGCGGATCGTCATTCCCAGCGGCGCGCCGACGGGCTATAATGGATTTTATATTCCTTATTTATCCAATCGTCTGGGGAGGAGGAAGGAGCATTGGAGGAGACTGGAGTCCGGCCCGGTCTGGAGGCGTACATCCCCGGCCTAAGGCGGCGCTGCCTGCGGCTGGCGGGAGCGGGATGGGATGCCCAGGATCTGGAGCAGGAGGTGCTGGCCAAGCTGCACCGGCTGCAGCTGCGCGAGCCGGAGAGGCGCCTCACGCAGGCTTATGTGAACCGGATGGCGGCAAATGCCTGGATCGACATCTGCCGCAGCAGGAGCAGCCGAGGGGAACAAGCCGGCGTCGAATACGAGGAGGAGCTGCATGCTCCGCGCGCATCGGGAGGGCCCGACGAGGCGCTGCGCATCCGCATGCTGCTGGAGCAGCTCTCCGGCCGCCTGAATCCGAGGCAGATGGCAATGATTCTGCTCATGGACGTCTTCCGCTTCACGGCGGACGAGACTTCCCGCCTGCTCCGCCTGACGCCGGGGGCTGTCAGGGAAGGGCATAGGCGGGCGCGTCAGCGGCTGCAGGCGCTTGCCCGGGAGGAGCAGGCAGTGCAGGAGCAGGCAGTGCAGCAGCAGGCAGCGCAGGAGCAGGCAGTGCAGCAGCAGGCAGCGCAGGAGCAGGCAGCGCAGGAGCAGGCAGCGCAGGAGCAGGCAGTGCAGGAGCAGGCAGTGCAGGAGAGGGGCGGACCAACCAGGCGCCGGAAATCCGTGGAACCTTTGCCGCCGCGCATTTTCGAGCGGTTTTTGGATGCTTTCCGGCGAGGAGATGCCGAAGGCATATGTAGCGCCTATTTGTCCATAGCCTCCCATGGCGTGCAGGTGGACAAGGTCGAAGCCGGCGGACGGCGGATTTCCTTCGCGTTCCGAGATCCCAGCGGGCATCTCATTCAATTGGTTCAGGATTTGGATTGAAAACCTGTGTATTTTCGAAGCAGGCTTCCGTTATAGAGGATGAGAGCGCTCAACTATCCTATAAGATCCGAGGAGTGGATTCCAACATGCCCGTCAAAAACTATGCCGTCATCCAGCTGCCTGTCAGCAATCTGGAAGCATCGATTCATTGGTATCATGACGTTCTGGACATTCCGTTCACCTTCCCGTTCACGCCGGGCGATACCGAAGCCTGGCTCAACGTAGGCGGAATCGGCCTCGGCCTCGTCAGCAGTCCGAACGTGCCCAAGCTGGAGTTCACGAACATGCACGGCGTCGTGCAGCCGATCATCTCCCTGCAGGTCGACGATATTCATCAAGTCCATTCGAAGCTGCGCGAGCAAGGCGTGGAAGTGGGAGAGATGTCGTACAAGCAGGGAGGAGGCTACAGCTTTATCCTCCGCGACCCCGACGGCCATGTTTCCAATCTATGGGGGGGCTGGCCGAAGGAAGGCGACGAGACTCCTTCCGATGCTGAAGGAGAAGCGGCAAAAGCTTAGCCGCCGGGCTGGCGAGCCGCTGAGACGGCTCGGATGCTTGAAGAAAGCGAAGAGGAGGCTCCGATGGGGAGCCTCCTCTTTGGCATTCAGGCTTCAGGCGGGACAGCCCTCCGATGAAGGCGACAAAACCTTTAAAGCACTTGCTTGCTTTGCTCTGCCTATCCCGCCGCCTTCAGCCCGACAGCCGCTCCGAGCACGAGCACGATGAACAGGATGCGCAGCGGGTTTTTCGACTCGCCGTAGAACAGCATGCCTACCAGCGCTCCGCCGGATGCGCCGATGCCGGTCCAGACCGCATAAGCGGTCCCCATCGGAATCGAACGCATGGCGAGGGACAGCAGTGAGAAGCTCAGAGCGAAGCCGGCGGCCAGCAGCAGCAGGGAGACGAAGTCGCGGCGGCGGGTCAGCCGGTTCATCATGGCGACGCCGAAGATTTCGCATAGCCCGGCTCCGATCAGATACACCCATGCCATCTCAATGCACCTCCCCGGATGCCGGTTCCTTGTCGTGGCTGACCAGCTTCAGCCCGATGACGCCGACGAGCAGCACGCCGATCAGGATCAGCTTGAGTACCTTGGCGGGCTCGCCGAACAAAATCATATCCGCGAGCACGGTTCCGGCTGTGCCGAGGCCGACAAAGACGGCGTATACGGTGCCGACCGGGAGCGTGCGGCTCGCGCTGATAAGCGCATAAAAGCTCACGAGGATGCAGACGGCGGTCGCGATCCATTCCCAGGCCGTGTCGGCATGCTTGAGTCCGATGACCCAGCCCACCTCGAAGAAGGAGGCGCCGATGATTTTAAGCCAGTTCGCATTCATGATGAAAACCCCTTTCGAGCTGCAGGACTTGTTGCCCGGACGGATAGGAAGCTGTATTCCAGTATGCCCCAATAACAGGTAGGAAGCTGTATTCCAGTATGCCCCAATAACAGGACTGAGCATAAATAAAGCCCGGAAGACAAACCGCTTGGAAAGCGGCTTATCTCCCGGGCTTTTGTCCCTCCGTGTGAATGCGGATCCGTGCTCCGCATCGTTCCCTCTCGGACCAGACCGGCTGGACTTCAGCCGCGGAACCCTAGGCAACCTGAACTGCGCTATGGAATTCAGGCCATTATATCAACAAGCGGCAGGGGAGGCAAGCGCGTTTTTGGCTGGAACTTTTTTGCAGGAGGAGACGTCTTACGGTTGGACGGTCCGGGATAGAACGGACGTTATGATGGTGGGGCCGGATGAGTCGTGATAGAGGATGGTCATGGGGAAAGCAGCGGCTTCATGCGATTGATGATCGTGAAAAGGAAGGCGCTGCAAGGATATAAGCGAGCAGGGGAGAGGACCGAATGACCGACATCGCCAAACGAATCCATAAGGTTCAGGCCATTTTCCTCCTGTTGTCTATCGGTGCTCTGTTGCTCTGTGCTGGCATGTGGAGATACGGGGTTGTCCATCAGGAGGCCGGAGAAATGGATGAGGCGGCGAGATTGTCCATATTCGGGGCGCTCGGCACGTTGTTTTTCGGCGGCAGCTCGGCGGGAATCGGAATCCTATGGCTGGCCGGGACAATAATCGGTAGGGGGGATTCAGCATGAAGGGAACGACAGTTGTTCGCTATCTCTTGCTGTACGGCATTTTCATTGCCTTGTTTCTGGGGGCCTTGCTTGGCGTGGAGCGGATTGAAGGGTATAAAATTACAACGACCGAATATTACGGGATGATGAATATAGGCGGCATCTATATCGCCATGATGTTTATTCTGACGGCAGCCGTTTATCCTGTCCTGGCGCTTCCGGTTACAGTAGCCGCGAACCGCTGGCTGCGACATCCTGCGCTGCAAGCCGTGCTTTTCACAGGTCTGTCTTTGTGGGCCGGCCTGTATCATTACAACAGCTACGGGGATTATTTCATCGAAGGCTATGGGCTTGCTCCATGGAGCTCGATAGGGATCTTCGCGGCAGCGGGCTTGCTGTATACGGCGGCCAATATCGTTCTTGGCAGGCTGGCGGATCGAGCGGAAGAATCGGCCTCGATCCGTCGGCCGTGATTGCGCTTCTGTCGCTGCATGGGAAGTCTTGGCATTATCCAGGGACAAACCATGTCAAACTCGGAAACAGGAGCCGGTAAATCGGGGACGAGCCCGGTCATTCGGAAGCAGGAGCCTGTAAATCGGGTACGAGCACGTTCATTCGGAGGCAAGAGCCGGTAAACCTGGGGCAAGCCCGGTCATTCGGAGGCAAGAGCCTGTAAACCTGGGGCAAGCCCGGTCATTCGGA
>NZ_BIMD01000082.1 GCF_004000905.1 Paenibacillus humicus NBRC 102415
GGCGCGAGCGCGGCCGAAGCCGCCGCTGCCGTCCATGCTGCTGCGCTGGCCGAGTTCCTGCCCGCCGGCGACGTCTTCGCGGATGCCGATTACCGCCGGCGGACGGCGGCCAATCTTGCTGCGGCAGCGGTGTGGGAGGCTTGGAGCGGAAGCTGACTCCCGGCTTCGGCCGAACGGAGTTCGGCCTGGCAGGGGTTGCCGGCTTCGGCGGAGCGGAGGTGCAGGCGGGAAGCCGGCTTCCGGCTTCAGCCAAAAATGTGAATGGCGGGCAGCGGGCGAAGCCGCTGCGTGTACGGAGAGCTTGCAGCCGCAACTGCTGGAGAAAGGGTACGGAGAAGAACGGATGTGCTCTGGAGAAGCGGCAGCGTTCGCCTTTGAAGACGGATTTCCCCTTATCAAGGGTGAAAAATCAAGAAATCCGTCTTCAACAGCGATCGGAGGAGCCATCCGTTTTCGGAGATGGGCCTGCCCGCGTCCAGCAATTCGTTTTCGGAGTTGGGGCCACTTGCTCCATAGGCTAGCCATCCGTTTTCGGCTTTCCTGCAATCCGCTTTTTGCTCTTTTTACCATACCGGAAGGAGAGGGACGCGATGATTCTTGACCGTGAGACCAGCGGAGAGCGCTGGCGGACCCGGCCGGACGGTCCGGACAAGGTGAACGGAAGGCTGACGTATTTGACCGACATGAAGCTTCCGGACGCGCTGTGCGGACGCGTGCTCCGAAGCGCCCATCCCCACGCGGCGATCAAGGCGATCTCTATCGATAAGGCGCTGGCGCTGCCCGGCGTGCATGCGGTGCTTACCCATAAGGACGTACCGGGCCTGAACCGATTCGGCATCGCTTTTCCCCATCAGCCCGTGTTCTGCGAGGACCGGGTCCGGTATATCGGGGACGCTGTGGCGGCGGTCGCCGCGGACAGCGACGAGCTTGCGGAAGCTGCGCTCGCCCTCATCGAGGTGGACTACGAGCCGCTGCCGGTGCTGAGCGATCCTGCGCAGGCGCTGGCTGAGGAGGCCCCGCGCCTGCATGAGGACGGCAATCTGCTGCATCGGACGGAATACAAGACGGGGGATGCGGAGGCGGCTTTCGCCGGATGCCGTCATATCGTCGAGAACGTCTATTCCACTCCCCGCCAGATGCATACCTACATGGAAACCGAGGGCGGCCTCTTCATACCGGAGAAGGATGGCAGGCTGACCGTGTATTCGGCGACTCAGCACGGCCTGATGGACCGGATGCAGCTGGCGCGCATCCTGAACTGGGAGGAGGAGCGGATCCGCGTCGTATCCAGTCCGATCGGCGGCTCCTTCGGAGGCAAGGATGAATTGAACGTCCAGCCTTACGGCTGCCTGCTCGCGCTGGCGACGGGCCGGCCGGTGCGCCTGCACAATTCCCGCATGGAATCCGTCCGGGCAGGGCTGAAGCGCCATCCGATGATCATCTCCATGAAGACGGGCACAGGAAAGGACGGCAGGCTGCTGGCCCACCGGGCGCGCATTTTATCCGATACGGGGGCTTACGCCACGCTGGGAGCCGAAGTGCTCAATTTCTCTACCGAGCATGTCATCGGACCCTATCTTCATCCGAATCTCGATGTGGAGGGCTCGGCGGTGTATACGAACAACGGCGTATCCGGGGAATTCCGCGGCTTTGGCGGCAATCAGGCCATCTTCGCCCTGGAGGGGCAGATGGATGAGCTGGCGGAGCTGCATGGAATGGATCCATGGGAGTTCCGGCGGCTCAACATGCGCCGGACGGGGGATCCGGGACCGCTCGGCCAGCCGATCGCGCAGACGGACGGAGCGCGGCAGGTGTGGGAAGCGCTGGAGCGGAGCCCGCTCTGGAGGCAGGGCCGGGAGAAGCTTGAGGAGAAAGATTCCAGCCCCGGCAAGAAGCCGTGGATCCGGACCGGCGTCGGAGCCGCGATCACGATGCACGGAGCCGGTCTCGGCTATGGCATTCCGGATCCGGCGGGAGGCATTCTGCAGCTTGCGGAGGATGGCGTAATCGAGGCGGTTTTCGGCTACGAGGAATTCGGCCAAGGGCTGATCGCCACGCTGCAGGGGATGCTGATCGAGCAGTTCGGGTTCGGGGCCGCCGATGTGCGCGTCGTCATCGGGGACACCGACAAGGTTCCGAACAGCGGCTCCAGCACGGCCTCCCGGGCGACGAGCATGATGTGGATGGCGCTGCGCAGGCTGCGCCCGGAGCTGACGCGGCGCCTCAAGGAAGAAGCATCCGATGCTTCGGGCCTCCGGCCCGAGGAGCTGGAGACCGGCGAGGGAGGAGTCCGCGATCGGCAGGGAGGGCTGATCCTCTCTTACCTGGAGCTGTCGCAGCGCCTGCGCGCGTCCGGCCGCACGCTGATCTGCGAGACGACGTTTCATTACCCTGTGACGACGAAAAAGCATGTCGGAGCCCACTTCCTCTACACTTATGCCGCAGTGGCAGCCCGTGTGGAGGTCGACCTGCTGACCGGCAGGGCCAAGGTGACCGATCAGTACCACGCCGTAGCCGCCGGCCCCGTTGCCAATCCGCAAGGCTATCTCGGTCAGATCGAAGGAGGAGCCTCCATGGCGCTAGGCTTCGCGCTGTGCGAGGATGCCGTCATGGAAGAGGGACGGTATCTGACCCGCAACCTCGATACGTATCTCGTGCCGACGGCGGCGGACAGCGGGCGGTTGACGGTGGAGGCCATCGAGGAGCTGCCGGAGGACGATGCCTACGGTCCCCGCGGAGTCGGGGAGATCGGCTCGGTCGCGCTGTCTCCCGCCATCGCGGCTGCGATCCGGCAAGCGACCGGCATCCGGGTAAGGAAGCTTCCGGTACAGCCGGAGCTGCTCCAGCGTTCTTTCCAGGCAGAGACGCAGGCGGAGACGGAAGGAGGGGAAGCGGATGCCGGATAACGACAGCCCGAAATATCCCGAGGGCGAGGCGAAGCTGGAGATCAAAAGGCATTCGGCAGCGGCTTCGATCCAGGATGAACGGATAGCGGAAGAGAGCGGGCCGCAGGAGCCTTCCATGCCGGAGCCGGTGGAGGAGGAAGGCGGCGGGGAGCCGCCGTTCGAGCTGACGTTCCGCCTCAACGGCGAAGAGCGGACGATCGGAACATGGCCCGCCCGCCGCATGCTCACGTTGCTACGGGAGGATCTGGGCCTGACGGGGACCAAGCGCTCCTGTGAAATCGGACGCTGCGGAGCCTGCATGGTGCTGCTGGACGGAGAGCCGGTCAACAGCTGCCTGCTGTCGGCTTACCAATGCAGCGGCGCGGATCTGGTGACGATCGAGGGGCTGCAGGGAGAGCGGGCCGGCCGGGTCAAGGCGGCTTTTCTTCAGGAAGGAGGCTTTCAATGCGGCTACTGCACGCCGGGAATGGTCATCTCCGTCTCTTCGCTGCTGGAGCATAATCCGTGCCCGAGCCGTTTGGAGACGGAGGAGGCGCTGGCCGGCAATATTTGCCGATGCACCGGGTACGGAAGCATATTCCGGGCCGTATGCAGAGCCTCGGAAGGACAGGGCGAGATGCCTCCCGCCGAATAGTCCGAAGCCGGAAGGGCAGGGAGCTTTCGTCCTTGGAGCTGTGCAAGGGTCAGAGAAGCACGCCATCGGAACCAGCCCTAATATCATAGAGAAGTCAGGAGAGGAAAAGGAATGGAGCCAAAAGACCATCTGCCTTATTTGCAGCTTGCAGTGGAGGTATCGAAGCGGGCGAGGGCGCAGGGCAACACGCCGTTCGGAGCGATTCTCGTCGACAAGGAAGGCCGCGTGCTGCTGGAGCAGGGCAACATCGAGATTACGGAGAGCAATTGCACCGGACATGCGGAAACGACGCTGATGGAGCGGGCCTCCGCCGTCTATGACAGGAAGTTCCTGTGGGACTGTGTCATGTACACGACGGTCGAGCCCTGCGCCATGTGCGCGGGATCGATCTATTGGGGCAATCTCGGTACGGTCGTCTACGGCATCAGCGAGAAGCGGCTGCTGGAAATGACCGGCGACGACGAGCAGAATCCGACGCTCGATCTGCCGTGCCGGGAAGTGTTCGCGGCCGGAAGCAAGCCGGTGACGGTCATCGGCCCGTTCGCCGAGATCGAGGAGGCTGTCGTCGCCGTCCACGAGGGGTACTGGTCGTGAGCGCGAAGTGGACGATGGAGCAGCTGAACGGATTGCCTGCCGCATCATTCGTGGAAGCTCTCGGCGGCATCTTCGAGCATTCTCCCTGGGTAGCCGGGGCAGTCGAGCCGCTGCGGCCGTTCGAATCTGCGGAGGAGCTGCATGCGGCCATGGTGAATGCCGCCCGGAGCGCGCCGGAAGAGGAGCTGCTGGCGCTGCTGCGCTGCCATCCCGATCTCGGCACGAAGCTGGCGATGAGCGAGCTGTCCGTATCGGAGCAGAAGGGAGCGGGTCTGGACAGCCTGAGCCCGGAGGAATACGAGCGGTTCAGCTCGCTGAACCGGGACTATGTCGGCCGCTTCGGCTTTCCGTTCATTTTGGCGGTGCGGGGCAAGAACAAGGACGACATCCTCGCTTCGCTGGCCGAGCGCGCAGTCAGGGAGCGCGGAGAGGAGCTCGACCAGGCGCTGCGGGAAATCGCGCGCATTACCGGCTTCCGGCTCGCTGATCTGGTCGCGGAATGACGACAGGCCGCCTGGGGCCGGGGAGCTCGGGCAGCGAAGCGAGGTCAATTCGAGGAGGAGCTTGAATGGAAGGGAAATTGACGACCCATGTGCTGGATATGGCCCATGGCGGCCCGGCTGCCGGCATGAAGCTGCAGCTTGCGCGGCTGGCGGGCGCCGGCGGCAAAGGCATCATTCGGGAACGCTCCACGAACGAGGACGGAAGGCTGGATCAGCCTTTGCTCGAGGGCGAAGCGTTGACGCCGGGCGTTTACGAGCTGCTGTTTTTCGCAGGCGATTACTTCCGATCCCTGGAGCCAGGTGTGGAAGGGCGGGCCGGAGCGGCCGGGGAACTTTTTCTGGAGCAGATTCCGATCCGCTTCACCGTGACGGCTGCCGGCGGAAATTACCATGTTCCGCTGCTCGTCGCTCCTGGCGGATACAGCAGTTATAGAGGAAGCTGACCATCACATGAAAAGAGGCGGATGGAATGGAAGAACGCGGATTCCAAAAGATCGTGCGCGGCGGCCTTGTCGTGCTGCCCGGCCATGACGAGCCGCAGCAGGCGGACATCGGCATCTGCGGCGGCCGGATCGCAGCAGTCGGAACCGGGCTGGAAGCGGCCGGAGCGGAAATCATCGATGCCGGGGGCTGCCTGGTCATGCCCGGCGGCATCGACGTCCATGTCCATTTCAACGAGCCGAACATGGGCCACTGGGAAGGGTTTCCGACCGGCTCCGCGGCGCTGGCCGCCGGCGGCTTCACCGCGTATGCCGACATGCCGCTGAACGGCTTGCCCGCGACGGTGGATACCGCGGCGCTCGCGCTGAAGGCGGAGGCGGCCGAGGGCAGGTCGGCGGTCGATTACGCCTTCTGGGGAGGGCTTGTGCCCGGCAAGCTGCAGGAGCTCGAGCCGATGGCCGAGGCGGGCGTCGTCGGCTTCAAGGCGTTCGTCTCCAAGCCGGGCGGCGAAGGGGAGGGCCGCTTCGTCGAGGCCGACGACTGGACCTTGTATGAAGGGATGCGCCGGATCGCCTCCTTCGGCGGGGTGCTGGCGCTGCATGCGGAGAACGACAGCATGACGACGGCTCTCGGAGATGCCATGCGGCGCGAAGGGCGTACGGGCGCACTTGATTTTGCGGCGTCTCGTCCGCCGATCGCGGAGCTCGAGGCGGTCAACCGGGCGCTCTTCTACGCCGGCAGGACCGGATGCCGCCTCCATTTCGTGCATATCAGCCATCCTGATTCCGTAGAGCTGATCCATAGCGCCAAGAAGAGCGGAATGGACGTCACGGTGGAGACTTGTCCGCACTATCTGATGCTGACCGAGGAGGATATGGCCAGGCTGGGAGCCGTCGCCAAATGCGCTCCTCCGCTGCGCGGCGCGGAGAGCAGGGACCGCCTGTGGGAGCAGCTTGCCGCGGGCATGATCGATCTCGTCGCCTCGGATCATTCCCCCTCGCCCTTCGAGCTGAAGGAAGCTCCCGGGCTGAGCTTTTTTGACGGCTGGGGAGGCATCTCCGGAGCCCAGAGCACGATGGAGCTGCTGCTCCACGAAGGCGTGGGGAAAAGGGGGCTGCCTGCCGGACTTGTGGCGAGGGTGCTGTCGCAGGCGCCGGCAGCGCGCTTCGGCTTCGCGGCCAAGGGAGGCATCGTTCCCGGACTCGACGCCGATCTTGCGCTCGTGGACATGGAGCATCGCTACACGCTCGAGAAGAGGCATCTGCAGTACCTGCATCCCCACAGCCCGTACGAGGGCATGGAATTCGGCTGCAGAGTGGCCGGGACGCTGCTGCGGGGCGAGCTTGCCTATTCCCTGGAAAGCGGCGTTCTGCCCGGTGGCGGGGCGAGAATACGCGCCGGCCTCGGCAGCTATGCCGGCAAGGCTTGATGGATGGGAAAGGAGGCCGGCTCATGGCCAGACATAGAGAGGCTGCCGCCGCGGACGGGGCGGCAGCCTGCATGATGGATATTCTGGAGGAGCTGGCTCGGATCGGAGCCGAAGAGGCCGGGACTGAACTGCCCGGGACGGAAAGGATGGCGGCCGGCACGAAAGCTCAAGCTCGAATGATGGCAGCCGGCCCGGAAACTCAAGCTCGGACGGCTGCTGCGGAGGCTGATTCCGGCGGTTCGGGAGAACGGCCGGGCAAAGCGGAAGCCAGGCGGGGCGATGCGAAGGAACAGCCGGACATGGCGGGAGTTCCGGCCGGCGTAACGAGGCTGCTCTACGACGAGGCTTGGCTGGATGCCCAGCGCCATCTGGAGGCGCGGCTTGCCGGCCTCGGCCTGGAGACGCGCTGGGACCGGACCGGCAGCCTGTACGGGCGGCTGCCCGGAAGGGATGGCGGGCGGACGATTCTGACCGGCTCGCATGTGGACACGGTCCGCCGGGGCGGCCGTTACGACGGCGCTTACGGCATCGCCGCCGGCATCGCCGCGCTGGATGCGCTCAACCGGCTCTATGGGCCGCCGCGCCGGACGCTGGAGGTCGTATCTCTGTGCGAGGAGGAAGGCAGCCGGTTTCCGTTGTCGTACTGGGGATCCGGCAATCTGACGGGACGGTACGGTCCTGCGGACGCGGGGAGATACCGCGACGCGGATGGAGCGACGCTGGAGGAGGCGATGCATGGAGCCGGCTTCGGCGGGGAGAGCCTGCCGGATCCGCGGCGGCATGACCTGGATGCCTTTGTCGAGCTTCATATCGAGCAAGGCGTCGTGCTGGAGCGGACCGGCGACGATGTCGGCATCGTGGAGGCCATCGTCGGCCAGCGGCGCTACGCGATGACGCTGGCCGGCGAGGCGAATCACGCCGGGACGACGCCGATGGGGCTGCGGCGCGACGCGCTGGCGGGAGCGGCGGAAATGCTGCTCGCCGCCGAGAAGGCGGCGCGGGAGCATGGAGATCCGCTCGTCGCGACCTGCGGGCGCATAGAGGTGCAGCCGGGCACGGTCAACGTCGTGCCGGGCGAGGCGGCATTCACGCTGGATGTGCGGCATGACGATGCAGCCGGGCTGGACGCCTTTTGCAGCGGGCTGCTCCGCACCTTCGGCGCGATCGCGGACCGCCGCGGCTTGAAGCTGGAATCCACGCTGTGGATGGATGCGGCTCCGGCTCCGATGCATCCCGGCCTTGCGGCCATGCTGGAAGCTTCGGCTGCGGGCCTCGGCCTCTGCAGCCGCCGGATGGCGAGCGGAGCCGGGCATGACGCGCAGCTGCTGCAGGGCATCTGCCCGACCGCGATGCTGTTCGTGCCGAGCCGCGGCGGCATCAGCCATTCCCCGCTGGAATATACGGAGCCTGAGGACCTGAAGCGGGGGCTGGCCGTTTTGATGGACGTATTATACGAGCTTGCTTATGAGGAGAGAGTGCCATGAAACGATATGCCGACCTGTCCCCGTCTCCGAGAATCATCATGACGCCTGGACCTGTGGAGGTCGATCCCCGGGTGCTGCGGGCGATGAGCCACGGCATCCTCGGCCAGTTCGATCCGGAGTTCACGGGCCTCATGAACGAGACGATGGAGATGCTGCGGGAGCTGTTCCGGACGACGAACCGCTGGGCTTATCCGGTCGACGGCACGTCCAGATCCGGCATCGAGGCGGTGCTGACCGCTCTGATCGAGCCGGGAGACCGGGTGCTCGTCCCGATTTTCGGACGGTTCGGCTATTTGCTGCAGGAAATCGCCCAGAGGCTCGGGGCGGAGGTTTATACAATAGAGAAAGAATGGGGCACTGTCTTTGAATCCAACGAAGTCATCGCCGCTATCGAGGAATGCAGGCCGCAGGTTGTGCTGATCGTACACGGCGAAACATCGACGGGCCGTGTGCAGCCGCTCGCCGAGATCGGCCGCGCCTGCCGGGACCGGGATATTCTGATCGCCGTGGACGCCGTCGCCACGCTCGGCGGCGTGCCGGTCGAGACCGATGCCTGGTGCCTGGATGCCGTCATCGGAGGGGCGCAGAAGTGCCTCTCCGTGCCGTCCGGCATGGCGCCGGTCACCTACAACGACCGCGCCGAACGCAAGCTGCTCGCGCGCAAGCGGGTGGAGCGCGGCCTGCAGGCGCCGGCTGCCTATGCGCCATCCGTGTCAGCATCATCCCCGTCAGCGCCATCCGCATCCAGCGCAAGCTCTGCCACAACAAGGCGCGCCTTGCTGCAGCCGCCTGCCGAGGCGGAGGGAGGGCGGAGCGTCATCCGCAGCAACTACCTCGATCTCGGCCAGCTGCAGGATTACTGGAGTCCGGCACGGCTCAACCACCATACCGAGATGACCTCCATGCTGTATGCGCTCCGCGAAGGCGTGCGCCTCGTGCTGGAGGAAGGGCTGGAAGCCCGCTTCGCCCGCCACCGTCTCCATGAAGGAGCGCTGATGGCAGGCCTTGGCGCCATGGGCCATGTCTTCTACGGAGATCCGGCCTGCAAGCTGGCGGTCGTCACCTGCATCGAGATACCGGCCGGCATCGACGGCGAATCGGTGCGGTCCATGCTGCTGGAGCAGTTCGGCATCGAGATCGCGAGCTCCTTCGGTCCGCTCAAGGGGAGGATCTGGCGGATCGGCACGATGGGCTACAGCTGCAGCAGGCGCAACGTTCTGCTGCTGCTCGGTGCGCTGGAGGCGGTGCTGCTGCGGCACGGGGCCGACCTGCCTGCAGGAGCGGCCGTGCAGGCGGCGCTGCAGGCTTATGAGGAGGCGGTGTCATGAAGCCGGTCATGCCGATGGGCTACCAGGGCATGGTGGCGGCTCCCCACTACATCGCGAGCGAGGTCGGACGCGACATGATCCGGCGCGGAGGCAGCGCCGCCGATGCGGCGGTAGCGATCAGCGCGTCGCTTGGAGTCGTGTATCCCCATATGACCGGTGTCGGGGGAGACAGCTTTTTCATGCTCTACGATGCGGCGAGCGGCGGGCTGCAAGGATACAACGGCAGCGGCCGCGCCGGCAGCGGGCTGCATCCCGGCGTTTACCTCGATGCGGGGGAGAGCGCCATTCCCCAGCGCGGGGTGCGCAGCTCCATCACGGTGCCGGGCATGGTCGACGCCTGGTGGGAAGTATGGCGGCGCAGCGGACGCCTTCCGTGGGAAGAGCTGCTGGAGCCCGCCGTCCAGTATGCGGAGAAGGGCTTCCCGGTCTCTCCGAACCTGCATCGCTGGATGCTCGCGAACGGGAAGGAGCTTGCGGCCTGCGCTCCGCTCGCGGAGATCTACCTCCCTCATGGCATTCTGCTCGGCATCGGCGACCGGCTGATCCAGACGGAGCTGGCCCGCACGCTGCGGGAGCTGCAGGCCGGCGGCCGGGACGCCTTTTATTCCGGTTCCGTCATGCAGAGGATCGTAGACGGCATGCGGCGCGACGGCGGCCTGCTGACGGAAGGGGACTTCGCCTCCCATCAAGGCGAATGGGTGAAGCCGATCTCCGTCAACTACCGGGGCTATGACGTTCATCAGATGCCGCCGAACTCGCAGGGGTTCTCGGCGCTCATGATGCTGAACGTGCTGGAAAATACGGATTTGTCGGCCGTGCCGAGGGAATCCGCGGAGTTCTACCATCTCATGGCCGAGACGGTCAAAAAGACGTTCCGCGACCGCGACCGCTATTTGACGGATCCCGACTTCGCGCATATCCCGCTGGAGCGGCTGCTGTCCAAATCCTATGCCAGGCATTTGTATGAGGAAATCGACCGCAGCTTCCCCGATCCGGCTCCCCATCTGTCTCCGGCGATGGGCCAGGATACCGCGTATGCGGCAGTCGTGGACGGGGAAGGAAACGCGGTATCTTTTATCCAAAGCTTGTATTATGATTTTGGGGCGGCCTACATGCCCGAGGAGACCGGCGTGCTCATGCAGAACCGGGGCTCGTTCTTCTCGCTGGATCCGGCGCGTCCCAATGTGCTCGCGCCCGGCAAGCGCTCGTTCCATACGCTGATGCCGGCCATGATTACGAGGGACGGCAAGCCGTACGCCCTCGTCGGCACGCAGGGCGGCGAAGGCCAGCCGCAGACGCAGCTGTCGGTCATCACCGGCCTGCTCGACTACGGCTGCAGCATCCAGGAAGCGCTGGCGCTGCCACGCTGGATCTACGGCCGGACCTGGGGCTCGGGCAGCGATTCGCTCAAGCTGGAGAACCGCGGTCTGGAGCAGACCGCCCGGACGCTGGAGCAGTGGGGCCACGCGGTCGAGCTCGTCGGAGCCTGGGACGGCGTCACCGGCCAGTCGCAGGGCATCGTCATCAGCGGCGAGGGGCTGCTGACCGGCGCGGCCGATCCAAGAGGGGACGGCATGGCCATCGGCTGGTAGGCCGGCTCGGCTCCACTAGGAAAGGAAGTTCGTCTTATGCTCTCTACATTATGGAATTTGTTCTACTCTTTCGGCGTCGCCACGCTGCTCGGCTACGGCGGCGGGCCGTCCATCATTCCGATCTACCAGGATCAGGTCGTCAACCGCTACGGCTGGATGAGCTCGGAGGAATTCGGCAAGGCGCTGGCGTTCGGCAACGCGCTGCCGGGACCGATCGCGACCAAGCTTGCCGGTTATATCGGCTACAAGGTCGGCGGAGTGGCGGGCAGCGCCGTCGCACTCGTCGCGGTCGTGCTGCCGACGGCGCTCGTCATGGTCGCACTCTCCGGCATCATGATCAAGCTGAGCGACAACCCCGTCATCAAAGGAATGATCAAGGGCATCCAGCCCGTCATCTTCGTCATGATGGCGATGCTGGCCTATGATTTCTCCAAGTTCGCCTTCAAGCCGGCGAACGGGATCGTCAGCTTCCTGCCGTTTCTGATCGCGGCCGTCTTTTTCATCATGGTTCAATATCTGAAGCTGAACGCCGTATGGGGCATCCTGCTGTCGCTGGCGGTAGGCGCGCTGTTCCTGCGGGGGTAGGCGGTCATCGGAAAAAAAGGGCGGGGCAAGGCAGAATTTCTGCCTTGCCC
>NZ_BIMD01000083.1 GCF_004000905.1 Paenibacillus humicus NBRC 102415
GGTCGCTCCTGTCGCTCCCGCTCCCGTCGTCCCGGTCGCCCCGGTCGGGCCTGTCGTCCCCGTACTGCCATCGGTTCCGGTCGCCCCCGTCGCTCCTGTAAGCCCCGTCGGCCCTCCCGCAGGTCCAGCCGGACCGGTCGCTCCCGTTGCGCCGGTCGCTCCTTCCGACCCTGCCGTTCCTGTCGCGCCGCTCGGCCCGGTCTCTCCAGGATCGCCCGGGGGACCCGGCGTCCCGGTTGCCCCGGCCGCTCCCGGCAAGCCGGGGGCGCCGGCTGGCCCCACAGCTCCAGCCGGGCCTATGGCCCCGGGAACTCCTGCCGGACCGGCAGGTCCGGTCGGGCCCGTTGCGCCGGCAGCTCCTCTTGCGCCCAGCGACCTCCCCGCCAGAGCCAGCAGCCGTCCAGCCTCGCGAAGCAGGCCGACCCATCCATCCTTGACGCGCGGGGATACGCAAAAGACGAGAACCGCGCCGAGCAGCTCGGTCACCATTGCTTGGAGAGTGACAATCAGCAGCGCATCGCTTTCGCTCCGATTTTCATACTGACCGATCGCCAGCTCCAGAGCCGCCTGCAGCACCCCTTTTTCCTGCAAGGGAATCCGCATCGAGTTGATGAGAAGCAGCAGCTGGCCCAACACCTCTCTGAGCGACTCGTCCGCAACGCCTCTTGGCCATTCCGACAATGCCAGATCAAGCCATTCCAGCAGGGCTTCCCATTGATCCGCTTCCGCCGGCGTGACCGGAATCACGCAATGATGCTTCTTTCGGACAGGCATCTCGCAATCCTTTTGGGAGTGAGGCCGCTTGGATACGTGTCTTCTTCTTCTCGGTTGATCAGGCATGCCATTAACCCCCTTGATTATTAGAAGGCTATGTCGGAAACCGGCGTCCAATTCTCCCGATTGGATTCCGAAGCCATTTTCGAGCAAAAAAAAGACCCGCTCGCGGGCCTTCTCCTCTCTATACCGCCTGGTCTGCTTATGCCATCCGCTTGACGGCCATCAGCGCATCGACCGGCTCGTGATCTCTGCCGTATGCGTTCACAAATGCCGGGTTGGAAGCATCATGAAACCCCTTCATGACCGTAACCTCGTATCCGAGAGCCGCAAGCTCCTCCGGCTCCCATCCGCTGCGATGCATTTGATACTTTTCGCCGTTGAGCCCGTAATGGTCGAAAGCTTCCTGTGGGAAAAAACCCCGCGGCGTGAACAGGATGACCCGCTCGCGCGCGATGATTTCCGCCTGCCTCAGAAGCTCGTATCCCGCCGATTTTTCCAGATGCTCAAGCACATCCACCAGTGTAACAGCCGTAAAGGAGCCTGGGACAAAGAGCCTTCCGATCTCAAGCGCATCGGCGTGTAGAGGCACAACGGACGGATAGTGGGCCGCTATATAGTCCACGTACGGCTTATGGACGTCGAGCGCGACTATTTGCCGGGCATGAAGGGACGTCAGGAGCGGTCCGGGGCCGCTTCCTACATCCAGAAGGGTCTGCGCTCCGCCGATGAGCCCGTTGAGCCGGATCAAGAAATCTTTTTCTTCCGTCACATGAATCATGTCCAATCACATCCTCCTTCAAGGTCCATCCGCTTGCTGCATTGTATGCGGACTTGCCTTCGGAAGGCCCGGCAGAAGCCTGACGGACAACGAAAAGGCCGCTCTTGCCGACGATGGCAACCCGCAGGCGGCTCCGTTAATGCCGCTCTCAAAATTCCATATAATGGATTTATGTCTTGTAATGGCGATCCGAACCCGATATAGTGATTTTAGCAAAAATGCCAGGCACTTCCGTTCCAGCGATGATCAGCCTGCCAAAGGAGACGATTGAAATGTCCGCCCAACCTCCCAGGCCGCCTTCCTATACGATTCCCTCTACCAAGCTGGATGCTCTGGACCGCCGAATTACCGAGCTGCTCCGCCTCAACTCGCGGATGTCTTATACGGATATCAGCAAGGAAGTAGGCATCTCCAGGGTCGGCGTCCAAGCACGAGTCAATGCCTTGATCGAGAACGGCACCCTGGAAAGATTCACGGTCTTGGTCAATCCCGAGAAGATCGGCATGAACGTATCGGCCTTTTTTCATGTTGAAGTCGAACCTCATCGTCTCAGCGAAGTAGCGCGTCGGCTGTCGGACGAGCCTGCCGTCACCGCGCTTCACCATATGACCGGGCCGAGCAAACTGCATATGCACGCCGTATTCGCCACGATGCAGGAGATGGAAGCTTTTCTCCAGGAGCGCTTGTACAATCTGCCCGGCATCGCTGGCGTCGAAAGCCAGCTCCTGATCAAGAAATACAAATACTAGACGGTCTTGCCCGTCAAAAGCCGACTTGCCGGATCTCCGGTCCGAGCCGGCTTTTTTACTGCTCATCGTTTTTTCAACCGTTCCAGATTTTGTTCCGCCAGCCGTTTTGCCGCCTTGGAAGGAGGAATGCCGAATTTTTCCGCCAGATGGAAAACCTCCTTTGCCGTTTCAGCCACGGCCTGCACGCTTTCCTGAAGCTCCTCTCGTCCCAATCCCTGCAGCTCTCCAGCGGTGATGATGATTCCGCCGGCATTCAGGATGTAATCCGGGACATAGAGGATTCCCTTCTCCTCGATCAATTCCCCGTGACGTTCCATGGACAGCTGATTGTTGGCTGCTCCGGCGACAATCGAACAGCGCAGCCGGGGGATGGTCACATCATTCAGTATGCCGCCCAGGGCGCAAGGCGCGAATACATCGCATTTCGTCTTATAGACGTTCTCCGGCTTCACCCGCCTTGCACCGTAGTATCTCACCGCCTCCAAAACAGCGGAGTCATTGAGGTCGGAGACGATCAGCCTGGCCCCATCCTCGTATAAATACCGGCACAGCCGGAAGCCTACTTTGCCAAGTCCCTGAACGAGCACCTTGAGATCGTAAAGCGACGGCAGCCCAAGACGATAACCTACGGCAGCCTTCATCCCCTGATACACGCCGTATGCCGTCATCTCGGCCGTAAAATCATCCTGCGCCATGATGCTTCCCGATGTATCCGTTACATAGGAAGTCTGAGTTTGAATCGCGTCCATGTCCTGGATGCAGGTGCCTAGATCAAGTCCGGTTATATAACGGCCGCCCAAGCCTTCAATGAACCGTCCCAGTGACTGGAACAGCCGCCGCCTCCCGTACTCTTCGCCCCGCAGCTCCCCCGTTCCGCTTCTCCCTGCCCTCCGCTGCGCCCGTGTCGCTTCCGGTCCGCATTCCTCCATCCTAGCTGCGGGATCCCTCCAGACGACAGCCTTTCCTCCCCCGTAAGGGAGGTTGTAGGCCGCGTTTTTATACGTCATTCCCCGCGCGAGACGCATCGCATCCTGCAGGGCGACTTCCTCATCCGCGTATGTCATATACCGGCATCCGCCAAGCGAAGGTCCCGCTGCCGTGTTATGAATGGCGACAATCGCTCTCAGACCGCTCTCCGCATCATGGCAAAAAGCGACCTGCTCAAAGCCGCCGCCGATTATTTCCCGGAAAATAGTCATGCGATGTTCCTCCTCGCCCCTGAAAGGACTACATTTCTATGCGAGGATCAATTCCAATATGCCCAGACAAGGCCTGGACCGCATGGGCACCACCCTAAAATCAGCATATGCACATTTGTACCTCCCGCCCAAACATCACGGGTGCGCTCGCCGTATGATGTGGCATACCACAAGAAAGGGGATTTGACACA
Source organism: Paenibacillus humicus NBRC 102415 (assembly GCF_004000905.1). Classification (GTDB taxonomy): domain Bacteria; phylum Bacillota; class Bacilli; order Paenibacillales; family Paenibacillaceae; genus Paenibacillus_O; species Paenibacillus_O humicus. Next base: position 3,695 of record NZ_BIMD01000083.1, read on the forward strand.
TGTCTTACGGAGTTGGCGGAGCGGTTGGCGGCGTAGGCGCAGGCTGCGGCTACGGCGGCGGCTGGGGTTACTCGAGCACGGGCGCCATTCTGGTTCTCTTCATCCTGCTGGTTATCATCAGCCGCGCATTCCTGTACTAGTCTAGGACTGGGCAGGTTTCACGTATAATTGATTTGGACCAGAGACCTCCTGAAGGATTTCCTTCAGGAGGTTTTAGCTTTCCTTCGGAGGCCGATAACGATGAAAATGGCCGAGCGCACATTTGTCCTCCCCATCCAATCGGCATGCAAGGAAAAATCATACGATGCATCATTCCATTGAAAAGGAGAGTTGAAATGTCCGAAAACGTTGAAGGCGCAGAAACAAAAGTCGAAGCCGCTCGCGGCGGCTTTGGCTATTCCAGCACAGGCGCCATTCTGGTTCTCTTCATTCTGCTCGTAATCATCAGCCGCGCGTTCCTGTACTAGTTCGAGGGTAAAAACCAAAAGCCTCCTGAAGACAGCCTTCAGGAGGCTTTTTCATGCCGATCCGATTCGGCTTGAAGGCGCTTCGACCGCGACGTAGCCAAGCGCACATTTGTCCTTCCCGTCCAATCGGCATGCTGCCGCAGCTCATACATTGTATCATTCCACAACAAAGGAGTTTTGATATGTCTGAATATGTAGAAGGCGCAGAAACAAAAGTCGAAGCCGCTCGCGGCGGTGTCAGCAGCACCGGAATCATTCTGGTTCTCTTCATTCTGCTGGTCATCATCAGCAGCATTTTCTTCGTCTAACCGACTTCTCGGCTGGCGCCGGATCGCTCGCGATCCGGCGCTTTCCCCTGCTCGGATGAAAGCGGCCGAAGGCTCCTTTCGGCTGCATGCCCATTTCTCCTCGATTGACCTTCCTGCCCAAACATCACGGTCCGCCCCCGCGTATGATGTGTTATCTCAAGCGAAAGGGGATTTGACAAATGTCATACGGCGTTGGCGGAGTAGGAGCAGGCTGCGGAGGAGTCGGATACGGTGGTGTGTGGACGAACACCGGAGCCATCCTTGTTCTCTTCATTCTGCTGGTTATCATCAGCCGGGCTTTCCTCTATTAGCATAGCATGAGGAAGGTGCAGCTGGGCTCTTGCACAATTGTACCTCCCGCCCGAACATCACGATAGCAACAATCATAAATTAACTTATAACACTAAAGGGGGATTTGCACATGTCTTATGGAGTTGGCGGAGCAGTTGGAGGCGTAGGCGCAGGCTACGGCGGCTGGGGTTACTCGAGCATCGGCGCCATTCTGGTTCTCTTCATCCTGCTGGTCATCATCAGTCGCGCATTCCTGTGCTAGTCGCCCCCTAGCCCCTTCAAAAAATTCAATGCTCCCGAAACAAAACCAACCCTTCCCGTCATGCGGGAAGGGTTTCGATTTGCATGAATTAAACTTTCCGATTCATCTGAATTTATCCGATTCTATTTCCGATTATAAAGAATGACCCTTACCGTGAAACCCATCAGCGCATCGTTCCAGTCAAGTAGGAAGACGCCAATCTGAATGCCGTTAATTCCGCAATCGATAAGGGCAGCTGAAATTAGAGGATATTCAACAAAAACCGCATGAAAAGACAAAAATCGATTGCAATGAACGGCAAAAATCAACCAATTGGGCTTTATTGGCTCTATATTCGATTAAAAAGAGGGAGAGGATCGATTAATCACGAACAATTTTAATTTGAAAGCATCTCTTCAATCGGATTCACCTACCCCAATTTGCTTCCATCGGGACTCCCTTTGCTTGATCGCGCCTCCCTCCCGAACAATTGTATTTCTGGCCAGATAAGAGCCCAAGGGAACTCAGCGAGGTAATATCCGCACCGCGGGAGAGCGTCGGCTACACAATGTCCGCCCAATTTGAGCAGCTTGTGACCAGTCGCCAATTGTCAGCGACCGATGACCAACGACCAATGAACAACGACTGTGATGCGCGGCCGGCCATGACCTGCAACCGTTGCAACGAAGACGTGCAACGACCATGACCTGCAACCGGTACCTGCGACCGTGACCTGCAATCGTGAGCAGCAACCGTGAGCAGCAACCGTAGCTGCGACCATTCAAACCACCCGGGCCAATCCAGCCATTCCCCGTGATTCCATCCATTCCCACACTCTATCCGTTCCAACCACAAACCCATCGCTTTGGCGGCTCAGGCGGCAGCAACCCTTGCTTAACATCCCCTGGAAGCAAACAATCCAAGGAGTCTATGCCAGAGTAACCGTTCCATAGACTAGGTTCATTACATGCAATTTCATAATACCGATTAATCCGAATCTAATGGAATCCACAATCATTTTCTTCATTTAGCCATACTCAATTTAGATAATTCATTCCCCTTTATGAACATCAGGAATCGAAAAAAACCCGTTCAAATGAACGGGACCCTCTCAACGAAAACCAATCCAGCAAAAGCGAAAGCAAAGGCATTGAGAAATCAGATAAAACAGAAGCCTATAAGGGGGCGTTCGTTGCAACCCGGCGGCGTTTCTCAGCAAATCGCTCGATACACATAGTCATTGATCGTTGAAGCTTAATGCCATCATTCTACAAAAACCGCACAAAAGAACGGATGATGATGGTATTGAACGGGGAAACAAGGTCATTTAGGTTTTATTGGCAAATAATGCGGATAAAAAGAGGGAGAGACTCTAGTATTTCCGAACATTATCCTTCAAATCGTATTCCAACGAACGGATCCAAGAGCCTTCCAGACTGCCATTTGCCCTTTAACCGCTGAATCGTCTCTCCCTCCCGAAGATTAGAGTCCAGTATCAACGGCCGTTCCCTTCCTGTCGATGCGGGCAGCTCCCTCTTCTTCGCGGACAAAGCGGGGAAGCGTGAAGATATAGATGACGAAGGTCAGCAGCAGCAGCACGGCTATGAACAGATACAGCCCCAGCAGCGTGAAGCGGGAGGGATACAGCCAAGCGATGAGACCGAGCATCAGCGTCTGTCCGGCCATCATGATAGGATCGATCCAGGCGCTCACGCGCCCCATCTTGGAAGGCTCCACGAGCTTGGGCAGCCAGCCGCCGATGACGATGTTCAGCGGGGCAAGGATGATTCCCATCACTAGTATTAGAATCAGGTATATCCAGGGAGAAGCTACAAAGCCCAGAACCAAGGCGATCAGACCGGATACAAGAACGCATGCGATGAGCACTTGATGCATTTTGAATTTATCGATCAGCATGGAGCCCAGCGCGCTCCCGGCCAGGAAGCCGATGCCGAGAAAGACGGAGAACAGCGAGGCGTACAGCTGGTAGTTGTCCGGGGCCAGATGGTATTTCATCGTCAGCATGGGCAGGATTGCGAAGGAGCCGTTGATCAATCCGAACAAAGCAAATCCGGATATCAGCGCAATCAGAAGCTTGCGGCTGAAAATATACCGGAAGCCGACGCTGAAGTCACCCCATACCGATCTCATATTGAGCGAGGAGAGCGGCTGCTTGCCGTTCGGCAGCGTCACCTCGACAGGCAGCTTCAGCGAGCGGATAAGGAGAGCTGTCAGCAGGAATCCGACCGTATCGATGATTACCGCACCCTTAATCCCGACGGTATGGTACACAAAGGCTCCTATTCCCGTTCCGAAAAGCATGAACACGCCGAATACGGATTGGTTCAGTCCCGAGGCCTTCACGTACTGATCTTCCTTCAGGATGCCTTGGATCATCGCTGTTTCGGCAGGGGCGTAGAACTTGGTCACCCCAGCCCGAACGAATAGGATCAGAAAGATGACCGGCAGCCAGACCCCCGCAGCCAAAGCCCCCAGCATGCAGAGCGACAACCCGGTGCGGATCCATCCGGTATTCTCTGCGATCTTCTTGCGGTCAAAGCGGTCTGCGAGCACTCCGATAAACAGAAAAACGAATACGGTCGGCGCGGAGTAGAGCATTTCAGCGATGGAAGCATAAGCAGGCTGGGAGGAAAAACGATCGAGCATATAAAAGGCGAACGCCATCGCTCCGATCGTAGAGGCCAGCTGAGAGCAGACCGTAGCGAGAAACAGGCGCATGAACACCCCATTGCGAATCAATTCCTTCAAGGTCGGTCATCCTTTCGATTCCATTATTTAGTTGACTGTTGACCTCATTATAGAACCCGGCGGCTGCGCCTCCCAGCGGCGCGGGATGGAACTGCGCCTCCTCCTGCGGACGGAGCGCCCGCTCCTCCTCCGGATCTCCCAGGCGACGGTCCCTCATTGGCTGGCTCTCTAGTATCATTCAAGAAACCCGGAAGCACCTCTCGAGCCGTCCTGCAATTCCACCTCGGCCCCATGCCCGATTCCAAGCCTAACGGCAGATTACAGGCAGGAAAGGTTGTCTTCATGCAAAAAAAAAGACCCCTGCCCCGTTAGGAGACAAGAGTCTTTGCTCGCTTCATCTTCAATGCCGGTCTTTGAACTCTCCGACCTTTTCCTGGACTTCGCCCTTGGCTTTATCCAGCTTACCTTCCGCTTGAAGCTTGTGGTTGTCGGTAGCGTTGCCCCATTGGTCCTTGGCTTCGCCTTTCACCTTGTTGACTGCGCCCTTCACTTTGTCGCTAAGTCCTTCTGCCATGGTTATCGCTCCTTTTCCTGTTGTAGCGGGTATAGTCCTCCTTACCCGCCATGAGCCCAGGTTAAACGGAGATAAAATCCAAGTCGGTACAGCGGCTGTAGCTAGAGTGGCTAGAGGGCCAACGAACTCATGATCGGCAAGCCGAGTATGACTCCTGCGATCAGGGCTGCAATCGTCCATCCAAACCCTTCTCGGCCGTACAGATACACGATAAAGAGAAAAGCGGCATCGGCGATCAACGCCAGGATAAGAAAAAGCAGCGCCTCAAGAGGGTTTCCATCATCCAGCATCCCTCCCCCTGTGTTAAAAGCCATGTTAGCCAAGGCTAAAAAATTCGCTATGCCTAATAAAAAGGAAAGGATAATGCCCACTCCTGTAAAGATCCCTTTTGATCTGTTCATCCTCGTTTCCTCCTCAAATGAAGATGAGCATAATATCGGCATCGATCATTCAGGGAATAAAAAAACCGCATGGAATGTATCCATGCGGTTCTTCCATGCGGTCGCATCCGGGTCGGTCCCGGATGAGGACGAATTAGTAAGCCAGGGAGAACAGGCCGTTGATGTGCGACAGGTAGCGGATGTTGGAAGCTTCCTTCATCAGCGTTGCCGGCAAGCCTTTGAGGCGGGTCTGGTTGCCGCCGATTGTGCCGATCGCATCCTTGCGGCCGAGCGAACCGAGCGTACCGGAGAAGACCGGGGAGAACGAGTCCAGCTGGTGGCCGTTGAAGTAAGCGTAGATGTTGGCGCCGATGAGCTCGCCCATCTGCCAAGCCAGCTGAGCCGTAGGAGGGAACGGGCGTCCTTCCGGACCCATGACTACAGCGCTGTCTCCGGCGATGAATACATCCGGATGCGAGGTGGACTGCAGGCCTTCCGTAACCGTGGCGCGGCCGCGGTTGACTTCGATGCCGGAGTTGGCCACGACAGCCGTGCCTTGCACGCCGCCCGTCCAGATGACCGTGCTCGATTCGATCGTGCTGCCGTCCTTCAAGGATACGGTCGTGCCTTTCATTTCCGTAATCGGCAGGCCGGTTTTGAACACGACGCCGCGCTTCTCGAGGGAAGTCGTCGCGCGCTCGACCAGCTCGGCCGGGAAGCCAGGCAGGATCGTAGGAGCAGCCTCGACGCAGTACAGGGAAACTTCGTCATAGCTGATGCCGTGTTTTTTCACGAGGCCGGGCAGCATGTCGGCGAATTCGCCCACAAGCTCGATGCCCGTCAGACCGCCGCCGCCGACGACGAAGGTCAGGTCGGCTTTGTTGCCGGACTGCTTGTACTTCGCCACGGATGCTTCGACATGGGCTTTCAGCTTGTTCGCGTCTGCAACGGATTTCAGCGTGAAGCTGTGCTCCTGCAGGCCTGGAATGCCGAAGAATGCCGTCTCGCTGCCCAGTGCGACAACAAGCGCATCGTAGGACAGAGTCGTGCCGGTAGACAGCTTCACTTGCTTTTCGTCCGGCTTGATTTCAGCGACTTCGCCGATTTTCAGGTCGATGTCTTTGCCGCGCAGCAGCTTGTCCAGCGGAAGCGCCACATTGCCTTCGGACAGGTTGCCGACGGCAAGACGGTGCAGCTCGGTGATGATTTGGTGCGCGTTGATCCGGTTGACAACGGTAATCTGGGCTTCCTGCGGCGTAAAGTGCGTGCGTGCCGTCGTAGCGGCCAGCAGGCCGCCGTAGCCGCCGCCCAGGATAAGAATATGCTTCGCCATGTTCATCCTCCGTTCACGTTCTATGCAGCCTCCCCGCGGGGAGTGCGCGGGTTAGTTTTGGTTCTTCTGCTTTTCGCCGAGATTGTCCAGGAATGCCTGCGTGAAACGCAGCGTGCGCTGGACGTTCGGGTCCTTCAGCATGCGCAGCAGGCCGAAGAGGCCTACGCTGGAAGACTCGTGGCTGACTTGGTCGCCGGCTTCGATAGCCGCTTGGGCGACGGTCTTGGTCTTGTCGACGATCGGCTTCACCATCTCGCCGAGACCGCCTCCGAAGTCGTTGATAAGCACTTTGTCCGTCGCGAGCGACTTGGCTACATCGTAGGATTTGGTCATGAGCGTGACGATTTCGGCCAGCTTCGGAAGATTATCCACAAGTACCGTAAGGGACTCCTGAACTTCCGGCTTCATGAGCTGGTCGAGAATATCGCGCTGCTGTACCGCCGCGGATGGCTCTTGAGTCGCCACCGCTTGAGTTGGTTGGTTTTCGGACATGGAATTACTTCCTCCTTTGCTCTGGAAATGCGGTTCCGTCCCTCGGTTGTCCGCGATTTCTTGCGTCCGCTGCTGTCAACTTCCGCAGGGTCGCGGCCGAGGGCGGGGACGTTGTCATCATGCGCACAGCGAATGGGAGCAGCCTCAATGCGGAATCATGCCGTTGTGGCCGGACTGAGTTTGTACCAAAATTCACATATCAGTCCAGACCATCAAATCTTCATGCTTACGCAAAAAAACGGCCGCTTCCAGCCTGGGCACCGAGAAAACGTCGAGTGAGTCAAAGACTACCTTATCGTTGTCGGCCAGGCGGTCGGCACGGAACTTCTACCGATAGTTTACAACTTAACCGCTGCAACTGCAAAAGAAAATTACGGGTACGCTTTTATTATGGCGCAATATTGCCTATTCATGTCTGAATTACCAACAAAGGCCTTCGTTGTGCCTCATCCATCCGCGGATTGCGGAACCAACAGGAAGAAATCCGGGAATCCAGTCCCTAAGGAAATCATTCCGATGGGCAAAAAAAATCCCCGGAGCCGCTCCGCTGACGGAAGCTCCCCGGGGACCTGCTTACATCCAGCTGTCGATATCGTCGTCGTCGATATCGTCTTCCGCCGCCGCGGCTTGCC
>NZ_BIMD01000084.1 GCF_004000905.1 Paenibacillus humicus NBRC 102415
GGCACTTCTTTCAGGCACTTCTTTCAAGCACGTCTTTCAAGCACGTCTTTCAGGCACGTCTTTCAGGCACGTCTTTCAAGCACGTCTTTCAGGCACGTCCTTCAGGCACATCCTTCAGGCATGTCTTTCAGGCACGTCCTTCAGGCACATCCTTTATATCACCCAAATCAATCCCAAACAGTCCCAATGCCGCATCTCAAATCTGCTCAAACACAAGGGATTCCAGCCGCAGGGAGGCTCCCCGAGCCTTGACGACAATCCGATGCGCGCCTTCCTCCAGAGCCGGCAGCTCAGCCTCCTGGACAGCTGCGTCCCAGCCTTCTGCCGGAGACAGCTCCGCAAGCGGATGCCCGTCCAGCTCGACCGCCGCCGCTCCGGCCGGATCGAGAGCGATCGCGTGGAGCTTCAGCCGGTACCTCGCTGCTTCGGCCGAATGCGCCTCGTCACCCTTATCCGTCTCCGCAGCCCCGGATCCGCCGCGGACGGTAACGTCATATGCCGCCCATTCGCCATCCTTCAGCTCAAGGCAGAGCCCACCCTCAGTATCCCAGCGATGCCAGCCCGGCTCCGTCGGAGGAAGCTTCGGACGGCCGTCGAGATCGCGGATCTCCATGCCGTCTTCCTTGCGGTAGCCGCTCTCCCATTCCTTGGCGCCCATGCTTCCGAAGCCGATGCCCGCTCCCTCGTAACCGTAATGGATGGCCGGGATGCGGACCGGCAGCCTTCGGAACAACGCGTGTACGACTTCCGGATGATAGCCGCATGCCTCCAGCGGGAGGCCATCCAGGTAAGCGCCCAGAATGGCGCGGGCCTCGGACGCATCCGGCTTCTCTCCGCCGTCCAGATAGGCGCCGAGCTTCTCCCAGCCGGCCGGCTTGGCCACCGAGCATGGGGAATTGACCGTGTCCATCTTCTTCCACGTCCAGAAATTCCAGCTGATGCCGTGGTCCTCGAATAACCGGAACGCTCCAACATACCAGTCCAGGTCGTTCTCCCCGCCCTCTCCCATGAAGATCGGCACATTCCAATCATCGCGGAATTCGAGGTACTTGCGGATGCTTTCCGTATCCGGGTTGTTCCAGTATTTGTGGAACTGATAGAGCACGTTGCCGTCCAGCTTCTCGGTGAAGATCGACCAGTCGGTCGACCAATGGACGCCCTCCAGGATGATCATATGGCGCTCGTCGACCTCGCGGATGGCGGCGATCATGTCCCGGTATAGCGGCTGGGCTTCTCCGTTGTACTGTCCGTGATACTCCGGCAGCGGCTCGTTCAACAGGTCGTAACCCGCCACGATCCACTCGTCGCGGTAGCGCTCGGCCAGCATGCGCCACATGTCGATGGCCGCCTGCCGATGCTCCGGAGATATGTACAGCTCGGGCAGATCCTTCTCGGAATCGTCGATATTGGCCCCCGTCTGGCCGCCCGGCGCTCCGTGCATGTCCAGAATGACATACAGCTTCCATGTGCGGCACCACCCGATGACGTCATCGAGCAGCTTCAGCGCTTCATCATTGTAGCCTTGGGCATTCCGCTCTCCTTCCAGCAGCATCCTCGCATTGAAGGGAACCCGCACGGAGTTGAATCCTTCCATCGCCATCTGCCGGATATCTGCCTCGGCGGTATAGCGGTCACGGTACGTCCGCCAGAAAGCCACGGACTCCTCTTCCCCGATCAGATCGGACACCATGCGCTCGATGCGCCGCGGCCGGTCGCCGCCCTCGGGCAGCTTCCACATATAGCCCTCCGGCAGCAGCCAGCTTCCGAGCCCTGTTCCGCGCAGGATCAGATCCTCTCCTCTGCCGTTGACCAGCCGCTTTCCTTCCGCCCTTACCCAGCCTTCCACTTCCTGCTGACGGCTCTCCATATCCGGTTCCTCCCTGAGATAACGTAATCGGTTACATTTTCTTGAATCCATTCGGTCCGTTTCGCCTGTTCCCCAGCATTTTCAGGAGCGACGGCGAAATAGGTCAACCGCCGCCGCCAGGTCAGGTCCGCCCTGGAATCGTGATTTTCAGGCACATGCTTCACAAGCTTCAGCTCCTGCCGAGTCAGGAGCGTCCCGCACCATGCGTCAGCTGGCGGCTGCGGTACTCCAGCGGGGTGATGCCCTCCACTTCCTTGAACACCCGCGTGAAATGCTTCACGTTGTCGAAGCCCGACATCGTGCTGATCTCGTACACCTTCCGGTCGGAGCTGCCCAGCAGCTCCTTGGCCTTGGCCAGCCGGAGCCTGCGGAGGTACACCGAGAAGCTCTCCCCCGTATACTCCTTGAATGCCTGGCTGAAATAGGTGTAGTTGAGCGAAATATGATTGGACACCACGGCCATGTTCACGTCGCTGGCGAAATGCTCATGCAAATAATCGACCGCCTTCTGCATATCCTTGCGCTCGCCATGGGCGCCCCGGACGCCGGCGACATACTCGTCGAGGCGCTCCAGCAGCTGCTCCACCAGCCGGTAGTAGTCGTCGAAGCGCTCGAAGTTCTCGATATGGCCCGCCCGGCGGTACAGCCTCAGAATCTCGATGGACTCCTCGCCGTAGTGGCGGAAGACGCTGTCGAACACCTCTTCGTTCAGGACGCGGCTGATCGCCTCCAAATACCCGATCTCGCAGCGGCTCACCGTCCGGATATCCAGAATCTGCTGCAGCAGCCGCTTCATCTCCTGCAGCTTGCCCGTACCGAGAATATTGGACAGTCTTCGGACGGCCTCGACGGGAACCGGGCAGCCCGAGCTTCGGTCGCCAAGCCCGACATACGACAGCAGCTCCGACTCGGGATACAGCAGGAAGTATTTCAAAACCTGCCTGGCCTGGCTGCAGGAACGGCGCAGCTGGGCAATTCCCGAAGCGCGGGAGCTGAGCGCCATCCGGGCCGGAAGCAGCACGTTGCCGGACAGCTGCTCCGACAGCCGCCGCAGCAGTCCCTCGTCGGCCGCCGCAAGGACGAACAGCCCTTCCCGATCCCGGCAGGCCGTCCAACGCTCTTCTCCTCCGAGCGTTTTCACCGCCCTCACGATCAGGGACAGAGCATCGGCCCCGGCTGATTCCGGCATCCTCACCAAAGCCACGGAGAAGCCCGCCTCCAGCCAGCCGAGTCCGGCGCCAAGCAGCCTGCCGCGAATCTCGTCGATGTCCATCCGCTCCTGGGACAGGACGTAGGCAAGCTGTCCGCCGGAATCCTGCTGGCCCGGAGGAGGAGAAGAGGAAGTCGCCGCTTCCCGCTCCCTGCGGCGCTCGGCTTCCTCCTCCAGCCTCCCGAGAGCGGCAAACAGCTCCTCCCGAACGATCGGCTTCAGCAGATATTCCTTCGCCTGATAGCGTATGGCTGCCCGGGCGTAAGGGAAATCGTCGTGTCCGCTCAGGATGATGACTGCCGGAATCGAGGGAAGCTCCTGCATTTTCTCCAGCAGGGCGATGCCGTCCATGACGGGCATGCGGATATCGGTGATCATGATATCGATGCTCTCCCTGCCGAGAAGCTCCAGAGCCTCGCGGCCGTTCTCGGCGAAGAAATACGTGAAGCGGCCCGCAGACTGGCGCTCCATCATGGCCTGCAGGCCGAGCCGGATATTTTTCTCGTCGTCGACGATGAGCAGACTTAGCATCAGATGTTCTCCCCCCGTGTTAGAATCAGTTGCGGCAGCGTCATGACCACCTTCGTAAAGCTGCCCTCGATGCTCTCGATCCGGATGCCGTACTCCCTGCCGTAGCTCATGACGAGCCTATGGTCCACATTCCTCAGCCCGATGCCGCTTCCTTCACGGCCGCCCTTCTGCACGCGGCTCCTCAGCTCCTGATAGTCCGCTTCCTCCATCCGCAGCATGCCCGAGAGCATGCGCAGCTTCTCCTCGGGAATGCCGGCGCCGGAATCGGTCACCTCAATGACGCATTCGTTCATCCGGTTCGCGGCGGATACCGTCACGGTCAGCCGGGAGACGCCCGACTCCCCGTCCATGCCATGCTTGACGGCATTTTCCACGATCGGCTGGAGCGACATCTTGAGCACTTCCTGGTCCATGCATTCCGGCGGAATATCCAGCTTGAGCTCGAGCCGGCCGTCATAGCGGACGTTCATGATCGCCATGTAATTCTGGATATGCTGGATCTCGTCCCGCAGCCGCACATGCCCCCTCGTCCATTGGAGGCTGTACCGCATCATGCCGCCGAGCGAGGTCAAGGAATCGGAGATCGTGTACTGGCCTTCGATCTCCGCCAGCATCTTGAGGTTCTCCAGCGTGTTGTAGAGAAAATGCGAGTCGATCTGGTTTTTGAGCGAGCGCAGCTCCGCCTCCTTGGAGGCCGCCTGCCGGTTGACCTGGTCGACGATCAGCTCGTTGATCTTCTTGAGCAGCTGCCGGTAGTGGTGGCCGAGCTCGCCGACCTCGTCGCTGCCCGTCACGGGCACGTCCACGTGGAAGTCGCCGCTGCGCACCTTTTTCATGGAATCCCTCAGGACGCGCAGGCGCTTCAGAATAATCGACTGCATGAAATAGGACAGCAGGCTGAGGACGGCGACGAGCACCACGATCATGATGACGAGGTTGCCGCGCGTTCTCTGGATGTCGGCCAGCGTGTCCGTCCGGTTGACGAGATTGACGAGATGGACGTCCAGCATCGGGATATACGTGTGCAGCGCCAGATAGGATTGGCCTCCCTCCGAGAAGGCCGAGATGGCGTTCGCTTCCGAATCCGTCAGCTTCACATGCTTCAGCAGGCTCTCCGGCGTGTTGCTCCCGTAGATCGGCGCTCCCCTGTCGGTGTACAAAACGCCGTTGCGCCCCACCACCAGCAGCCGCGAGGTCGGATCCTGGACGCTGCCGAACGTCTTGTTGAAGAAGTTCTCCAGCTCCATGCTGACTTCCAGGATGCCGTTGTGGGTCGTATCGTCCGGGTATTTGAATTCCCGGAGAAGGGACACGTACGGAATTTCCACAAAGGGACCGGCAGTCGAATTGGTGAGGACGGAACGGTCCATTTGCAGCTCCCACCAGACCATGCCCTTCTGCTGCTTGACCGTATCGTACCAATACTTGGTTTTGATCCGGCTTTCATTGAGAATGACCGGCCAGAACTCATGCACGTACGGATTGTTGTTGAACAGCCGGATGTTGGCGATGCGCGGGTTGTTGAAGAGGAAATTCTGGAACATGCTGAACGTCTTGGTCTTGAACTCCAGCAGCCAGGCGGTATCCATATCCTCCTGCGTCTGGAGATAGTCGACCATCTCCCGGTTGGACAAGGCCATCTGCCCCGTCCATTCCATCAGCTCCATATTGTTGCGGATATTCGTCTTCTCGATGTCAAGGATGCTCTCGTTCTTCTTGGTCAGCTCCCGAATCGAGTAATCGGACACCCCGTGGAGCGTATACCAGGCGAACAGCACCACCGGCACGATGATGATGAGCACGAATGAAGCGATCAGCTTCACCTGCAGGGGAAGACTGCCCGCGTACTCCCGAACCGTTGCCGTCAACTGCCTTCCCGCTCTCGCCATGCCGCCTTCACATCCTGCCTCATGATGGTACAAGCCCGGTCATCCGCCTCGGAAGGAAGCGGACGGCCAGGCTTGATGGTCAACCTCTATCGGCCGGAGCCGGATGAATCATTTGCCGAAGGATTCAAGCTTTTTCAGGTTGGACTCGAATGCGGATTGACGGTAAGCATCGATCGCTTCCTGTTCGTTGCGGTCCTTCAGGTACTTGTTGAAGATCTCGTCGAATTCGGAATCCGATTTCGCCAGCAGCATCTTCGGCAGCGCTTTGCCCCACGCACGGTTGTTCTTGCTTTGGGCGACGCCTTCCTTGCTCGTAGCGGCCGGGTCGAGATTGTCGTATTCGGCCATGCTGATCGATTTGCCCTTCGTCCAGTCTTCCATCTGCTTGGAAGGCTCGACGCTAGGAGGCGCCCACTGCAGGTTCATGTTCGTGTCCATGAGCATCCAGTACGTGAACGAAGCGCCGTATTTCTGGTCGAACGCCGTGCGGTCCTTGTTGAGCAGGTCCAGCACTTCCGGCTTGAACTGGTCTTTGCCGTCGATTGTATCATAGGTGACGCCTTTCTCACCAAGATACATATCTTTATTGCCTTCTTCGCTCATCAGGTAGCTGAGGAAAGCGATGGCGCGTTTCTTGTCCTTGACGTTTTTGGAGATCAGCGTGACCGTCCAGCCGGAGATGCCTGGACCGGACAGCGTCGGCTGCTCGCCGGCTGCGTTCTTCGGTCCGTCCACGGCGATGTAGACCATGTTCGGATCCTTTTGGAACAGCTGCGTGTTCTGCGCCGCGAAGTCTGAGCGCTGGTACAGCATCGCGAAGTAGCGGCCTTGGGCGATCTTTTCTTCCATCTGCGGACGCTTGTCGATGAAGATGTCCTTCGCCAGCAGGCCGTCCTGGTTCGCCTGGCGGAATACTTTCAGCCACTTGAGGTATTCCGGATCCTGGCGGCGGTCATACAGCTTGCCGTCCTTCACCTGAGGAATGGCAAGGAAGTTCTGGAGGTAGGCTTCAAGCGAGTAGTTGCCGGTTTCCGTGAATTCATGCAGGCCGAGCGGAATGAGCGGCTGGCCGTTCACATCCGGGAATTTCTCCTTGGCCATTTTAAGCGCATTCAGGAATCCTTCCGGCGTGCTCATATCCGGCTTGCCGAGCGCCTCGTACATATCCTTGCGGACGGCGAAGGTCTGGTTGGACGTGAAGTTCTCGCCGTATTTCTCGTAGTCGGCCGGGGACGACGATGCGTTCGGGTAGCCGTATACATTGCCGTCGTCCTTCGTATACCAGCCCACCTTGGCCGGGTCGGCGACCTTGAAGAAGTAGGGATCGTATTCCTTCGCCAGCTCGTTGAGCGGCAGCACCAGCTTGCCCTCGATCATCTTGCGGACGCCTTCCTCGTACCAGCCGAGCGTGATGAAGTCAGGCAGCGAGCCGGACGCCATCAGCGTGTTCAGCTTCTCGTTCTCGTTGCCGGCCGGCACGATGAAGTTCAGCTTGACGCCGGTTTTCTTCGTGATGTACTCGGCTGTTGCGTCGCCGCCCCACTTCTTGTTGAACCAGCTGAAGTTCATGTACCAGTCGAACGTGATCGGCGAGGTGTCTTGCTTCCAAGCCGGCTCGTCGCTCGCCGCGGGAGCCGGAGATGTCGATGCTTCCGTATTTGCCGCCGGAGCCGGAGATGCGGCGCCTTCGTTCCCTTTGCTGTTGCTGCCGGCATTATTGCCGCCTCCGGAGCAGGCCGCCACGGAGAAGGTCATGGCGAGCGCCAGAAGCGTCGTTGCCACCTTACGCGTTGTTCCCATTGAAAGTTGCCCCTTTTCTATGGATGATGAGTGCGATCTATATTATCAAACCCGCGCCTGGCGGGAAGGATAATCCTCTTTGCGTCAGCCCTTGATGGAGCCGACCATGAAGCCCTTGACGAAGTATTTCTGCAGGAATGGATACACGCACACGATCGGCGCGGTCGTGACGACCATCGTCGCCAGCTTCAGCGACTGGCTGGTCACGGTCTGCGTGACGCCGCTCGGCATCGCTCCCAGCATCTGGTTGGAGCTGGATTGGGCGACGACGCGATACAGGAACGTCTGGATCGGCTGCAGGTCCATGTTGTTCATGTAGATCATTCCGGTAAAATAATCGTTCCATTGATAAACCCCGTGGAACAGTGCGATCGTGACGACGACAGGCATCGAGACCGGAATGACGACCCGGAAGAAGATCGTGAAGTCGTTGGCTCCGTCCATCTTGGCCGCCTCCTCCAGTCCGGCCGGAATTTCCCGGAAGAAGCTGAGGAAGATGATGAGGTCGAAAAAGCTGAACGCTGCCGGAATGATGTAAACAAGGAAGTTGTCCAGCATGTGGAGATCGCGGATCAGCAGGTAGTACGGAATCAGGCCGCCTCCGAAGAACATCGTGATCGTGCCGATGATCATGTAGATATTGCGGCCGATCAGCTCCCTTCGGCTCACGGCGTAGGCGACCATCGCCGTGAACAGGACGTGGACGGGAACCCCGATCAGCGTCTTGGCCACCGTGACGCCCATGGCGGTCATGATGCCTTGGCTGCGGAAGACCGCTCCGAAGCTGTCCAGGCTGAACTGCCGCGGCCACCAGTAGATGCCTCCTCGCATCGCGTCCGCCCCGTCGTTGAAAGCATTGACGAGGACGTACCAGATGGGATAGAGCGTCAGGAAGCAAATGACGAGCATCAGGAAACCGTTGACGATGCCGAAGGCCGTTTCGCCGGGGGTTTGCCTTTTGAGGGTAAACATGGTTGGCACGGACCTCCTTTAGAACAGCGAGTTGTTGTTGAGCCTCTTGGTGACGAAGTTCGCCCCGACGAGCAGAATGAGAGCGATGACGGACTTGATCAGGTTGACCGCTGTCGAGTAGGAGAAGCGGTTGTCGATCAGGCCGGTCTGGTAGACGTAGTAATCGATTACGGTGCTCGCATCGGCGTTGAGCTGGTTGCGCAGCACGAGAATCTGGTCGAAGTTGGAGTTCAGGACGTTGCCGACCGCCAGGATGAACAGGATCGTGATCGTGCCCATGATGGATGGGAGCGTGATGTTGCGCATCTTCTGGAAGCGCCCCGCTCCGTCGATCGTCGCGGCCTCGTACAGCTCGGGCGACACGCTGCTGATGGCCGCGAGATAGATGATCGCCGACCAGCCGAGCTCCTTCCAGATATCCGAGACGATGATGATGGACCAGAAATACTTCGGCTCGGCCAGATAAGTTATAGGTGAATCGATTACATTCAATGACAGCAAAATCTTGTTGATGACGCCGACATCGGACAGCCAGGTGGCGAGGATGCCTCCGAGGATGACCCAGCTCAGGAAGTGAGGCAGGTACGTGATCGTCTGCGTCCACTTCTTGAACAGGACGGACCGGACTTCATTCAGCAAGAGCGCAAATACGATCGGGAGCGGAAATCCGATGATCAGCTTGATCAAGCTGATGCCGAGCGTATTCTTGATGACGGTCAGCAGCATGTCGTCGTTCAGGAATTCCTTGAAGTTGTCGAGGCCGACCCAAGGCGCCATCGACATCGGGAAGATGATGTCGTATTCCTTGAACGCGATGATGATTCCGTACATCGGAATGTAGTTGAAAACGACCATCCAGGCGACGCCGAGCAGCGCCATGATCTGCAAATACCTCTGGCTGTACAGCCTTCTCAGCCACTTCTGCCCTCTCCCCATGTCTGCGGCGGTCCTTAAGGACGGGGATTTCACCTGAGCGTCTGACTTCATTGCCTTGCACCTCCGTTAACTGCCCTCATTGTAAGCGCTTCTAGAGGACAAAAACAGGTACCGGATTCTAGATAAGGTTACTATTTTTCAGGTGCGGCTTCGATCGGATTCCCAGCTCCTGCGTCGATTTCCCGCTCGGCTGGAGCGGTCTTCTTTCCGGCAGGATCCGAAAAAAGACATCATTTCGAAACATCTTGCCCATTGTGCATGTTTGCCCTATGGGCAATACTATGAGTAGGCTTTAGTTGTCAATCGGTAAATCCTTGGGAAAGAGAGGTGCGCGCTTAAACAGCAGAACCATGAACAAACTTACCTTGCGTGAACTGAAAAAAGAAGTCACCGCCCACGCGCTGGCCGAAGCGGCTTTCGAGCTTGCCGTGGAGCATGGGCTGGACGGCTTCGTCGTCGACGACATCGCGCGCCGCGCCGGCTACTCCAGAAGAACGTTCGCCAATTATTACACCTGCAAGGAGGAGGCGGTCGTCATGGCGGCCTTCGCCTTCAAGGAGAAGCAGGAGCCGATGGACCTGCTGGAGGCGCTGCCGGAAGGCGCTCACCCGCTGGACGTGCTGTACCGGCTCATGACGATGCGGCTGACGGCAACGCTGATCCGGAGATTGCGCACGCTCGTGGCGCTGTCCAAGCGCTCGCCTTCCCTGGAGCCTTATATCCTCAGCCTTCTGCGCCGCCTGCAGCTGGAGGCGCAGACGACCTTGAACGATATTTCCCGCGGGAGATATCCGGAGGGCTACTCCCATCTTCTCGCCGGGGCCCTGTACGGAGCCGTGCTGCCTCTCATCGACGGAAGCCTCGACGTCCTCCTGCCGGACGAGCCGGAGCCGGCCGATTCCGGAGCCGCAACGTTCGAGCATTACCTGGACACGGCTTTCAGCTACTTGCGCAACGGCTTTTAGTCCGCTTTTCCCCTCAACTCGTTCAATCAAAAAGGAGATCTGCTGCTTATGTCCACATTTCTTTATCGGGCGGGTAAATCCGCCTACGACAAGCCATGGCGGTTCATCCTGAGCTGGGTCGCGATTCTCGGCGTCGTCCTTGCCCTGCTCGGAATCAACGGCATCCACGTCACCTCCGAGATGAAGATCGAAGGCACGGAATCGCAGAAGGTGCTGGATCAGCTGCAAAAAGAGCTGCCGGAAGCCTCCGGCGGACAAGCCAGCGTCGTATTCACCGCTCCAAAAGGCGAACGCCTGGATACGGCGGAGCGTTCGGCCCTGATCCAAAAAGCCGTCGACGACGTGTATCACCTCGACTATGTCATCAATCCCGCCGAGCTGGCTGCGCAGGCGGCGGCAGCCGCCGCGGCGCAAGGCCAGGCCGGAGGCTCTCCCGAGGCTGGCGCCG
>NZ_BIMD01000085.1 GCF_004000905.1 Paenibacillus humicus NBRC 102415
TCAAGCTAGAAAGTCAAGCTAGAAAGTCAAGCTAGAAAGTCAAGCTAGAAAGTCAAGCTAGAAAGTCAAGCTAGAAAGTCAAGCCAAAAGGCGCTGTGAATGCGCTTTATTGCCATCATTTCCTCACTCTGATCCGGAGGCGGTACTCTTTGTCCAGCAAACGCTCCCTTCGCTTCAAGCTCGCCATCGGCTTCGCTCTGCTGGCGGTTCCGCTGCTGTTCATCCTGATCTACAACAACCTGGCCGCGACGAGCGTCGTCCGGGAGCAGGTGGCCGAATCCAACAAGAACATGGTGACGCTGTATTCCAATCAGATCCAAACCTCGCTCAGCCGGGAGTCGAACTTCCTCTACAATCTGGCGATGGACGATCCCAACATTCTCGCGCTCTCGGACACCCGCAAGAGCAACGACAAGATCGAATACGAGCTGGCCAAAAACCGGATCCTGATCAGCCTGTCCCGCTATCACCGGTACGACAGCAGCGTGGACGTGCAGTTCGTCTATTCCACGGAGACCAAGGAAATGTTCAACACCGTCATCCGGACGCTGTATCTGGAGGAGATGGATCTCATCAAGCAGTCCATCTATGAGGTCGTATCGAAAGCAAAGCCGGACAGCCCCTACCTGAGGGAGTGGAAGCTGGTCAGCTACGGGGACAAGCATGCCCTGATCCGGCTCGTGGACTCGGGCTACGGCTATTATTTGGGGGCTTTCGTGAAGCTGGAGAGCCTGAGCGTGCCGCTGGAGCTGATCCAGCTCGGGCAGCACGGCTTTTCCGCCTTCTCCGACAGCGGCGGCAGCCTCGTGCTCGCCTCTCCGCTGACCCGCTCGGAAGCGGGCTCGCTGCGTGTCGCCCCCGAGCGGGATTACCAGACGCTGAGCCTGAAGCAGGAGGATTATCTGGTCGTGAGCAACCGGGTCAAGGATACCGACATGACGCTGAGCGCCTTCATTCCGGAGCAGCGGCTCCTGCAGAAGCTGTCCAAATACCGGACCTACATCAGCCTTATGCCGTTCCTGGCGGGATTCCTGCTGCTGCTGTGCGTCCTCTATCTCAATCATGTCATCATCAAGCCGATGAACAGCCTCATCCGCGGGATGCGCACCATCAAGCGCGGCGATTGGAAATACCGGCTTAGCCCCGCCCGTTCGACCGAATTCGCCATAATTAACGAAACCTTTAACGATATGGTGCAGGAAATCGAGGAGCTGAAGATCAATGTGTACGAGGAGCAGATCCGGGTGCACAAGGCGGAGCTCAAGCAGCTCCAGCTGCAGATCAATCCCCATTTCCTGCTGAACAGCATCAATGTCGTGTACAGCCTGGCCCAGATCCGCAATTTCGGCCTGATCCAGTCGATGTGCCTCAACCTGGTCAAATATTTCCGCTTCACCACCCGCATATCGGGCTCGCTCGTAGCGGTCGGCGAAGAGATGGAGCATATGGACAGCTACCTGCGCATCCAGCAGCTGCGGTTCCCGGGAAGAATCGACTTTGATATCGATATCGACGAGGAGCTGGAGCAGCAGCTGCTGCCGCCGCTGCTCGTGCAGCCTTTCATCGAGAATGCCGTCAAGCATGGGTTCGATTTCATGGACGAGCCTTTCCGCATCAGCATCTCGGTGCATGATCCCGGAGCGGCGGCAGCCGGAGCGGAGGGAGCGGAAGGAAGCAGAGACAACGGCGGAACGGACGGATATGGAACCGGATTCAAGGATAGCGCGGGAACGGACCGAGGCGGCCGGAGCTTCCAGGTCGTCGTCGAAGACAACGGAGGCGGATTTCCGGAAGAGGTGCTCAAGGAGCTTCAGAGCGGCAGGCGCTTCGAGGCTTCGGGAGACGAGCATCTCGGCATTTGGAATGTGCATCATCGCCTGAAGCTTCTGTACGGAAGCTCCGCCAGCCTGCAATTCTCGAACAGGGAAGCTGGAGGTGCCCGGATCGTCATCGTTCTGCCTTTGGACGGAGCGCATAGGAACCAATCTAACGGAGGTGGCATCGATGTATCGCGTGTTGATCGTGGATGATGAGATGTATGCCGTCATGGGACTGAAGGACGGAGTCCAGTGGAGCCGTCTGGGAGTCAGCGATGTGCGGGAGGCCTACAACATGAGAGGGGCCATCGCCGTCTTCGGCGAATGCCGCATTGATGTGATGATCTGCGATATCGAGATGCCGAAGGGAACCGGAATCGAGCTGCTGGAGTGGGTGCGGGAGCACCATCCCGACACCGAGGTCATTTTCCTCACGGCCCATGCGGACTTCCGGTTCATGAAGCGGGCGATCCAGCTCAGCAGCTTCGATTACATGATGAAGCCGATCGGCTACGAGGTGCTGGAGGAGACGCTTGGCAGAGCGCTCGAGCGGGCTGGCCAGACCCGCAAGGAAAGGGAGATCCGCGATCGGTTCCAGCCTTATCAGGAGCTGTGGCCGAGACAGAAGACGCTGCTCAGCGAGCGCTTCTGGTACGATCTGCTCGCCAAGAGGATCACCGTATCCCGCGACCATGAGCGCTCCTTGATGGAGGCGCACGGCGTCGAGCTGGCGCCGGGCGAGAGGCTGCTGCCGGTGCTGATCAGCGTGGAGAGCTGGAACCGCGAGCTCAGAGCCGGCGATGAGGAGATTCTGGAGTATGCGATCCGGCAGTCGGCCAAGGAGTTCCTGCTGGAGGGAGGAAGAGGAGAGGTGATCCAGAGCAAGCAGGGAGCGATCGTCGCGATCCTCTACGGCGGCGGGGAAGCTCCCGCCTCCCTGCTGGCGCAGGCGGGACAGCTGTGCGTCCGGTATGCGGCCTATTGCATGGATCATTTGAACTGCCGCATTTCGTGTTATCTCGGAGAGCCGGCCGAGCTCAAGGAGCTGGCTTCCATGTACAGGAGGCTGCTGCTTCAGGAATACGACAACCTGAGCCGCTCCGAGCCGGTGAACTGGCTGCGGGAGGAAGCGGAGCCGCAGCATCACCGCCCAGGCCGGCGGCAGACGAGGCTGCCGGAATTCAATGCTTGGGCGATGCTGCTTGAGGAAGGCCGGATCGGAGAGGTCGAGGCGCTCCTGCGCTCCTCGCTCGCGGAGATGGCGGCGGACCGGAGCATGGGCGGCGCGGAGCTTCAGGCCTATTATCTCTGCTTCCTTCAGGTGATGCTCTACGTGCTGCAGAAAAAAGGGCTGTCCGCCCATGAGCTGGGCTCCGACCAGCCGCTGGAAGGGCCGCCGCGTTCCCTGCCCCAGCTGGAGGCCTGGGCGCTGGACATGCTCCGCCGCTTCAACGAGACGCTGGACCATGGCGAGTCGGTCATCGGACGTCTGCAGGCCTACATCGCCGGGCATTTGGGCGAGAACATCACCCGCGAGATGCTGGCGGAATACTGCTTCCTGAATCCCGCCTACCTCTCGCGGCTGTTCAAGAAGGAGACGGGCCTCTCCATCACCGACTATCTGCTTCAGGAGCGGATGCGGATCGCCGGCGAGATCATCGCGCATTCCTCCGTGCCGATCTCCGAGGTCGCCCGCCGGATGGGCTACAACAATTTTTCGTATTTCTCCAAGATGTTCAAGAAAATATACGGCGTCGGACCCCAGCAGCACCGCAAGCTGGCGATAGGCGGAGACGGATTCGCTGCGGAGGAGTGAGGAACCCGCACGCGGAAGGATAGGGTGATCTTAGCTGGCCGGGCGCTCCGGTTGACCTCCGATCGGGGCCGAACGGATTTTGGATGGTACAGGGCCGAGCGATCGATTATGATAGACGATAGTCTCTATCGGACTCATTATCTGCAAAGCGCGGTGTTCAACCATGAATCGCATTCAGATCTTTATGCGCTCCTACCATCCCATTGTCCTGTCGCTCCTCGTCGGGCAGATGATTTCCCGCATCGCGACCTCGATGAGCATGCCGTTCCTCGCCCTTTATCTCGCCAGGAATACCGATATGAGCGCAGCGCTCGCCGGCACGTTCGGAGGGTTCGTCGGCGGGGCGCTGTCGGATCGCTACAGCCGCAGGCTCATCATGTTCATCTCGCTGTTCGCCTGGAGCGCCGTGTTCGCGGGGTTCGCCTTCACGAAGCAGCCGGTGCTGCTGCTCCTGCTCAGCATGCTCAACGGCCTCTGCCGCTCCTGGTTCGAGCCGGTCGCGCAGGTGCTGATGGGAGATCTGACGGAACCGGAGCGCCGGTTCAACGTATTTTCGATGCGCTATCTGATGGGGAATGTCGGCGTTTCGGTCGGTCCGCTTCTCGGCGTTTATCTCGGCGTCGGCAGCGGCCCGCTCCCCTTTCTCGTCACCGGCCTCATCTATTTGCTGTACGGCCTTGTCTTGTTCGCGATGATGAACGCTTTCGGCATCAAGGATATCGAGGGGGCCAAAAAGGAGAGGGCGACGATCGGCTCGGCTTGGCATGCCGTCCGCCGCGATCGGGTGCTGCAGCTGTACATCGCCGGCGCGGTTCTCGTGGGCATCGGCTACAGCCAGCATGCCGTGACGCTCTCTCAGCACTTGCAGGGAAATTTCGAGCAGGGAGCCCAAATATTCGGCTGGCTCTTGACCTCCAACGCCATGACTGTCATCCTGCTGCAGCTTCCGCTCTCCAAGCTCGCGGAGAAATTCAGCACCATCGCATCGATCCATGCGGGCAACGCGCTGTTCGCGGTCGGCCTCGTCGGCTTCGGCCTGTCGCCGAATGTCCCTCTGTTATTCGTTTCGATGATCCTCTTCACGATCGGGGAAATTCTGAATTATCCGGCTGCGAGCATGCTGGTGGACAGACTGGCTCCCGAGCATCTGCGCGGGGCGTACTTCGGCGCCCAGACCTTCGGCAACTTCGGCGCTTTCCTGGGGCCGCTGCTGGGAGGCTGGCTGATCGATACAACGACCGGAGCCGCTGCATTCAGCCTCATCGCGGCTATCCTTCTCTGCTCCTCGTTCTTTTATGGATCGGGGGGCCGCCAAGCGGCGGTCCGGGGAAGCGACAGTCCTGCCTTCCGTGCCGCCGCTCCCTAGAGCGGAGAGGACGAGGTCCCATAGGTTTGCCGCACTTGAGGACTCCCTGCAATTCAGGGCCTTATGCAAACCGCCATGCGGGTCTGGACGGATGCGATGCGGGTAGTGCTCGCCGCCGCGGGGCTTGACGCAGCAAAAGGCAGCTCTTCTCCTCGAAGGGCTGCCTTTTTTTGGTTGTCATCCGCTTGCTGACGGGCAGACAGACAGCGATCCGTTATCCTTCATCGTTCAGCTTCCGGCAAGGCCATCGGGTTGATCGGGCTGCCGATTGCGGCTCCGTCCACAGCGCTGTCCAAGGAGGAGGGCGCTGACGATGACCGGCAGACTTCCCTTTCGTTCGGCCATCCTGCCTCCGTACCGGCCGAGCAGCGCGGCGCTCATCGCCGCGGGGAACAGGATGAGGCCGATCCTGGCGGTGCTTGTTCCGCTGACCGCGTAGACGATGGAATAGCCGGTGACGACCCAGCCGGCTTCCGACGGAAGAAGGGCGAACGCGCGCGAGATTTCCGGCAGCGCCATATTGAACATCGTGACGTTCGTCACGGAGAAGAGGAGAATGACGCACAGCAGACGGACGAGCTTGCCGGCATTGCCGTCATCTGCTGAGGAAGCGTCCCGTTCTGCTAGGCCAGCTTCACCCTGAGCGGCTCGTCGGGAAGCCGATTCGTTTTCCATGCGAGTATCCTTCCTTCTTTCGTTAAATGGGAGTGGTTGTTAGCATTCACTAACATCGAGGCCTAAAAAGTGCGCGCGCTCGGCGAAGCCCGGAATCTGCTTGCCTTCCTTCATGACGATTCAGGATCTTGCGGTTGCGGTTCATGATCTCATGATAGGAGGCGGCGACGAGCAGAAGGTCGGCATAGTGATCGCCCTTCAACTGTTCCGCGAAGCGAAGATCGAGCGCATCTGCCCGGCATAGTGGAAGCGGTCCAGCGCTTCTTCAAGCAGACTCTGCTTGCTGCGAAGTGGCGGAACAGCGTCATCTCGCTCATGCCGGCGGCAGCCGCGATCACCTTTGTCGTGGTGCCCTTGTATCCCTGTTCGGCGATCAGGTCGACGGCTGCGTACAGCAGCCTTTCCTTGGTGCTGCGCAGGTCCCCGCGTGCATGATCCGTCTCCATGCGGCTCCTTCTTTCTTTTGTCAGCCCTGAATGGTAGTGAATGCCAACTTGCAAATTGATCCTCATTCAGCATGGCTGCGGGAAAATGTAAATCCCCAGGCCAACCCCGCTTCCCCATAAGTAGTCATGCGGCTGTCAGCATAAAGTCACGAACGAGGTAGAGGGCGGCGCCCCGTCCTTCCTACAATGTAGATGCGGCTTTCAAGGCCGCATGCACAAGCTCGCATCGCATAATCTGCAATCTACCAATTCAATGGAAGGCGGTAGGAATGATGAGAGAACGGTGGAGGAAAAAGGCGGGGAGAACGGCTTTGGCGGCCGCAGTCGCCGGCACGCTGCTGATGGGGACGGCTGGGCCGAGAGCGGAGGCGGCGGCCAGCGCCTCGATCAACTGGACCGACGTCAAGCAGTCGATCGACGGAATCGGAGCCTCGCAGGCGGGATGGTCCAATGCGGTCTATGACCTGCCGGAGCCCCAGCGCAGCCAAGTGATGGATCTGCTGTTCCGGCAGGACAGCGGCATCGGGCTGTCGATCTTGCGCGGAGCGGTATTCTCCGACTACAGCACGGCGCCGGGCCAGTACAACTTCGGCCTGCATCAGGATCAGGTATGGGTCATGCAGCAGGCCAAGGCGCGGGGAGTGGACAAGATCGTCGCCAGCACCTGGAGCCCTCCGGCCTATATGAAGACCAACGGACAGACGACGAACGGCGGTTACCTCAAGCAGGAGAATTACGGCGACTTCGCCGCGCTGCTCTCGCAGTTCGTCAAGCAGTACAAGGCTCTGTACAACATCGACATGTATGGAGTATCCGTGGCCAATGAACCGAACTCCATGACCTTCCTCAGCTGGGACTCCAGCCAGTGGAACTCCACCAACTTCCAGGTGTTTCTCAAGGATCATCTCAAGCAGGCGATGGTCGCGGCAGGCGTGCAGAACACCAAGGTCATCGTGGGCGAGTCTTCCTGGTGGTCCGAGGATCTCGTCAAGGATTCGCTGAACGATCCGCTGTCGGCCGAGAGGCTGGACATCGTGGCCGGACACAACTATCCCGTTCCGGTCGTGAACGCCGAGCTGCCTTCCGATCCGTTCGCCACCGCCCAGTCCAAAGGGAAAAAGGTATGGATGACGGAGGTGTCCAAGGTCGACGGCTACGATCCCGGAATGGGCTCGGGACTGAAGTTCGCCAAGCAGCTCCACACCTTCATGACGAAGACGGGCGTCAACGCCTGGCTGTACTGGACGGGAGCGATTCCAGGCGACAACGACGAGGGGCTCATCAACGTCGACCTCGCCGCCGGCACCTACAAGCTGACCAAGCGCTTTTATACGATCGGCAACTACAGCAAGTTCATCCGTCCGGGCTACGTCCGCATCGGCATGCCGGACAGCCCGCAGTCGGGCTTGTACACATCGGCCTACAAGGATCCCGCCACAGGCAAATTCGTCATCGTGGCCGTCAACGACAGCGACGCCACGGCGGAGCTGAACCTGTCTCCGACCGGCTTCAGCGCAGGCTCCATTACGCCTTATACGACCAATGACAGCCTCAGCCTCGCGCAAGGGCAAGCGATCCCGCTCTCGGGAGGACAATACCAGACCCGCATCCCGGCGAAGAGCGTCGTCACGTTCACCGGCCAGAACGGGTCGCCTGCTCCCGCCGTCACGACGGTGGCCGACGAGCTGAACGACTGGTCGAAGACGTTCTCGCATACGGCCGGCCTGGCCTTCGATTCGGCCAACACAATCTATTACAACGGAGACGCCTCGCGCGTCAAGCGCACGGCCGGCACGACGGAAAGCCTCGTCTACAAGCTGCCGGGAATGACGGGCTTCAACGCATCCCTTTATCAGTTCAGCATCTGGGACGGAGTCGCGTTCTACTCCTCTCCCGACGGCGTCAGCTGGACTCCGGTCGTCCATGTCAGCACGGCAGGAGTGTATACGGGCAGCAAGTGGTACGGCAAGCAGTACAGCGCCCAGAGCCTTCTCCCCGCCGGCACCCAATATCTGAAGGTGGAGCTGAGCGGCTCCGACAGCTGGGAGAAGCAGATTTCCCGCATCGTATTGACGGCGTCCAGCTGACAGCCGCCGGAAGGCATCCGGGAGCCCGGCAAGACGGCTTGCTGCAAGGCCAGGCAGAATGCCCCGAACCGTTTTTTCAAGAGCCGGATAGACAGCTCCGTACATCCGTCTATTCAAGAGAGGGACATAGACAGCCCTTTTCCTGGACAGATCTATTCAAGAGCCAGGCATAGAAAGCCTGTGATCATCGATTGTATTCAAGAGCCAGGCATAGAAAGCCTGATCATCGGTCGTACTCAAGAGCCAGGCATAGAAAGCCTGATCATCGATTGTATTCAAGAGCCGGGCATAGAAAGCCTGATCATCGGTCGTATTCAAGAGCCAGGCATAGAAAGCCTGATCATCGGTCGTATTCAAGAGCCAGGCATGGAAAGCCTGAACATCGGTCGTATTCAAGATTCAGGCATGGAAAGCCTGATTATCGGTCGTATTCAAGATTCAGGCATCAACCCTTTTCAAGGAGCAAGCAGGCTGAGGCGGAGTCTACTTCCGTCTTGGCCTTACCTATTTTCGGCTGGGAGGCCATCCACCATGAAGCAGGTTCGTATCGGCATGATCGGCGTAGGAGGAAGAGGATATCTGGCGGGCTATTGGCATCAGCCGGACGGGCGGTCCGTCGTGACGGCTGGGGCGGATATCAGCATGGAGCGTCTGGAGGAGTTCAGGAGCAAGGTCAATCCGGACGCGTTCGTGACGACCGATTACCGCGAGCTGCTGGCGCGGGAGGATGTCGACGCTATCGCCGTCACGGCTCCTGACCGGTATCACGAGGAGTTCGCCATAGCCGCGCTGAAGGCGGGCAAGCATGTGTTCTGCGAGAAGCCGCTGGCCATCACTACGGAGGGCTGCGACCGGATTCTGAAGGCGGCCCGGGAAGCGGGCAAGCGACTCATGGCCGGCCACAACATGCGCTACATGAACATGTTCCGCACGATGAAGGGAATCGCCGATTCCGGCGTGCTGGGCGATATCAAGGCGGTCTGGGTGCGGCATTTCGTCGGGCGGGGCGGCAGCTATTACTATCACGACTGGCACGGCAGCTCGGCCAATACAACGTCGCTGCTGCTGCAAAAAGGTTCCCATGACATCGACATCATCCATTGGATCACCGGCAGGTATACGAAGCGGGTATCCGCCATGGGCGGGCTTGATTATTACGGCGGCTCCTATCCGGATACGCTGACCTGCCCGCAGTGCGAGCTGAAGCAGACCTGTCCGGAGGCGCAGTTCATTCCCGGCATGGACCGCTGCGCGTTCCGCAAGGAAATCGATGTCGAGGACAACAGCATGGTCATGCTGGAGCTGGAGGGCGGCATCAAGGCCTCCTACCTGCAATGCCACTTCACGCCTGATTATCAGCGCAACTATGTCTTCATCGGGACCAAGGGAAGGATGGAGAATTCCGAGCCGGACAACAAGGTGTACGTCCAGACCCGGAAATCCGGAGAGTGGCAGGAGCATTCCGATATCGTCTATGAAATCAAGGAGGCGACCGGCGGACACGGCGGGGCCGATCCGGAGATCTGCCGCGATTTCGTGGACATGATTCTGGACGGCCGTGAGCCTGTCGCCACGCCGGAGGCGGGACGCATGAGCGTGGCTACCGGCGTCGCCGCTGCCGCCTCGATGCGCGGCGGAGGATTTCCGGTAGAGGTTTCTCCGATCAGGCAGGACTGAGCCGGGGCGTCCCGAATGACCTATTCAGGCTCTTTAAGCGGAGCAATGCAAGCTCGATGGTCTGGAACTCCCCTGGGCTGCACCGATTGGCCGGAACCTGTCCGTTATCGACAACGCCGCTTCCAGAAAGGACTCCGATCGGACATCAGATCCGTTATTCGTGGCTATCAGCTCCATTGTGGACTCCGATCGGACATCAAATCCGTTATTCGTGGAT
>NZ_BIMD01000086.1 GCF_004000905.1 Paenibacillus humicus NBRC 102415
GGGGAACTTTAATAGTTATGAAACCTTTGGATTTGTGGGGTCTGTGGGGGTTGTGGGGTTGTGGGGGTTGTGGGGGTTGTAGAACTTTAATAGTTATTAAACCTTTGGATTTTGTGGGTTTGTGGGTCTTTAAGGCGTTGTAGCAGTAATATGAGGTATTCGGCATACAAGACACGCCAGAAAAAGGGGGACTAGATGCCTTGCTGCCAGTTATCGGACATACGATCCGCTATTTGCACGAATTTACCCATTCAAAAAAATTTAACGGACATAGGATTCCTTATTTGGATGATTACCCCCTGAAAACAGGCTTTTTACTTCAAATAACGGATCCTATGTCCGATAAGTGCTCGGATTGGCGATTTCGCCAAAAATAACGGATCGTATGTCCGATACGATTTCATGGCCGACTCGATTCTAGTCCGATACGATCTTATGACTGACACGAAACCTCGGTCAGTTTATGGAGCCTTCGTCCTTTTCGACTCCTCTGCGTGCAACTGCAGACCCCGTCCGTTCAAATCCTCCGTGTGCAACTGCAGACCCCGTCCGTTCAACTCCTCCGTGTGCAACTGCGGACCCTGTCGGTTTCGACTCCTGCGTGCAACTGCGGACCCCGTCCGTTTCAAATCCTCTGCATGCAACTGCGGACCCTGTCGGTTTCAAATCCTTTATGTGCAACTGCGGAGCCTTCGTCCTTTCCCAATTCTATCTACCGGAACCATGACTCGCATTCATATCCGGAACCTCGGCATCGCCAATAACCTCAGTGTGCAGCACCCTTCAAATTCAGCACGACAACGCCGACGACGATGAGCG
Organism: Paenibacillus humicus NBRC 102415; assembly: GCF_004000905.1. Lineage (GTDB taxonomy): Bacteria > Bacillota > Bacilli > Paenibacillales > Paenibacillaceae > Paenibacillus_O > Paenibacillus_O humicus. Next base: position 820 of record NZ_BIMD01000086.1, read on the forward strand.
CGATGCCGATCGCGGTCGTCATGCTCGCCGTTTCCTTGAACACGATGATGCCGATGGCGGCCGTGATGACGGTCCCGACGCCGGACCAGATCGCGTATGCGATCCCAAGCGGAATATGCTGCAGAGCGAGCGACAAGCAGTAGAACGCGATGCCGAATCCGGCCACCGTGCCGAGGCTCGGCCACAGTCTGCTGAAGCCGCTGGATGCCTTGAGCATGGACGTCCCGAAGATTTCGCTGACGATGGCCGCAGCCAGAAACAAGTACCCCTTCATGCCTAACACCTTCCCCGAAAGGCCCAAGTGAACACGGGCCGAATGACCAATCCGTTCCAGTATATCATCCTCTCCCGAGCCTCGCCCCTCGACCTCGCGTCCTTTCTTCTCAAACCGCAGGGCCAATGTCCCCTCGAAAAAGGCGTGCTCAACTACAAAAAAACCCCAAAACCCCGCTCAACTACAAACGCCAAAACCCCGGCCTCCCGGGCCGGGGTTCCTGTTAGCGAAACGGATTGTAGAACCGCGAGCCGTCGCGGAAGGTCAGCCAGGCCGTTACGGCAGCGATGGCGACGACCAGCGCCACAGCCGCGTAATCGCCCGTCCGGAAGGGACGGGCATTGTACCAGGTGCGGCCGCGCCCCCGCCCGAAGCCCCTCAGCTCCATCGCGGCGCTCACGGTCTCGATCCGCTGCACGCTCGTCAGAATCAGCGGCATGAGGATGCCGACGACGTTCTTCAGCCTCTTGAGCAGCTTCTCCTTGCGGGAAATATCGATGCCGCGAGCCTGCGCCGAGTGCGAGATGTTCTGGAAATCCCGCTGGATGTCCGGAATGTAACGAAGGGCGATGCTGACGGAATAGGCGATGCGGTAGCTGATGCCGATCCGGTTCAGGCTGGAGGCGAACTCGCCGGGGTGGGTCGTCAGGATGAACAGCAGCGCCATCGGAATCACGGTCATATATTTGAGGGCGATATTGAACTGGTAGAACAGCTGCTCCTCCGTGACCCAGTACCGTCCGGCCAGATGCAGCAGGTCGTGGCGGGTGCCATAGATCTTGACGCCCTCCAGCGGAGAGAACAGGAAGATGGCGATATGGTTCAGCAGGAAGAAAAACAGGATCAGATAGAGCACGAAGCCGTAGTCGGCGAACTTGACCTTGGACACGGCAAAGGCGGCGACCGCAATCGCGAGCATGAACCCCAGCGCCCTCGTGTCGTACGTCATCATCGCCGTCACCGACCAGATGGCGAAGAACGCCAGCTTGGCGGCCCCGCCAAGACGGTGGATCGGCGAATCCTGATGGCGGTAAGCGATCATCCTGGCTTTCATGAGCGTCTCGCCTCCCTGTCGCGGACGATGAAGCGCCGCACGAATTCCCTCGGATCCCCGATGCCTGCGCGTGCCGCCAGCCGCTGGAGCGAAGTCTCCCGGAGACTCGCCTCCTCCACGAGAGCGGCATCCGTCAGCACATCCGCCGGCAGCGCGTCGGCGAGCACACGGCCCTCGCCGATGACCAGCGTCCGCTCCGCATACTCCAGCAGCAGATGCATGTCATGCGTGATGACGACGATGCTTTTGCCCCGGCGGTTCAGCTCCAGCAGGAATTCCATCATCTCGTTGTAATGGCGGAAGTCCTGCCCCGCCGTCGGCTCGTCCAGGATGATGACCTCCGGATCCAGGACGAGGATGGACGCGATCGTGACCCGCTTCTTCTGCCCGTAGCTGAGCGCCGAGATCGGCCAGCTGCGGAAGGGATGCAAGCCGCAGATCTTCAATGTCTCCAGCACGCGTTCGCGGATCTCCTCTTCGCCGGCCCCTCGCAGCTGCAGGCCAAGCGCGACTTCGTCATAGATGAGATGCTTGGAGATCATATGGTTGGGGTTCTGCATCACGTAGCCGATCCGCTCCGAGCGCTCCTTGATCGTATCCCCTGCGATATCCCGGCCCCGATAAAGAATCCGTCCCGCGGTCGGACGTCCGAAACCGCAGATCAGCCTCGAAAGGGTCGACTTGCCGGCTCCGTTGCGGCCGACGATGCCGACCAGCTCGCCCTCTCCGATCGAGAGCGACAGGCCGGACAGCACCTCCTTGCCGGCATCGTAGGCATAGGAGATGCCTTCCAGCTCCAGCACCGGCTCCCGCGCCAAGAGAGGCTGCGCGGCCTCCGCCGCCTCGTGCCACGCGCGCAGCTGATCCGCTCCTCCGCTCTCCAGCGAGACGGTCTCGATGCTGGCCGGCTTCAGCTCCGGACCGATAGGGCATCCAGCGTATCTCAGCGCCGTCAGGTAAAGCGGCTCGCGCAGCCCCAGCTCGCGCAGCGTCGAGGAGCTGAGCAGCTCCTCCGGGCTAAGATCCGCGACAATCCGTCCTTCTCCCATGACGATGATCCGGTCCACGCTGCGATGCAGAACTTCCTCCAAGCGATGCTCGACGATGATGACGGTGCAGCCCGTCTGCCGGTGGATATCGTCGATCATTTCCACCGCGAGCCTTCCCGCTTCGGGATCGAGGCTGGCCAGCGGCTCGTCGAAGAGCAGGATGCCCGCCTCCCCGACGAGAACGCCGGCCATCGAGGTGCGCTGCTTCTGTCCGCCGGACAGCGACTGCGGAGATGACTCCAGATGTCCTTCCATGCCTACGCTGCGGGCAGCAGCCGCTACCTTGGCCTTCATCTCGGCTTGCGGCATGCCGTCGTTCTCCAGAGTGAACGCGATGTCCTCGGCCACGGTCATGCCGACAAACTGCCCGTCGGGATCCTGCAGCACCGTGCCGACCTTGCGCGACAGCGCGAAAATATCCAGCTCGGCCAGATTCTCCCCGCCAATGAGAGCCTCCCCTTCCATTTCTCCGGCGTGGAAATGGGGGACAAGCCCGTTGATGCAGTGTGCGAGCGTGCTTTTGCCTGACCCGGAAGGACCGACGATGAGCACCTTTTCGCCTTCATGGATAACCAGATCGATATCGTGCAAGGTCGGCTCGCTCTGGGCGCGGTATTGAAACGAGAATCCTTTGAATTCGGCCGCCGGCCTGCGGTTGTCTCCCATGTTGATCGACCTCTTTCTGCTAGAGCCTCGGCCCTGTATATGAAGAAAAGCCGGCTGCTTGGCGCCGGCTTCGGAGCATGCTGGAAAATCCCATGGAGCAAATATGGAAAGCATGCGTTCCACAACCGCGGTCCAGCGCCGCAAATTACGCTTCCCGGGTCAGGCTGCCTTTCTTGACGCGGGTTCTGCCGTAGGCGGCCAGAAGGAGAGTGCCGAGGATGGCTACCGTCACCATATTGGATGCCCCGGCTACCAGTCCTTGCGTGTATACCTTGTTCGCCGGCTCGGCGTAGATGAGGATGTCCAGCGACGGTGCAATCACGAACCAGGCGACGGCATTGGCTGCGATCTGATAGAGATTGAAGCGAATGATCGTCTTGAAGCTGAAGTCCCCGTCGTCAATTACCGCTCTAACCTTGCCTGAAGCCAGGCCGATGATGAGGCCCACGGCAGCGGATGCGATGATCCAGCTGAACCATGGCGTGCCGTAGGTAAGATCCTTGAGCGTGTGTCCGATGAAGCCGATCAGCACCCCCGCCAGCGGTCCGTACAGGACGGCGAACAGAGCGAGCAGCGCATAGGTCGTCTCCACGTTGGTGTCCGGAATCCAGGTCGGAATCGATCCGAATCGGCCCAGAATGGTGAACAGCGCGGAGCCGATTCCGATCGCTACGACCGTCTCGATCGGATTTCGTTTGGAAAAAGCCATGCTTTTCTCCCCCTAATTAAGAGCTTGTCAGCTCGATGTTAGGAAGATTATATATCGGAATACTCGGAATTTACAATTCTTATTTTAGCCGCGTTCTGCGAAAATTCATTCATCCTCAGGGACGTCCAGCGACCAAACCAATCACGCTCTCTTTTTTTACCATGATGAGCCCAGTCTGTCCATGGGGATCTTTCCCGCCAGCCGGACAACGCTTCCCTGCAAAAAAATAGAGGAGCCAAACGCTGTGCAAGCCGCATGACGCCTCCAGACGGGGAAAACCCCCGCTCCAATCCGTCGAATCGGGAAAGAAAGTCTTCCTTCACCGACTCGCATGATCTCTCCGCTTTCCATTGAAGAAGCCTACCCCGCCTCAGCCTTTCTGCACCGTCTCCTTCTCCTGCCCTGTCCTCCGCGCCGCATAACGGTTCGCAGGCACCGGCAGGCCCAGATTGCCCCGCAGCGTATCCGCTTCGTACTCGATGCGGAACAAGCCGCGGGCCTGCAAAATCGGCACGACCTCGTCGATGAAGTCCTCCAGCGCGTTCGGGACGCCGCTGCCGATCATGAAGCCGTCCGCTCCGCCGCCCTCGAACCATTCCTGCACCCGGTCCGCCACCTGCTCGGCCGTTCCGATGAAGAGAGGACGAGGCGTCGCCACCTGCAGAGCGGCCTCGCGCAGCGTCAGTCCCTGCTCCCGGGCCGTCTTCTTGATGCGGTCGGTCGTGCTCTGGAAGCTGTTCTTGCCGAGATCCCCCAGCTCGGGGAACGGCGCATCGGGATCGTACTGCGAGAAGTCGTGATGCTCGAAGAAGCGGCCCAGATAGAGCAGCGCGTTCTCGGTCGAGACAAGCGCCGCCGTCTCCCGGTATTTGCGCTCGGCCTCCTCCTCCGTTTTCCCGATGATCGGTCCGATGCCCGGAAAAATGAGCACGTCGTCGGGATTGCGGCCGAAGGCGGCCGCACGGCGCTTGATGTCCGCATAGAAGGACGCTGCCTCCTCCAGCGTTTCATGTCCGGCGAAGATCGCGTCGGCTTCCTTGGCCGCATAATCGCGCCCCACCTCGGACGCTCCGGCCTGGAAGATGACGGGATGCCCTTGACGGGAGCGCGAGATGTTGAGCGGACCTTTGACGGAGAAGAACTCGCCCTCGTGATTCAAGGCATGCATTTTGTCCGGATCGAAGAAAACGCCCGACTCCTTGTCGCGCACGAAGGCGTCGTCCTCCCAGGAATCCCACAAGCCGCGCGTCACTTGCAGATACTCCGTCGCGATGCGGTATCTCTTGTCGTGATCGGGATGCTCCTTCTTGCTGAAGTTGGAAGCCGAGCCCTCCAAAGGAGAGGTGACAATGTTCCAGCCCGCACGGCCGTCGCTGATCTTGTCGATGGAGGCGAACTGCCTCGCTACCGTGAACGGCTCGCTGTACGAGGTGGACAGAGTGCCGACGAGCCCAATATGGGTGCTCACCGCTGCCAGTGCGCTCAGAATCGTAATCGGCTCGAAGCGGTCGAGGAAATGCGGTATCGACTTTTCATTGATGTAAAGGCCGTCCGCCACGAACACCAGGTCGAACTTCCCTTCCTCCGCCTTGCGGGTCCATTCCTTGTACAGCGGGAAATTGGTGCTCGCATCCGGCTTGATGTCGGGATGCCGCCAGAGGGAAGTGCTGCTGCCGACGCCGTGAAGCATCGCTCCCAGCCTTAATTGCCTTCGTTTGGCCATCTCTATACCCCTCCTTGTCAGTGAACGGACTGAGCCGTCTGCTTGATTCGCTCGATCTGGCCCAGATGGCCCTGCACATGGCGGACGAATCCCCGGACGATATCCGGAATCCGAACCGTCTCTCCCTTGAAATTAACGCCTGTCTTGGCGAGGCCCGCTTCGTCCAAGCGGCTCAGCAGCAGGCTGTTGAACTGCAGCAGCGATTTGAAGACAGCCAGGATGTCTTCCGCCCGGCCTTGATTGGACTTCTGCCCCGATACCCAGCGGTCCTGATCGAAGGCCGGCAGCCTTGCTTCGGTATCCGCAAGGATGTCGCGGATTCGGAAGGAGACGACAATGCTGTGATCCGCCAAATGCGCCAACACCTCGGTTATGCTCCATTTGCCCGGAGCTTCACGGATCTGAAGCTGCTCTTCGCTCAATCCCTCGATAGCTCGCTGCAGCTGCTCATGCGTCTGCAGGAATGCCTGCAGATCGATTTGACTCACGCTCAAGACGATTCCTCCTCTGAACATTCATGGTTGGTTCCTTCTGCTCGCAGCCCGCAGCCGAGCGCTCCTGCTGCCCCGGGGCTGCCGCTTCGGCGTCTGTGCGCGCTTTCGGCTCTTGCCTATATGACAAGCGACGGCTGGCTTCCTGCCTCCGCCTGCTGCTGCTCATGACCCTATTCCCGCCCCTTCTGCTCCTGACCTTTGTGCCGCAGCACCCGCTCCGCCAGCTCTGCGAGGAAGGCCGCCGCCAGAGGCAGCGCGCGCTCATCGAGATCGAAGGCGGGATGATGCCATTCCTGCGGTCCGGAGGTGCCGAAGAAGGCGAACAAGCCGGGCACTTCCTTCTGGTAAAAGGCGAAATCCTCGCCGGCCGGAGATGGACTCGGCTCGATCGCCGCCAGCCCCAAAGCCTGGGCCGACGCTTCCGCCAGCTTTGCCAGCTCCGCATCGTTGTTCACCGGAGGCGGCCCCTCGACCCACCGGACCGACGCCTCGGCTCCGAGCGCCGACGCCACGCCCTCCGCCACTTCCCGGAACCGGCGCAGCACCCGCTCCCGCACCTCCTCGTCGAAGGTGCGGACCGTTCCGTCGAGCACTGCCTTGTCGGGAATGATGTTCCACGACGTTCCGCTGTGCAGCTTCGTCACGCTGACGACGGCGCTCTGCAGCGCTCCTACATTGCGGCTGGCGACCGTCTGCAGCGCCGTCACGATATGCGCAGCGGCTACGATGGGATCGATCCCGGCCTCGGGCACGGCCGCATGGGAGCCGCGGCCCGCCACCTCGACGACGAAGCCGTCGGCCGCCGCCATGAGCGGACCGTTCTTGATGCCGACGGTGCCGACGGGCAGATCGGGCTTGTTGTGCAGCCCCACCACGGCGGATACATTACTCAGCGCTCCGCTCGCGATGACCTTGCCGGCGCCTGTCGCCTTCTCCTCCGCCGGCTGGAACAGCAGGCGGACCGTACCGGGAAGGTCCGCTTCCCGCTCCTTGAGCAGAAGCGCCGCCCCGATCGCCGCCGCCGTATGGAAGTCATGGCCGCAGGCATGCATTTTGCCCGGATGCTCGGAAGCGTACGGCAATCCCGTCTCCTCCTGGATCGGCAGCGCATCGATATCCGCCCGCACAGCCACGACCGGCCCCTCCCGCAGACCGCCGATCTCCGCGATGAGACCGGTGCGCAGCGGATATTCGTCCGCGATCCGGATGCCTGCGGCCTGCAGCCATCCCCGGATGCGGCGGGTCGTCTCGACCTCCTCATGCGACAGCTCGGGGTGCCGGTGGAGCTCCCTGCGGATTGCCACCAGTTCTTCCCCCAGCTCTGCCGCTCTGTCCTTGAGCTTGTCGGAAGCAGTTTGAATCACAATTGCCCCTCCTCCCCTGGATCTGAGCCTAATCGGACTGCCGGCCTCTTCCTTCCCAACTATCCCGACAGGCTGACTGCCGAACTGCTCAGGCAAGCCTGCCGACAGCCGCTTCGCTGTCTGCCTCCGTCTCCTGGACGGCAGCTTCCGCAGCGAGCTCGGCCAGCAGCTCGTACGAGCGGATCCGCTTGCCGAAGTCCGGCACGTTCGTCGTCACGATGAACTCCTCGATGCCCGCCGCAGCCCGCAGCGTCTCCAGCCTGGTCCGCACCGTCTCCTTGGATCCCGCAACAATGACGGGCTCCTTTTCCTCGATCCGGTAGGACTCGCCGGAAGTGCGGCCGTACTCCTCGGCCTGCTCCAGCGTACCCAGAGTTACTGTCTTCCCGCTCGCCAGATGCACCTTGACCACCTTCTGCGACGGCAGCTGCGCCAGCGCCTCCTCATCCGTCTCTGCCGCGATGGCGGCTACAGCGAGCAAGCCCTCCGGGACGCCGCCGCCGGAAGCGTCGAAATTCTCTCTATACTCCCGCAAAGCCTGTACGGCCGCCTCTTCATCGGCCCCGATGAAGAGCGAGAAGACGTACGGCAAGCCGAGCAGCGCCGCAGAGCGGGCGCTCGCAACGGTAGCGCCGAGCACGTATACCTTCGGCGCGACGGCCGGGACGGGAGTCGCCCTCAGCCCCGCCTGGGCATGATCCTCGGGCAGCGGGGTTCCCCCGACATAAGCCGCCAGCTCCTCGATCTTCTCCGTCAGCGTCGGCTGCTCCGCCGCGGCATGCTTTTGCAGCGCCTGCGTGCTGCGCGGCAGGCCGCCGGGCGCCCTGCCTACTCCAAGATCGACGCGGCCCGGGGCCAGCGCGGCCAGGACGTGGAAGCTCTCCGCCACCTTGTACGGGCTGTAATGCTGAATCATGATGCCGCCCGATCCGATCCGGATCGACTCCGTCCGGGCCAGCAGATGCGAGATCAGCACCTCGGGCGAGGAGCCCGCCAAATGCTCGGTGTCATGGTGCTCGGATACCCAGAACCGGCGGAAGCCGAGCTGCTCCGCCTTCTGCGCGAGCCGGATTGTACGGGCCAGCGCTTGCTCCGGCGTATCGCCGGGATAGATTGGACTCTGATCCAAAACGCTTACCGCAAAGGACATGCTGCTCCCTCCCTACTCTCTCTTGCTTGCTCTCTGCCTTGCTCTCTGCCTTGCTCTCTGCTTTGCTCTCTGCCTTGCTCTCTGCCTTGCTCTCTGCTTTGCTTTCTGCCTTGCTCTCT
>NZ_BIMD01000087.1 GCF_004000905.1 Paenibacillus humicus NBRC 102415
AGCGCTTCCGCGCAGCTCCCGCCAGCGACCGGATGGGCGTCCGGCTGCAGCCGGACGCCCATCCGGTCGAGCTGATCCGCCATGCGGAGATCCGCTCGCATGGCGTCACGCCCGGCACGGTGCAGCTGCCGCCCGGAGGCGCGCCGGTCATTCTCGGCGCCGGCTGCGGCACGACCGGCGGTTACCCGGTCATCCTGAATGTCGCCTCGGCGGACCTGCCCTTGCTGGCCCAGCTCCGTCCCGGCGACAGCGTATCCTTCTCCGAGATCGGGCTCGAGGAGGCGCAGCTGCTGGATCTCGGCCAGGAGCTGGATTTGGCCATGCTTGACCATGCTCTCCGGCTCAAAACCCTTTCCCCCTAACTACAAGCGAAAGAAGGCTCGAACCCATCATGTCCTCTTCCAGAAAAAACAGCCGTACAGCCCGGGTTGTCGGCTTATATACCGCAGATGCGCCGAATTCCTTTGTCTCCCGCCCTCTCGCCGAAGCCGAGCTGGAATTCGGAGGCATCCGCGGCGACCGCCACTTTGGCCTGACGGCCAAGGCGGATGCCCGCCAGCCGATGTACCCGAGGGGCACCGAGATATTGAACCGCCGCCAGATCAGCCTGTTGTCGGCGGAGGAAATGGAAGCCGTGCGCGCCGACATGGCTGTGGAGGCGCTGGAGCCGGAATGGATCGGCGCCAACCTGATGCTTGCCGGCTTGCCGGAGCTTACGAAGCTGCTTCCCGGCACGCGCCTTCTGTTCCCAAGCGGCGCCGGGCTTGTGTGCGAGGGGGAGAATCACCCCTGCATGCAGGCAGGCAAGGAAGTCCAGAACCATGTCATGCCAAGGGAACGGCTGCCTCAAAGCTTCGTCAAGGCAGCGGCCGGACGGAGGGGAATCGTTTGCTCCGTCGAACGTCCCGGGCGGGTGTGCCACGGCGACGAAATCCGGATCCTAGATCCCATCTGACAAGATCCGCCTCGCGCTTCGCCGCGGGTTGCCTCATGCCGGCAGCAGTCATGGCCGTATAGGCGGCTTATGAAGATTGAGCGGCAATCGTTGAAATTCGATCGATTCGGGGAGGTTTGGCCATGGCAAGCATCGATCTCAACGCCGATCTGGGCGAAGGCTACGGAGCCTGGTCGTTCGGGCAGGATGAAGCCCTGATGCGCAGCATTACGAGCGCCAACATCGCCTGCGGATGGCATGCGGGAGATCCCGCCACGATGCGGGCTTCCGTCCTTGGCTGCCTGAAAGCCGGCGTCGCCATCGGGGCGCATCCGGGCCTGCCGGACCGGCTCGGCTTCGGGCGCCGGGAAATGGCGCTGAGCCCGGATGAAATCTATGATGGCGTCTTGTACCAGCTTGGAGCGCTGGAGGCTTTCGTCCGCGCAAGCGGCGGAAGGCTGCGCCATATGAAGCCTCATGGGGCGCTGTACCACATGTGCAATCAAAGCGAAGCGGCCGCCGAAGCCGTCGCCCGGGCGGCAGCGGACCTCCGCTGCGGCTTGGCCGTTTTCGCGCAGGCGGGAAGCCTGCTGCTTGAAGCGGCAGCCAGACATGGCTTGCCGGCTGTCGCCGAAGCTTTTGCCGACCGCGCCTATACGGCATCCGGAAAGCTGGCCGAGCGATCGCTGCCGGGGGCGGTGCTGCACGATCCGGATGCCGTGCTCGCGCAGGCTCTGGGAATCGCTTCCCGGGGCGAAGCCGGAACGTTGGAAGGACCGGTCCTATCCCTATCCGCTGCCACGATATGCCTGCACGGGGACCGTCCCGGAGCCGCCGAAGCAGCGATGCTGCTGCGCCGTGGACTGGAGGAAGCCGGCGTGCGCGTTGCGGCTCCGGATATCGGCGGGCCCGCCGGAGACGGGCATGATGGTGGCGGGGGGACGGGAAAACGTCATGAACGATGAAGCATGGCTGTTCGTCTACGGAACTCTGCAGCCGGGGATGTCCAATTATGGCGTCATCGAGGCATGGGTTCGGGAAGCGGCGAGGGGCCGAGTAAGAGGCAGCTTGGTCGACGCGGCGGCGGGGCTGTACCCGGCTCTGGTCATTTTCCCTGAAGCTGGGGACAGCGGCGCCGTATCCGGCTGGTGGCTCCGGATCGGCATCGGCGGCCTTGCCGAAACGGACCGGCTGGAAGAGTACGGGGGACCGGAGGAAAGCAACGACTACGAACGGATCTGGACGGCCGATGCCGATGCTCCTTCCAGGCAAGGCTGGGTCTATGTATGGCCGACCAGACGAGGCTGCCCGGCGATCGGAAGCAGCAAATGGCCGCCTTCACCGGATTGACGGGGAAAGCGGCCTTTTCAGTCTTGGAACGTTTTGGCTCACCGGGGTTTTATCGGTCTTCCTCGGCCGTTTCCGGCTGAAAGGCGATGAGCGTGACGGGAACGCCCTGCTGCCGGGTAAGCTGCCGCTCCAGTTCCCGGATCTGCTGCACGGCATCATCCGATTCGCTCAGATCGGCGAACCGGTAAGGCTCGAACGGTTGATGCATCATATCCACCTCCAGTGGTAGCGTGGTCAGTCCGGCGGAGCGTTATGCATGACGGCTTTCGGCAGTCAGGTTTTCATGCCGGCCAACAGGAGCGGGGAAGGGGGATCGAGCGCCTCATCCTGGAGCAGGATCGCCGCCTCGCCTTCATATCCGGGATACAGGGCGAAAATATAAGTCCATGGCTGCTCAGCGGCATCGCCGTCTGCGCCAGGCACAGCATTGAAAACGAGCCCGCAGCTGCCGGGCGGAACGTCGGCCTCGACCGTGTTCGACAGGATGCTGGAAATGCTCAGCTTCCCGTCCGCGGGAACCTCGAATGGAACCAAGATGGACCGCGCGGCGCCCGCGGCTGCTCCAGGCTCGCCTTCCTCGACCGCTACCGCCACGATGCAGCGGGAATCATCCATCGCTTCGAAGCTCGAAATGCTCTTGTTTTTCCAGGCAAAGCCCTGGTCGACTTCTTCATCCGTCCAATCCGGAAACGGTTCCTCGGTCCCTGCCGGGTAAACGCACAGCTGGGAATAGGAGACGACGATATCCTTCGATCGGGCCACTATGTTCATGCGCGCAGCACCTTCCTTCCATCCGTATCCTTACGCATTCGCTGCGAGCCCTCGTTCGTCCTGCTTGACGGCGGGCTGAATCCGAACCTAAAACGACGGGCGATCGGATTGCCCCTTAAGCTGGCGGGATGCTTCCCAATCGAATCCGAGTCTCGGCCGCGTGACCGACCGTGCTGCTTGACCGGCTCTGCTGAGCGACCATCTCCGCCGCGTGACTGACTGTGTTGCATGATTGACTGTGCTGCGTGGCTGACTGTGCCGCGTGACCGACCGTGCTGCGCGACCATCTCCGCCGCGTGACTGACACTGCCGCGCCACCGTCCTCGCCCACACCCTATCTGCCGTCCGATCTTCTCCGCCGGAGCTTTAAGCCCGGTTCCAGCGCGCGTCTGTCATCGAGTGTTGGACAACGTTCACACTTCCGCTTGGTCAGTCCGGCCTCCTTCTTGTAAACTAAAGCTGACATACGGAAAGGACGTGTTCAGGCATCATGCATGTAAATTCTGATCTTCGGCCGTCGCGGCGGCGGCCGCAGCCGATCCATATGAGCCTCCGCTGCCTGATGGCGCTGGCGGCGGCCGCGGCGATCTGGCTCAGCCTGCTGCCCGGCCTCGCCTCGGCGCACGCCTCGCTGCAGGAGGCGTCTCCGGCCGCCGGCACCCGCGTGGAAGCGGCGCCGTCCGAAGTGAAGCTCGTCTTCAACGAGAGGATCGAGGAAGCGGTAGGAGCGCTCCAGGTGCTGGACGGCAAGTCGGCCAGCGTCACATCCGGCAAGGCCGTCCTCAGCAGCGACCACCGGTCGCTCACGCTTCCGCTGCCCAAGCTTGGCGAGGGCGTCTACACCGTTTCATACCGGATCATATCCGAAGACGGCCATCCGGTGGGAGGCTCTTACGTGTTCGTCGTGGGCAATCCTCCCGCGGCCAAGGACGCCTCGGCCTTCGATCTGCACGCGCAGCTCGGCCATGCCGGGCATGAAGCGGAAGGAGCGCTCACGACCTCTGCCTTGCTGCTTTATGCGGTGAGGTTCCTCTATTACGCCGCCTTGATGTTCGCGGCGGGAGCGGCGATCTGGTTCTTCCTGTACCGGCCTCTTGCAGGGCTGGCCGAGCCGCTACGCTCCCGGCTGGAGAGGCTGCCGGGCCAAGGGCTGATGCTGGCCGGGCTGCTCTATGTATTCATGGAATCGACGCAGCTGATGGAAGGGCAGGCCGGATCCGAATGGATCAAGCTGTTCACCCGGACATCGGTCGGCATCACATGGCTGTCTCTGCTCGTCCTTGCCGCTGCAGGACTGATGGTGCCGGCCCGTCTGGCGAAGACGCGGGCTCTATGGGCGCTGCTGCTGCTCGCCCAGGAGGCGTGGAGCGGACATGCGGCCGCGCTGGAGCCGAAGGCGGTCAACCTGGCGCTTGATTACATCCATCTGGCCGGCGCTGCATTGTGGGCAGGCGGCCTCATGCTGCTGCTGGCGCTGTGGGCGGGAGACCGCAAGGAAGCCGGACGCTTCGCCGCCAGCTTCACCCGGGCGGCCTGGATCAGCATTGCGGTGCTGACTCTTTCCGGCATCGCCATGACGCTGCTGTGGCTGACGGATCTGTCTTATCTGTTCATCACGCCATGGGGAATCATGCTGCTCGTCAAGACCGGCCTCGTCGTGCTCGTCGCCGTCACGGGAGCCTTCATCCGCCGCCGGATGAAGCGCTCCGGCTTCCCGTCCGGAGCCATGCTCAAAGCCGACGGCATCCTCATGAGCCTGATCCTGGTCGTCGTCGGCGCCTTCACGTATTTGAGCCCGCTGCCCGCCAACGAGCCGGTGGCATGGCATCAGATGGGCAGCGCCCTCCACGTGTCGATCCGCATCGCCCCGAACGTGCCGGGAGACAATGAATTCACGACGAGGGTTTGGATGTTCAACAAGCTCGGAGCGCCCAAGTCGGTGAAGCTGCGGCTGATTTCCGAGGACAAGCCCGACATGGGTCCGATCGAGGTGCCGGTGGAGCCGTTCAAGGATGACGAGATCAGCTCGTTTGACGGGTATACGAAGTTCGCTTACAAGGTGAAAGGTCCTTATCTTCCGTTCGCCGGGAAATGGACGGCCGAGGTCAGGGTGCTGGATTCCAACGACGACGAGCATGTCGAGCGGACCAGCTTCCGCAATTATTGACGGAGGGCGGGGAAAGACGGATGAAGGCTGTTGCGATCAAGCGCCTGATCCTGTGGACGCCGACTGTGGTCACGGCCGCATGGGAATACTCCAGGCATACGTTCCTGCTTCCCTACTTGTCGATGGATACCGGCAATCTGATCAGTCCGGTGCTTGTTTTTCTCGTCACGGTCACTTTGCTGTACCGGCTTTTCGAGATGCTGGAAAATGCCCAGGAGCAGCTGAGGCGGGAGCAGGCGGTCAAAGCCGCCTTTCAGGAGCGGGATCAGCTGGCGCGCGAGCTTCATGACGGCATCTCCCAGTCGCTGTTCCTGCTGTCGGTCAAGCTGGACCGGCTCGAGCGGTCGGCCGGCGCAGGGGAAGTGAAGGAGGCGACCGACGAGATCCGCCGCACGGTGCGGCATGTCTATGACGACGTGAGGGAGTCGATCGCCAATCTGCGCAGCGCGCCCGAGCCCGAGGAGATGCCGTGGCTGAAGTCGCTGAAGGATGCGGCCTCGGAGCTGGAAGCATCCGGCACCCGTGTCGTCGTGGACTGGCGCATCCCCGATACCCAGCTCACGAGCCGGGAAAAGGTGGAGCTTCTCGCGATCATCCGCGAGGCGCTGATGAACGTGCGCAAGCATGCTTCGGCTTCGGTCGTGGAAGTGAGCGGGCGCACCGAAGGGGCGGGCGGCTTCCGCTGCCGCATCGTGGACGACGGGGACGGAGCCGCTCCTGGCGCCGCCGAGGCCAAGGACCGATACGGCGTGCGCATGATGAAGGACCGGGCTGCCGGGGCGGGCTGGACCTTCCGCTTCTCCAGCCCGGCGGATTCGCAAGGCGGCGGCGGGACAGCCGTTGAGGTGGCGCGAAAGCCGTCTGCGGAGAAGGGAAGCTGATGACGGAGCGGATTCCAGGCTCGATGGCCGGAATCGGAAAGGAAGTGCGCATATGGAAGAGCTTCAGAGCGCGGAACAGATTAAAGGCTCAGGAGCGAACAGCTGCAGGGTGCTGCTTGTCGACGATCATCCGCATGGCCGCGAAGGGATGCGGATCATCCTTTCGGAGGATGGCTACTTTCAGATCGCAGGAGAAGCATCCGGCGGCGAGGAAGCGGTGCGGCTCGCCGGGGAGCTTGAGCCCGATCTGATCCTGATGGATATCCGGATGCCGGATCTCGGAGGACTGGAAGCGACCTCGCGGATCAAGGCGGCGCAGCCCGGAATCAAAATCGTCATGGTGACCGTGTCGGATGATATCGCCGATCTGTTCGAGGCGATCAAGCGCGGGGCCCAAGGATATTTGCTCAAAAACCTTTCTCCATCCGCCTGGCTGGATTATTTGCGGGCCGTATCGCTGGATCAGGCGCCGATGAGCAGAGAGCTCGCCACGCGCATTCTGCATGAATTCCTGCCTGCCGGCGGCGGGGCGGCTGCTCCGTCCGCTCCGTCCGCCTATCGGGCCAAGCCGGCCAAGCGGCAGGCTTCCTCGTCCCTCACTCCGCTCACCGAGCGGGAAAAAGGAATTCTCGAGCGGGTTGCGCATGGCGAGTCCAATAAAGAAATCGGGGCTGTGCTGGGCATTTCGGAGCATACGGTGAAGAACCATCTCAAAAATATTTTGCAGAAGCTGCATCTGGACAACCGGGTCCAGCTTACCCGATACGCCTATGAGCAGGGAATGATGGATCGGAGATGAACGTTCGACGGATGTTCACATTCTTTTTCGGCTGGTAGCCCTTTGGAGTCATGTCCTTTCCTTGGAGCAGGATTATACTTTGAAGCAGAGTTGTTGAGACCATAAGGAATGGGCGGGTGCATGATGAAAGCAAAAAGCATGAAAAAGCTGTTCCCTGCGGCGGGAGCCGCGATTCTGATGATGCTCCTGATGAGCAGCATCGCGAGCGCGCATGTGACGGTATGGCCAAAGGCGACGACACAGGGCTCCTATGAGGTGTTCACGGTCCGCGTGCCGAGCGAGAAGGCGGATGTCATGACGACGGCGGTCAAGATCCGCGTTCCGGACGGAGTGGAAGTATCCCGCACGCAGCCGCTTCCGGGCTGGAAGACGACGCTTGAGACGACGGCGGACGGCAAGATCGAGTCCATCACCTGGACGGCGGATGAAGGAAAAGGCCTTACGCAGCAGGAGTTCAACGAATTCAAGGTTTCCGGCAAGGTTGCCGCCGACGCCAAGGAGCTGAACTGGAAGGCCTACCAGACGTACAGCGACAGCAGCGTCGTGGAATGGGTCGGAGCGGCCGACGCGGAATATCCCGCTTCCGTCACGACGGTAGCTGCGGGAACCGGAGAAGGCGACGGCCATGGCCACGGCGCCGCGGCAGGCACGGAGCCTG
>NZ_BIMD01000088.1 GCF_004000905.1 Paenibacillus humicus NBRC 102415
GATTAATAGTTCTTATTATCTTTATGACAGGGAACGTTTGTCTCATGCCGCGCCGGAGCGCTAAGAGGGCATAACCCAAATCATTTGCTGCGTGCGCAGAAAAAATGAGGAATTGTCTGTTTGCAGCAAGACATGATCCGGTTTCACGTCGGTTATCGTACCCCGAACAGGGCCCCGAAACGTTTCAATAACCACCGGCTTTCCTTGAAGCGAGCGCAAGGTGTGATAAAAATACGGGTCAACCAAGGTTACTGTGGATAATGCGGGATTTGCCGTTTCCCTGTACATTCCATTCGGATAAGCATACACGATGAAATCTCCTCCTCATTCTCGTTACCATTTAGCCTATGCCGAAGTAAGGAAGGATGTGTCTCCGCCTGCGTATAGACAAACAACCCGATAAAAATGACCGGAAACCGGGCGGATGCCGGTGTCGCTTCTACACGTCTGCCATAGACTGATGCTGTAAGTTCAAAATTCACCTACCCAAGGAGGAATGGTTTTGAATGCAGTTTACTAAACAGGCAATGCCCATGTTTACGCATGACCACGCCGCTTACGTCAGGCAAATGCACGACTGGCACATGAAAATGGCTCAATATCACGACCAATTGCGTGCCTTTCATCTGGAAAGAGCGAAACAATTTCAAAAGCTGGCCGAAGAAAGAGCGAAAACGTCAGAAATACCCAGCGGCACCAGCGCCGCTTAAAGGCGAACCGACATGGAGCGATGTGATGAGTTGGCAGCATTCCGAATCAAAATCTGGGACCGTTATGTAACCCTTCGTTCCCAATATGGAACCCGGATGCCTTTGTCTTTCGATCAGTTCTGGTACGACTTTCTGGCCAGACACATGATAGCCGACAGCGGAGTCGAGCAAGTGTATGAGGACTTCTGCAACAACTGGGAGAATCAGTGTTTGCGAAATGTTCACGAATCAAGTCATCGGCAGGAAGGAGGCCGCTGAAAAAGATACGTTTTTTCTGTGATGCATCGATTTTTAAGTTTGATGTTGCAGGAAAATAAGGAAAAGTCCGTTTAAAGCCGTCTCACAGGCTAAAAACGGACTTTTTGCATCGCAGAAAGAAGGCGAGGGGACTTTTTTCAGTGGCCTCGTAGGAAGCCCGTGGTTTTTCACGAACCGACTCATAATCTCAGGACTGCCAACAACCTGGAACTGCGAGGCATGTTTTTTGTCATATCGGGAAAAATAATACATGGACTAAATGCGAAAGGAGGGGAGCCGATGCATTGGATCGGCTGGTTTAAAAAGCAAGACAAAAGCTATACGCCAAATGAAGCCGACACTCAACCTCCCGCAGGCAACTTGTCTCCGCAGCACGTGCAGCAATTGTTTCACGATATTCACGATGCACAGGTGCATGAGTTGGATGCGGGAGTGCGGAAAGTCAAGCTGTTTTACATCCGTTCCTTTGTGGATCAAAAACAGGTCGAAAGCGACATCGTGCTTCCCCTTTTGCATGCCCCGGACGAACAAGCAGGACAAAAGGTGATTTCCGAAGATCGGGTGGACGTAACGACGTTGCAGCAAGCCGAAGAACTCATCCTGCAGGGAGGAATTCTTGTTTTTGATGAGATCGGGAACGTTTGCGCGGTCAAAAAGCAGGATCAACTCGGCCGCACTATCGATTCTTCCGAGCAGGAATCGATTGTGTACGGTCCTAAAGACAGCCTGAACGAGCGCCTTGACAAAAACTTGACCTTAATCCGTCGCCGGCTGCCCGTAGCAAGCCTAAAGTCAAAGAAATGGACCGCCGGATCGTTAAGCAAAACCTCTGTTGTGCTGCTGTACATGGAGGGTATTGTCAATCCGGAGCTGGTGCGGATCGCAGAGATGAAAACGAATCAATTTGATTTCGATGTTCTTCTCGATTCCTCCCATATCTCCGCTTTGATGGAGGACCACGTCAACAGCGTTTTTCCGCAATTTCAACAGACGGACCGTCCGGACGTGCTGGCCGCGGCGCTGGCCAGCGGCAAAGTGGTCTGGCTGGTGGACAACACGTCGTTTGCGCTTGTAGCGCCCATTACGTTCTTTGATCTGTTTCAGTCCCCGGAGGACTATATTCACCGATGGATGGTGGGCAGCTTCCTGCGGGGGCTTCGTTTTGTCGCGTTCGTAATTGCTCTGTTTTTGACCCCGGCTTACGTGGCGGTGACGGTTCACCATTATCAGATGGTTCCGCTGGAGATGCTGTTTGTCCTGATGCAATCCCGCAGTGAAATTCCGTATCCTCCGTTCTGGGAAGCGCTGCTCATGCTGCTGACGCTGGAGATATTAAAGGAAGCCAGTTTGCGCATGCCAACCAAATCCGGCCAAACGCTCGGCATCGTGGGCGGTATTGTCATCGGTCAAGCGGCCGTGGATGCAGGGATCGCTAGCAATGTGATGGTCATTGTGATCTCCATCTCCGCCATCGCCTCGTTTCTCGTACCCAATTATTTGATGACGAACGCGAGCAAACTGCTCCAATTTGCCCTGCTCATTCTGGCGGCATGGCTGGGCATGTGGGGCATTGGGTTCGGATTGCTCTGGCTGTGCATCCACCTGCACGGATTGACTTCGCTCGGGCAACCGTATTTGTCCCCGCTGAGCCCGTTTTTCGCAAGCGACTGGAAAGATACGGTGTTTCGTGCTCCGCTGTCCAGGATGCGCACAAGGCCGGCTTATTTGAAGCCGCTGCAGCGGATGCGCGTTACCGGGAGGAAACCGTGATGGCTTCTCGTGTAGGTTCGGCCGGTTTGTTTTCGATTTCAGCGCCCTTCGGTTTCTTGTCCCTCGCCTTCTGGGCGAACCGGATGCAAACGTTATATTATCTTTTATATTTGCCCAGTGTGCTTGCGGAGCCGGTTATGATCGGCCTCATCCTGCTGGCGGCGGGATGCTCGCACCTCAACATTTTGATGATTGCCCGCTGTTTTGCATGGAAAGAAACGCCCGGCGGTTATCTCGGCATCGTCCGCACGTTGGGATCGGCGGTGTCTTTCCTGTTTTTGCTTGCGGGGCTGTTCGCTGTTTTGATGAAAGGCATCGTGCTGATGATGGGTTATGTCGATATTGTGCATCATATTTTGTTTCCTGCCTTACATGCTACGTTGTTTGGCATCCTGCTATTGTGTGCTTGCGTATACCTGGCTCGATTGGGCATGGAGAAGACCGTTCGTTTTGCGATCGTTGCGTTTGTCGGCACGATATGGGTTACCTTCCTGTACGTGCCGTTTGCGTTTCCGCCGGCTGCCGAATACCGCCATCTGCTCCCTCTTCTTCCGGAGCACATGCCCAAGGGAGATTGGCAAACCTTTCTTACGATATGGGCGGCGTTCTCCGGTCCCGAATATATGCTGGCATTGCCGAAAGAGGCGGTAGACGCGAAGAAATTGAAAACGGCTCTGATTTCCGCCAATGCATTTACCGCATTCGAATACATATTCTTTTTTGTCATTTGCCTGACGTTTTACGGATCTGATTATTTGCAGCGGCAAGACTTGCCGATCGTCGATCTGATCCGGTATATTCAGCTTCCTTTCGCCGAACGGCTGGAAATGATTCTGATTCCAGCCTACGCCATTTCCGTCGTTTACGTCGTCGCCATCCTTCTATTGTATGCGGCGGGAGCAATCCAATGTCTTGCGCGCAGTCGTCTTTCAGAAGGAAGAGCGCCGTTTTGGTTGGCGTTTTTGATGATGCTTCTGCTGACATGGATGGCCGGTCGCTGGATATGGCCGGATGAATGGAAAGCCAAGGAGTGGATCACCTGGCTTTCATGGCTGGATGCCAGCACCTATACCGTTTTGCCTTTTGGCTTCTTCCTCTTGGGATGGATCACGATTCGCAGGAAATGGAGGGTCCGACATGCCGGCGGCTCGTCATAAACCGCTTCTTCTATTACTGGCGTTGCTTGTTCTCGGCGGTTGCTCGTTTGTCGATAAAACCAATACCATTGAGGAAATATCGCCGGTTGTATTGCTTTATCTGGATGAAGGGAACGACGGATCCGTAAAGCTGTCTACCATCATTCCCCCGCTGAAGAAAGAGAAAAAGAGCGTGATTACCACGTCCTCCAATACGTTAATCGAAGGGAGATACTTACGAAACTTGAAGTATTACCGGGAAACGAAAGGGGGGCAGATCCGAATGATTTTCTTCTCCGAAGCCATGGCTAACCGGGGGCTGACGTCTCTGCTCGATACGTTACTGCGTGATCCCGAAATTTCCAGCCGCGTGTTTCTCTCTGTTGTGCGTGGCGATATGATCGGATATTTGAACAGGCAGATGCAGAGCGGGCAGGAGGAAATCGACTTGTATCTGTACAAAATGTTTGCGCACTACGAAAAGCAAGGGCAATTGACGACAAGCAACGTGCATGAATTCCTGGCCAGGGTGTACAACCCTTATGCCGATCCGGTTCTTCCCTATTACGCCGTCGCGAACAATGAACTTCGTTATTCCGGGACGGCGCTGTTCCGCGGGGATAAGATGGTCGGAAAGATTCCGCTGTCCGATGACGTCTTTTTCCAAATGCTGCGTGAAAAGAGAGGCGTTCAAAAGACGGTGCCGCTATCGGAGGCGGATGTCGTGCTCGGCAGTATCAAAACCGAGCGGCAAATTCATTTTACCGATTCGTTCCGGAACGTTCATATTGACGTGATGCTTAAAGGACGGGTGGAAGAAGTCCCCGCTGGACAGAAGACGGACAGCCCACGGGAACTGCAGGAGTTCGAGCGTAAACTTGAACGGAGAATCCAGGAGAAGCTGGAGAAGATTATCGATCGAACGCAGGCGTTAAGAGTCGATCCGTTCGGGCTGGGAATGCACACGGTAGGGTGGAAGGAACGGCCATTTACCCGTGAACAGTGGAACCAACGATGGCCGGATATGGACGTGACGATCCATGTTTCGTTGAAGTTGGAGCATACCGGGATGCTCGATTCGCATGCGGACCGGCGATGAAGACGCAGCTCGCGCGCCCTGTGTCACTCGCCAATGAACGCGTCTTCATGACATGGAACGTTTGAAGCCGCGTACAAAAGCGCTCACATTCCCCAAACAGCAAGTCCCCTGCGGATTGTGGATTTCGCATGCGCAGCGGCCAGCCTGTACCTGAGTTTTGATCCGGTCAACATACGATTCCGGCATGATCGGAAGGTGCGCAGCAATCCACAGGAATTCCCCCTTGCAGGATGTGTGAAAGGAATTGACGTTCGACGCCTCTGGAATCGTAAGGTAGCTTCCAAATCTTTACGAATTTTTTTCGCACGAAAAATTTTATGTGTGGCGTCTGGAACCGGATCAACTGATCAATTATACCGGCGTTGTGATGCTGCACACCTTTTGCATTTATCCTTTGACTGCTTTTCTCTACCTGACTCGTTTTCCAGAAGTCGAATGGAAGGCTGCGGTTCACATTGCAAAATGGGTGCTGATCTATATCGGTGTAGAATGGGTTGGATATCGCCTCGGTTATATTACCTACTCCCACGGCTGGAATTGCTGGTGGTCGCTTTTCTTTGATGTACACATGTTTCTGATGCTTCGCTTTCATCATACAAAGCCGGTTTGGAGCATCCCGATGACGATACTGTCCATCTTCTTTTACTTGATCCTGTTCGGTTATCTGTAAAGAATCCATGCCCCGTGACTGGCATTTTTGCCGAGGACGCATATAATGACGTGATCCAACTTTTGAGGAGTGATGAATCATGTCCGTTGCGGCTCAAACAAGTACAAAGAGTGTACCTCCCTTTTCCATATGGGGGGTTCATGCATCTGTCGCCGGAAGACCGGTTGTGTGGGGCAAACTCGTGATGCGTGTTTTGCCGGATCAACAAATTCAAGGCACCATCCGATTTCGCGGAACGCCGATTCCGATTGAAGGAAGCTGGAATGAAAGCGGGCAGCAGATCATGTTTCATTCCCCCTACGCCGCCTACTCCGGCCATTTATCCATCTACGACGATGTCCAGATTCAACTTCGGCATCTGGTTCTCACCGGACGCCTCCAGATGCTCCCCCCCTCTTTACAGGCAGGTGAGTATGGAACCTGGGTAGCGACAACAGATATAAGCTTGCCGGAGTATAGCGGCTATGTCCCGCCCCAACCGTCTTCCACTTCGCTGCCGCCGGTTGGCGTATTTGTAACGTCGAATATACTGTATGGAAACTCGCGGTTATAAAGCAGGCACCTATCCGTCATTGTCCCCAAATATGGCCTTGACGGATAAAAAATGATCGTTGCCGGGTTCTGTGCAGGGTATGGAAATGGAATCGCTGGTGCATCGTCTTGTCAACAGAAGAGCACATGATGGGGATCCAGATAACGGAAAGGGGTGGAATCGGTGGACGAAAATCAGATTCATCATGTAATCGAACAAGCCTATCAATTGATTGTCTAAGCACACCGCAACATGACTGACATTTGGCGCACTCACGTACTATTTACGCGACAATGGTGGTTGGG
>NZ_BIMD01000089.1 GCF_004000905.1 Paenibacillus humicus NBRC 102415
CGCGCTCCGCGCGCGGCGGCTGCCGACAAGCCGGCCGCCGGAACGACCCGCCGCACGTCGCGATCCAAGTCCGCTCCTGCGGATGAGTCCCCGGCGGAATAAGCCCCGCCGGGCGCTACAGATTTTAGGAGGACATCATGAATCTTGTATATGCCGATGAACAAGGCAATTTATATGACCATCCCGACTGGATCGGGCTTGGCCGCAGCGGCGACGTCGTCGTGGAAATCATGGACGAGGAGCTTATCCCCCTTCCGGAGGGAGCGACTCTCGTCGGTCTGCCGGGCACCCGCCCGGTCGGCATCAACTCCCGCACCGGGGAGATGGAAGTGCTGCCCGGATCCTACCAGGCTGTAGGCGCGCTGCTTCCCCAAGGTTATACGCGGCTTAATCTGCCCGGCTACGTCAAGGCGGACAAAAACGCCGTCCTGCCGCTGTTCGGCTACACCTCCGTCGTCTGGAAGGACGGCGGCTTCCATGTCGCGGCCGAGCGCAGCGACGATCCCGAGCGCTGGAATCCGCTCAACTGCGATGCCAAGGAGCTGAACGTGAAGGTGGAGGAGCTGCTGGCGAAGTACCCGGACAACAGGCTGTACAAGCATCTGTCCAACTGCGCTCTCGGCTACGAATGCCTCACGGCTTCCAATACGTTTCTGCAGCGCTGGGAAGGAGCCGTCCCGGTTTCCTATTCCTGCAATGCAGGCTGCTTCGGATGCATTTCCGAGCAGCCCGAGGACAGCGCGTTCCCGGCTCCGCAGACCCGCATGAACTTCAAGCCGACCGTCGACGAAGTCGTGGAGATCATGCTGGAGCAGCTCAAGACTCCCGATGCGATCATCAGCTTCGGCCAGGGCTGCGAGGGCGAGCCGTCCACCCAGGCCAGAATTATCGTGGAGGCGATGAAGAGAGTCCGGGAGCAGACGTCGATGGGCTACATCAACATCAACACGAACGCCGGGCTCACGGACTTCATGCGGGCGATCGTCGATGCCGGCCTCGATCTGATGAGGGTGAGCACGATCAGCGCGCTGGACGACCATTACAACGCGTATTACAAGCCTCGGGGCTATACGCTCAAAAATGTGGAGAAGTCCTTGCGTTACGCCGCCGACCAAGGCGTCTACACCTCCATCAACTATCTCATCTTCCCGGGCGTCACCGACCGCGAGGAGGAGATGGAGGCGATGATCGAGTTCGTCCGCCGGACCGATCTCAAGCTTATTCAGATGCGCAACCTCAACATCGATCCGGAAGCGTACCTGAACCTCATTCCGAAGGCGCGCGGGGAGATCTACGGCATGAAGCAGATGCTGGAGATTTTCCGCGAGGAGCTGCCGGGCGTCGTCATCGGCTCGTACACGCATGTGCCGCCGTCCCGGCTGGCGAGGCAACGCTGAAAGCCGTGCTGATCAAGGTTGGTGGACGTCCTGCGCCGGCGGACCGCAGCAATCCTGTTGCCTAAGGCACTTGTCCGTGATATACTATTCAGGTATGCATAACTCTGGGCTCGCTTGAAGCTCAGGGCAGAAAGAGGTGAAAGACGATGAAAGAGGCTATTCATCCGAAATACCACGTGACTACGGCTACTTGCGCTTGCGGCAACACGTTCGAGACGGGTTCCGTTAAACCGAACCTGCGCGTGGAGATCTGCTCCGCTTGCCACCCGTTCTTCACAGGCAAACAGAAATTCCTGGATGCCGGCGGCCGCGTAGACCGTTTCAAAAAGAAATACGGCATCTAATCGACTGCCAGAAATTGGCGGCATAGAAGAACCTCCCTCAGCCATCCTATGGACTGAAGGGAGGTTTTTTAATTGACAACAATTCGCTTCCATGCCAATAAGCCTCTGCGATCCGCCTGCGTTTTTCTGCTCGGCGCCGCTCTGCTGACGGGCTGCGGCGGCAGCCCGGAGCATAACCGGGTGAAGAGCTACGGACAGGACGGGCATCTCGGCTTGACGAATACGAATCCCCGCCTGCCTCTTACTCCCCATTCGCAGAACTATCAGCAGGATGCCGACTTCGCGGAGCTGAAGGTCAAGCAGGTTGAAGGGGTGAAGAAGGCCCGGCTAGCTTTCGACGGTCCGACGCTCCGGGTTTATGTAACGCCGAAGGCGGGTCTCAGCGCCGCTCAGCGGGAGCAGGTGCGCAGCCGCGTGGAGTCGCAGCTCGCCTTCAACATGCCCCGCTATAAAATCATTGCCCGCCTGGCTTCTTAAGGCGACAGCGCCTTTCTTTCCCTGAAGCGGGGAGACGAAGGCCGGTTGCACAAGCCGTGCAAATGGGCTATACTGAAAATCTGCCGTGCTAGATGGGGAGGTAGCGGTGCCCTGTAACTCGCAATCCGCTATAGCGAGGTTGAATTCCTGCCGTAGGTTATGCGTTGCAGTGTATGGCGCCTAGGAACAGCGTTGAAGGATGGGTCCTCCGCAATGGACACTTGTGAACCCGGTCAGGTCCGGAAGGAAGCAGCCGTAAGCAGGCGCGTTCATGTGCCGGAGGAGTGCCTGACCCGAGCTGGAATCAGGAATGCCTGCTGGACCGCATGGATCGAGGGCAGGTGCACGGTCCTAACTAAGCAGAGCAACGTCTGGAGTCCGACTCTTCGTGAGGAGGTCTTCCGGGCGTTTTTTTTATATTCTCAATAGAAAAGCTTTTCGCATTCCCGCACGGCCGCCCCCGGATGTCATCGGGCGGATTCCTTTTGCCGGGCAGGAAGCGGTATTGTATAATGGAGAGACGAAATAACGGCCGAGGCCGGCCGGAAAGGAAGCCTGCATCTTGACCCATATCGCCTTATACCGTGCTTGGCGTCCTCAGACGTTCCGGGACATGGTAGGACAACAGCATATCAGGCAGACGCTGCAGAACGCCATCCGCGAGCAGCGCATTGCGCATGCTTACTTGTTCAACGGGCCGCGGGGCACGGGCAAGACTTCCGCTGCCAAGATTTTCGCCAAAGCCGTCAACTGCGAGCTCGGACCCGCTCCCGAGCCGTGCAACGAATGCGCCGCCTGCCGGGGAATCACCGCCGGCACCGTGATGGATGTCGTGGAGATTGACGCCGCTTCCAACCGCGGCATTGATGAAATCCGCGAGATCAGGGACAATGTAAGATACGCTCCTTCGGAAGTGCGATACAAGGTTTATATCATCGACGAAGTCCATATGCTGACTACGGAAGCGTTCAATGCATTGCTCAAGACGCTGGAAGAGCCTCCAAGCCACGTGATCTTCATTTTGGCGACGACCGAGCCGCACAAGCTTCCGCCCACCATCATCTCCCGCTGCCAGCGCTTCGACTTCAGGCAGGTGTCGCTGGAGGAGCAGGTGGAGAGGCTGACCGAGATCTGCAAGGAAGAAGGCATCCGCGCCGAACCGGAAGCGATCGACTATATCGCCAGGCTGTCCGACGGCGGCATGCGCGATGCGATCAGCCTGCTGGAGCAGGCGGCGGCGTTCGGCTCCGAGACGATCACGCTCGAAGGCGCGGTCGACGTCACCGGCGGCCTTGCCGCGCAGCAGTTCGCGGGCATCGCGGACGCCGTCCGGGACAGGGATGCGGGAGCGATTCTTCCTCTCGTGGAAGGTCTCATGCAAGCGGGCAAAAGCCCGGACAAATGCCTGGAGAACCTCATGTATTACTTCCGGGATCTGCTCGTCCTCAAGCTCGCTCCGGGCAGCGCCGAGGCGATGGGGCGCGTCTCGGATCCCGCCCGGTTCCAAGCCATGGCCGAAGGGTTCTCGGCTGACCGGATCTTCCGGATGATCGACGAGCTCAACCGCTACCACAATGAAATGAGGCATGCCGCTCATCCGCAGACTCTCTTCGAGGTGGCGCTTCTCAAAATCGCCACGATGCCCGAAGGCGGCAGCCAATCCTCGGGAGCTTCGGCCACCGCCGGCGCAGCGGCGCCTCAAGCTTCTCCGGAAACAGGACGGCTGCTGCAGCGGATCGACGATCTGGAGCGCAAGATCGAGCAGCTGCAGCGCTCCGGCAGCGCTCCGGCAGCGGCTCCCGAGGCATCCGCTTCGGGCAGCGCCGTTCGAGGGGGTGCGAGCCGCGGAGGTGGGTTCGGCCCTCGTTCCGGCAGCGGCTCCGTACGGAACGTCAAGCTCGATTCCTATTTGGCGGCTCTTTCCAACTCCGAGACCGCTCAGCTCCGGGCAAAATGGAGCGAAGTGCTGGCCCGGGTCAAAGATGCAAGGGTTACGGTCCACGCGTGGCTCGTGGACGGCGAGCCGGTAGCTTCCACCGGCGACTCTGTGCTCGTCGCGTTCAAAAACACGATTCATCGGGAAACGACCGAAAAGCAGGCGAATCGCGAGCTCATCGAAAAAGTGCTCCAGGAAGCCTTCGGCCGGGCCTTGTCCCTATCCACCGTCATGCAAAAGGACTGGCAGCAAGCAAGCTCCGGCGCTGTCTCGGAACGTGCTTCGGCGCCGCTGGAGCTCAGCCACGACGATCCGCCGCAAGCTCCGGCGCGGCCGGAATGGGTGGAAGAAGCGGTCCGTCTGTTCGGGGAAGACCTGGTCGAGCTGAAGAAGGATTGACATTGATCTTAATTCCAATAATGAGGTGATGACGATGAACAACATGAACCAAATGATGAAGCAGGTCAAGAAGATGCAGGAGCAGATGCTCAAGGCTCAAGAGGAGCTCGAAACGAAGAACGTTGAAGGTTCCGCTGGCGGCGGTGTCGTCACGGCTGTCGTGAACGGACATAAAAAGCTGATCAGCATCGCCATCAAGCCGGAAGCGGTCGACCCCGACGACGTGGAAATGCTTCAGGATCTTGTGCTCACAGCCGTCAATGATGCCATTACCAAGGCTGACGAGCTGGCGAACAAGGACATGGGCAAATTCACCGGCGGCATGAAAATTCCCGGCTTGTTCTAAAGCCTGCGGGTCCTTCGGAACCGCATAGACGGCTGCTCGTGCAGCAGCCTTGGACGGCCCTTCGCATTCCGGCAGGGCCGTCCTTATTTTATGGATGGAGCTGATTCCTTGTATTATCCGGAACCCATAGCCAAACTGATCGATTCCTTCACCCGCCTTCCCGGCATCGGGCCGAAGACGGCTGCCAGGCTGGCTTTTCATGTCCTTAAGATGAAGGAAGACGATGTCATCGACTTTGCAAAAGCTCTCGTCAGCGTCAAGAGGAACCTTCATTTTTGTTCCGTCTGCTGCAATATCACCGACACCGACCCTTGCCGGATCTGCCAGGACAAGTCCAGGGACCATTCCTCCATCTGTGTGGTCCAGGAATCCAGAGATCTGGTTGCGATGGAGCGGACCAAGGAATTCAACGGCCAGTATCATGTGCTCCAGGGAGCCATCTCTCCGATCGAGGGAATCGGTCCGGAGGAGATCCGGATCGCGGAGCTGCTTCGCCGCCTGGAGGACGAGCGGGTGCAGGAGCTTATCCTTGCCACCAACCCTAATATTGAAGGCGAAGCGACCGCCATGTACATTTCGCGGCTCGTACGGCCTTTCGGCATCCGGGTGACGCGGATCGCGCATGGCTTGCCTGTCGGCGGCGATCTGGAATACGCCGATGAAGTGACATTGTCCAAAGCCCTTGAAGGGCGCAGAGAGCTGTAAGGATCAAGGCCGCCCATGCCGGGCGGCTTTTTCGCTCTTTTTAAGGGAAAGTTGCCGCTCTCCGCGTTCTAAACCCCTAATCCCGTTTATAGAATGATTACAGGAAGCTTGACGGGCTATAAATGGACAAGCGGAAGGGGTTTTGGGGCATGGCGGTATGGTTGTGCGCAGTAGGCAGCGGGGAGGCATTGGCGGCAAGCCCGGTGCTGCAGGCGGAAATGGAGCTGGCGGCGGGCAGCGAGATGGCCCGCGATAAGGACGAGGAAGCCGTCACGGTCGGAGAGCAGCAGCTGCTGCTTGAAATTGCGGAGGCCCATCGGGATTGGGTGAATGCGCACTATCATTTCGAGCAGGCTGAAGGTTCCGATCAGATCGACTATGCGGTATATGCAATAGAAGCCGCACAAAAAAGATATGAAATGCTGCTTCGGCAAGCGAAGCGCATCAACGCCAACGCTCCGGCATGGAAAAAGGGGGTGCCGGGATGAAATGGATTTGGCTCTCCATTCTCGTAATATCCGGATTGCTTCTGCTCGCAACAATTGTAAGAAACCGCATATCGTGGTCGTGGCTGTCGCGTTTCTCCATTCATCTGACGGCTGCGGCTGCAGCGCTGTATCTGCTCAACCAGACGGGAATAGTTCCGGGTGTCCATATTCCTCTCAATCCGGCTACCATCGGCACGGCCGTGCTGCTCGGCTTGCCGGGAATCGCGGCATTGGCCGGCCTCCAAGCTGTCTTGTTCTAACTGGTCTGTACCCCTGCGGGAGCAGGGGCTTTTTTCGTGAAAAAGGATTCGAAAAAGAAATCGAAAAAACTTTAAAAAAGGACTTGCAAATGCCTAGGGGG
>NZ_BIMD01000090.1 GCF_004000905.1 Paenibacillus humicus NBRC 102415
GGCCGGGCCGGGCGCGCCGCTGACGGGACTGCCGCCGGCGGACGGAGCCGCCCTGACGGAACGGCCGTACGCGGTCATGGTCAACAACTTCTCCGCCGCTCGCCCCAGAGCGGGCTGACTCATGCCGACATGCTGTGGGAGGTGCTCGCCGAGGGCGGCATCACGAGGCTGATCGCCGTCTTCCAAAGCGATGCCGGCTACAAGGGAGCCGTCGGCCCGGTCCGCAGCATCCGCCCGTACCTGATCGATATCGGGGAGTCGTTCCATGGCGTCCTCACCCATGCGGGCGCGAGCACGGATGCCTACGACATCCTGCAGCATCAGGGCAAGCCGTATCTCGACGAGATATCCAATGCGGGCGGCTACTACTGGCGGGACAAGACGCGCAAGGCGCCGCACAACCTGTACACCGATTTGGAGAAGATCACGAAGATCGCCGGCCGCAAGGGCTACCTGAAGTCGGCGGGAGGGCCTTCCTACACCTTCTCCTCGAGCCCTGCGGTCGATGCCGCCTCTCCTGCGGCCACCTCCGTGGAGCTGAAGTTCCAGCTGCAGAATTACAAGGTTTCCTATGAGTACGATGCCGGCTCGGCAACGTACAAGCGCTTCATCGACGGCAAGCCGCATGAGGACAGGGAGACCAAGGAGCAGCTCTCCGCCGCCAATCTCGTCGTCATCGGCGCCAAGCACCGGGCGTACGACGATTACGGCCGGCTGGAGGTCGGCCTGAAGGACGGCGGGCCGGCGCTGCTCATCCAGCGCGGCCAAGTCATGGAGGCGCAGTGGAAGCGCGGCGCGGACGGCTCGTTCCGCCTCGAGAAGGACGGGCGGGAGCTGAGCTTCGTGCCGGGCAAGACGTTCTGGCATGTCATGCCGCTCGATCCTTCGCTTGAGGGCCATGTCAGCTACAGCTAGCTTCATTCGATCTTCATCGTCCGGGAGAGAGCATCCTGTCATCGGACCTTCTGAACGCCGGAGCGGATTTCCCCGCCCGGCGTTTTCGTTCTTCCTTTTTCGGCATAGGAGCGGAAGAAAGGGGAAGACTGGGAACAAGCGAAAAAGGTCGAACGTTGTCGAAAAAACGACAATTTCGTGTCCGGCGGCCCGTTTTCGTTTACAAATTCTTTACAAGATGCGGAGCAACTGTGATAAGATTAGTTCGGCCCAAATTGGGCAGGCAGCATCATTTTCCTGAAAGCAAAGGGGACGAACATGGCCAAGAAGAATATTTTCTTCAAGACGCTGGAAGAGATGGCGGACACAATTGTCGAATGCGTGGAGTATTTCGCCCGCGGTGTCGAGGATTTGACGAATGTCGGCGAGTTTGCCAAGGTGATGAAAGATTACGAGAGCCAGTGCGACCGCTATACACATACGATCATTACGGAGCTGAACAAGACGTTCATTACGCCGATCGAGCGCGAGGACATCATGGCGCTGACGACGGCTCTCGACGATGTCGTCGACGAGATCGAGGCTTGCTCCTCCCGCTTCGAGATGTACCAGGTTACCGACCATGACGAATACATCCGCCTGTTCGCAGACAATCTGGTCCGCAACTCGCATCAAGTCAAGAAAGCGATCTACCTGCTGTCCCAGAAAAAGCTGCTTGCCATCCGCGAGCCGAATATCGCCATCAACGAGCTGGAAAATCAGGCCGACGATCTGCTGCGCGTCTGCATCAAGGCGCTGTTCGCGAACGTCAAGGACCCGATCGAGCTTATCAAGCGCAAGGAACTGTATGAAATGCTGGAGCAGACGACCGATTACTTCGAGGACGTCGCCAACACGCTTGAAACCATCATCATGCGTAACAGCTAATAGGATAGGGGACTAACCGCAGCCCATGGATACTACATTTGTCGTCATGATAGCGGTGGTGTTTCTGGCGTTGGCATTCGATTTCATCAACGGATTCCACGACACGGCCAACGCCATCGCCACCTCGGTCTCGACCCGGGCGCTCAAGCCGCGCGTAGCCATCATCATGGCCGCCGTCATGAACTTCGTCGGCGCGCTCAGCTTCACCGGCGTCGCCAAGACGATCGGCGGCAGCGTCGCCGACCCGGCCAAGCTCGCCCACGGCGAGCAGATCGTCATCGCGGCGCTGCTCGGCGCCATCATCTGGAACCTCGTCACCTGGTGGTTCGGCATCCCGTCGTCCTCCTCCCATGCGCTGATCGGCGGCCTGGCCGGCGCAGTCATCGCGGCGGACGGCTTCGGAGCCATCAACGCAGGCGGCTTCACAAACATCATCAAGGGCCTGATCTTCTCTCCGTTCATCGCCTTTGCGATCGGCTTCACGCTCATGTGGATCCTGAAGCTGATCTTCGCCAACGGCAACCCGCATCAGCTCAACAAGGGCTTCCGCACGGGCCAGATCATTACGGCTGCATTCCAGTCGTATACGCACGGCACCAACGACGCGCAGAAGGCGATGGGCATCATCACCTTCGCGCTCGTGGCCGCAGGCATCCAGGACCACCTGGAGGTACCGCTGTGGGTCAAGCTGTCCGCAGCGACGGCGATGGCGCTCGGCACGTCGGTCGGCGGCTGGAAGATCATCAAGACGATGGGCACCAAGATCTTCAAGATCGAGCCGATCAACGGCTTCGCGGCCGATCTCGGCTCTGCCGCCGTCATCTTCACCGCGACGCTGATCCACTTCCCGGTCAGCACGACGCATGTCATCACGTCGTCCCTGCTCGGCGTCGGCAGCGCCAAGCGCTTCGCCAACGTCAAGTGGAGCATGGCGGGACGCATCGTCATTTCGTGGATCATCACGATTCCGATCGCGATGGGCCTGTCCGCCGTCATGTACAAGATCATCGAATGGATCTTCCTGTAGGCGCATTGGACGGCTCCTCTTCATCCTGCAAGGCAAGCAGCCCGTCCGGACCGCTTCAAGCGGCCGGGCGGGCTGTCTTTTGCCCTGAACAAGTTATTCATCAAACTTCTGTCTGCGCCCTTTCCGGCGCCGGCGGCTGCGGCTGCGCGGGCCTTTGGCGTAACCGCCCTTGCCTTTGCGGGAGCCGGACGGACGGCGTTTCTTGTTCCTCCTTCTTTTTTTCGATGGTTTCCAGTCGTCGTCGTCCAGGTTCACCAGCTTGGATTTGTCCGAGCCCTTCTTGCCGAACGATCCCATCATGACCTTCACCAGCGGAGCCATCTGCTGGACGCTGCCGATGATCTTCTGGGCTTTGGTCATCGTGCCGAGAATGCCGTCGAGGCCGCCGATCCGGTCTACGAAGCCTTTGAGATCCGACAGCTTGTCGAGCGAGAACAGGCTGCTCTTCTTCTCGACTGCGGGAGCGGCCGCTTCCAGCGTGGCCAGCGGTCCGATCGACGTCGCGGGACCGGACGGCATCGCGGAAGGGAACGAGGACGGCATCGGAGCGAAAAGCGAATGCTGGGGCATATGCTGAAAAGGGAACGAATCGCCGAGGCCTGGGAAAATGCCTCCCTGAGAAGGCGGTCCGGAAGCAGGTGTGTTGCGCTGGCCGGATGGAGGGTAAGAATTCGGGTTCACTTGCAATCACATCCTTGGTATGAGGCGGATTTATTCCGCTTTTGTTACAGTGTATGGAATAGGCGGGCGTAAGGTATGGACGATAGCCCGGTTTTTGCCGAAAAACCCATGGGGGGATGCCTGCAGGAAATTCCCACGGGAAAGGAGAGCTTCTGGTCCTGCGGCATCGAGATGCTCAGGAACAAAACGGGGATTCATTGGCTGGTGCGGGCAGGTTCCGTTGGGACCGCATCTCCAGACTCATTGGAAGGGACTCTTTGCCTTCTCCCGATGACAGCGGCGGCCAGCCGGAAGCATCGGCCGTAATCGAGCGTTACGTTGGAATTGAGCTGCGAACGGAATGTGCCGCGGCGCGGCCGTTATGGAGGTCGTGAAAGCCGCCGTTAGGCAGCGTTTAGGCAGCATAAGACAAGGCTTGCCGAGGGAGGGCTCCGCCGCGGAAAAAGAGCTGTTTTCGACGATTTATTCCGATAGCGTTTTCATTTTTCTATTGTCCTCTAAAGCGTGAACACGGTGACTGGTTGTTTTCTTCGCCGTATCCCTTTAGAATGAAAGGTAGCGACACTAGCCAGAAAGTCAGCGATACTCTTACCGAGGTGAAGGATTAATGCAGCTAAAGAAGCTGAACGATAAAGCAATCGACCAATTATTCGAAGCGGTACTCACGCTCAAGAGCGTGGAAGAATGTTATGTGTTTTTTGACGACCTGTGCACAGTCAACGAAGTCCAGTCTCTCTCGCAGCGCCTGGAAGTCGCTCGCATGCTGGGCAAGGGAAGCACGTATAACCAGATCGAAGCCGAGACGGGAGCGAGCACGGCGACGATCTCGCGCGTCAAGCGCTGCCTGAACTACGGCAATGACGGGTACAAGATGACCCTCGACCGCCTGAACCGCTAATGAGCTCCGCAGGCCGTCATATTCCGCTTGGCAGTCCGGAGGGGGAGCGGTCCTTGCAAGCATCGGCGACGCCATCATCCTCTTTTCCTTCCCCGATTGTCCGTCCCGGCATTCTTGTCATCAGCCACGGCTCCCGCGACGGGGGCTGGGTGGCGCTCGTGGACGAAGCCGTCGAGGCGGCAGCGATACGACTTCAGCAACCGGCCGGCTCTGTGCCGGTCGTTTCGTCGTTTCTGGAGATCGTGGAAGGGCGCCTGATCCAGGACGGGGTCGACGAGCTGCTGGAACGCGGCGTCACGGATATTTTCGTGCTGCCGCTGTTCGTTTCGTCGGGAGCGACGCATGTCGACGACATCATGCAGGCGTTCGGCCAGCCGCCGGCGGGGCTTAGGGAGGGGGAGCTCGAGGTGTTTCATGTCGGCGGCGCCCGCATCCATCCCGGCCGGCCGATCGACGACGAGCCGGAGATTGCGGAGCTGCTGCTCGCGAACATCCGGGAGCTCTCGCGCGATCCGGCGAGCGAGGCGCTGCTGCTGATCGGCCACGGCTCGCGCGAGCCCGTGTTCCACGGCCGCTGGCGCGAAGGGATGACCCGGATGGCGGAGCGGATCCGGGCTGCGGGCGGCTTCGCCCGCGCGGAGACGGCGATGCTGCTGCCGGATCAGGCGGCGTGCAAGCTGTCGGCGATGCGGCGCAAGCGGCCGGATGAGCGCGTCATCGTCGTTCCGCTTTTTCTTAGCCAAGGATATTTCACAACCTCGGTGATTCCCGGACGCCTGAGTGAGTTAGAATATGAATATAATGGTCGGGGGATGCTCCCGGATGAAGCGGTCGTCCGCTGGATGCAGCGGCAGATGCTGCAGTGGCTGGAACAAGCAGGAGGATGAAGCATGAGCAAGACGTACAAGAGAGCCCGTCTGATCTACAATCCGACTTCCGGGCGCGAAGAGATGAAGAAAAGGCTGGGCGATATCCTCACCATGCTGGAGCGCGGGGGCATCGAGACGAGCACCCACGCCACGGCGGGGGAGGGCGACGCCTCCATCGCGGCGGCCGACGCGGCTGACCGCGGCTTCGACATGATCATCGCCGCCGGCGGAGACGGCACGCTCTACGAGGTCATCAACGGCCTCGGCGAGAAGGAGAACCGCCCGCCGCTCGGCATTCTGCCGGTCGGTACGACCAACGACTTCGCCCGGGCGCTCGGCATACCGCGCAACCTGGAATATGCGTGCGAGCTCATCACACGCCAATATGCCCGTCCCATCGACGTCGGACGCGCGGGCAAGAAGTACTTCATCAATATCGCCGGCGGCGGCTCCATGACGGAGCTCACCTACGAGGTGCCGAGCAAGCTCAAGACGCTGATCGGGCAGCTGGCCTATTATATGAAGGGCCTGGAGAAGATGACGCGCCTGCGCGCCACCGAGGTGTTCATCCAGGCGGAGGGCATCCCGGACATCCATGAGGAGATCATGCTGTTCCTCATCTGCAACAGCAACTCGGTCGGCGGCTTCGAGAAGCTGGCCCCCGACGCGAGGCTGGACGACGGCCTGTTCGAGGTCGTCGTGCTCAAGAAATGCAACCTGGCGGAGTTCATCCGCATCGTCACGCTCGCCCTGCGCGGCGAGCATTTCAACGACCCGCATCTGATCCACTTCAAGACGCCTCGCATGCAGATCACGACGCCGGACTATGTCCAGCTCAATCTCGACGGCGAGTACGGCGGCACGCTGCCCTGCACGTTCACGATGCTTCCTTCGCATCTGAATATCTTTGTGGACCAGGATGGGAAGGCTAGCTACTAGGTAGTTGTGGATGCTGAAGATCAAAAGCAGCCTCCGAAGCCGGAAGGTCATTGGAGACGCCGAAAGGTCATTCGAATTGCCGCAAGGTCGTTCCGATCGCTGTTGAAGCCCGGGTTTCTGGATTTGATTCCCCCCTTGCACTTCGGTGGCCGATGTCGCCACAAGTCCATGAAAAGAGCGCCAGACATCATTGGG
>NZ_BIMD01000091.1 GCF_004000905.1 Paenibacillus humicus NBRC 102415
CCAAACCACCATTGCCGCGTAAACAGTACGTGAGTGCGCCAAATGTCAGTCATGTTGCGGTGTGCTTCAACAATCAATTGATAGGCTTGTTCGATTGCATGATGAATCTGATTTTCGTCCACTGATATGCCACCCCTTTCCGTTATCCGCTTACCGATCATTTTTCATCCGATATGTGCCTGTTTTATATACGCGAGTTTCCATACAGTATATTCGACGTTACAAATACGCCGACCGGCGGCAGCGAAGTTGAAGGCGGTTGCGGTGGGATATAGCCGCTATACCCCGCCAAGCTTATATCAGTTGTCGCTACCCAGGTTCCATATTCGCCCGCCTGTAAAGAAGAGGGTAGCATCCGCAGACGTCCGGTGAGAACCAAATGCCGAAGTTGAATCTTGACATCGTCATAGATGGTTAATTGGCCGGAGTAGGCGGCGTAGGGGGAATGAAACATGATCTGCTGCGTGCTTTCATTCCAACTTCCTTCAATCGGAATCGGCGTTCCGCGAAATTGGATGGTGCCTTGAATTTGCTGGTCCTGCAAAACACGCATCACTAGTTTGCCCCACACAACCGGTCTTCCGGCGACAGATGCATGAACTCCCCATATGGAAAAGGGAGGTAAACTCTTTGTACTTGTTTGAGCCGCAACGGACATGATTCATCACTCCTCAAAGTTAGATCACGTCATTATATGCGTCCTCGGAAAAAATGCCAGTCACTGGGCAAGAATTCTTTGCAGATAACCGAACATGATCAAGTAAAAGAAGATGGACTTTCTCTTATACTGGTTGTTTCTTAATGCAGACAGGTTTCGAACAAAATTGTTTCAACCCATCCCAGTTGCCCCAGATGCAATTTTTACATCGATTTGGTTGTCTTGGGGCAGAGGTAGTCCAGTTTTTAATGCTTGTACTGAATGTTGGTAACATGCAGGCATCCGCCTTTCCAAATTTATGCAAACAGCATTTAAGTTGTCCAGAAACGAATCATCCTATGCAGTTATCCGCATCGTGAAAGTCCGCTTGGATTTGATCCCATCTACCCTTGTCCCCTGCATACAAATATCAAAGGCCGGAGCAACCCATTTTGGGCAACAGCCGGCCATTTGGTCCTATTTCGCAGGCATTCTACCGATGGCTCGAATCGCAAACATTTTTCACACACCGATTCTCCCAGTTGTTGCAGAAGTCCTCATATACTTGCTCTACGCCACAGTCGGATAGCATGTGCCTGGCCAAAAAGTCATACCAGAACTGGTCGAAAGACAAGGGCATCCGGGTTCCATATTGGGAACGAAGGGTTACATAGCGGTCCCAGATTTTGATTCGGAATGCTGCCAATTCATCACATCGCTCCATGTCGGTTCGCCTTTAAGCGACGCTGGTGTCGCTGGATATTTCTGACGTTTTCGCTTTTTCTTCGGAGAGCTTTTGAAATTGTTTCGCCCTTTCCAGATGAAAGGTACGTAATTGTTCGTGATACTGAGCCATTTTCATGTGCCAATCGTACATTTGCCTGACATAAGCGGCCTGGTCATGCGTATACATGGGCATTACCTGTTTGATAAACTGCATTTGAAAACATTCCTCCTTGGGTTAGGTAAAGTTGAACTTACAGCATTAGTCTATGGCAGGCGCATAGAAGCGACAACGGCATCCGCCCGGTTTCCGGTCATTTTATCGGGTTGGTTGTCTATATACAGGCGGAAACACAGCCTTTTGGGGACCTGACTCCTATGATGCATAAAGTATATGAAAATCGGAATAATATCAGTTGCATATTCTGAAAATGGCGAATGAAAAGGAGAAATTATGGAAAAAAGCGAACTTAAATCACAATTTAAACAGCGAATCAAAACGACAAGTAACAAATCTCCAATAATCTTGGATGGAAAGGCAAGTGAAAATGTTCCAACCGAGCCGAGTTTAATGGAGCGAACCAAAGAAGTGATGGAGAATATAGGAACCGAAATAAATAGCGTCTGACAGTATATGGCTTTTATAGCTTGGTCAACGTAACCTTTGAGATTATCGATGGGGACATTCCGTACAGATTGGAACAAGTAAATGTTTCTCATAATCAAAACCGGCCGGTTAGGGATCGCCCTGACCGACCGTTACAGTGTATTTTAGCCAACGAAATTCGGATTGGGCCCCGTATTATCCTTTGGGTTTTACAAACAATGCAGCGAGAAACGAAAAAATAATCGCAGCAGATATTCCGGCACTGGTCACTTCGAAAATTCCGGTGATGATCCCAATCCAGCCATTGTTCTCTAGTTCTTGAAGCGCACCATGGACAAGCGCGTTACCAAAGCTTGTAATCGGGACCGATGCTCCTGCCCCGGCAAATTCAATCAGCGGATCATACCATCCAATTCCGTCGACAATCGCACCCAATACAACAAGCAGGGTCATGGTGTGGGCCGGTGTAAGTTTCAAGACATCAAAACAAAATTGTCCGAAAACACAGATTGCACCTCCCACCAAAAAAGCCCAAAGAAAAATCATAATATCTCCCTCCCTGCCTCTATGGATACGGCATGAGCGATACAAGGAATGCTTTCCCCTTGTTGAAATGAAATCGGGGATAGCAGCGCCCCCGTAGCGACAACGAGGATTCGTTTCAGTTCACCTCTTCGCATCCGATTTAGCAAATGTCCATAGGTAACAACTGCCGAACAACCGCAGCCGCTTGCTCCGGCCTGAACCATTTGGGTTTCATAATCGTAAATCATCATCCCGCAATCGGAATATTCGGTTTGTTCGATGGGAAAGTTATGTTTCTTAAACAATTTACAGGCGATTTCATATCCGACTTTCGCAAGATCGCCGGTAACGATCAAATCGTAATAACCCGGTTCAATTCCCAAATCTCGAACATGCGCCTCAATGGTATCTACCGCTGCAGGAGCCATCGCTGCGCCCATATTAAACGGATCTTTAATGCCCATATCGATAACCCGGCCAATGGTGGCAGATGTAACAACCGGTCCGTCACCTTCCATGGATACGATGGCAGCACCGGCCCCGGTTACCGTATATTGGGCGGTTGGCGGTTTTTGCGAACCGTACTCGGTCGGATATCGGAACTGTTTCTCCGCACTGGAATCATGGCTGCATGTCCCCGCCAACACAAATTTCGCCGAACCGGAATTTACAAGGTTAGCTGCTAATGCCAGACTTTCCATCGAGGTTGAGCAAGCACCAAACACACCGATGTAAGGGATCGATAATGTTCGCGCGGCAAAACTGCTGCTAATGATTTGATTCATCAAATCCCCGCCTATGTAAAACTGTACTTGTTCTTTTGTCAACCCCGCATTTTCAATAGCCAGTTTTGCCGCTTCTTCAATCAATACCTTTTCTGCTTTCTCCCAGCTCTTTTGTCCCATCATGGATTCTCCATGGACAATGTCAAAATCTTTGGCCAGCGGGCCTCTTCCTTCAAATGGACCCACTACCGTTGCTGTTGATCGGATGAACGGCTTGTTCTCAAATAGCCAACTCTGGTGTCCCTTTAACATATTAAGAGCCTCCCCCGCCTTTGATCAGCAAATGTACAATTCCTACCGCAAAGGCGGCGACTGTACCAAATACAATAACCGGTCCAGCCAGTTTAAACATTTTACCGCCAACACCGAGCACCATACCTTCACTCTGATGTTCAATCGCAGCGGATGCCATCGAATTCGCAAATCCCGTCACAGGCACTGCGGAACCCGCACCAGCCCATTGGGCAAACTTATCGTACACCCCCATGCTGGTCAGAATGACAGAAAGGAGGATCATAACCGCCACGGTAGGGTCTCCAGCTTTTTTCTCATCAAAGCCGCCCCAATGCACAAACATTTCCTGGATGGCTTGTCCAACCAAACAAATGGCCCCGCCAGCTATAAACGCACGAATGAAGTTTTTGAGTATGGGCCTCGGAGGTTCGACGCTTTGCGCCAATTCTTTATATTCCTGTTGTACCCGCGTTAAATTTTTCTTTATATTATTTGCCATGAACATCCTCCTCGAATTTCAGCTGACGTATAATTGGCGAATTGTTAACGAATCAGCAATGGTTTCACTTCATCAATAATCTTTTCTAACGCTTTTGAACATTGCTCGTACATCTGCTTTGTATTTTGTTCTTTGGTAGATAAGCCAAACATTTCGAGATCCGCTTCACACTTTTTCAATGTTGCAAGCAACGCGGCTTTTTTCTGGGGTTTCGGTACTTTGATCTGATCATCAAATAAATCAACGTATAGCTGGCCATAGGAATCCACCTGTCCAAGAAATACGTTATCAATCGAAACACCTAATTTCTCCAGTTCCGTATCCAGCCATTGCCTGTTTAGACCTATCGTGGCAAGTGGTTCGTCCATTATTTTTCCATCCATAATGACCGATTGAGGTTCTTGTTCTGGCCCGACATTTATTCCCAGGTGTTTAGGCGTTAACGGTTGATTTTCCTTGGTTAAAAGAACGCTAACGTCACCGCTTGACTCCATGATGGCGAATTCAACATCGGCAGCTTTGAACACATTCTTTATTCGAAGCTGTTCCATAAGTTCATCCGTGGTAATCCTTTCTTTTTTTAGGTTATCCTCCATGATCTTGCCGTCCTTAATGAGCACTGTTGCTTTGCCGTCGAATAGGTCTCTTGCCGTTTTGCTTTTCAGCTGTAAAAATTCAATCCCTAAAGAAACAACGGTCCAAACCGTCATCGAAACCAAGCCCAGATACCAATTGGACTCCAGATCCAACGAAACGTAAGCTGCAAGGCTGCCGATCGTGATTCCGGTGATATACTCAAACAATGAAAGCTGTGATACCTGTCGTTTACCCAATATCTTCGTTAGGACAAAAAGAACCCCCATAGCCAATAACGTTCGCAAAGCGATTTCTACCCAATCCGGCATAATATCACCATTCCTTTCCAATCACATTAATCGACAAAAGTTAATATGTCCCTATTCCATTATTTTCATGCATTTCCATTTGAAAATTTTTCTAACGTATGCTTTTGTTGCGAGACGGAAATATTAATTTCGGTATGGGGAGAATGTAAGCATCTATTCCTATTACCCGTGAAACATTATCCTATCCTAAGGTAAAGGAGGTGACATTCCGTGACAGTTGCTTCTCAAGTGAAAACGTGCGTAGCATCTTTAAAAAGTGCTCAGGCGAGTCTGGAACAATTTGCTTTGGAAACACAAAATCAAGAAGCAAAATCGCTCTTTACGAATGCGGCCCAACAAACCCAACAAATCGTGCAGCAAGTAGAAAGCCGCGTACAACAGTTGGAAAATGAAGAACCTCAATATAAGGGGTTTTAAGAAAAACAGACAAACCATGAATATTGAGGACATGGCTTGTCTGTTTTCATCGGTGAACAGATTAGAAAAGAGATCAAACCCTACTCAACTTGTAGGGTTTGATCTCTTTTCGCCACTATTCTTTTGTTTAGACAGCTAACCTTGGATAAACCTAAACACTGCCGCCCCCATCGCGACTGCTAAAGTTGACAGTATCCAAGTTCCCCCTCGGCCCAACGCACGCCCATGGCTACGGCCGCCATTGGAGTTGCCGAAATCATAGATTGTTGTATTCGATGGTCAGGAAGCTTTTACTGGAGGCATCAATATCGGGGATGAATATACCGGATTAAAGTCGAATGTCGGCTTTTGGCGCGACACCCATATTCGAATAGTGGGTTAACCTGCAAACGAACTGCAAGCAGTCTTCGACGCCCATTGGAATATCGCGCCTTACTTTGTGCCAGATGCAGACATTATTATGG
>NZ_BIMD01000092.1 GCF_004000905.1 Paenibacillus humicus NBRC 102415
CAAGGGCGACGGCGGCGGCTCCAAGCCGCGCGGCAGCTCCGGCGGCGACCGGGGCAGCGGCGGATCGCGCCAAGAACGCAAGCCGGGCAAGCGCTAGACGGGCTTGCCGCTACAACGGGAAAAGCCTTCATTCCGCCGACGTGCGGAATGAAGGCTTTTTTTGTGCGTCGTGCATGAAAACCGCCTGCGGATTGCGCGTGCCTGCAGGCCTATACCTGGACCTCGACAGGCTCGTCGGCGCCTTTTACCTTCACCAGCATCGCCTTCACGTTCTGAGACTCGCCGAGGTTGACGTTTTTCGCATTGAACTCGAAGCTGTCCTCGAGCGTTATGCGCTGTCCTTCGTCTACCGTCTGGGCGATCTCCTTGCGCAGCGAGCGCCCAGGATCGTTCAGCAGGAGATTGCCTTTCAGCACGGGCTCGACCCATTCGACTTCAATCGGCTTCTCGCTGACATTCTCGAGCGTGACCCGATAGGTGAACTTCTTCCA
Source organism: Paenibacillus humicus NBRC 102415 (assembly GCF_004000905.1). Lineage (GTDB taxonomy): Bacteria > Bacillota > Bacilli > Paenibacillales > Paenibacillaceae > Paenibacillus_O > Paenibacillus_O humicus. The sequence goes on from NZ_BIMD01000092.1 coordinate 492, forward strand.
GTTGTCCTTGTTCGCCATGATTTCCAGACCTTCGGTGGCGCTGCGGGTTTTCCACCCTCCGGACACGGGGGAGGAGAAGTTGCAGCCCGCCAGCAGAAGGGAGGGCAGGATGGCGCAAAGGACCAGAAGCGTAAACAGGCGGCCAGCAGGCCGTATTTGGTTCGAGCGGTACATGGCGGCAGCTCCTTTATCGTAAGTTGATCATGAATGGGCTTCAGAGGGATCGCATAGGCGCACAGGCGAAAAGATGCAGAGGCTTGCGTATTGATTCCAGTGTAAAGGCTGCGCCGCCGGCGATGCAAAGGACGGAATGTGACAGTTGCCGGTCATCTCGCGGATGCGTCTATTTTGTGAAGATCATCCTAATATTTGCTCCTTGTTCGGGTTGTAGTACATTATTTTGCCGAAGGGGCTGGAATGCATGCCTGGGCAACAGGGCTTGGGGCTTGTCGCAGCCGCCGCTTTTCCGCCCTGGCAGGAATCCCAGGGTCAAGAACAGCTGGCCGACGCAGCGGAGCGGGGCAAGGAAGCTCTGCAAGCTCCATGACAAAAAGCCCGGCATGCCGGGCTTTTTTGCTTTCTATCGGAGCTGCGGATTCATCTCCATAGGGTCGGGAAACAGAAAAAACATACCGCCGCAGGCTGCTCCAGCAGCTCTCCTGCTCTGCTATTCAGCGCGGACAAAATATCGGTCGCCATGGCGCTCCACGGCGACGGGGGCCTCGAAAAACCGGCTCAGGGTTCCGTCTGTCAGCACGTCGCCCGTGCTGCCGCTGCGGAACACCTCTCCTCTGCGCAGCAGCAGGGCATGGCCGAAGACAGGCAGGATCTCCTCCGTATGATGCGTGACGTAGATCAGCGAAGGGGCGTCGTGCTGCCGCGCCAGCCCGTCGATGCTCTCCAGCAGCCGCTCGCGCGAGAACAGGTCGAGGCCGTTGCAAGGCTCGTCCAGGATGAGGATGCGCGGGCGAGCCATCAGGGCGCGGGCGATGAGCAGCTTCTGCTTCTCGCCCTGCGAGCAGGTGCCGTATTCCCGATCCCACAAATGGGCGCAGCCGAGCGTCGCCATCAGCTCCCGCGCCGTCTCGAGGTCTTCCTCCTGCACCTTGTCGTAGAGTCCGATCGTCGCATGCTTGCCGCTGATGACGACAAGCTGGGCGCGGTCGGTCTTGTACAGCTTCTCTTGCAGCGAGTTGCTGACCCACCCGATGGATTTGCGCAGCTCCCGCAGATCCACTTCGCCGTACCGCTCTCCGAGCACCTCGACCGAACCCTCCGAGGGCCAGATGTAGCCGCAAATGATGTTGAGCAGCGTCGTTTTGCCCGACCCGTTGAGGCCGAGCAGCGCCCAGTGCTCTCCCGGCTTCACCTGCCAGCTGATGTCCTGGAGCAGCACGCGCTGCTCCCTTCGCCACGACACATGGTTCAATTCGATGATCATGGTGGTTCAGACTTCCTTTCCGTTTCTTCTCTGCCGCCCGTCCCCGTCCATTGACAAGCGCCGCTTATCCTCCTATCGTAACCCTAAACGGCCCGATGCGTCACCCGCGAATGATGCGGAACTGCCGGCCGCAATAATCGCTACAGGGGGCGAAGGGCGGATGGAAATGATGTTTCAGACCGGAGCGGTCGAGCTCTGGAGAGGCGCCGAAGGCTTCGCCAATACGCCCCACATCCATGAAGACTGGGTGCAGCTGACGCTTCCGGTCCAGGGCAGCTGCGAGTTCATCCAGGACGGCAGAGCCTGGGGGCTGAAGCCGGGCAGCGGATTGGTGCAGCCGCCCCGGGCTCTGCATCACTTCCGGCTGGAGAAGGGGGCGTCGGTGATCATCCTGAAATGCCGGGAGGACGCTGTGGCGGCGCCAGCCGCTTCCTCCGGTCATCCTTACGAGAATATGGCCAAGAGCTTCGATGCCGAAGCGCTGTCGCGCCGCTTCCGCATCTGGTCCGGCCAATTGATGAAGGCGCAGCTTGCCGGGGAAAGTGATGTCCGGGGGACCGAGCGGGAAATCATGGCGTACATGAACGGGATTCTCTCGGCCGCCCCCGGGACTGAAGCTCGGCAAGAGCAGCCGGGCGCGGGATTAGCCGGGTTTCCCCTGCTTGCTCCCGAATCCGGCTCCGCTTGTGCAGAGATTGCCGCCGGTGGCTCGTCAGGTTCGGCGGTTCCGACCGCCGCAAGCCCTTGCATGCAAAAAGTCGTCGACTTCATGAAGGAAGGCTACGCCGGCCGAATCACAATTGAAGAGCTCGCCTCGATCGCCTGCTTGAGCCGGTTCCACTTTATCCGGTCGTTCCGGGCCGAGACGGGGCTGACGCCTTACCAATACTTGCTGCGGCTGCGCATCGAAAAGGCGAAGGACCGGCTCTCCCGCTCTTCGGATTCCGTGTCCCATATCAGCGGGGAGCTCGGCTTCTCCAGCCCCAGCCAGTTCTACCGCTCGTTCCAGAAGCTCGCGGGCACGACGCCGCAGGCTTACCGCAGCCGCTGGTGAAAGGGCGTGCGGCCTTCATGAATTCTTAACATGGATGTGATTCCTCCTTTACATCTCCTTGATATGCTGACAGGCAGGAAGCAAAGCGGGCAGCAGGCCTGGTACCGGCATGTCCGCATCAGAGGGGGAAACGGAAGATGAACCGCTACAAACGCAAAATGAGCCGCACGCTGGGGCTTACGCTCAGCTTGTCGGCTGCGGCGATGGCGCTGCTGCCCGCCGGAATCGGCACCGCACAGGAGGGCGGCGCGGAGCCGGCCTCCATCGTCGGACAAGCCTTGGCCGCGCCGGCAGCCGACGCTGCCGATGTACCGACAGCTTCGGCTGCCGTTTATAAGGACCTGTTCAGCGTCACGAAGATCGGCTCCTACAGCGAAGGGGTCACGAACAAGGACGGCGGCGTAGCCGAGATCGTCAAATACAACCGCGACAACGGAAGGTTCTACCTCGTCAACGGCTCGGGCAACCCGCCGAGCCTCGACATCGTCAAGCTGGCCGAGGGACAGATGGTCAAGGAGAAGCAGATCGACATCCGGGCGCTTGCCGAGCAGGAGAGCGGATTCCTGTACGGGGACTTGACGAGCGTGGATATCAATACGGCCGCGGGCCGCGTATTCGCCGCCGTGCAGGCCAAGGGTGCCGGGGATCCGGGCCGTATTTTGGAGCTTGACTACGAGGGCAAGCTGATTCGGACATATGAGGCGGGCTCCCAGCCGGATATGGTGAAGTCGACGCCGGACGGGCGTTACGTGCTGACGGCCAACGAAGGCGAGCCGCGCGAGGCCGGCATCGATCCCGAAGGCAGCGTCACCATTGTCGACCGCCAATCGCATTCGGTGCGCCATGCGAAGTTCGACGATCCCTCCATCATCGACGATCTCGTTCATATTCGCGGCGATGCGGACGCAAAGGGGCTGATTACGGGGCCGGGAACGAAGGAGCGGGCGCTCACGGATCTGGAGCCGGAATATATCGCCTTGTCCGGGGATGCGGCCACGGCTTATGTGACGCTGCAGGAGAACAACGCCGTCGCGGAGCTGGACATCGCATCCGGCAAGTTCCTTTCGGTGAAGGGGCTGGGCTTCAAGGATTTCAGCAAGCCGGAAAATGCGCTCGACCTGCTCAAGGACGGCAAGATCTCGCTGGAGAACGTCCCGTTCTTCGGACAATACATGCCGGACGGCATCGCATCCTTCCAGGCCGGGGGCAAAACGTATCTGATCACCGGCAATGAGGGCGACGCCACCGACTTCCCCGGCCGCAAGAACGGCTCGACCGTCAAGGATCTGAAGGCCGCTCTGGATCCGAACTCGGCGGCTGCGAGGTTCCTGAACGGAACGACCGTCTACGACAAGGTCGAGGCGTCGAGCGACATGGCCAAGGACGGTATTTACATGTACGGAGGACGCTCCTTCTCCGTCTGGGACGCCGCTTCGATGAAGCAGGTGTATGACAGCGGCAGCGGCTTCGAGCGGATTACGGCCGAGCGCCTGCCGAACAACTTCAACGCCTCCAACGACAAGCCCGACATGGATTCCCGCAGTCCCAAAAAAGGGCCGGAGCCCGAGGATGTGAAAATCGGACATGTCGGCGACCGGACGTTGGCCTTTATCGGCCTGGAGCGTGTGGGCGGAGTGATGACGTACGACGTGACGAATCCGGAAGACGCCCGTTTCGTCAACTACACGAACACCCGCGATTTTGGAGCCGGCGATCCGCTTGCTTCGGATACGGCGCCGGAAGGCATCGAATTCATCTCCGCCGCGGACAGCCCTACGGGCCAGCCGCTGCTGCTGGTCGCCTTTGAGGTCAGCGGCACGGTCGGCGTGCTTCAGCTCAACACGACCCGGGTGACGCTGGACCGCAGCGATATCGCGCTGACGGCAGGCGGCGACGCCGCATCGCTGAAGGCGACAGTGGCAGCGGGCACGTACGGCTCGGACAACGGCGCGGTGACGTGGACCTCCTCCGCGCCGGACATCGCCTCCGTCGATGGTTCCGGCAAGGTGACCGGGCATAAAGCCGGCACAGCCGTCATCCGCGCCGTGAGCGCCGACGGCTACGGCGCCGCCGAGGCTGCGGTGAAGGTAGCGGCTGCGACGCCGACGCCGAGCGGCACGCCGACGCCAAGCGGCACGCCGACGCCGAGCGGCACGCCGACACCGAGCGGCACGCCGACGCCGACGGCAACTCCGGTGCCATCGGCTACGCCAGCGCCATCGGCGTCTTCGAGTCCTTCCGCCGTTCCGACGGCCAGCCCGGCGCCGACGCCGTCCCCTTCGGCTCCGCTGTTCCGGGACATCAGCGGCCACTGGGCCTCGGATTCCATCCGCCAAGCATCCGCCCAAGGGCTGCTGACCGGTTACGCCGACGGCAGTTTCCGTCCGAACGAGCCGGTTACCCGGCTGGAGCTCACCGTCATGCTGCTTCGCGCCATGGGAGTAAAAGAGCCCGGTCCGGCTGGAGCGTCCGGCTTTTCCGACGGCGCCTCCATTCCGGCCTGGGGCCGGGCATTCGCCGCTGAGGCTGCCAAGCGCGGGCTGGTGTCCGGCTACGAGGACGGCAGCTTCCGTCCCGAACAGCGCGTCACCCGCGCCGAGCTGGCTGTGCTGCTGAGCCGCGCGGCAGGGCTCGAAAGCGGCAAAGCCGCGGCGTCCGGCTTCTCCGATGCGGCGCTCATTCCGGCCTGGGCGCGCGCTGCAGCCGCGTCCGCACAAGCGGCCGGCCTGCTCCAGGGCCGCGAAG
>NZ_BIMD01000093.1 GCF_004000905.1 Paenibacillus humicus NBRC 102415
CGGCTGCGGCTCCCGGAGCGGCAGCCGCTCCGCCCAGCAGATCTTTCATGCGGCCGCTGAACAGATGGCTCTGGACGATGCCGAACACCGTGATGCCGAGCGCCATGCCGAGCGAGCGCAGGAAGTTCAGCGTCGCGCTGGCCGTCCCGCGGTCCGAGACAGGCACGGAGAAGATGGCCGCATTGCTGAGCACCGAGAACGACGCGCCGATGCCCAGGCCGACCAGAATCATGAACAGCCTCAGCGTCCAGATGTTCGTTCCCTCGCCGATCGTCGCGAGCAGCACGAGGCCGAGCACGAGGATGGCAAGAGTCGGCATCATGAGGGTCCGGTACTTGAGCTTGGTCATGAGGAAGCCGCCCATCGTCGCCGTCACGACCGAGCCGACCATCATCGGCAGCAGCACGAGGCCGGAGTTGGTCGCTCTTCCGCCCAGCACGCCCTGCACGAAGATCGGAATGTAGACGGATGCCGTCACGAAGGCGGCGCCGCTGAAGATGCCGATCAGATTGCTGGAGAGGAATTCACGGTTGCGGAACATGCCGAACGTAATGATCGGCTCCTTGGCCCGCAGCTCGAACACGACGAACAGAATCGTGAGCACGGCAAATCCGGCGAACAGCCCGGATATTTGAATGGAGTCCCAAGCGTAGGTCTTCCCGCCGAATTCCAGGGCGAACATCAGGCAGACGACCGCTCCGACCAGCGTTGCCGCGCCTCCCCAGTCGATGACCTGCTTGGCATGCTTGGGCGATTCCTTGTAGAAGATCGCGATGAAGGCGAGCGCGATCAAGCCGAGCGGAAGATTGATGTAGAATACCCATTCCCAATGGATATGGTCCGTGATGTAGGCTCCGAGCAGCGGTCCGAAGATGCTGGAGAGGCCGAATACGGCGCCGAACAGGCCGCCCAGCTTGCCCCTCGCGCCTGCCGGCACGGCATCGAACATGATTGTGAAGGCGATCGGCACGAGCGCTCCGCCCCCGATGCCCTGGATGGCCCGGTAAATGGCCAGCTGCTCGATGGAAGTCGCGGTGCCGCATAACGCCGAGCCCGCCATGAACACGATGATGCCGAAAATATAGAATCTCTTGCGGCCGTACATATCGGACAACTTGCCGAAAATCGGCATGCCCGCCATTTCCGCTACCATATACGCCGAAGTGACCCAGACGAATTTGTCCAGTCCTCCAAGCTCGCTGACGATGGTTCCCATAGCCGTCGATACGATCGTCTGGTCCATGGAAGCCATCAGAATGCCTAGCAGCAATCCGGCCACGATGAGGCCCGTGCTGCGTGAGGCTTGCGCCATGATGATCCCCTGCCCTTCCCCTGTCTGTTTCCGGCCTTGAGGGCCGGACGCTTCCCCTATTATATAGAGGAGCCTTGCCGCGAAAATCAGTCCGGAGACTGATTTCAGTTAAAACTGAAACAGTTCGGACAAAGATGCTTACCGCAAAGACTTCAAGCCTGGCGGACGGATCGTCAGAACATCCTTCGCTTCTGTATCCAGCCTAACAAAAACACCCTGACAACTGATTGTCAGGGTTCCCGGAGGAGATGGACTAATTTCCGCCTGCGGCTTGAGCTCCATCCGGAGCCGGCTCTTTGCGCATGAAGCGGGCTTCGATTTTCTTGCATGCATACCAGGAGAGCACGATGAACAGGACCACGTAGACGAGCTGGAGAGGATCCCGGTAAAAGCGGGCGATGTCATGGCCGACAAAGGAAACGGCCAGCGCCATGACCGCTTTGCCGGCGGCGACGGCGGCCAGAAAACGAAGCACGCTCATGCGGGATACGGCTGCGGCCATGTTCACGAGCACGAACGGACCGACCGGGAACAGGCTCAGCACGAACACATAGCTGAAGCCGTTGCGGCGAATCCAGTCCATGCTGGCCTTCACCTTGGGCTTCGCCGCCCAGCGGCGGGCGATGCGGTGGCCGGCCGCTGTGCGCACCAGCAGGAACGTAGCCATGCAGCCGGCCACCAGGCCGATCCACGAGTATAAGAAGCCGGGCCACAAGCCGTATACGGCGGCGTTGACGCCGACGATCAGAATCGTCGGAAGCGGCGGCACGAACGATTTCAGGAAGGTCAGCAGGATGCCTGGGAGCGGTCCGTAGGAACGGTATTCTCCGAGCAGCCGGTGCAGATTTTCTTCCGTCATATAGTCAAGCAGGTCGGATATCATAGTCGATGCCCCTTTGGCCGGCTCTAGCTGCATAAGCTGCAGCTGGCAGGATGATCCTATCCGGTATGCCCATTGTATCGGCAAGCGGCAAGGAAATAAAGTCCCGCCCGGCGCCGAGGGGAGAAGTCCGGACAAGCAGGAAAAACATGTTCCGCACGCGGGCGGCATACTTTGGTACAAAGCTGCCCGTCCGCAGGGCGGCAAACTTTGGTACAAAGCTGTCCGTCCGCAGAGCGGCAAACTTGGTACAAAGCTGCCCGTCCGCAGGGCGGCAAACTTTGTACAAAGCTGACCGTCCGCAGGGCGGCATACTTTGAACAGAGCTGCCCGTCCGCAGGGCGGCACGGCTTCAGCGGCGGGCAGACTTTTGGCAATGCCATCGGAATTGAATCGGGAGGGTCCGCGTGTCCAGCCTCCGCTATAAAAGCTACCTTTCGATGCCTTCCGTACAGGCGTAATCAAGCGAACTCTGCCGGCTTGACCGGAGCAAGGAGAACTGCCATGAATCCGATCCTGCTGGGGTCGCTGGCGACGGCCATGTGCACGGCGGTCGGCGCGCTTCCCGCCCTTTTTATCAGCTCCATGACCCATCGCGGCAAAGACGTACTGCTTGCATTCACGGCCGGCATCATGGTGTCCGCATCGACCTACGGCCTCATTCCAAGCGCTCTCAAGCTGTCCAATCTAGGCGTGCTGACAGTTGGCATCCTGCTTGGCACAGAATTGCTCATTCCGCATACCGACACCGTCCATGGCGAGCTTCCGCAGCCGCTGCACTCGCAGAGCGGCGGATGGTTCGGCCTGGACCGCAATTCCACGCTCTTCCTCACCGCCATGGCGCTGCATAATCTGCCGGAGGGCTTATCCGTCGGCGTCAGCTACAGCAGCGGCGAAATCCAGCTGGGACCGATCGTGGCCGTCAGCATCGGCTTGCAGAATATTCCGGAAGGCTTCCTGACGGCACTGTTCCTGATTACTCAAGGTACAAAACGCGGTTACGCCGTCCTCATGGCTGTCGGAACCGGACTGCTGGAATTCATCGCTGCACTCCTTGGAGGCAGCTTTGCCGCGGCCATAGAGCCGGTCGTCCCTTACGGCCTCGCCTTCGCGGCCGGAGCCATGCTGTTCGTCGTCTACAAGGAGCTGATTCCGGAGAGCCACGGGGATGGACATGCAAGAACCGCGACCCTCTCGTTCATCGCCGGGCTGCTGACGATGATCTCTCTGACCCACGCGCTTGGATAGAAGGGAATCCGCTGAGGTTGGCGATTAGCGGGCACGGCTATATGCTGTTTGGCTATGTTTGGGACACAGGGGTGCAAGATGTTGAGGGGAGCGAGATGTTGAAGCGAACACGACGTTTTTCTAAATGCTTTCTTACGAATGAGATCCATTGCTCATTCTATCGGACATAGGATCCGTTATTCGCTCGTTTAGCTGCGATTCGGCTGATTATCGGACATACGATTCGTTATTCAGCCGTTTCGGCCTCAAAAACACAGGAAACGGGCCAAATAACGGATCTGATGTCCGATAGATCTCCTTTTTCGCCATTTTCATCCCCATAACGGATCTGATGTCCGATAGATCTCCTTTTTGGCCAGTTTCATCCCCATAACGGGTCTGATGTCCAGTCGAGCAGCCTTTGCTCCAATAAGCTTATGTCATCGTGCCTCGTGTTACTGATTAGTCCCTGATGCCGGGTTCCAATGTCAGGTGTCGGGGCTGGTGTCTGGTTTGTGGTTTGTGGTTTGTTGTTTCTGGTTTGTGATTTCTGGTTTGTGGTTTCTAGTGTCTGGTTTCTAGTGCCATGTGTCTGGTGCCTTGTGTCTGGTGCCTTGTTCCTTGTTTCTTCTCTTGTTTCTTGTTTCTTGTGTCTTGTGTCTTGTGTCTGGTGCCTTGCTTCTTGTGTCTTGTTTCAGGTGCCTACTAGTCTGCTGTTTCGTGCCTGGCGCCGTGGTATCGGATGTCGGCTGCCTGGGCTTCCGCCCGACATGTCCATAAAAAAAGAAGAAGCAAGCGGCTTGCGCAGCTTGCTCCTTCACCATCCTTACTTGCCGCTTGGATCCGGGACAGCGCAGCTCCCGTCCTCGCATGCGTCCCCATCGCTCGCTGCTGCAGGAACGGCGCAGGCTCCATCTCCGCAATCCCCGCCTGCGGCAGCTCCGGCTTGAACGGAATCGGCGGCAGCGGCCGCGCGCTCCGACCAAGCCTGCTCCAGCGCCTGGAGGAATACGGATGGAGGCTGGGCGCCGGATACGCCGTATTTGCGATCCAGGACATAGAAAGGAACTCCCTGGATGCCCAGCTCGGAGCCTTCCTGCTCGTCTCTCCTCGTCTCCGCCTCATATCGTCCCGAAGCGAGAACCTCTGCTGCTTCCGCCGCATCAAGCCCTGCTTCAGCTGCCAGCTCCGCCAGCGTCTGGCGGTCTTCGAGCAGCCGTCCTTGTTCGAAGTAGGCACGGAACATCCCTTCGGAAAGGGCGTTGCCCTTGCCCTGCTCCGATGCCCAGTGCATCAGGCGGTGGGCATCGAACGTATTGCCCGTCTTCATCGCGTCAAAATCGAAGGTCAAGCCGAGCTCGGCGGCCTGGCTGCCGACATTCGCATTGCTCGCCTTGGCCTGTTCCAATGGGAATCCGTATTTGCGCGACAGCAGTTCATGAATGCTGGTGCCCGGCACGTGCTTTGCATTCGGGTCCAGCTCGAAGCTGCGGTATACGACCTCGATCTTGTCCCGATGCGGAAACGATTGCAGCGCCAACTCAAACCTTTTCTTGCCGATATAGCAAAACGGACATGCATAGTCGGACCAAATCTCTACCTTCATGCTGCCTTCCTCCCGTTGTTTCGAATCCGTCCACAACTAACTGTAACTAAGTAAGTTACATTATTATAGCATAGCCGGGTTTCGGCGATCAAACGAACGGTCCGAGAGCCCTTGCAGGATGTCCGCCCATGCCGTTCATGCCGATCGAAGAGACGAGAGGCGTTGCCTGCACAACGCTTCACCAAGCTTCATCCACGGCGTTCGACAGAGCCCGGCACACGCTGCC
>NZ_BIMD01000094.1 GCF_004000905.1 Paenibacillus humicus NBRC 102415
CGCACCCGTGCGCGGGCACGGGGCGGGCCTGGAGGCGCTGCCGCTGCTGGCGGAGCGCAGCGGCACGCAGTTCATCGCCGTCGCCAGCGGCAAGGGCGGCGTCGGCAAGTCAACCGTCACCGTCAACCTGGCGGTGGCGCTCGCCCGCAGGGGCAAGCGGGTCGGCTTGATCGATGCCGACATCTACGGCTTCAGCGTGCCCGACATGATGGGCATCGAATCGCGGCCGGAGATCGTGGACGGCCGGATCGAGCCGATTGAGCGCTTCGGCGTGAAGGTCATCTCGATGGGCTTTTTCGTCGAGGACAACAGCCCTATCGTCTGGCGCGGCCCGATGCTTGGGCGGATGCTGCGCAACTTCTTCCAGGAAGTCGAGTGGGGAGAGCTGGATTATGTGCTGCTGGACTTGCCGCCGGGCACGGGCGACGTCGCGCTCGACGTTCACCAGATCTTGCCGCAGAGCAAGGAAATCATCGTGACGACCCCTCATGCGACAGCAGCCTTCGTCGCAGCCCGCGCCGGGGCGATGGCCATCACGACACAGCATGAGATCCTCGGAGTCGTGGAGAACATGTCCTATTACATGAGCCCGTCCACCGGCGAGAAGGACTATGTGTTCGGACGCGGGGGAGGGGCGAAGCTGGCGGAGACGCTGCACACTTCGCTGCTCGCTCAAGTGCCTCTCGGCGCGCCGGACAACCATGTATCCGAGCCGGACTTCTCTCCGTCGGTGTACAAGGCGGAGACGGAGACGGGAGCCATCTATCTGGAGCTGGCCGATCAAGTCATCAGGCTGGCGCCGGCACATTGATTGTTCTTCATCGCCATTCAAAAAGGGCAGCCCCTGGAAAATCCGGGTGCTGCCCTTTTTGGCGTCTTCATGACTGGCCTTTACTGAAAGCTTGGCTTAAGGCTCAACCGCCTTTGTTCACCCAGTCCGAATATCCGCCTTTTGCTGCTTCCGAGCTATAGCAGGCGCCAGCCGCCTTTACGTCCTCATCAGCTTGATGTTCCGCTGCCTTCGCCGCTATCCTTGCTGTCGTCGCCGCCACCGCCGCCGTCTTCACCGCCGCTGTCGCCGCCTTCGCCGCCACCGCCGGAGCTCGTATCCACTTTCTCGCCCGGTTTGACGCGAAGCTCTTCCTGAACCGCTTTTTTGAGCAGGTCGAGGATTTCCACGCGGAAGAGCGGATTGGACATCGATTCCTGCATGATGGTCATGACCTGCTTGCGGTATTGCGAGCTCATGAGCACTTCGAGAATCATCTTGTCCATCTCCGGCGTTTTCATGGCCGAGATCAATTCCTTCTGGTACCCGGGATCTTTCATCAGCTCTTTGTGGATATCCTTGTTTTCTTTGTTGACCGCTTTGGCGAAGTCGCCGGCAAATCGGGTGTCCGTCATCAGCTTCTTGATCACTTTGTCGTAATCCGGCGACGTGATCGTTTCCTTGACAGCCATGCGCACACTTTCCGCATCCTGCACCGACAGCGACTTGATGCCGCTGCTCGACGTTCCCGCAGCGCTCATTTGGCTTTCCTGCAGCGCTTTCTGGGCGTCCTCCGTCTTGAGGATGTCGATCACCATGGATTTCATGTCTTTGTAGCTGGTCTGCTGGCCGCCTCCTCCTTGCGGCTCGGCGCCGCATCCGGTCAGAAGAACGGCAGCAAAAGCCGATATCGAAAAGCAGTACAAGGCCCGCTTGAGCTTCATGTCGAGGTTCCCCTTTCTTCGCTGTGCCGCCAAGTGTAGGATAGCGGCGATGATACGTACAGTATGCGCGAAGAGACGGGCGAATATCAGGGAAAGCCTTAGCTTTTTATTCCGTTCATGGTAAGATGAAGGATATGGCCAACTTCTCTGGGGGGATACATCCGCATGACGATCCGCAAGTGGTTTCACCTGTTCTGGACAACGCTGGCCTTGGGCGCCGCGACGACATTGATCGTCGGGGTCCTGATGCTTTTGACAGATAAGAGCTTCAGCGTATTCGGCTGGTCCGGATTCGGCTTCAACCTGTTCAACATGATGCTGGTGGGCTTGCTGATCGGCGCCTTCAGCCAGATGGGCTTTTTTGCTTATCTCACGGTCAATTACATCGCTCTGAGCGTATTCCGCAAAGCTTATCTATGGAATGCCTTGCAAGCGTATACGACTATTTTTGCGCTCGGATTCCTCGGCTATGTCCTATATGGCGCCCGCGAAGACTTGGGCAATGTCGTCTTCTGGGCTCTGCCGCTTGGACTCGCCGCCGTATCTTGGGCGGTCGGAGCATGGAAGAGCCGGATGACCAATAACCACGCCTTCATCCCGACGCTGTTCCTGATGGTTGTCGTGACCGCGATCGAGGCATGGCCGAGCTTTCAGCCTGGAGATGACGGCAGTGTAAGCACAAGCGCGATCCTCTTCATGATGGCTCCGCTTGTCGTCTGCAATGCCTACCAGATTCTGCTGCTTCACCGCATTACGGGCAGCAGAAAAGCCGTCGACGCGCCAGAGGCGAAGACGGCCTGAAAGAAGTTCTTGCGGCTGCCTACATATGGATGGTGACCGGCTCGCTGGATACGCCGTTGTCCCGCACTTCCTTGCCGGAAGCCTCCGTGCCGCTGATCAGCTGGGAAACGCTGACGAATTCATAGCCCTGGCTGCGGAGCTGGTCGATGATAATCGGAAGCGCTTCGTGGGTCTGCTTCACGGAATCGCTCGCATGAAGCAGCACGATATCGCCGGGATGGGCGCGCTTGAGCACTCGATCGACAATGTTTTGGGTTCCGATATTCATCCAGTCCTGGGAATCGGTGTCCCATTGGATGACCTTGTAGCCCAAGCTTTCCGAAACTTGAAGCACCCTTTTGTCAAAATCCCCGTTGGGGAGGCGGATGAGCTGGGGTGCTTTTCCCGTCTCCTGGGTAAGGATGGAGTGGGCTGTCTGGATCTGATTCTTGATTTCTTCGTCGGTCAGCTTGCTGTAGTTTTCGTGCTTGTGGCCGTGGCTGCCGATTTCCCAGCCGCTGTCAACGATGGATTTGACGATTTGCGGATGGGTTTGCGCCCAGGGAGAGGAGAGGAAGAACGTAGCGTTCTTGACGTTTTTCTCTTTAAGGATTTCAAGGATGGGCTCGGCCCGCTTTTCTCCCCAGCTGATATCGAAGGTCAAAGCGATGATTTTTTTGCTTGTCGGCACATCATAGATAGCGGCAGGCTGATCGTTCGCGAACACGGAGATTTGGTCCTTCTCGGTATAGATGACACCGGCGGCAAAAATGACGGCCACGGCCAAGAAGAAATAACGCCTGATTTTTCTTCCGTTGAATACATAAAAATGATTCATCGATGAACGGGCTCCTTTCGCGGCAAGCTTGGCTTGCTGTATGGATTAGTACAATCTATGCCCGTCCGTACGGGATATTCGCGCCGCAGCCTAATTTTAGGGGGAAATGGAATGAGCAATCGAATGAAAGCAAGCTTCGCATCCATCAAGCTGGTGCGCCGGCAGTTTTGGCTGGGATGCCTGCTGTTCGCGGCCGGCGCTTGGATCGGAGCGGTCAATGAAAGCTTCCATGCCATGCTTGAAGGTCAAATGAGCCAGATCCGGGATTTGGCCAAGACGCTTCAGGAAAGCGGCAATCCGACACTCAGCTTTTTCTTGTTCATTTTTTTCAACAATGCGGTAAAAGCGCTCGTTGTGATGGCGGCAGGCATTCTCTTCGGGGCGCTTCCGGTGTTTTTTCTCGTCATGAATGGCATGGTTCTCGGTTATTTATGGACGATTGAAGCGGCAGAAGCGGGAACGAGAGAGACGCTGCTTCATTTTACAAAAGGAATTCTGCCTCACGGCATCATCGAAATTCCCGTCATCATCCTCGCCGCCGCATATGGAATGAAGCTTGGGGGATATGTCTGGCGCTGGCTGGCGCTTGCTATGTCGGGAAGGGATACGGACTCTGTCCGGGCTGAATGGAAGGCTTATCTCCAAAGCCTTGTCCCTGCCGCAGCGATTGTCGTCCTGCTTCTTTTGGCAGCCGCGATAGTGGAAAGCACGCTGACAAGATGGATTTTGCAGCTGTAATAAAACTTCCATTATTTGAGCATAACTGTAAAGCGGCATCAGACCATGGAATGTTCCAGACATTCAAGGAGGCACCCCGTTATGCTCGGAATACTTTTCAACGACAAGGAATGCAAGGAACTCGACTATGTGCTGCGCAAGGAATTGGACGAGATGCTGCTTGATTTAGGGGATTCCCGGCTCGACGTAGATATCAAACAGGCCATAACCCGCAGGTACCGGATCGTATTCCGGATGTTCGCCCGGATTGCGCCTCCGAGAGAGCTGTCCCGGTATGCTCTCAGGGTCAGAAACAACCGCTAAAAAAGATTGAAATAAAAGTGGAATAAAGGGTTGACGGTCCTGTACAGGCTGTGGTAAATTAATTCTCGCCCCTTCGAACGGGCTTCATAAGAAGACAGCAGACGACATACATAAAGCGACATGGTAATAAAAAACAGGTTGCAATGAATGATTCAGCTGTGGTATATTATGAAAGTCGCCGCTTGAAAGCGACATAG
>NZ_BIMD01000095.1 GCF_004000905.1 Paenibacillus humicus NBRC 102415
GAGCCCGCCTCAGCCGAGCCTGCCGGCCGGGCCGAGGCGGATGGCTGGCTCGCCGCGCTGCGAAGCCAGGGAAGAGTCGCCGCCTACACGCCCGGCGGCTCGGCCGAGGAACGTCTCATTTGCGCGGACGAGACCGGCGTGTATGCGGCCTTTCCGCAGGACGAGGACTCCGTGTCGTTCATTGTCGAGCGGTACATCTCCCATCGCCTTTCCTTCACGGCGGAGGAGCTGGCGGAACGCTATCCGGCCCTCGGCTCCGATGGAGCCGGCAGGCTGATTACCCGGCTGCTGGATGCCGACCGGATCCAGCCCGCCCCGTTCGCGGCGGAGGGTGAGCGCCTGTACGCCTCGAGCCTGATTGCGGCGCGGGTCGTGCGGCTCTCCGTCCAGCATGCGCGCAGCCGCAGCGAGGCGGCCGACGCCGTCCGCTGGTGCGGCCAGATGGCGCTCCGCCAGCATGCGCTGCAGGGCAGCCAGCTGCGGGGCGAGCATGGCCTGCTTCAGGTGCTGCAGTCGCTGCAGGGCTTCTTCTTCCCGCTGTCCCACTGGGAAAGCTTCATTCTCCCTTCGCGCCTCGCCGCCTACCGGCCCGAGGAGCTCGACCTGCTCTGCGCCTCGGGGGAGGTGCTGTGGCTCGGGCGCAAGGAGGCGGGTGAAAAAGAAGGCAAAATCGCCTTTTTTCTGCCGGAATCCCGGGAGCTTTACGCGCCTTATTTGCCGAAGGACGGCAGCTCCGCCCATCCCGCCCTGCTGAAAACGCTCCAAGCCGGCGGCGCTTCCTTCCTGGCCCGGATCGCGCGCGAGATGGACCTGCCGCCTTCGGAAGTGCAGGAGCAGCTGCTGGAGCTGGTCTGGGAAGGGCTGGTCTCGAACGACCAGTTCGCCCCGCTCAGAGCCGTCTCCTCCGCCAAGCCCCGCTCGCCCAAGGGCCGGCCGGGAGCCTGGGGAGGCTCCGGTCTCGGCCGCTGGTTTTGGACCGGCTCGCTGGACGCCGGAACAGGCGGCTCAGGCGCCGGGACGGCCGGACGCCCGGCTGCGGCTGACGGCGCCGAAGCACCGGGAGGCCCGCCATCGGCCATCGCGGCATCCGCCCGCCCAGGCGCTGCCGGAACCGCCGCCGCTCCAGGCGGCTATCGGTCAACTTCCGGGACATCCAGCCATGAGGCGGCGGAGCCTCCTGCAGCTGCCGGCCGTCAGCTCTCCTCGCCTGCCGAGGACTCGCCTGCGCTGCGCTGGATCAACCATCTGCTGGAATCGTACGGAATCCTCTCCAGAGATCTCGTCTCCGCCGTCTCTCCCTTCTCCTGGGACGAGCTGCTGCCGCTGCTGAAGCGGCTGGAGGAATGGGGCGTGCTGGTCCGCGGCTTCCTGATCGCCGGCATGCCGTCCATGCAGTTCGCCACCCGCGAAATGGCCGAGGCGGTCCGCCGTCCCCTCCCGCAGGACACGGACCGCAGCCTGACCGTCCTGTCGGCTGCCGATCCCGCCAATCCGTTCGGGCTAGTCGCCGACTGGCCGCAGGAGGGCAAGGGCGTCTTTGCCCGCAAGCCCGGCAACTATCTCGTGCTGGAGAACGGCCGCTGGCTGTACTGGATCGAGAACAACGCGCGCAAGATCCATCCGCTCTCCGCTCCAGCAGGCGAGCCGGCGCGAGAAGCCGAGGTGCTGCAGGAAATCCTGCGCACGATCGCGGTGCGGCAAGGCCTCTCGCGCGTCATCGTCGAGCAGTGGAACGGAAGCCCCGTCGACGATACGCGCGGTGCCGGGCTTCTCCGGGATCTGGGAGCCGAGAAGGACCGCCACCGCTTCGTATTATGGAAGAGCCAGCTGAAGGTGTGAACGGGACCGTTTGGAAGCCAAAAAAATCTTTTCCATTTCCATTCCATATGATAGAATGAGAACAAATGTTCGAATTCGGAGCTGTCGCAGGCTTGACGCCGGCGCGGGCGGAGGAGGATCCTTCCATGGTGCCTTGCAGTGAGATCGACCAGGTTATCGCCTACATTCACCGGCACCTATTCGACCCGATGCCGCTTGCCCGGCTGGCCAGGCACATTTCCTACAGCCCCTCGCATTTCGCCCGGCTGTTCAAGGAACGCACCGGACTGACGCCCTTGTATTACGTGTCCTCCATCCGTCTTGAGCGGTCCAAGGACATGCTGCTCCGCACCCATCTGAGCGTCCGGGACATCGGCCTCGAGATCGGGCAGCAGAGCCTGGGCACGTTCACGACCCGCTTCACGCAGCGCGTAGGGGTATCCCCCGCCGAATTCCGCCAGTCGATTACCAGCGCGGATCGGGATTTCGAGTCTCTTCGGCGGCTGAGAGACTGGCGGCAGCCTGCCGCTCCGATCTTCATGGAGGGGGGCGTAAGCGGCACCATCAAGGCCATGGTTCCGTTCGAAGGCTTCGTCCTCGTCGGCTTGTTCGCCAAGCCGATTCCGGAAGGCCTCCCTTTGTACGGCACGCTGGTCCGCTATCCCGGCAGCTTCCGCTTCGACGGCGTGAAGCCGGGAACCTATTACCTGATGGCCACCTCTATTTCCTGGACGATGGGGAGGATGGACATGCTGCTGCCGGAGACGACTCTTCGCAGCCGCGGCAAGGCGCCGCTCGCCGTCCTCCCGGGCGTCCCCGTCCCGCCTCAGGAGGTGCTGCTGCATGAGCCCCGGCTGGATGATCCGCCGATCCTGGTCTCCTTGCCTCTGCTCATGAACAACTTCCTGAGCAAGGCTCGGCAAGGATTCTGATCCGATTCTAGGCATGGTCGTTTGCTTGCAAAGGCACGAATAGATCGGCGGGCACATCCTCCCGCTGCACCTCGATGCCCGTCTTTTTCGCATAGTCCTGGAACAAGAGCATGTCCTTATACGGGCCGTTCAGCGGCGCGCGCTGCGTGAACGTCTTCGGCTTGATCGGCGACTTCGCGATCGGAAAGCCGGTGTCGTTGATATCGGCCTCCATGGGCCGGCCGCCCGGTCCTGCCCCCTCTGCAGGCGGGAATCGGATGGAGAGATGCCGTAATGGCGGCAAAACGCTCCCGAAAAAGCGTACAGGTCCGAGTAGCCAAGCGACAGCGAAACCTCCGTAACGGAAAGATCGTCTGCCGCAAGCAGCTCGGCGGCTTTGTCCATTCGCCTTCTGAGCAGGTACGCCTTGGGACTCCTGCCCTAGCGGCGGCTGAATTCCGCGTAGAGATGGGAGCGGTGCACGCCGGCCATCCTCGCGATGTCCGAGATCCGGGTCGACTCCATGCAGTGGTGGCAGTGCGTCCGCACGGATGACGGCGTCGTGAAGAGAACAGCCGCAAATCCTGCAGGGATGAGAAAAGCGTCTCCCCGCTTGTCGGGTGAGACGCTTGATAGAGTTGCGATGACCTTGCGCAGGATGCGATGAATGTGCTCGGAGGGCACGATAACCCCACGCAGAGGGTGCGTTGACCCTGCTCAGAGGGGCGATAACCCCGCGCAGAGAGCATGGCTCGCCTGCGGCTCAGCGTCCTTGCTGCGGCAGCTGAAGCAGGCGAAGAAGCACGACCGCCGCTTCGGCGCGGGTCGTCTGTGCTGCCGGCGCGAAGCGCCCGCCTTCGCGGCCCTGGAGCAGGCCGGCCGCTTGTGCGGAC
>NZ_BIMD01000096.1 GCF_004000905.1 Paenibacillus humicus NBRC 102415
GGCGTCTGGCCGCTCAAGTCCTCCCGGCGCTTGCGGGCTCGCGCCTTGCGGGGCAGCCGCCGGGCCGGCCGGGCCGGCAAAACCCGGCGTCGGATCGAACGGAACCCAGCCCGCGCCGCCCAAATACACCTCCACCCAGGCATGCGCGTCGGCGGCGGTGACCTCGTAAACCCGGCTTCCCGCCTCCGCCTCGCTTTGATCCTTGGCCGGACTTCCGGCGGTGTATCCTTTGACCCAGCGTGCCGGGATGCCTTGCGAGCGGAGCATGACCGCCATCGCCGTCGAGAAATGCACGCAATAGCCCGTCTTCTGCACGAACAGGAACTGGTCGGCCAGATCCTGGCCTTCCTTCGGAATGGAAGTGTCCGTCAGCGAGTAGACGTAATGCTCCTTCAAATACCCGCTGACGGCCGCCGCCTGGTCGTACCGGTTCGGGCCAGCCGCGCGGACGATGGACGAGGCCAGATCCTTCACCCGCTTCGGCAGGTTTGCGGGCAGCTGAAGATTCGCCTGGATCTGCTCCTGCAGCCATTCCGCATCGGCGCCCTCCGCCGTCTCCTTGGTCTCCGACTGTGCGCGAAGGACCGAGGCGGAAGTCTCCGGCTTGACCGAGCGCATCTCGTACTGCAGCTCTCCCGAGCCTCCCTGCGGCAAATAAATCGCTTCCGTCATTTTGTCCTTCAGGTAAGAGGAGGCTCCCTTTCCGGCGCCTTCTCCTTGCGCAGCCATCAGCTCGGCGTTCCTGCCCGATACCGGAAGCGGCTGTCCTTCGGCATGCCTTGCAAGCCGCACCGTCTGGGTGATTCCAGCGCTACCGCCTGACTCCGTTCCTTGACCCGATCCGACCGGAACCGATTGGAGCTGCCCGTAATCCTCCCTCCAGCCGCGGCCTTCATAGACGGACTTGGACTCCCCTCTCCAATAGAGCGGGGCGGGGGAAAGCGCCGTGAACACAGGCGTCCTGGCCAGAGCGAGCGGCGCACCCAAGACGGAATCGTCCTGGCTGTAGCCGGAAAAGGCTCCTTGCAGCGTACCGCTTCCGACTACAAACCGGGATGCGCCCCCTGCACCCGCAGCCGCTGCGGAGGCGCCTTCCCGAATGCTGTGCTGGACCTCGAGCGCCCAGGACGCCGGGCCGTACAGGCGCGGCTTGCCGCTGGACAGCAGGAGGGCGGCGCCCAGCACGAGCAGGGCGGCGCCCGACGCAGCAGCCCATCCGCCCAGCCGGACATGATGCCCTCCGGATGGGAAGCCCCAAGCCCCGGCCGGAACCGGCGGAGGCGCTTCGCCCGCCCGACGCCGCAGCCGATGTCCGGTCAGCAGCGCGGAGAGCAGCAGGCCCTCCGCCGCCGCCCGCGCCATGCCCGGCAGCAAGTCGAGGCCCATCCATTGGTAAAGCAGGCCGAGATACAAGCCTGTCAGCACGGTAAGGCCCAGTCCCCATTGGCGGATCCAGACCAGCGTCTGGAGCGCGGACAGCAGCGCCGCGAGTCCCGCAAGCAGCAGGAGCGCCTGCGTCGGAGCGGACAAGCCGGAGATGCCTTGGTCAGCCACGCTGCGGACATCATCCGCAAGTATGCCGGGCAAGCCGCCGATCCAGTCCAGCCAGAGCCGCATGCCTCCGGCCATCCAGCCGGCCCCGCCGATCAGCACGGCCGTCCTCAGCAGCGAAGCCGCCCAGCCCGGCAGCAAAAAAGCGCCTGCAGCCAAAAAAGCTCCCCCGAGAAGCAGCAGGCGCGCCAGCGGAAAGGAACTGTTCCAACCCGGCAGCTGAGCGAGCGGCAGCAGCCACTCCGCCAGCAGTCCAAGCAGCAACAGGCTGGTGGCAAGGCGCAGCGGCAGGCTCAGCGAATGTCCCGACAGATCGCTGCCCGAAGCGGGAGCAGCGTTATTCCCGCTGCCTCTTGCAGGACGGCCGGAATGAACTCGCGAACTCGTGCTATTCCGCGGCTTTTTTGCGTGATCGGCCGTTCCTGACGCAGGGAAGCCGGTTCCCTCCTTGGAGCTTCCTCCATCCGGTTGTCCCGACTCGCTTCCGGACGGAATGCCGCTTCCTGCCCCAGATGCGGTCAGCCAAGGCAAGCCCGCATGACCGGGCTTGCCGGCCAACGGGGCGGCAGGCATTGCCGCCTTCAAAGTCAGCTCGGGAAGCGCTCCGCCCCTTGCGCTTCTTTGCTTATCATCAGCATGCGAAGGATTTCCGGCTTCGTGTGCTTTTGTTCCTTTCCTTGCTCCCGCTCCTTGCTGTATACCCACTACATACTGCTTGCCGGCGCCTTTACCTTCCGCCATGGCGGCCGCCCTCCTTTCCCTGATGAAGAACAGGCTTGCCGGCCGGAGAGGAAAGCGGCAGCCAGGAGACGCGGTATCCTCTGGCCTGCGCCCAGCGCATCCGCTCCCTCATGGCGGCGGAAGGCACTGTCTGCAGCATCGGCACCCTGAATTCAAAGCGGCAGCCGGCCGCGCGGGCCGCCTCCGCCGCATGGCTCCATGCTTCTCCGTCCTGCCAGTCCGGCGTCACCATGATCAGGCTGCACCCATGGGGCAGCAGCCTGTCCGAGCGCAGCCGATCGAGCTGTTCCGCCAGCGTGCCCATCGATGCCGGGCTGAGCCTCGC
This sequence comes from Paenibacillus humicus NBRC 102415, assembly GCF_004000905.1. GTDB lineage: Bacteria > Bacillota > Bacilli > Paenibacillales > Paenibacillaceae > Paenibacillus_O > Paenibacillus_O humicus. The sequence goes on from NZ_BIMD01000096.1 coordinate 2,618, forward strand.
GAGCAGATGCGCCGCCGCCTCGACGGCTCCTTTGCCTTGGCCGCCCGCTCGAACAAGCACTGAGCCTGCCCCGGCCTGCAGCCGGACGGAGCGCCCGCTTCGCCGCTCTTCCAGCATGGCAGCCAGCGCGAGTCCCGCGCTGCGGTCGAGCAGCGCGTCGCCGACGGCGGCTCCCGAACCCAAAAGCACGACGGCGCAGGCTCCCGGACCGGCCTCGTCCGTCTTGATGCGAAGCTCGCGTCCCTTGGCCGCCGCCCGCCAATCGATATGCCGGACGGAGTCTCCCTCCCGGTAAGGCCGTGTGCCTGGACCGGCTCCGCCGGAACGCCGCTCCCGCCGTCCTTCGCCGGGCTCCTCGCCGCCAATTCCGCCTTCCGGCCTATCCGCTCCAGCCGGAGGAAGGCTATTCCGGTCTCCTTCAGGCTGGGGAAGGACGGTGAATTCTCCGCCGCATTCCAGCTTCCGCCGGGAAGCGCCAAGTCCGAACGGCTCGACGGCTGTCACCGTCACGGCCCGGAACCGGTAGCAGCCCCGTCCCAGGTTCGCCGCCTCATACTTCAGCGTCCACTCTTTTTTCAGCCAAGGAAGAGACCAGCCCGCCATCGTCAAAGGCTGCTTGAGTCCCGTCGACTCATTGACCAGCTCCTCCCGGACCTGCAGCATCAGCAGCGGCAGCACCCGGCGCCCCCGAATCACAAGGGTGACCTCCAGCGATCCGTCCTGGCTTCCCGGCGCCAGCAGCCGCTCAGCCCGAAGCCCGCTGCCCGCCATCCATAATCCCGGCAAGGCGGCAAGTCCCAGCACGCCTCCCAGGACGGACGCGGCGAGCCATTCCGCCGCTCCGCCGCGGACAGCTGCTGCGGCCATAGCGGCGGCCGCCAGCATGGCAAGCGCGGCAAGCGCCAGACGGCGCGGCTTGATGGCCGCAGGCAAGCTTGAAGCATCCCGGACTGCGGAGCTTCCCGCTCCGGACGGCGCTTTGACGGTGC
>NZ_BIMD01000097.1 GCF_004000905.1 Paenibacillus humicus NBRC 102415
AAAGAGCAATGGCTGGATTGGGATCATCACCGGAATTTTCGAAGTGACCAGTGCCGGAATATCCGCAGCGATTATTTTTTCGTTTCTCGCTGCATTGTTCGTAAAACCCAAAGGATAATACGGGGCTCATTGTCACTGTAACGGTCGGTCAAGGTAATCCCTAACCGACCGGTTTTAATTATGAAAAACCCATTCAGATGCTATTTATTTCGGTTCCTATATTCTCCATCGCTTCTTTGGTTCTCTCCATCAAACTCGGCTCGGTTGGAACTTTTTTACTTGCCTTGCCATCCAATACTATTGGAGATTTATTACTTGCCGTTTTGATTCGGTGTTTAAATTGTGATTTAAGTTCGCTTTTTTCCATATTTTCTCCTTTCCATTTGCCATTTTCAGAATATGTAACTGATATTATTCCGATATTCATATCCTTTATACATCATCGGAGTCAGTAGACGGTCGGCGCTTCGGTTGGTGAACCATCGATCTTACCCTTTTGGTCCAAAGCATATCAAGGAAATGGCCGAACTGTGGAATGTAAGCGAAGAAGATCTTCCGATCGGATCAGAAACTTCTCATAGGTGATGCCGGACATATCGGCTGGCCTGCCTTTGGACACCCTCTTCCATTCCTCAAAACACTCCTCTGGTATACGGTAAGAAATCAAGATACCAAAATCGGATTTTACGCCTACCGAAGGATCAACTTTGGGACATCATCGGATTCGTGTAAATGTTCAAAAAGACGCCGATTCTCCCTGCTCCATCAACTCAGTAATTTCCTCAATGCCTTGGAGAAGTACAATGAGTTGTGTTGGCTGGTCAATAAAGAACTGATTGGCCGGTTGGTACTGGCATTGGCATACACGAACCAAAACTGGAAGATCCCCATACCTGCAAAGTATTACTCCAAACGGTTATGCAGAGATTTGCGCTTAATACATATAAGTCGCTGACCGGATTAGGCCTGCGTCTTATATGTTTAAAAAGTATTGTAAATATTTTCGCATTCTACACCTGTCGGTTCGTAAAAGCAGTGGCTTTTGTATCTTCCGACAAAAGGCTGATTGTACCATGTCGAAGGGCAATTTGCGGGGGGTTTGAAATACCACAAAGAGAATTTAGCAGGCCATGGTCGCTCACCGTTAATTGACTTTCGTGCAAGGCGTCTATCTTTGTCCCTTGCCTTTTGATAAAAGTAAGCGTGTATGGTTGCTTCAAACGCATGCGGCTGAAATACCATTTGCGGAATCGTACGAATGCCTTTAAAATCGGAGCAGTTTGCCCGAATCCGATTAATTCCTACAGCCCCGACGAGCAGCATTCCTTGTTCGCCTTCCCCTTCCGCTTCGGCTCGAAGCAATCTTGCCAACAGATCTATATCACTTGCCCTGGCTTTGACAACGGCCATTGTATCACCTCATTTTAGTATCGGTTCACATTGCAAAGTGGGTGCTGATTTATATCGGTGTTGAATGGGTCGGATATCGCCTCGGTTATATTACCTACTCCCGCGGCTGGAATTGCTGGTGGTCGCTTTTTTTTTGACGTACACATGTTTCTCATGCTTCGTTTTCATCATACAAAGCCGGTTTGGAGCATCCCGGTGACGGTATTGTCGATCTTCTTTTACTTGAACATGTTCGGTTATCTGTAAAGGAATCCAAGCCCCGTGACGGGCATTTTTACCGTGGACGCATATAATGGCGTAACCGAATAAGAGGAGTGATGAGTCGTGGCCGATGCCTCGCAATCCATATCAAAGGTATTACCCCCCTTTTCCATTTGGGGAGTTTATGCATCCGTCGCCGGCAGGCCGGTTGTATGGGGCAAGCTTGTGATGCGCGTTTTGCCGGACCAACGAGTTCAAGGCACTATCCAATTTCGCGGAACGCCGATTCCGATTGAAGGAAGCTGGAATGAAAGCGCGCAGCAGATCGTGTTTCATTCCCCCTACGCTGCCTATTCCGGTCATTTAACCATCTATGACGATGTCCAGATTCAACTTCGGCATTTGGTCCTCACCGGACGCCTTCGAATGCTCCCCCCCCCCTCTTTACAGGCGGGCGAATATGGAACCTGGGTAGCGACAACTGATATCAACTTGCATAGAGAAAGCACAACTAAAATCTCGTATCGAATATTTAGAAAATAAAATTCAAGAACTAAGGGAGAGACAATTGAAACCATTCCAATAAAGGCTTGTGCTTGACCACCACTATGTGACGAGCCGCACGCTGGGAGTCGCGCACGGCCAATAGAAATAAATAAAGGTTTCGTATACATGCCATATGTAAGCAGCAACTCTTGCCCGTATAGGAACGCAACACCTTACAATCCGGCGAGCTTTTGCAGCCGTTGGGCAATCTGCATAAAATCCTCATTCGAGATGCCAGGGGCAAATTCTTCCGGCACTTCTTCAAGATCGGGCACTTCCCCTCCTTGGGGAACTCCTCTGACGACTTCCAATCGCTCTCCGTCGGAAGGGTGGGATCCTTTCCAGATTTGAGCGATATCTTCATAGTCTGAATCGCTAAACGTATATAACTTTCGATGAATTCCCTGTTCTTCGTATTTGCGGGTCGCATCAAATGCCCGATTCTCTAGATTGGGAATAGGGAGCATTTTTTTGACGTCGACTCCGGTCATGATTTCGAGCGCCTTCGCGTAAGCAAGCACATGAACTCCCCCGCGGACCAGCAAGTAACCCGTCATTTCGCGGGCGACAGGATGATCTGTCATCTCGTACACGCGCATCTTATGGGTGCGGGCGCCGCATTCGAGAAAAAAGTTATGCAGCAGATCAAGTACCAGATTGCCACTGTTAAAGACATAATCACCGTTCCATGCTTTGCCCATCGAATCGCCGGGCAACGAGGTTTGAGCCGTTGCAATAAAATGGTAGGTATTGCGTTTGTCAAGCCCGTTGCGCAGAGGGGCCGCATCCGGATCTGCCGGAAATGTGGAACCGGACAGGCATAAATTAATGGAATTCATCACCAATTCCACATGGCCAACCTCCTCCGCCGTAATGCTGGCCACAAGTTCATAAAAGGGCTTCAGCTTTTTTTTGCTGCGAAAATTCGAAGATTGGACCAAATAATTATTCAACGTAGACATCTCCCCGAAACGGCCGCCTAATAGTTCCTGCACAGCCGCCGCGGCGTTGGCGTCCGGATGTTTGGGAACAGGCAATGCAATGGGCAATCGATTGATGCGCTTGAACATGGCGGACATCATCCCCTTATCA
>NZ_BIMD01000098.1 GCF_004000905.1 Paenibacillus humicus NBRC 102415
TAGGTTTTGTAGGATTGTCCATTGTCCATCATTACAAAGATGTTAGGGAAAAACCAATTTAGTCAAGTAACACCGTTTGACTTCATTTCAGCTATTTTTTAGGTGAAGTCGTTGGAAATACTCTATATGACATGCAACTGTCTACCCTATGCTGTATTCTTTATTCTTATGGAGGTCATTTATGTTAGCTATTAAGACGGCAGGCCAAAAGTCTTGGAAATAAGAAGTTGGATCGATGGAACCCTGTGCCTTAATTCCGATAGTAGCATAATTACCCAATAGTTGGATTTCGTGCCGAATCAACTTATAAAAATATGGAGACTTAGTCCCTGGGCATCCGTTGAGCTGCTAAAAAAATAAGAAGTATCAAACCCATATACCCAAATAGCGGATAAAGATAAGTAAGTAAGGAGGTGAAACCGGCTTGACTAATCAAAAAACTAGCAAGTAATATGCCAAGAACTAACCAACTTTTAGGAAGATTATATAGACTTTGGATTTGACGAGAAATTCCGAAAACATTGCCTATCAATGTGGTGAATATTTCTCCATAGATTACGAGCAAAAACAATACATGAAAAAACCGCCCGAAATCTCGAATAATCTCGGCCATCGGAATATCGTATTGAAGAATCTCGGGCATCTTTGAGCTCATTGCAAAATGGCTGACAAGAAGCATAAAACCAAGACCAATGCCTCCCCAAAACCCTCCCCATTTTAATGCGCTTTCGTCATCCACCTCACTCCCCAGAGGAACCATAACGGCTAGAATAAAAGCAAAATTCAATCCTGCATACACAAACGGACTCACGAACCACTTCAAATTGTACAGTTGTTGGTTCTGCCAACCGACTATATCAAAAATATTGTCTATTCTGACAACCTTTACGACAAGGAGAATAGTGAAAAAAAGCATCATGGGAACGACTAACGAGTTTACGAACATAATTCCGCTGATTTCCTTCGTCATCACCAGATAACACAAAACGATGCTGATGATAATACCCAGTTGATAGGGTAGACGGAGTTGTTCTTCGAAAATGGTACCGGTTCCTGAAAGCATCACGGCCGTTACCCCAAATAGAATAATAAAAGTCAAGGCATTTGCGACTTTGCCGAAAATCTTGCCAAACAGATAAACATTAAACTCCTGATATGAAAATGCTTTGATATGGTGAGCTAGAATCATCATTTTAGTGCCGATCCACACAAAAAGAAAGGTGCTGCATAAAACAGTACCCGCCATATGCGGATGTACGCGGAATCCGGCGTTGCTGCGCGACGTTTCCAGCAGAAGCATCGAAATCGTCTGTGGCATTCCGATCTGAAATACGGTCCGTACTTGCCCATCGGACCGGGCGGTGCGATGAAACAGGTATTTCTCGTGACGTTCATCGACGATGCGACGCGGTTCGTTCTTCACGGGGAATTTTACCCGGTAATGGACAAGACGATCGTCGAGGATTGCTTCCGCAGGGCCATACAGAAATACGGGGTTCCGGAAGCGGTGTACTTCGACAACGGCAAGCAGTACCGCACGAAATGGATGACGAGGGCGTGCTCCAAGCTCGGAATCCGTCTTCTCTTCGCTAAGCCGTACTCGCCGGAATCCACGGGGAAAGTCGAGCGATTTAATCGTGTGGTGGACTCCTTTCTCAGTGAAGCGGCGCTTGAGAAGCCGAAGACGCTCGAGCGGTTGAACGAGCTGTTCCAGGTATGGCTTACCGAATGCTACCAAAACAAGCCGCATTCGGCGCTTCCCAACAAACAGAGCCCGTACAGCACATTCCAAAGCGACAAGAAGTCGCTGCGGTTTGCGGATCCGGATGTGCTCGCCGATGCGTTCCTGCATTGCGAGCCGCGCAAGGTCGACAAGTCCGGCTGCATCAGCTTCATGGATCGCAAGTATGAAGTGGGGCTGTCGTTCATGGGATGTACGGTGGATGTCGTATACGACCCGGCAGACATTACGGAACTCACGATCGAGTACGAAGGCCATCCGTCGTGGAGAGTGAAGGAGCTCGTCATCGGCGAACGCGCAGGCAAGCGCCCGCCGCTTCCGAAGCATTTACAACCGGAACCGACGGATTCGTCCCGGCTGCTCGCCGCCGCAGAAGAACGGAGCCACCAGCGTCACGACCATCAGGCGCCGGCTGTCACCTACCGGCGTGTTCTGAAGGAGAGCGGCGATGTTTGAGGCATTCTACGATCTGCATCGCTCTCCATTCTCGAGAGATCTGCCGACAAGCGAACTGTATGAGTCGGAAATCTTGGAAGAGACGCTCGGACGCTTAGCGTATGCGGCTCAGCGACAGTGGTTCGCGGTCGTTACCGGGGATTGCGGAACCGGGAAGACGACGACGATTCGGCGATTTACGGATACGCTCGACGCCGCAAAATTCAAGGTGTTGTATCTGTCGGATTCAAAATTGACACCAAGGCATTTCTACAAGGGGGTGCTCGAACAACTTGGTTGCGAGTCGAAGTTTTACCGCGGGGACGCCAAGCGTCAGTTGCATCGTGAGATTGAATTGATGCGTGGGATTCACGGTTTGCAGCCCGTCGTCGTCGTGGACGAGGCGCATCTGCTAGACCGAGAGATGCTGGAAGAGGTACGGTTCCTGCTCAACTTTAAGATGGACGCCCAAAGTCCGATGGCGCTGATCCTGGTCGGGCAAAGTGAGCTGTGGGAGCGACTCCATCTGCAAGCATACGCTGCCATTCGTCAGCGAATCGACCTGCAGTGCAAGCTTCCGCACTATGATCGCGCTCAGACAGGAGCATACATTGTCCGGCATATGGCTTACGCCGGTGCGGATCGGGATGTCTTCACAGACGGCGCAATTGATGACGTCTACCGCTTCTCCAGCGGAGCCGCTCGTCTGATTAACAAGCTATGCACGCACTGCTTGATTTACGGTGCGCAGAACAAACATCGTATCATAGACGATCATATGGTCAAGCGAGTGATCCAAGGGGAATTGTCATAATTCCCCTTTCGGTATAGCCTCATGCGGACAGATTGACCGTCAATAGAAGGACAACTTACGCCGTCAACCGCTGGACATTATGCGTTAGCAGTAACACTCTTAGCGCTCCAGCGCGGCATGAGACAAACGATCCCTGTCATAAAAATAATAAGAACCATAAATT
>NZ_BIMD01000099.1 GCF_004000905.1 Paenibacillus humicus NBRC 102415
GTAAAGCGTTGTCGAATTTATAGCTTAATCATTTGTTCAGTTTTCAAAGAACTTGGTTGGTCACAAGAGAATACTTTATCATACTGAGCATTTCTTGTCAACAGCTTGTTTTTCTTTTTTGTTTCCGTTCGCCGTTGTTTTTACCGTGCCGCCGAAGCGACAAGAAGTAATATACCACAGTCTCCAAACCATATGCAACCCCTAAATCAAAAAAAGGTCGAATTGATTTTCTGCCCCCCTATCAAGCCTTGCTGATGGCTCAAATACTAAATAGCAAAAAGGAAAGGGACCGAAAAGAGGCGTCCCCTGTTCGGTCCCTTCTATATGCCTGAATCGGGAACCTTGCGGCTTCCCAAGTCTAGACTTCCGTCCACTCCATTCTTGCCAAGGTCTGCTTCAATCCATGCCAAGCAGCCGGCGTATCTCCTGCTCGTCCTCGATGACAGCTACGCCCAAGGCACGGGCCTTGTCGAGCTTGCTGCCGGCGCTCTCGCCGGCAAGCACGAAGTCGGTCTTCTTGGAGACGCTGCCGCTTACCTTGGCTCCCAGCGCCTCCAGACGGCGTCCGGCTTCATCCCGCGTCATTGTGTGCAGCGTGCCGGTCAGCACGACCGTCTTGCCGCTGAACGGACTGTCCACGGCGATCGGCTCGACCTTGTCCGCCTCCGCCTTGACGCCCTTCTCGCGCATGCGCCGGATGCTCTCCCTAATAAGCGGCTCCTTGAAGAAGCCGACGATGCTTTCAGCCACGATGCCGCCGACATCGGGGAGAGCGGTGAGCTCCTCGGCCGATGCTTCCATGATGGCGTCCAGGCTGCCGTAATGGTCGGCCAGCATGCGCGTGGTCGCCTTGCCTGTATTCGGAATGCCGAGCGCATTGAGGAAGGAGGCAAGGTCGCGGTCTTTCGACTTCTCGATTGCGTCCAGCAGATTGCGCGCCTTTTTGTCTCCGAAGCGCTCCAGCTTGATCAGATCGTCATAACCGAGATCGTACAGATCGGCCGGATCATGCACTTCGCAGGAATCCAGAAGCTGCTCCGCTGTCATGACGCTGAACGTCTCGATGTCCATAGCGTCCCGCGAGGAAAAATGCGTGATCCGGGCGATAATCTGCGGCTTGCAGCCGAGACGGTTCTCGCAAAACAGATGGGCGCCGCGCTGCACGAGCGGCGTGCCGCAGGCCGGGCAAGTTTCGGGATAGACAATTTCCTCCCCCTGCTCTTCTTCATCTGCTCTGCCGAGGATTTCGGGAATGACGTCATTGGAACGCCGGATGAAGACGCGGGTGCCAAGCGCGTGCTTCAGTCCCTTGCGCTCGATATCCCCGGTATTGTTGAGGGTGCAGTTCTGCACCGTGACGCCGGCCAGCTCCACCGGCTCCACGCGCGCGAGCGGAGTTACTTTGCCCGTACGGCCGACATTCCAGGACACCGATTCCAGCACCGTCGTGCTTTCTTCCGCCTCGAACTTGAACGCCACCGACCAGCGCGGGAATTTGTCTGTATAGCCGAGAGCCGCCCGGGTGCGCATATCCGTCACTTTGACGACCGCTCCGTCAATGAGAAAATCGAGCTCCGGACGCATGACGGCAATCCGATGCAGCTCCGCGATGACCTCCTCGATATCGTCGAAGTAAGTGATATACGGGTTGACCTTGAAGCGGTTGTCCCTGAGGAACTGGATCAGCTCGGCATGGTCGCGGAACTCGAGCTCGTCGGAATAACCGATATTATAGAAGAAAGCGCTCAGGCGGCGTTCGGCCGTAACCTTCGGATTGAGGTTGCGCAGAGCGCCTGCGGCGCCGTTGCGCGCGTTTTTGAGCGGCTCGGCTGCGGTCTTGTTGTAGTTCTCCAGCACGGAAAGGAACATCAGCCCTTCGCCCTGGACTTCGATAAGGCCGTCCTTGTACGGAATTGTCAGAGGGACCGAACGGATCGTCTTCACCTGCGCCATGATGCTCTCGCCGACCGTGCCGTTGCCCCGCGTCGCCGCCTGAACGAGCTCTCCGCCGTCATAGGTCAGGTTGAGAGTCAGCCCGTCGAACTTGAGCTCGACGACATAGGAAGGATCCGGCAGCGGCTCCTCGTCGGGATTTTTGGCATTGTAATCGGCGATGCCGCGGGCGAGGCGCTGCTGCCAGGCGCGGACGGCATCCTCGTCCTTGGCCTTGTCCAAGCTCCATAGGCGGGAACGATGCCGATGGGGCTCGAACCCCTTGAGCGTCTCTCCTCCGACGCGCAGGGAGGGCGACTCCGGCAGCACGACGCCGCTCTCGCTCTCCAGACGAACCAGCTCATCGTATAAAAGATCGTATTCCTTGTCGCTGATCGTCGGGTTGTCGAGCGTGTAATAGTTGTAGTTGTGCACGGCAAGCTCTCCGGCGAGCTCCCGCATCCGCTCCACGGCTTGCGGATCTGCTCCGGCCGCCAGCTCTTGCTGCTGCTCCATGCGGTTATCCAAGCGGAATCCCCGTCCTTTTCATCCGAATAATGGCTTACGTTTCTATTGTGCGCGTTTCATTATGTAAGCAACCCTGCCCGGAGGCCGGCGATCCGGCTTCCGGGCAGGAAGGCATGCTTGAATAGATATAAGACCGGACCAACATCCAACAGCGATCCGTATAAATGCAAAATGTTCATGAGCGCACGGCTGCAACGAGCGGACGCGATGGACCATGCCATTGGGAAGGACATATCGCCGGCAAGCACGAGAAGCTGCCGCTTTCCTTCCGAGAGGCTGTCAGCCCGACACCTTCTCGATCGGGGCGAAGCTGGCGAGCAGCTTCTTGAGCCCGACCGGAGCCGGGAATGCGATCTGGATCTCCGTGTCGTTGCCGGTGCCCTTTACCGACACGATCACACCGGTGCCCCATTTCTTGTGGGCCACCTTGTCTCCGGCGGCGAAGCTGCGCGCCGCATCGCCCGCGGCCGCGGGAGCGCCCGGCGTGCTGACACGCACGCCG
>NZ_BIMD01000100.1 GCF_004000905.1 Paenibacillus humicus NBRC 102415
CCCCCTTTGCCTTTGATTATGCGCAGCTTTTTCATTTCCGCCACTGCGCCTTTCGCCCAGCCCGGAATGTCCTGATCATCTGCAAAGCCAGATGCCCCAGCCGCTCCGTCCGTCTGACCCAAAGCCTTTGCGATCATCGCGGCCATTTCTGCACGAGTGATTTCGCCATTCAGGCGGAAGGAGCCGTCTTCGCAGCCATTGACAACACCCGCTTGCACGGTCTGCGCGATAGATCTTTGCGCCCAGGCGCCGCTCTTCGCCTTGTCGGCGAATGCCAATGCCGCTCCGTCTCCTTGCCGTTTGAGTGACTGCAAATTCCGCGCGCGTCACGGTGCGATCCGGCTTGAACCTACCGCATTATCGGAAAGAAAAGGTCCCAAGGAGTTCATCTCCAAGGGACCGCAGGCATTGCCTTTATATTGCAACGGCAATTGCAATCGATCTTACTGAATGCCCTTTTCGTCAAAGTACTTGTTGGCTTGTTCCTTCACGTAATCCATCACTTGATCGACACCGGCAGCCTTCAGCTGCTTGCGGTACGTTTCAAGCGCTTTGTCCACATTCGGCACCAGACCCATCATGAGCGGCATGCCGTACTGCTGAATGACTTGGTTCACCGCCGCCTGCTGGGATTTCACCGGCTTGTAGTCCATGACGATCGGAGAGAAGATGTTCGGCTTGCTTTCGGCCTTGAATTCCTCGAGCAGCGTCGGGAACTGCTTCCATCCCCCGGCTTGCTCTTCTTTGATCAGGCTCTCGACACGCCAGCCCCAGCTCGTAATGCCGTAGTTCTTGAAGGTTTTGTCGTTTTCCTTGCCCTTTGGAGGCGTAATGACCAGCTTGCCGTCTTCGCTGAGATTGTAGTCCAGGTCCTTGATGCCATAGGTGAGCAGGTCGAAGTATCTCTCATCCGTCCGAATTTTTTCCAGCGCCATCAGCGAGCGCTCCGGATTTTTCGAGCTTTTCGGTATCGCCATCGCGTTGTTGACCGACAGCGTCGGCATCGCATAGTTATGGAAGCGCGTGAACGGGAAATACCCGTACTGGGCCGCTCCTTTGTTCGCCTTCTCGGCATCGACGATGAAGCCTCCCGCGCCGGGAGCGTTGCGCCAGTAAGCCCCGCCCGTGCCCGCCTTGAGGGCATCTCCGGCTTCCTTCTGCGAGGAGAGCGTATCCGAGGTCCAGAAGCCTTTTTCCGACCAGGTCTTCATGCGCTTGACGAATTGCTCGAACTCCGGCGTTTCGGCATAGTTGATAATATCCCGCGGCGTATCATAGGATTTGGCGACGATGACGCCGCTGTCTCCGCCGATCTGCTCGTAGCCTTCATAGGCCTTGAAAAGCGTGAAGACTTCGTTCCAGGCTTTGCCGTTGATCGGCGTGACCTTTTTCTGCGTTTTGACGGCTTCCAGGTAGGCCTCGATCGAATCGAGATCCTTGATCTCCGGCACGTTCAGCTCCTTGCGCCAGTCCTCGCGGTACACGAGCCCGTCAGGCGTATACTCCGGATATGTGCTCGGTACGGCAAAGATTTTTCCTTGAACCGTCGCTTCCGTCCAATCCTGCTTCGGCACGGTTTTCCACGTTTCCGGCATATAGGTCGGGATCAGGTCCGTCAGATCCTTGAACGCGCCTTGGTCCGCGAATTTGTAGTAGTCGGCCCAGGTGGAGGCGAACACCATATCCACCTTCTCTCCGGACGTCAGCAGCAGGTTGTATTTCGTCTGCCAGTCGTTCCAGGTCGTGAAGTTCAGCTTGATCGTGGCGTTGATGTCCTTCTCCAGCATTTTGTTGATTTCTTCCTGCACCTGCGGGCTGTCCTTGTGGCTGTCGCCGAGGACGTACCAGACGAGTTCCACCTTCTTGGACGTGTCGATCTTCCCCGGATCTGCCGATGGAGCGGCTCCGTTGTTCGCTGCAGCCGCGCCATTGGTCGCGGCTCCCTTATTTTCGGCGCTTCCGCTGTTGCCGCTGTTTCCGTTGTTTCCGTTTCCGCTGCATGCCGTCAGCACACCGGCCAGCAGCACCGTCGTCATCGCCAGACCGACTGTTTTCTTTTTGTTCATGATAGACTCCTCCTAGTAAGGTTTTGCAAAATGGCAACCCCGTTCCGTTCTCTTTCTCGTTCCTTGCTCTCTCGTTCTTTGCACTCTCGTTCCTTGCTCTCTCGTTCTTGCTCTTTGCTCTCGTTCTTGTTCTCTCGTTCTTTGCACTCTCGTTCCTTGCTCTCTCGTTCTTGCTCTCTCGTTCTTGCTCTCTCGTTCTTGCTCTTTGCTCTCGTTCTTGCCTGTCTCTTTTATCATCGCGTCTGCTTGCCGGACACAGAAAGAGCCATTCGGCTTGCAGAAGCGACCGCTGACGCTTCTCCATGATCTAGCTCACGTCGCAAGCGCTTTCCAGCTTGCTTTTCAGCCGTTCCATGACGGTCGGTTGCGCCCGTTTCTTCCTCTAGGCGCGGGAGCAGAGCGAGCAGCGCCTTCCTTCTCCGCAACTCAGGAGCGAAGCGAGTTCGATCTTCTCTCCCCCCTTGGTGCGGGAGCGGAGCGAGCAGCGCTTCCCTGCACCTTCAGCGCAAGGGTGGAGCGAGTTGCGCTTCCCTTCTCCAAGCGTGAGAGCGGAGCGAGTTCACGCAATCGGAGGAGTGGGGATTCATTCGCGAGGGGATGGAGCGGGCGGAATAGCTCTGGAAAAGCGTCAGCGGTCGCCTTTGAAGCCGGATTTCCACAGCCGAATGGCTTAGTGGATCGAAGAAATCCGGGTTCAACAGCGATTGGAAGGGCTATCCGCCTGCAGATCCCTGAGCGTGCTTCGGAGCATGCCTG
>NZ_BIMD01000101.1 GCF_004000905.1 Paenibacillus humicus NBRC 102415
GGCGAGCGGCGGCGAAGCGGCGGCAGGCGGCCTGGCCGGCCGCCAGAGAGGAGCGTCGGAGGGCTTGAAGCTGGGGCTGACGCGCCTCGTCGTCGAGGCAACCGGCTCCGGCTCGGCCGCAGGCGGCCTCGTCGGCCATTATCAAGACGGTGCTGCCGCGCAGCTCGAAGTGTTCTTCGGCGAGGCGGGAGCGGTTCGCGCCGCAGGAGATGAAGCGGCGGCAGGCGGCCTGATCGGCCGTTCGGAAGAGAGCAATGTTCTGAGCGGAATCAAGGCCGAAGCGGCCTCGTCCGCTCCCGGCGTGACGGGCGGCGGCTTCGCCGGCGGCCTGGTCGGGGAGAAGACAGGACGCGGCATCGCCGCTTGGGACGTGCGGGATGCGTCGGTCAAGGGCTTGGCGGTGACGTCGCCTGCGGGCGTGCAGGCGGCTTCGGTCGGCGGTCTCGCCGGCCGCGTCGAACGCGCTGCGCTGCATAGCATTGAGATTGAAGCCGCGTTGAATGCCAAAGGAAGAAACGCGTCGGCGGGCGGCGTAGCCGGACGCGCGCAGGACGTCACGATCCAGGATGCCAGAATGTCCGGACCGATCGCCGCGACACTGGATGCCGGCTCTTCCGGCACGCTCGCTGCGGGCGGCATCGCCGGCGAGCTGAGCGCTTCGGACCGCGATGCGGGGCTCGACTTCGGCGGGCTCTACCCTCTTTATCGCGGCCTTTACCAGACGCACTACAGCGGCAAGCTCACGCTGGCTGCCGGCGGCGGCGACTCGGAATTGCTGGCCGGCGGTCTTGCCGGACGGCTGCTGCAGGCGTCCGTCTACGAGTCGGACAGCCGCGCGGCTATCGCCGCCGGCACGGCGGGCACGGTCTCTGCGGGCGGCATTGCCGGCTACAGCAGCGGCATTCTCGTCCATGCCGATGCCCATGGAGGCATCGACGCCTCCGGCGCCGGCCTCTACCGGGCCGGCGGCCTCGTCGGCCAAGGCGAGGACGGAGAGATCCATTACAGCCGCGTCCTGCCTGAGGACGGAGCCCGGATCGTTGTCGGCACGGCCGTCACGATCGGCGAGAACCTGCCTGCCGCCTACGCGGGCGGCTCGATCGGCCAAGGCGACCGCATGGAGGTGACGCGCAGCTCCGCCTCGATCCCGGTCGAGGTGACGGACGCCAACATCGACACGACGCTGTACGCCGGCGGCTTCGCCGGCCTGCTCGGCGACGGCGGCAACGGGAACGGCTCGATCCGCTACTCGTACGCAGACGGAGCGGTGAAGGCATCCGGCAAGCGCGGCTCCTATGCGGGCGGCTTTGCCGGCTCGATCGAGCGCTTCGCTGTCGAGGACAGCTATGCTTCCGGCAGCGTGAGCAATGCCGGCCAGGACACGCGCACGGGCGGCTTCGCCGCCGCCGTGGAGCGGACCGGCGCCGTGAAGCGCTCGAACGCGCTCCAGGGCGTCGTCTCCACGACCGGCCTCGCGGGCACGACCCGCTCGTATACCGGCGGTTTTGCCGGTTACAACGACGGAACCATCGACGGAGTCTATGCCTCCGTCGGCGAGCTGACCTCGAATGCCAAGGGCACCGACACGTACAAAGGCGCGCTTGTCGGCTACAACTTCCGCGACGGCCGCATCCTCGCCTCGGCGTACACCGGCAGCGGCGCGGCTGTCGGCCGCAACGCCGGAGCCGCGGCCTCGGCCGAGGCGGTCCCGGCTCGCGATCCGCTGACTTCCGGCGCCTGGCGGAACGCGGTCGATCCTTCCATCCTGCGTCTGCCCGGCAGCGGCGAGATCGTCATCGGCAGCCGGGAGCAGCTGGACGGCTACGTGCTGCTGAGCAACGATACCGGCCTCGCCTACTTCCGCCTGTTCGACCGGAAGGCGGCCGCCTCTCCGCTCGGCACGGGCGACAAGATCCGGCTGGCGGCGGACATCGATCTGTCCGCCTTCGGCTGGACGCCGCTCCAGCATTTCGACGGCGAGCTTGACGGCGGCGGCTATCGTCTCCGCGGGCTTCGCGCCGATGCGGGAGCAGGCGGCGACGCGGCGTTCACGCTCGTGAACCGCGGCCGCATCTACCATCTGCAGCTCGACGGCGCGGACGTCAAAGCATCCCGCCATGCGGGGCTTGTCGCGGCCGTGAACGCGGCCGGCGGCGAGATTCTCGGCGTAACGGCCGAGGGCGGCGTCAGCGGCGGAGAGAGCGCCGGCCTGATCGCCGGCGTCAACGAAGGCCGCATCGTCCAGTCGGGCACGGCCGGCAAGGCGCAGAGCGCTGCGAGCGCC
>NZ_BIMD01000102.1 GCF_004000905.1 Paenibacillus humicus NBRC 102415
GCAACGGGCTTTACGGGCAGCACTGGAGCAACTGGAGCAACTGGAGCGACAGGCTTCACGGGCACCAACGGCGCTACCGGTGCGACGGGCTTTACTGGTGCCACCGGAGTAACTGGAGTTACGGGCTTCACGGGGACCGCTGGAACAACCGGTGTAACGGGGACAACGGGCTCGACTGGATTTACTGGTGCCACCGGAGCTACCGGCTCGACTGGATTTACTGGTGCCACTGGATTTACTGGTGCCACTGGATTTACTGGTGCCACTGGATTTACTGGTGCCACTGGAGCTACCGGTGCGACAGGCTTCACGGGCAGCACTGGAGCAACTGGAGCGACAGGCTTCACGGGCATCACTGGGGCTACCGGTGCAACGGGCGTCACCGGAGCGACCGGCGCAACGGGCTTCATTGGCACTACCGGAGCGACCGGCGTAACGGGCTTCACAGGGACCACTGGAACAACCGGTGTAACGGGGCCAACGGGCTCGACTGGATTTACTGGTGCCACCGGAGCTACCGGTGCGACGGGCTTCACGGGCACCACCGGAGCAACTGGAGCGACGGGCTTCACTGGCACTACCGGTGCGACCGGCGCAACGGGATTCACAGGGACTACTGGAACTACCGGTGTAACGGGACCAACTGGCTCGACTGGATTTAATGGTGCCACGGGAGCTACCGGTGCGGCAGGCTTAACAGGCACTAACGGTGCGACTGGCGCAACGGGCTTCACGGGCACCACCGGTGCTACCGGCGCGACGGGCTTCACGGGCACCACGGGAGCTACCGGCGCAACGGGCTTTACAGGCACCACCGGTGCTACCGGCGCAACGGGCTTTACAGGCACCACCGGTGCTACCGGCGCAACGGGAGTCACAGGGAACACTGGAACTACCGGTGTAACGGGACCAACTGGCTCGACTGGATTTACTGGTGCCACGGGAGCTACCGGTGCGACAGGCTTAACAGGCACTAACGGTGCGACTGGCGCAACGGGCTTTACGGGCACCACGGGAGCTACCGGCGCAACGGGCTTCACGGGCACCACCGGTGCTACCGGCGCAACGGGCTTCACGGGCACCACGGGAGCTACCGGCGCAACGGGCTTCACTGGCACTACCGGAGCGACCGGCGTAACGGGCTTCACAGGGAACACTGGAACAACCGGTGTAACGGGGCCAACGGGCTCGACTGGATTTACTGGTGCCACCGGAGCTACCGGCGCGACGGGCTTCACGGGCACCACCGGAGCAACTGGAGCGACGGGCTTCACTGGCACTACCGGTGCGACAGGCGCAACGGGATTCACAGGGACCACTGGAACAACTGGCGCGACTGGATTTACTGGCACTACGGGAGCTACCGGTGCGACGGGCCTTCCAGGAGCTACTGGACCAACTGGGGCGACAGGCTTTACAGGGGCCACTGGAACGACTGGAATAACTGGCCTTACAGGAGCCACTGGAGCAACTGGCGCGACTGGATTTACCGGGGCTACTGGTCTCACTGGCGTTACTGGAAACACTGGTGTGACTGGAGCAACCGGTCCTACAGGCTTTACAGGTGCAACCGGAGCTACCGGCGCCACTGGATTCACTGGCACTACCGGACATACCGGTGCGACGGGCTTTACAGGAACTACTGGGCCAACCGGTGCGACAGGCTTCACAGGGGCCACTGGAACGACTGGCATATCTGGCCTTACAGGAGCCACTGGAGCAACCGGCGTGACGGGCTTTACAGGTACG
>NZ_BIMD01000103.1 GCF_004000905.1 Paenibacillus humicus NBRC 102415
GGGGTTCCAGTGGCGCCAGTGAGGCCAGTGGCCCCAGTAAATCCAGTAGAGCCTGTTACTCCAGTTGGCCCCGTTGCACCGGTTGTGCCATAGGCCCCTGTGAAGCCTGTCGCACCAGTAGCTCCGGTGGTGCCAGTGGAGCCCGTCACGCCAGTTGCTCCAGTGCTGCCAGTGAATCCAGTCGCGCCGGTAGCTCCGGTGGTCCCCGTGAAGCCTGTCGCACCGGTAGCTCCAGTGGAACCAGTCGACCCAGTGGCACCTGTAACGCCTGTTGCACCGGTAGCTCCGGTGGCCCCCGTGAAGCCCGTCGCACCGTTAGCTCCAGTGGAACCAGTCGACCCAGTCAACCCAGTGGAACCAGTCGAGCCAGTCAACCCAGTGGCACCTGTAACGCCTGTTGCACCTGTTGCTCCAGTGGTACCTGTTGCTCCAGTGGTACCTGTAAAGCCCGTCGCACCGGTAGCTCCAGTGGAACCAGTCGACCCAGTTAACCCAGTGGCCCCTGTAAAACCAGTCAATCCAGTCTCGCCAGTAAGCCCAGTCGCACCAGTAAGGCCAGTGGCTCCTGTAAAGCCAGTCACGCCAGTTGCTCCCGTCGCACCTGTGGAACCTGTCAATCCAGTGGCACCGGTAGCTCCAGCGGCACCTGTGGAGCCAGTCGTTCCAGTAGTACCTGTAAAGCCCGTCGAACCAGTGGCCCCAGTGGCGCCATTAAGTCCGGTTGCTCCTGTAAGGCCAGTGACACCAGTCGTTCCAGTGGTACCTGTAAAGCCGGTCGAACCGGTAGTTCCAGTGACGCCGGTGAGGCCAGTTGGCCCTGTGTCACCCGTGAAGCCCGTCGCACCTGTTGTTCCCGTCGCACCTGTAGAGCCATTCGCACCCGTAGCTCCAGTCGCTCCTGTAAGGCCAGTGAACCCAGTCGATCCAGTGGCCCCTGTAAAGCCAGTCGGCCCAATCAATCCGGTATCACCAGTGAACCCGGTAATGCCAGTTGCGCCGGTGGCACCTGTAAGTCCAGTAACGCCAGTTGGTCCAGTGCTGCCTGTGAACCCAGTCGCACCAGTGGATCCGATGTCACCTGTGAATCCATTTGCGCCAGTCGCGCCGGTGGCACCTGTAAGTCCAGTAACGCCAGTTGGTCCAGTGCTGCCTGTGAACCCAGTCGCACCAGTTGATCCGGTGACACCCGTGAACCCAGTTGCACCAGAAGAGCCGGCGGCACCTGTAAAACCAGTAACGCCAGTTGGTCCAGTGGCGCCTGTGAAGCCAGTCGTTCCGGTAGCTCCATCGGCACCAGTGAATCCGGTAGCTCCAGTGGCGCCAGTAAAGCCAGTCGCACCTGTTGATCCGGTACCGCCTGTGAGGCCGGTAGTGCCAGTGGCACCAAGGTCTCCAGTGGCCCCTGTGGCCCCGGTTGCTCCCGCAAGACCAGCAAGGCCCGTTGCGCCGGTAGCCCCAGTTGAACCAGCAGCTCCAGTGGTTCCAGAGTTTCCGGTGACTCCTGTCGCGCCAGTGACGCCTGGATCTCCAGTGACACCGGTCGCGCCTGTAACGCCTGTAACACCTGTAACACCTGTAACACCTGTAACGCCTGTAACGCCTGTAGCGCCCAAATCCCCGGTTACCCCAGTAGCCCCAGTGACTCCTGGATCCCCAGTGACACCCGTCGCGCCGGTAACTCCGGT
>NZ_BIMD01000105.1 GCF_004000905.1 Paenibacillus humicus NBRC 102415
GGGCGGCCTGCTCGGCACGCATAAGGGCGGCGAGCAGCCGTCTGTCAGCGGCAACCTGTTCACCGGCATGCAGCTGAAGGCCAACGCCGCGGCCGCCGGCAGCACGGTCGGCGGTCTGGCGGGACGGCTGGAGGCGCGCGCAAGCGATCCGGCCGCCCAGCCGCAAAGCTCGCTCGGCATCATCGCCAACAGCCGCGTCTCCGGCAGCGTGCAGGCGCTGGCGCCGGGCATGACGGTCGGCGGCCTCGTCGGCGAGAACGGAAGCCTGATCGCCAACGTCAGCGTAACGGACAAGCTGCCGGTCTCCTCCAAAGGAGCGAACGCGGTCGTCGGCGGCCTCGTCGGCCGCAACGCAGCCGCAGGCACGCTGTACTACACGTATACAAATGCCAATCTGACGATCGAGGGCCAGGGCACGATGGCCGGCGGCCTCGTCGGCGACAACGCCGGCCGGATCCTGTCGTCCTATACGGATCTCGACTTGACCTCCAAAGCGTACGGAACGGCCGTCCAGCCTGTGTTCCTCGGCGGTCTCGCGGGGCGCAGCAGCGGCGGCATCGAGCAATCGTACGCGGCTTCCCGGGTGACGGCTTCCGGCGCTTACACCCAAGCCGGCGGCCTGCTCGGCGAACTGTCGGGAGGCGCGGTGAAAAACGCCTACAGCGCCAAAAGCGTGACGGCGTCGGGCAACGGCGCCTATGCGGGCGGCTTTGCCGGCCGCATCGCCTCCGGCAAGGTTTCCTACAGCTACTCTGCAGCCGAAGTGACGGCAAGCGGAACCGCACGGGCCGGCGGCTTCGCCGGCCGGTACGACAACGCGAGCAAGGAGCTGCTCTACAAGAGCTATTACATCAAGGACGAGAAGCTCAACCTCAACAAGGACCTGCCCGACTTCGCGGACGGCCAGTACCGCTGGCTGAGCGTGCTGGGACGGCTGAGCACGATCCTGTCCTCGACGCTGGCGGACCGCAGCGAGTTCCCTGCGCTGTCGGGCTGGGACTTCGCGGCAGCCTGGAAGTACGGGTCGCTGAGCGCCCAGTACCAGTACCCGGAAGTGAACCGCGCCGCGAGCAGCGGCGGCGGCGATGACGGAACCGGGGGCAGCGTCAATACGAACGTCAACTGGTATCTTCGGGACAAAGACGCACCCAGCTTCCAAATCGGCACTGAAGCGGAGCTGGCGGGACTGGCGGCGATCGTCAACGGCACGCTCGTCGGCATCGAGCCGTTCAGCTTCGAGGGACGGACGATCGAGATCAAAGGTCCGATCCATATCCAGTCGGCCCAGTGGAGCCCGATCGGCGTCAGCGAAACGCTGGCGTTCCAGGGCGAGCTGCTCGGCGGCGGCCATCTGATCGACGGTTATGCCGTCAGCGGCACGGTGGAGAACGCAGGCTTGTTCGGCGTCATCGGCGCCAAAGGCTCTGTGAGCGGGCTCAAGCTGGAGCCGAAGTCCGTCCTCGGCTACGCGTACGCGGGCGCTCTGGCCGGACGCAGCTTCGGCCGCATCGAGGCGGTGGAGCTGAAGCTGCCGGAGCAGGCCGCCGTCATCGGCGGCGTCGCGGGCGGCATCGTCGGACGCAATGAAGGCGCCGCCGCCGGCCTGAGCGTCGAGCTGGCGGGCGGCCGCGTCG
>NZ_BIMD01000106.1 GCF_004000905.1 Paenibacillus humicus NBRC 102415
GCCGCGATAGCCGCCTCCGCTTCCGTCAGGCGCGTGATAGCTCCTACAAGCGCCTTTTGGTTTGCGGTCAGAGCTTCATAGGCCGTACGCGCTTGACTTGCAGCTGCTTTGTCGGCCAGAGTGATCCCCTCTTTTGATGGCAAGGCGGCGATCTGGGCTTTCACCAGATCGGCTGCTGCCTGGTCTGCTGCTGCTTGCGCTTCCAGCGCCGCAATAGCCGCCTCTGCATCCGTCAAGCGGGCGATATCTCCTACAAGTATCTTCTGAGTTGCAGTCAGAGCTTCATAGGCCGTTCGTGCTTGAGCTGCAGCTGCTTTGTCGGCCAGAGTGATGGCCTCTTTTGCCGGCAAGGCGGCGATTTGGGCTTTCACCAGATCGGCCGCTGCCTGGTCGGCTGGATCTGGTGTTGGCGTTGGCGTTGGTGTTGGTGTTGGTGTTGGTGTTGGCGTTGGTGTTGGTGTTGTTGGTGCCGGTGTTGGTGTCGATGTCGGTGTCGGTGTTGGTGTCGGCGTTGGTGTCGGTGTTGGCGTTGGTGTCGGTGTTGGTGTTGGTATCGGCGTTGGTGTCGCAGATGGCTTTGGCTGTTCTTCCAGGCGGGTCAGCAACTTGGAAGTGACCAGGGCTGCATCCTGGCGGCTTGCTTCATTGACCGGCCTGAACGTGCCGTCGGGATTTCCCGCGATGAGGCCGAGTTCAACTGCAGCGCCAACCGCGTCTTTTGCCCAGCTGGAAATGGAAGCCGCATCAGAGAAAGGTAAATGCTGGCCTTTTCCGCTGCTGTCGACACCCAGCGCATTAATAAATGTAACTGCCATCTGCTCACGGGTGAGGCTCAGGCTGGCGCCAAAGGCCCCATTGCCCATGCCTTTAAACAAACCTGCCTTTACCGCTGCTTCTACAGCGGCAAAAGCATAATTGCCGTTCGGGACGTCTTTGAAGGTAGCCTTTGATGGGGGACTGCCAAGATCCAGCTTGAGAGCTTTTGCCAGTATAATGGCAAAGTCCTGCCGCTTTATCGTGCCGGACGGGTCGAATTTGCCGTCGCCGATACCGTTGATGATCCCCATTTCGGCAAGCTTATTAATGGCGTCTTTGGCATAGCTGCCTGTAATATCGGTCAAAGATTCTTGTGCGGAAGCGTGGGGTACCAGAACGCTGAGCAACGCGGCCGTCGACAGGATAGACAATGATTTGGCTTTAAAACTCATTTTTATCTTGATCTCCTCAAATGGTTATTTCCCAGAAAATAAGGTTTCGCAGCAGATGAATATAGCACACTTAAACTATTGTATTTATCGGTAAATCTTTAAGCAAGATAAATGATTTTGATCGAAAAGGCGTGCAGATATCCCTTTTTATCACGGAGATGACACCCGCCGGAAGGCAGCTATCGGAATTTCTCCGCAACAAAGGCACTTTTTTTGCAGCTATGCCGTTCAACAGCGGGCATCCACACCGTCTCATGAAGCGGAGGATTCGCTTCTCCCGTGTCTTACCGGCTGTAAACTGTACATGCTCGAAGGGAGTAGAACAACAAAAAAACCGGCCTCTGAGGCCGGTTATA
>NZ_BIMD01000107.1 GCF_004000905.1 Paenibacillus humicus NBRC 102415
GTCTTCGGCGACGTCGGAGGAGGTCGCGTCTCTGAGCAGCGAGCAGCTCGGCGTAAGCGAAGGGCTTGTGAACCTATCCTCCGAGCTGGAGGAAGTGTCGCGTTCGCTGCAGAAGGCTTTGGAGCGGTTCCGAATCGAATAATCGGCATGAGGCGGGTTTCCATCGGAAGCCCGCCTTTTGTTTACCTGAACGACGAAAAATAAGCTGTCAAGGTGCGCAGGGCACAGGTATTTATTTTAAATGTAAACTTCTCCGCATCAGAATCCGATATTAAGGAAACAAAACAACCGCTAAGCTGGAGGATGGAAAATGCCATGAAGCTGAACCCGCTGCGTTATGTAAGCGCCAAGCTGTTTTTGATCGTTTTTGTCAGTATTCTCGTTTGCGTTCTGTCCGTAGGTCAAATCTCTTACGGCATTTCCAAGAATGTAATCGAAAAAAAGGTTAGCGCTTCCACAGAAGAGACGGTCAGTCAGATCGCCGGCAAGCTGGATTTGATTTTGGACAACTACCTCAATTACTCGGTCCAATTCCTTACGGACAAGGAAATTCAGTCCAATGTAGGGGAATTCTTCAGCTCGACGGTCGATGAGTATGGAGTGTTCTCCGCTCAACGCGTCCTTACGGACAAGCTCTCGGGGATGGCCATGTCCAACAAGGGCGTGCTCAATGTCAACTTCGTCCCGATCGATCCCCATGCCAAGACGCAGGTTCTGGGCACAGGCAATCTCAACTACGAGAAGGTCAAGGAATCGGCCTGGGTCAAAGCGGCGATCGAGCAGAACGGACTTCCGATCTGGATTCCGACGCAGCCAAAGGGATTTCAGGAAAATGGCGACAAGCCTTCGATCGGGCTCGCGCGCGTCATCAAATCTCCTTCGGGCACGAACGCTTTCGTCATGCTGATCGAGCTGCGGGAGTCGCTGATCTCGGATCAGCTCAATGCGATCAATCTCGGCAGCGACAGCCGGGTAGCCCTGTTGGGAGCGGACAAGGCCGTGCTCTCGGATTCGATGGCGGCAGAGGACGGCACAGAAGGCGGCGAAGCCAAAACCTTCAATTTCAATGCGCCATCGGACGCTGAAAGCGGTAGCTTCCGCGCGGATAGTCCGGCGGGTCAAGTGCTGACGATCTACAACAAGCTTCAAGTGAACGACTGGAAGGTCGTCGCGATGCTCCCTACCGCAGAGCTGGTGAAGGACGCCAAGCAAATATCGCGCACGACCTGGATTATTGCTGCAGCTGCAGCCGTTCTCGCCATGCTTGTCGGATTCTATGTCATCTTCTCCGTCGGACGTCCGCTGCGGCTGATGCGCAACCTGATGAACGAAGGGAAGAAGGGCAATCTGGCGATACGCTCTCACCATCGCTCGCAGGATGAGATCGGACAGCTGTCTTCAAGCTTCAACGAGATGATGGAGCAGATCACCGGCCTTGTGCAGCAGGCGAGGGAAAGCGCGGAGCTGG
>NZ_BIMD01000109.1 GCF_004000905.1 Paenibacillus humicus NBRC 102415
TCTACAGGTACCACCGGAGCTACCGGTGCGACAGGCTCTACAGGTACCACCGGAGCTACCGGTGCGACAGGCTCTACAGGTACCACCGGAGCTACAGGAGCGACGGGCTTCACAGGCGTCACCGGAGCGACCGGAGCTACCGGCTTCACGGGCAGCACTGGAGCAACTGGAGCGACAGGCTTCACAGGGGCCTCTGGGCCAACTGGCTCGACGGGTTTCACGGGCACCACCGGAGCTACTGGAGCGACGGGCTTCACTGGCACTACCGGTGCTGCCGGTGCGACGGGCTTTACAGGCACCACCGGTGCTACCGGTGTAACGGGCTTCACGGGCAGCACTGGAGCAACTGGAGCGACAGGCTTCACTGGCACGACCGGAACTACCGGTGTGACGGGCTTTACTGGCACCACCGGAGTAACTGGAGCGACGGGCTTAACGGGCACTACCGGTGCGACCGGCGCAACGGGCTTCACAGGGACCACTGGAACAACCGGTGTAACGGGGCCAACTGGCTCGACCGGCTTTACTGGTGCCACGGGAGCTGCCGGCTCGACGGGCTTTACTGGTGCCACTGGAGCTACCGGTGCGACAGGCTTCACGGGCACCACCGGAGCTGCCGGAGCGACCGGCGCAACGGGCTTCACGGGCACCACCGGAGCGACCGGCGCAACAGGCTTCACTGGTACTACCGGTGCGACCGGCGTAACGGGCTTCACAGGAACCACGGGAATAACCGGTCTAACGGGGCCAACTGGCTCGACTGGATTTACTGGTGGCACCGGAGCTACCGGTGCGACAGGCTTTACAGGCAGCACCGGAGCGACCGGCGCAACGGGCTCGACTGGCACCACCGGTACTACCGGCGCGACAGGCTTCACGGGCACCACCGGTGCGACCGGCGTAACGGGCTTCACAGGGACCACGGGAATAACCGGTCTAACGGGGCCAACTGGCTCGACTGGATTTACTGGTGCCACCGGAGCTACCGGTGCGACGGGCTTCACGGGCACCACCGGTGCTACCGGTGCGACAGGCTTTACTGGCAGCACCGGAGCGACCGGCGCAACGGGCTCGACTGGCACCACCGGTGCTACCGGCGCAACGGGCTTCACGGGCAGCACTGGAGCAACTGGAGCAACTGGAGCGACAGGCTTCACGGGCACCAACGGTGCTACCGGTGCGACGGGCTTTACTGGTGCCACCGGAGCTACCGGCTCGACGGGCTTCACGGGGACCACTGGAACAACCGGTGTAACGGGGACAACTGGCTCGACTGGATTTACTGGTGCCACCGGAGCTATCGGCTCGACGGGCTTTACTGGT
>NZ_BIMD01000110.1 GCF_004000905.1 Paenibacillus humicus NBRC 102415
ACTGACCCCGTTACGTGAGACAAATTAAAACACCTTCAAGAAGAATGCAACCATGTCGACAGATATGGGAGACAACCTTGGAGGTGTTTTTACGTTGGCAACAAGAGTTAGCTATGCGGTAGAGATAAAGATGCAAGCGATTGAAATGAGATTGGCTGGCGTACCCGTTCAACAGGTTATGGATCAACTCGGAATCAAGAATGGGACTCAGTTAAAGGTTTGGATGAGCTGGTATCGCAAGGGCGAGCTGCATCGGCTCGAGCAACCTGTGGGCAAGCAATACAGGTATGGCAAAGGCCCAGAGTACGCTTCTGAACTTGAGAAGCTGAAGGCGGAAAATCGGTTTCTGAAACAGCAGGTGGACGTGCTAAAAAAGTACCAGGAGTTGGAGAGGATGTGTCACCTAAGGCCGTAGTCGCTTGGATAGAAGCCATTCGGGGAGAGGTGTGTGTAAAGCAGGCTTGTGCATGGCTAGGAATCGCTCGTGCCACGTACTATCGTTGGAAAGCAGCCTATGAGACGAAGCAAACGAATCCCATCGTGGAGATAATCCGTCAACGCTGCCAAGAGCACAGGTTTCGTTATGGGTATCGCAAAATCACCGCGCTGCTCCAAAAAGAACAGTCGATCAACCACAAACGCGTACAACGAATCATGCAGCGTGAAGGATTGCAATGTCGAGTCAGGGTTAAGAAGCGCAAACCGACTGGACAGCCAGCACAACCAGCCGAGCATCTGTTAAAACGGCAGTTTCAAGCAGACGGACCGCTGAATAAGCTCGTAACGGATATTACGTATTTGCCCTTCGGCAGCAGAATGTTATATTTATCGAGCATCTTGGACTTATATAATGGCGAGGTTGTAGCCTACAGTATCGCTGACAAGCAGGATACTGAGATTGTACTGGACACGTTGCGCCAGCTTCCCGATCAGCCTGGGATGCTGTTGCACAGCGATCAAGGCAGTGTCTATACGTCTCAGGCATACCAAAGGGCCATAAAAGGAAAAGGCATTACCATGAGCATGTCCCGCAAGGGAACACCCGCTGATAATGCCCCCATCGAATCGTTTCATTCCACTCTAAAGTCTGAAACGTTCTATCTCGAAGGACTCACTCGTACAACGACGGCAATCGTTGAACAAACCGTTCGAGAGTACATCACCTACTATAACTCAATTCGTATTCAAGCAAAACTAAAAAACCAGTCGCCGGTTGATTTTCGACGACTGGCCACTTAGCTTGAAGGTGTTTTGATCCCTGTCTCACAAACGGGGGTCAGTCCCA
>NZ_BIMD01000111.1 GCF_004000905.1 Paenibacillus humicus NBRC 102415
TTCTTTTTCTTCTTTTTCGCGGATGCCTTCGCGGCCTCGTCGTCTTCGTACGGAAGCTTGGGCAAGTCATACGTACGCGATAACGTAACGCTCATCCGGTGTACTCCGCCCTCCCACGTATGGCGGTCGGTCGATACGTAATAGCCGCCGGCAATGTCCGTCATCGATTCAAACGCGTAGACGGCGCCGCCCGCGACCACGTCCGCCAGGCCGAGCGCTTCAACCGTTACCTCTTCGCCTACTTTCGCGAGATCGGCCAGACGTTGCTTCGCAAGCTGCTGTATTTGTGATTGCGTCAGCTTTGAGTCTGCAGTTTCGAGGTGCTGCATCGTTCCATACTTCGCCACCATCGCGCTATCTGTCGCGGTCGCCGTTCGAGGAGCCTTTTCGTCATCCCCGCCGATGACCTTTACGGTCGTGCGCGTTTCTTCGATTGATTGCGAACGGCTTGCGGTCAGGATATTCACGCCATCTTCGAGCATCCATCGGACGGCGGCGTCTTTACGTTCCGCGAGATACAGGCGACCGGACGACGAGTACACGCGGTATTTCTTACCGTTTTGTTTACTCGTTTCGGTCAGCGCGGTCAGCATCATATCCCATAAGTCTTTATTGCGGAGAACCATGCGCGGAATCACGTAGCCCGTTTCGGCAATCGTTCCAACCGGTACGCCGAACGCCGAACATATTTCGCGTATTATTGCGGATGCCGTCTTGCCGACAAACTTGCGCGTATCCATGTTTTTCGTAAGATACACGTTTTCGTCGTACGCCGTTATCGTCGCGCTTCCGGATTGACTGACTTCGTAGGTAAAAATGATGCCGCGAAAAAGGCCGGCATTGTCCGCATAAAACCGGATCTCTTTGCCGACCTCG
>NZ_BIMD01000112.1 GCF_004000905.1 Paenibacillus humicus NBRC 102415
TGCTGTCGACTGCGGGAGAGGTCGGGCAGTCGTCCCGCCGGACGGCCGGAGCGGCGCGGGAAATCGCGGCGGCGACGGAGGAGATCGCGGGCGGGGCGACCAGCCTGGCGATGGAGGCGGAGAAGGGCAGCGACCTGACGACCGGCATGGACGAGAGCATGCGCCGGGTGAAGCTGTCCAATGACGGCATGATCGCGGCTGCCGGCGAGATGGAGGCAGCCGGTGCGCAGGGAACCGGCCATATGGCGGCGCTGATCGACCAGACCGGCCTGGCGGAGGGCATGGTGCGCGGGATGGCGGAGAAGGTCGACCGGCTGAAGGACAGCACGCGCTCGATCCGCAAAATACTGGACGTGCTTGGAAGCGTGGCGAAGCAGACGAACATCCTGTCGCTGAACGCATCGATCGAGGCGGCGCGCGCGGGAGCGGCAGGCAAAGGGTTCATGGTCGTAGCCGGGGAAATCCGGCAGCTGGCCGAGCAGTCGCGGGAATCGATCAGCGTGGTGGAAGGCATCACCGATACGATCCAGCGCGAGATCGACGAGACGGTGTCGGTGCTGTCGGAGGCGCAGCCGATCTTCCAGGAGCAGATCGGATCGGTGCGGGAAGCGAACGGAATCTTCCTGGACGTGCAGACGAGGATGGCGGATCTGGCGAGAAGCCTGGACGGCGTGACGGAGGCGATCATGACGCTGGACGAGACGCAGGCGCAGCTGAGCGAGGCGATGGGCAGCGTAAGCGCCGTGGCGGAGCA
>NZ_BIMD01000113.1 GCF_004000905.1 Paenibacillus humicus NBRC 102415
AGGCGGGCCTGCTCGTCCGCGGACTCGACATCGAGTCGGGCGGCGCGTCGGCACGCATCGGCGGCATCGCCGGCGAGAGCTTCGGCAGCCTGACCGGCGGCGAGGCGGAGGATATCTCGCTCCGTTCTGCCGGCGCGGACGCCAGGCTCGGCGGAGCGGCCGGCCTGAGCGAGGGCTCGATCAACGGCGTCTCTGTGCGCCGCGTCGCGATCGCAGCGGGCGGTGCAGGAGCCGAAGCGGGCGGCCTCGTCGGACGGCTGCAGGGAGCGGCGGACAGCCGCGCTTCCCTGACCGATTCGTCGCTGGAAGCCGGAGAAGAAACGACCGTGACGGCAACGGCTGCCGAAGCGCGCATCGGCGGAGCGGCCGGATATGCCGTCCGCGCGGACATCGTTCGTCCGGCGGTGCAGGCGGAAGCGCCGAGCTATGTCGCGCTTGCCGTCAGCGCTTCCGGCGTCGAGGCCGGCGGCCTGGCCGGCCGTGCAGAGAACAGCCTGATCGAGGGCGACGGAAAGGGAGTCAACGTGCAGAACCTTCTGCTGACGGCTTCTTCCGCCGCCTCGGAGGCGAAGGCCGGCGGCATCGCCGGCCGCAGCGCGGAGTCGACGCTGCGCGGCCTTGTCGGCAGCGGCGCAAGCCTGCTGCTGAGCGGTCCGGACACGCAGGCGGGCGGCCTGCTCGGCACGCATAAGGGCG
>NZ_BIMD01000114.1 GCF_004000905.1 Paenibacillus humicus NBRC 102415
GTGCCGGCCTGCCGGGCTGTCGGACATTGGTTCCGCTATTTCCTTCTCCACTCTCGTTATCTGGATAAAAGTTCACAAATAACGGATCCTATGTCCGATAATCTGCGAAAAACCAATTTTAAGGGCAAATAACGGATCCTATGTCCGATATCCGTCAAAATGTTGTATTCCGTGCAGTCGAGTTGCTCCTGAATATTTCTATGATTCCTGTGAGGATGAATCTTCGTCAGAAATAGGTTCGTGAAAATAATAACTGATCAACATGCTGTGGGCCGGAAAGCCGTTTCTCTTGGAACGCTTATGCAGCTCATTTTTGAGTGCTTGGCCGCCATTGAGGAAGCCTGCCGTTTGAGCAGCAACGGTATATTTAGAGACAGAAGCTTCAGCAGTTGAGCTTGGCTTCGGGTGCAGCCAAGGAGTAGCTTCAGGCCGGAGGCAGAAGCTTCAGGCGGCGCAGCCTGGCTTCAAGCGCCTCGCCGCCTGGCAGCTGGCGAAGCTCCGCTGCGCTGACGCCGCCCAGCCGAAGCAGGGCGGCGGCATAAGCCGCGCCGCCGGCCAGCAC
>NZ_BIMD01000115.1 GCF_004000905.1 Paenibacillus humicus NBRC 102415
CGTTTGGTGGCGATGGCGGAAGGGAACCACGCGTACCCATCCCGAACACGACCGTTAAGCCTTCCAGCGCCGATGGTACTTGGACCGCAGGGTCCTGGGAGAGTAGGACG